>CACWIS010000013.1 GCA_902761055.1 Oscillospiraceae bacterium
ACGCTCAAGGAAGCTGCCGACCGGCAGGAGATCTCCGAAAAATATTTGGAGAGCATCGTAAAGGATCTGGTGAAAGGGCAGTTCATAGAAGGCGTGCGCGGGAAAGGCGGCGGCTATCGGCTTTCCAGACCGGCTGAAGAGATCAGCGTTTTGGATGTCCTGCAATCGGCAGACGGTACGATCGCTCCCGTAGCCTGCCTCGAGGAGGGCAGCGCGCCCTGCTCCCGTGCGGCGGTCTGCAAGACGCTCCCGCTCTGGAAAGGGCTGGACAGAGTTGTCAGCGAATATCTCAGCGGCTTTACCGTGCGGGATCTGGCAGAAGACAAAGTACAATAACGAAAGCAGCTTAAAAGAGCTTCCGGGATCAGGCAGATCCCGGAAGCTCTTTTTACAGCATGGAGCAGTCCAGCACAGGGTTTGTCACAAGCTCTTTTGTCAGCGGCGCGTCCGTCACGGCTGCGCGGGCCAGAACCATTTTCCCGGCAGGGACCGAATGCGTCAGCCACACGCTGCCGCCGATGATGCAGTCGTTCCCGATCTGCGTCTCTCCGCCCAGAATCGTGGCGCCAGAATAGATGATGACGCGATCGCCGATATCCGGATGCCGCTTGATCCCTTTGACGAGCGTCCCGTCCTCCCCGACCTCAAAGCTCTTGGCGCCGAGCGTGACGTGCTGATACAGCTTGACGCTGCAGCCGATGGTCGTCGTCTCCCCGATCACCACGCCGGTGCCGTGGTCGATGAAGAAGGAATCGCCGATGACCGCACCGGGATGGATGTCGATCCCCGTCAGGCGGTGGGCGTACTCCGTCATCATGCGCGGCAGGAGCGGCACGTTCTCCCGATACAGGATATGGGCCAGACGGTAGGTGCTGATGGCCGTGAAGGCCGGATAGCAGAGGATGACCTCGTCGAGGCTTTTCGCCGCTGGGTCCCCCTGATAGGCGGCGATCAGGTCGGTCTGCAGCTGCCGCCTGACTTCCGGCAGGCTTTGCAGCAGGACGGCGAAGACCGCCTCCAGAGGCGGCGAGTCCGGAATGTGTGCAAGGCAGTCCTCCAGCACCCCGGCCGCCTGCAGCAGACGCGATTCCCGTGAGGTGCGGTCAAACGAGAAGCGCGGAAAAAGCGCGTCGATCATCAGATCGGTAAAGCGCTCCGCCTGCAGGCGAAGTCCGGCTGCGGAACGCGCTTCGCCATCCAGCGAGGCATCCAGGCGCTCAAGGGTGCGGGCGGTCTGACGCGTCAGGATCGGCAGTGTCTGATCCATATTATTCGGCAAAGAGCGGGGTGGAGAGATAGCGGTCGCCTGTGTCGGGCAGGAGCGCCACGATGGTCTTGCCCTTGTTCTCCGGGCGCTTGGCCAGCTGGATCGCGGCCCAGACCGCCGCGCCGGAGGAGATGCCTACCAGCACGCCCTCCTTCCGTCCGACCAGCCTGCCGGCGGCAAAGGCGTCCTCGTTCTCCACGGCGATGACCTCGTCATACACGGCGGTATTCAGCACGTCAGGGACAAAGCCCGCGCCGATGCCTTGGATCTTGTGTGAACCGGCCGTGCCCTTTGAGAGCACCGGAGAGCCCGCGGGCTCGACGGCCACGACCTGCACGGCGGGGTTCTGTTCCTTGAGATATTCGCCCACGCCGGTGATTGTGCCGCCCGTGCCGACGCCCGCGACAAAGATGTCCACCTTGCCGTCGGAGTCCGCCCAGATCTCCGGCCCGGTCGTCGCCTTGTGGATCGCGGGGTTCGCAGGGTTGACGAACTGTCCTGGGATAAAGGCATTGGGGATTTCTTTTGCCAGCTCGTCGGCCTTGGCGATGGCGCCCTTCATGCCCTTGGAACCCTCGGTGAGCACCAGCTCCGCGCCATAGGCTTTCATGAGCTGACGGCGTTCCACGCTCATGGTCTCGGGCATAACGATGATGATGCGGTAGCCGCGCGCAGCAGCCACGGAGGCAAGCCCGATGCCGGTGTTGCCGGAGGTAGGCTCGATGAGCACAGAGCCCGGCTTGAGCAGGCCTTTCGCCTCTGCGTCGTCGATCATGGCCTTGGCGATGCGGTCCTTGACGGAGCCTGCGGGGTTAAAGTATTCCAGCTTGGCAAGGAGCTTCGCTTCCAATCCCTCTTCCTTCTCGATATTGGTGAGCTCCAGCAGCGGGGTCTTCCCGATCAGCTGATCGGCGGATGTATAGATGTTAGACATGATAGTTCCTCCTGTTTCATTAGTTTTTAATTAAATGTGAGTTTACCGATAGTGAAACAGGGGCAACATCGCTCTCTCAACAGGGACATGGCGGCGATTCCTTCTTTCATATGACAGCGGATTCTTTTATGCCCGGCTTGATGATGATTCCGGTTCCTCCGCAGTATTTTGTTGTCAGGTCAATGATCGTCTGCGCGGTCTCATGCAGCAGCTCATCCGGCGTGGCCTCGTTGCCCTGGATGATGTAAAAGATATTGCGGGCGGATTCTTCGACCTTGGTCTTCTCCACCTGGCGGACCTCCAGACGGCAGAGCACCTCATTGGCGTCGTCACAGTAACAGTATTCGTGCGGTGCGACAGGTACAGGCTCTGTCTGGCCGATGGGCACAAAGCGCTCGCTGCCGTCGGTGAAGCGCAGGGTGACGTTTCCGTCCACCCGGTCGATGTTATGTGCGCCGAGGGCCAGCTTACTCTCCAGAGAGATCAGGTTATAGATATCCACCGCCTGGTTGATGTAGAACATACCGTGATTCTTCTTGAGCAGCTTGATGAGGTTCTCGCTGGCCGGGATATTCTTGCGGCGCTTGACCCCGGTCTTGTCATGCAGGATGTTAAAGCCCTCCAGAATTGGGTCGGCGTGGACGTCCAGCTCCGCATACGCCTCAAACAGCTCTTCCAGGCGCTTGTCACGGTATGCGGCCCATTCCGGATCCTCGCCGTGATTGTCGAGACCGCAGACCTTTGCGAACACAATCTTGACCCCCGCGTCCAGCACGGCCTGTTCTACAAAAAATTCCATGGCAAAACCTTTCTTTTCAATAAAAAAACCGGAGAACCCATAAGGCTCTCCGGTCAAGTCGACACAGGCTCACAGAGGTCTAAATGGGCAAGGCAAAGCACACGCGCATCTCACAGCGCATGTCACAACACATCATGCAGTTGAAGCTCGCCCTACGCATACTGGCCTCCGAAGAAAAAACCTATTAAGATGATATGTTTATAGCACACAAGAATTCTCTTGTCAATCCTTTTTTTATCCGCCGAAGCCCTTGCAGGGATTTTTGCCGTAGCCGGTCTGCAGATAGTGCAGGATATTCTCGATCCTATGGCAGCAGGCGGCTGTCAATAGAAAAACGGGGCGGAGGCGACCGGACCCCCGTCCCGTTTTTTATTGGAGCGCGGCGAGCGCCGCGCCGATATCGGCGAGCGTCGTGCGCCAGGAGGTGCACAGCCGCACTACGGCGCCGCCGTCCGGCAGACGCTGCCAGACCTCATAGCCGATCTTCCCGTCCAGCTTCGCAAGCTGCGCCGCCGAGAGGATCGGGAACTGCTGGTTGGTGCCGCTCTCCGGAGAGAAGGCGACGCCCAGCGCCTCAAGACCCTCGCGCAGCGCCGCCGCGCAGTCGACGGCCTGCTTTCCGAGCCGCAGATACAATCCGTCGGTGAAGAGCGTGTCGAACTGCAGACCGAGCAGATAGCCCTTGGCCAGCAGCGCGCCGCGCTGCTTGTGCGCGGGAAAGAAATGCGGCTGTTTTTCGCGGAACACGACGGCCTCGCCGCAAAGCGCGCCGCACTTGGTCCCGCCGATGTAAAACGCGTCGCAGCACGCGCCGAGCAGGGGCAGGGTCACGTCCGTGCCGGGCGCGGCGAGCGCATAGGCCAGCCTGGCCCCGTCGACGTAGAGCCGCAGACCGTAACGGTCGCACAGCGCGCGGATCGCGCGCAGCTGCGCGGCGGTGTAGAGCCCGCCGTACTCCGTCGGCTGGGAGAGGTAGACCGCGCCGGGCTGCACCATGTGCGGACAGGTCTCGTCGGCATAGAAGGCCGTGAGATACGCCTCCAGCGTCTCGGGCGCGAGCCGGCCGAAGCGGTCGGCCTCGAGCGTCAGCACCTTGTGGCCCGTGGCCTCCACGGCGCCGGACTCGTGCACGGCGATGTGCCCGCTCGCGGCGCCGATCACGCCCTCCCAGGGCGCGAGCAGGGCGGCGAGCACCGTGGCGTTGGTCTGGGTCCCGCCGACAAGGAGGTAGACGTCGGCCTCCGGATTGCCCACGGCGGCGCGGATCTTCTCCTTCGCCGAGAGAGAGAAGCGGTCAAAGCCGTAGGTCGCATGCTGGCCGTCGTTGGCAAGCGTCAGCGCCGCGAGGATCTCCGGCGCGCAGCCGCAGTTGTAGTCACAGGAAAGATCGATCATCCCATCGCCGCCTTTTTCAGGATGGTCTCATCATATTATCCCGCGGGGAAAAAGTCAAATATTGCGTACGGCGGGATTCTGTGCTATGCTTCATTTCAGAAACAAGGGCGAAATCAATACGAAAGGATATGAGATCATGGCAAATAAAGTCGGAACGCTGATCAAGGAAGCGCGCACCGGCGCGGGCCTCACGCAGGAGCAGCTTGCGAGGAAGATCAAGGGCCTGTCCGCGGCGGAGCTGGGTAAGGCCGAGCGCGGCGAAACGGAGCTGACGCAGGCGATCCTCAAGGAGATCGCAAAGACCACGGGCGTGACGCAGTCCTCGCTGCTGACCGCCGCGAAGGGGAGCGCGCCCGCCGCGAAGAAGACGACGGCCGCCGCGAAGACGACCGCCGCCAAGAGCACGGCGTCGAAGAAGTCCGCGACGACGGCAAAGAAGGCGAGCAGCGCCAAGACGACGGCGGCGAAAAAGACCGCGGCCAAGAAGACCGACGATCTGACGGCGGCGGAGAAAAAGCTGCTGGAGGCCTACCGCGAGGCAACGGCCGACAACAAAAAGCTCGCGCTCAAGATCCTCAAGGGCGAGGGACTGGATCTCGGCGACATGATGGGCATGCTCAAGCTCGACGGCAAGGACGGCGGCGGCGATCTGCTCTCCGGGCTCAAGGACGGCCTGCTCGGCGGCCTGCTCGGGAAAAAGTAAAAAAACAAAAAGCGTCTTTCCGGGATCGGAAAGACGCTTTTTCTTTCAGCAGAATACCCGCGCGATCTCCCGCGCCGTGAAGGCGTCGAGCGAGGGGAAGTCCATATAGGGGCGGTAGACGGCCTCGAGCTCGTCGTGCAGCGCCTTGGCTTCGGCGAGCATGGCGCAGGCCGCGGCGACGCAGCGCTCCCGCTCCCGCCGCGCCGCCCGGATCTGCCGCCGCAGCGCCTTGACCTCCTCCAGCGTGCCGCACAGACGGTCGAGCCCGACGCGCCGCGCCCGGCGTTCGCCCGACGTGCCGCGCACGAAGGCCGTCGAGAGCTCCGGCAGCAGCAGCGCGTCGAGCGTCTGCGCGTCGAAAGGGGAGAGACAGACGACCGCATGCAGCCCGCGCGAGCGCGCCAGATCCCGCGCGGCCGCCAGCGCCCCGGAGGCGAGCGCACAGCCGTCCTCGCAGGCGTAGACGAGACGGCAGCCTTCGATCCCGCTGCGGTCCTCGATCGGCCCGAGACAGCTGACGGCGCCGCCGAAACGCTCGGAGAGAGCCCCGCTGCCGTCTCGCGCCTCAAGTCGGGCGACGAGCGCGCACAGCGCGGCCTCCGCCCGCTGCTGTGCCTCGGCGTTCGGCGCGGGACGCAGCGCCTCCTCCACGTTCTTTGCCGCGGCGAGAAGGGCATAGGCGCGCGCATAGCGGACGCGGTATTCCTCCGTCAGCACCCCGGCTCTCGCCGCATCGGACGGCATGAGCGGCGTGCGGCAGAATTGACCGAGGTTTACATAATCACTATCCGCGCCGAAGACGCCGGGCTCGGCGGCGTGGGGCGCGGTGCCGTCGCACCAGCCGAGCCGCAGCGCGGGGATGTACACGCCGTCGAGCGAGTCCGGGTCGCCCGAGCAGCGCACGAGCTCGACGTCGAAGCCCCTGCGCGCGGCTTCGCGTGCAATCGCGCGCATGAAGCCGGACTTTCCGGTCCCCGGCCCGCCCTTGACGATGCGCAGGTAATCGCCCGCGCCGCGGCAGAAGCCGCCGTAGAGCGAGACGAAGCCCGCGGCGGTGTTCGCTCCGAGAAAATAGGACTGTTCCATACTGACCTCCGAATAGAATCTCTCTACAGTTTATTCAAGCCCTCAGGCGTGATTGACAGAAAAAGGGCCGTCCTGTATAATACCCAAAAAAACGAGGGAGCAGCACATGATCCGCTATCTTTTGTTTGATTTTGACGGCACACTTTACGACACGGTGGAGGGCATCGCCAGGAGCGCGCAGTATGCGCTCGAAAAGCTCGGCGTTCACGCGGAGCTGGCCGATCTGCGCTGCTTTGCCGGGCCGCCGCTCGTGGACAAGTTCATGGAGGAATACGGCTTTTCCTACGAAAAAGCCTTCGAGGCGCGCGGGCTGTTCCAGGAGCGCTACCGCCCCGTGGGCGTGTACGAGAGCCGCGCCTTCCCCGGCATGACCGCGTTCCTTACCCACATGCGCGCTCGCGGCTACACGCTCGCCGTGGCGACCTCCAAGCCCCTGCTCCTGGCCGAGGAGCTGCTCGAGCGCAGCGGCATGCGCGGCTTCTTTGAGGTGGTCGTCGGCAGCACGATGGGCGGGAACAACAACACCAAGCAGGAGATCGTCGAGCGCGTGATCGCCGCCCTCGGCGCGGAGAAGGACGAGTGCCTGCTCATCGGCGACACGAAATACGACGTCGCGGGCGCGCACGCGGCCGGGATCGGCTGCATCGGCGTGCGCTACGGCTACGCCGCGCCCGGAGAGCTGGAAGAGGCGGGGGCGGACGCGATCGCCGACGATCTCGACGAGCTTGAAAACATGTTGACATACGACGAAAAAACGGTATAATTTACAGTATAAAACACTACTGCGGTTGAGCCCTCCTCTCCGCAGTAAAATCATATTTACGGAGGAGATTCTCATGGACTATCAGGAGCTCTGTTCCCAGCGCTTTATCGGCGAGGGCCTGACCTTCGACGACGTGCTGCTTGTCCCCGCGGAGAGCGATATCCTTCCCGCCGACGTCGATCTCACGACGATGCTGACAAAGAAGATCCGTCTGAACATCCCGGTCATGAGCGCCGCGATGGACACCGTCACCGAGTACCGCATGGCCATCGCCATCGCGCGCGAGGGCGGCATCGGCGTCATCCACAAGAACATGTCCATCGACCAGCAGGCCGAGCAGGTCGATCTCGTCAAGCGTTCGGAAAACGGCGTCATCACCAACCCCTTCTCCCTGACCGCGGACAAGACGCTCGGCGACGCCGAGGCCCTGATGGCAAAGTACCGCATCTCCGGCGTGCCCGTCGTGGACGAGGACAACCGTCTCGTCGGCATCATCACCAACCGCGACATGAAGTTTGAAAAGGACCTCTCGCGCCGCATCGCCGAGGTCATGACCAGCAGCGGTCTCGTCACCGGCACGGTCGGCACCACGCTCGACGAGGCCAAGGAGATCCTGCGCCACCACCGCATCGAAAAACTCCCGATCGTCGACGAGGAGTACAAGCTGCGCGGCCTCATCACTCGAAAAGGTCATGAAGTACCCCAACTCCGCCAAGGACAGCGCGGGCAGACTGCTCTGCGCCGCGGCCATCGGCGTGACGAGGGATATCCTCGACCGCGCGGGCGCGCTGCTCGACGCGGGCGTGGACGTGCTCGTGCTCGACAGCGCCCACGGCCACAGCGCCAACATCATGCGCTGCGTGCGCGAGGTCAAGGAGAAGTACCCCGACGCCCAGCTCATCGCCGGCAACGTCGCTACGCCCGAGGCTACCGAGGCGCTCATCCGCGCAGGCGCGGACTGCGTCAAGGTCGGCATCGGCCCCGGCTCGATCTGTACGACGCGCGTCGTCGCGGGCATCGGCGTGCCGCAGATCAGCGCGATCCTCCGCTGCGCCGAGATGGCCGACCGCTTCGGCGTCCCCGTGATCGCCGACGGCGGCATCAAGTACTCCGGCGACATCACCAAGGCCATCGCCGCGGGCGGCCGCGTCGTGATGATGGGCTCGATGCTCGCGGGCTGCGAGGAGGCCCCCGGCGAGACCGAGGTCTTCCAGGGCCGCCAGTTCAAGGTCTACCGCGGCATGGGCAGCATCGGCGCGATGCAGAAGGGCTCGAAGGACCGCTATTTCCAGCAGGACAACAAAAAGCTCGTCCCCGAGGGGGTCGAGGGCCGCGTCCCGTTCCGCGGACCGGTGTCCGAGACCGTGTTCCAGATGATGGGCGGCCTGCGCTCCGGCATGGGCTACTGCGGCGCGCACGATATCGAGGAGCTGCGCACAAAGAGCAAGTTCGTCCGCATCACCTCCGCCGGCCTCAAGGAGAGCCACCCGCACGATATCTATATCACCAAGGAAGCGCCCAACTATACGATGAATCCGTAATCAAATGACCCGAAAGGGCGTCCGGCGGACGCCCTTTCGGGTCTTGTGCCATTTCCGGAAAGAGAGGCATGAACCATGAAAAAAAGCGATCTCTGCTACCAGCAGTACGTGCAGATCCTCCGAGAGGAGCTGCTGCCCGCGATGGGCTGTACCGAGCCCATCGCCGTGGCCTACGCCGCCGCAAAGGCGCGCGAGACGCTCGGCGCGGCGCCGGAGCGCATGCTCGTGGAGGCCAGCGGCAATATCATCAAAAACGTCAAGAGCGTCGTCGTGCCGAACACCGGCGGGCTCAAGGGCATCGCCGCCGCCGCGGCCGCGGGCGTCGCGGCCGGTGACGCCGGCGCCGAGCTGCAGGTGCTCGCCGCGATCACGCCGGACGGGATCGCGGCGATCGGAGACTGCCTCGCGAAAACGCCCATCGAGGTCAGACACGCCGACACGCCGCACATCTTCGACATCGCCGTGAGCGTCTTCCGCGGCGAGCAGAGCGCCTACGTGCGCATCACGGACTTCCACACCAACATCGTCTGCATCCGCCGCAACGGCGAAACGCTGCTGGAAAAAGCGGAGGACGGCGGCGAGAAGGCCGCGCTGACCGACCGCGGCTGCCTGAGCGTGGAGAAGATCGTCGAGTTCGCCGACACGGTGGAGCTCGACGACGTGCGCGAGCTTCTCGAGCGGCAGATCGCCTACAACATGGCCATCGCCGAGGAGGGCCTGAAGAACGACTACGGCGCGAACATCGGCAAGACGCTCCTCAAGGGGCATGAGGACGACATGGGCTACAAGCTGCGCGCCTGGGCCGCCGCGGGCAGCGACGCGCGCATGAACGGCTGCGAAATGCCGGTCGTCATCAACTCCGGCAGCGGCAACCAGGGCATCACGACCTCCGTCCCGGTCATCGTCTACGCGCGCGAGACGGGCGCGAGCGAGGAGCAGCTGCTGCGCGCGCTGTGCGCGGCGAACCTCGTGACGATCCATATCAAGACCGGCATCGGCCGGCTCTCGGCCTATTGCGGCGCGGTCAGCGCGGGCGCGGGCGCGGCCTCCGGCGTGGCCTATCTGCAGGGCGGCCGTTTCGAGGTGATCGCCCACACGATCGTCAACACCGTGGCCGTGACCTCCGGCATCGTCTGCGACGGCGCCAAGGCCAGCTGCGCGGCCAAGATCTCCGCGGCCGTGGACGCGGGACTGCTGGGCCTGTCCATGTATCGCGGCGGCAACCAGTTCTACGGCGGCGACGGCATCGTCAAGAAGGGCGTCGAGCGCACGATCGAGATCGTCGGCAAGCTCGCCAGCCGCGGCATGGTCGAGACCGACAAGGAGATCATCCGCCTGATGATGGAGAACTGAGAGAAAGCGTGAAAAAAGCCCCCTCCCGGGGGCTTTTTTCACGCCCGCGCACCGGCGATTGACGCGGCGCGCGGGGGCGGATATAATGAAGAAAACGGTTTTTGAAACGGAGATCACGCTATGAGAAAACGCTCCCCGGGCTTCTTCGTCGGCTTCTCGGCGCTGCTGCTGGTCATGCTGGCGGTGCTGGAGCTGAACAAGAACATGATCGCGGGCTGGCTGCTCTGCCTCGCCGCGGCCTGCGTCTATGTCCTGCTGTGCGGCCGGACGGAGCGCAGGGCGCTGCGCGCGCTGCTGCTCGTCGGCTGGATCGCGGCCTTTGCGCTCATCCTGTTCCTGACCCGGCCGCCGGTGAAGTACGTCCCGGCCGTCGAGGGGAAGGAGCCCGCGCGCTCGGAGACCGTGCTGACGCGCAAGGGCAAGGTGCAGGGCGTCGTCACGGCCGACGGCGCGGTGGAGGTCTTCGCGGGCATCCCCTACGCCAAGGCTCCGACGGGCGAGCTGCGCTGGCGCGCGCCGCAGCCGGCCTCGAGCTGGCCCGGCACGCTGATCTGCGATCACTTTCAGGCCATGAGCATGCAGCCGACCAATCTGCCGATCTATGATTCCCTCGCGCGGATCATCGGCTATCACGACTACCGGATCTCGCTGACGGACAACTACGTCCCGCCGGTCAGCGAGGATTCGCTCTACATCAATCTCTGGCGTCCGAAGGGGGCGGAGGGGCCGCTGCCGGTGCTCGTCTTCATCCACGGCGGCTCGCTGCAGACCGGTCAGCCCTGGTACGCCGACTACAGCGGCGAGGGCCTCGCGCGCGAGGGCGTGATCGCCCTCAACATGGGTTACCGACTCGGCGTGTTCGGCTACCTCGCCGACGAGGAGCTGCTCGCGGAGAGCGGCACGACCGGCAACTACGGCATGCTCGACCAGATCGCGGCGCTCGAGTGGGTGCGGGACAACATCGCGGCCTTCGGCGGCGACCCGGACAACGTCACGCTCGCCGGCGAGTCGGCCGGGGCGGCCGCGGTCAGCGCGCTGTGCGCCTCGCCGCTGGCGGAGGGCCTGTTCCGGCGCGTGATCCTCGAGAGCTCGACCGTCGCTTCCGTCGAGCCGCCGCACTCCTTCCGCCTGCTCGACGAGGCGCTGCAGAGCGGGCGCGGGCTCAAAGCGCGTTACGGCGCGGCGAGCGTCGCCGAGCTGCGGGCCCTGCCGGCCGAAAAGCTGGTCGGCGAGGCGGAGACGCAGCACCACATGACCGTGGACGGTTACGCCCTGACCGAGACGCCGTACGAGTCCTACCGCCGCGGCGCGTTCAACGAGACGGCGATCCTCCACGGCTACAACAGCGAGGAGAGCGCCCCCTTCGTGATGTTCTCGCAGGCGAAGCTGAAGGATTACGAGGAACGCATCCGCCGCTATTTCGGCGAGCGCACCGACGAGGTGCTCGCGATCTATCCGGCCGCGACGGACGACGAGGCGAAGGCGTACTGGGCAGAGATCTACGGCGCGGTCTTCTTCGACTATCCGCACTACTGCCTCAACCGCCTGGCCGCAGACAACGGCATCCCGGTCTGGGAGTATTATTTCTCCAAGAGCAACGGCCGTCTCGGCGCCTGGCACAGCGGCGAGGAGGTCTACTGCTACGGCAATATCCCCGAGGGCTCGAAGCTCTACGACGCGCGGGACCGCGAGCTGAGCGCGCAGATGCTCTCTTACTGGGCGAACTTCGCGCGCGGCGGGAACCCCAACGGCGCGGGGCTGCCGCAGTGGGAGCTCAACCGCGATTCGTCGCGGCTGATGGAGTTCGGCGACGAGACAGGGATGATCGACGAGCGCGAGCACGCGCTGTTCGCGGTGCTGGACAAAATGCAGGGCTGGTGACGACCCGGCCCAAAACGGCAAAAAAAGAAGTGAGCGATCGCTCACTTCTTTTTTTTATCCGATTCGGATCACGCCTCTTTCTTTTTCCCGATCCTGTCGAAGAGCATCGGGTAGATCGCGATGTCGACGAAGAGGATAATCGCGTAGCGCAGCGTGCGCACGAGATAGGCCGCGAGGGTGCCGGAGTCGAGGAAGGCGGAGGAGAAGGGCAGCTTGAGCACGATGTTGAGCCCGAAATAGACCGCCACGCCGCCGGCGAGGCGCAGGAGGATCTTCCACCACACGCGGGTGCTTCGGAATTTCACGTAACGCTCCTCAAAGAGGTTGCCCGCGAAGAAGCCGACCATCATGCCGAAGGAGCTGAAATAGTCGTTCGTCCGGCAGTAGAAGAAGCCGGGGAGAGCCGTGAGGGTCAGCAGCAGGTAAAAGACCCATTTGTGCCGGAACTTCCGCCCGACGACGGACACGAGGAAGATCGCAAGCACGCCGAGCAGCCAGCCGCAGAGCACGTCCGTGGGGTAGTGCGCGCCGACGCAGAAGCGCGAAACGCCGACGAGCAGCGGGATCACGACCGCGATCGCCCGGGCCCAGCCCTTTTTCACGAACGCGCCGATCGAGCCGTAGGTCGCGACGGCGCCTGCGGAATGGCCGCTGGGGAAGGAGAAGCCCTGCGCGGCGATGTCGTACATGTCCGCGCTCGGATCGACGATCTTGAGACATTTCACCGGCGTGTCGAAATAGGGGCGGCGGCGCAGCGCGATGTTCTTGGCCATCGGATTCCACACGTTGGTCATGCAGAAGTTGGCGCCGATGAACACGCCCAGCTCCTTGTTCCAGCACCAGTAGCAAAAGCCCATGACGAGGATCAGGATCATCTCCTCGCCAAAGGCCGAGCAGAGCGAGGCGAGCTTGACGCCGAAGGACCCCAGATGCGCCTGGAGCCACAGCATCAGAGCGACTTCCCAGTCAAAATAAAAAACGTTTCCCATCTTGTTACCTCTCTATGTTCAGTTTCCGAATACCCAGAAATGCGTCACGCCGAAGGCCTCGCGGATGAAGTAGTTGAGCATGACGAAGAAGTAGCCCCAGGGCGCGGCGACGCCCGCGGCGTCCGTCACGCCGAGCTTTTGCGCGAAGAGCTTGGCGCGGTAGAGGTGGTACGCGCTCGAGACGATCGCGACCTTGCCCTGCGGCTCGTCGCCGCGCGCGCGGATGATCGCAAAGGAGTTTTTGAGGTTCTCCTCCGTGGAGGTCGCCTCCGTCTCGACGAGGATGCGCGCGGGATCGACCCCGTGCGCCGTCATCCAGTCGTACATGGCCTGCCCCTCGGTCACGGTCTCGCCCGGACCCATGCCGCCCGAGACGACGGCGACGGAATCCGGGTATCGCGCGAGGTAATCCATCGCGCCCTCCATCCGGCGGATCAGCGTCAGCGAGGGCTGATCGCCGTAGACCGCCGCGCCGAGAACGATGAGATAATCGCGCTCCGGCTCCGGGTCGGTGCGCGCGTTTTTGATGACGAAGCTCTCGACGAAGCAGAAGTAGGCGAGCCCGAGGCACACCAGCGCCACGACGAGCTTCCACAGCGCGGCGGGCAGAAAGCGGTGCAGCACGACGAGCGCCGCGACGAACAGCAGCGCGTAGCCCCACCAGGCGTAGCCGCGCACGGCGAAGCGCAGGACCAGCGCCGCGGCCGTGAGCGCGCCGGCGACCGCGACCCAGTTCTTCCGGATCTTCCAGAGCGCGACGCACCCGGCGCACACGCCCGCGGCGCCGATCACGTAGGCGGGCGTATAGACGAGCGCGCCGAAACGCAGCGCGAGCGCCGATATGACCAGCGCCGCGGCGAGGGCGAGCCAGACGAGCGCATCCTTTTTTACATCCTTCATGCGTTCAGCTCCTCCCATTTTTCATACAGCGCCATCAGGCGCCGGTCGAGTTCTTCCTTTTTTGCTCCGAGCTCGAGCAGCTTTTCGTAATCGCTGCCGTACTCCTCGGCCTCGCGGTCGAGCGCGGCGATCTTCTCCTCGAGCGCGGCGATCTCCCGCTCCGTTTTTGCGATCAGTCGCTCGGCGTTGGCCGGGCGCGGCGGGCGCGTGTCGCGGTTTTCCTTCTTTTCGGCCTTCGCCGCGCTGCGGCTGAAGACCGCCTGGCGCTCGCGCCATTGGCGGAATTCCTCCCAGCCGCCGCGAAAGTCGGTGAGGCTGCCGTTTTCCAGCGACCAGATGCGCGTGGCGAACTTCTCGATGAAATAGCGGTCGTGCGAGACGAAGAGCAGCGTCTGCTCATAGTCCTCCAGCGCGTCCTCCATCCATTCGCGGCTGGCGATGTCGAGATGGTTGGTCGGCTCGTCGAGGACGAGCAGGTTGATCTCGCCGCCCATGAGCATGCACAGCCGCAACCGGCTCTTCTCGCCGCCGGAGAGCGAGCCGACGGTCTTGAACACGTCCTCGCCGCGGAAGCCGAAGGCCGCGAGCCGGTCGCGCGCCTCCTGCGGCTGGACGCGGCAGTCCCAGAGCATCGTGTCGAGCATCGTGCGGCGCTCGTCCGTGAAGCGGACGATCTGCGGCAGATAGGCCGCGCGGATCGCCGGACCGCGGTAGATGTAGCCGGCGTCCGGTTCTTCCTCGCCCATGAGCAGCCGGAGGAAGGTCGTCTTGCCCGCGCCGTTGTCGCCGACGAGGGCGATGCGCTCGCCGCCCGTGACCTCCAGCGAGACGCCGGAGAAGAGCACGCGCCCGGCGAAGCCCTTTTCGAGCCCCTCCGCGACGATCGCCTCGTCGCCGGAGAACTCGCGCTCCCGGAACTTGACCGAGAGCCTGCGCGCCTCCGCGGGCTTCTCGCTCTGCGAGAGACGCTCGATGCGCTTTTCCATCGAGAAGGCGCGCTTGTGCAGCTTGTCCGCGCCCATGAAGGCCCAGAGGTGCAGCTTGTCCGCCGCACGCTGCAGCTGCTCGATCTTCGCCTGATCCTTCTCGTACTGCCGGAGCTTCTCCTCAAAGCGGCGCTGCCGCTCGACGACGTAGAAGCTGTAATTGCCGCTGTAAAACTCGGCCCTGCCGTCCACGATCTCGATGCAGCGCTGCGCCGCGACGTCGAGAAAATAGCGGTCGTGGCTGATCGAGAGCACCGTGCCCTTGAAGCGGCGGATGTACTCCTCCAGCCACTCCGCGGCGTGGAGGTCGAGATGGTTGGTCGGCTCGTCGAGCAGGAGGATGTCGGTGTCCTCAAGGAGCAGCCGCGCGAGGTTCACGCGCGTCCGCTCGCCGCCGGAGAGCGTGTCAAAGGGCTGGGAGCGCATGGCGGGCGTGATGTCGAGACCGTTCGCGACGCGGCTGCGCTCGCTGTCCATCTCCCAGCCGCCGAGACGGCGGAAGTCGTCCGAGAGCGTGTCGTATTCCCGCAGCAGGGCGGGGGAGGCGTCGTGCGCCATCAGCGCGCCGAGCTCCTCGAGCCGCCGGGAGATGCCGTAGAGCCGCCGCTGCGCGTCGCGCAGCACATCCTCGGTCGTCCAGCCCTCCGGAAAGACCGGGATCTGGGAGATCAGCCCGATCCGCCGTCCGGGCGCGACCCTGGCCTCGCCCGCGTCCGGCTCGAGCTCGCCGCAGAGGATGCGCAGGAGCGTCGTCTTGCCGCAGCCGTTCGGGCCGAGGATGCCGATATGCTCGCCGGAGTTGACCGTGAAGGACAGCCCGTCGAGGATCTTTTTGCCGACCTCGAAGGACTTTTCGAGGCCGCTGACCGTAATGTCTATCATAATCTGTCAACCTTGTCCGTTTCCGTCGCTTGCGATCGCCGCCTGCAGCATCCGGTTTGCGACCGGGGCCGCGGCCTGCAGCCCGCCGCCGCCGCGCTCGATGACGACCACGAAGGCGTAGGGATGCCGCGGATCGTCGAGAAAGCCCGTGAACCAGGCGTGCGAGCTGCCGTCGCCGGTCTCGGCCGTGCCGGTCTTGGCGCAGAGATGCGAGATGCCGGGGAAGCTGTGCGCGGGATCATAGTGCGTCACGACGTTGTAGCTCATCATTTCTTTCAGCTTCGACGCCGTCGAGGCCTCCAGAAGCCGCGTCTCCGCGGGGGGCTCGTCCGTGAGGATCAGCCGCGGCTCGGCCAGCACGCCGCCGTTGGCGATCGCCGCGACGTAGCGCAGCATCGCAAAAGGACAGACGAGGTCGGTGGACTGGCCGATGCCCGACCAGGCCAGCTCGGGATCGCCCGCGTACTGCGTGCGGTAGCTGCCCGCAACGGAGGGGATGCCGTCAAGCTCGTGGCCGTCGAGAAAGCCGTAGGCCTTCACATGCTCATAGAGGCTGTTGTAGCCGGCCGCCACCGCGATCTGCGCAAAGGCGCAGTTGCAGGAGTTGGCCATCGCCTCCTCGACGCTCTGCTCGCCGTGCACGCCGCTGCAGCGGATGTCCACGCTGCCGATCGTGTATTCGCCCTCGCAGAGGAAGCGGCGGCTGTACAGATCCGGCACGTCCTCGATCGCGGCGGCCGCGGTCACCAGCTTGAACACCGAGCCGGGGGCGAAGCTCGCAGAGAGACAGCGGTTGATGAAGGCGCTCTCGGCCACGGGGACCTCGCCGTTGATCGGGTCGACCGAGGGCGCGCTGACCATGGCCAGCACCTCGCCCGTGCGGTAGTTCATCAGCATGGCCGCGCCGCGGCGGTTGTAGCCCACGGCGAAATAGGCCGTGCGGCAGAGAGAGGAGTCCACCGTCAGCGTGAACTGTTTGGGCTCCTTCTTCGTCGTTCCGGAGAGCAGATCGTATTCCTGCATGCGGTCCCAGTAGGCGCTCAGCGCGCCGGTGCCGCTGCGGTCCCAGTAGTCGCCGGTGATGTGATAGCAGGCCACGCGGATCTCGGGATCGGCGGAAAAGGCGTTCTTCGTCGCGTCGAAGGAGGCCAGCAGCACGCCGTTGCGGTCGCGCAGCTCGCCGCCCGCGCCGGAGTTGGCGTTCGCAAAGTACAGCGCCCAGCTCCGTCCCTCGTCGACGTAGCGCAGCACGAAAACCGTCATGCCGAAAACGATCGCGAGGGCGAGCAGCAGCACGGAGAAGGCGCGCCGTGTGATCTTGGTCATGCGCCGCCTCCTTTCCGCTCCCCGTCCTTCTTCCCGCCGCGGAACAGCGCCGCGGCCGGGGGTACGGCGAAGCTGCCGCCGCGCCGGGTGTCGGAGCCCTTGATGAAGGCCATCATCATCCAGCAGGCCAGCAGCGAGCTGCCGCCGCGCGAGACGAAGGGGAAGGTCACGCCCGTGAAGGGGAGCAGGTCGAGCGTCCCGAAGACGTTGAGCGCCATCTGCGCCATGAGCATGCTCACGGCCGCGCAGGCCGCGATCGAAAAGTAGGCCGAGCGTCCGCGCCGCGCGGTGCGCACGGCAAAGAAGCTCAGCGTCAGCACGGCCAGCACCATGCACAGCGCGACGATGAGACCCTGCTCCTCGCAGATCACGGCAAAGACCATGTCGGTGTCCGCCGCGACGACGTCTGTCAGCCAGCCGCCGCCCGCGCCCTTGCCGAAGAGACCGCCGGCCGCCGCCGCGCCGAGCGCGCGCGTCTGCTGGTAGCCCGCGCCGTAGACGTCGTCCCAGACGTGGCCCCAGGTCGCGAAGCGCCGCGCGATATAGGGCTTGATGCTCACGGCGAGGAAGCCCGCCATGCCCGCGCCGGAGAGCGCGAGGAACACGGTCGCGATCGAGCCGGAGCGCAGGAAGGAGATCACAAGAAAGCAGATGAAGAACACCAGCGCCGTGCCGAAATCGCCGATCAGGGCCAGCGCGCCGACACAGACGGCGGAGAAAACGATGAAGCCCAGCAGGTTGCGCCTGCGGTACAGTTTTTCGAGCGTCGCCGCGCCGACGTAGATGTAGGCGACCTTCACCAGCTCCGAGGGCTGGAAGGAGAATCCGCCGATCTGCAGCCAGCTCTTCGCACCGTTGAGCGAATCGCTCGTAAAGACGTTCAGCGCCAGCAGCCCCAGCGCCAGCGCCGCGGCGGGGATGCGCGTCCGCTCGGCGCGCCGCACGCTGCGCAGCCAGAGACCGAGCAGAACGAAGAGCACGAAGGCCGCAAGGATCAGTACGGTCTGCTTGAACATATCCTGCGGCGCGGAGGAGGCGGTCACGGACAGACCGAGGGCCGTGAGATAAAAGGCGATGGTCTCCACCTCGAAGCCGCTGCGCCCGATGAGCCGCATCGCGTAATAGCCGAGCCATTCGAGCAGGATCAGCACCGCAAAGCCCAGCGTGATCTGCAGCGGGGCGCGGCCCGGGACGGTCGTGAGCTGCTGGAGCAGGAGCAGAAGCTCAAGGGCCGTCAGCTCGAAGAGCGTCAGCGCGGGGGAGACGCTCTTGCCCGCTGCGGTGCGTTTCGCATCGAGCTTGTCGCGCTTCTCCTCGCTCATGTCATAAAGATGCACGGGCGTTTTGCCCAGCCGGATCGCGTCGCCGGCCGCGAGAGGCGCGCCGTCGGCCGGCACCGCCTCGCCGTTGACCCAAACGCCGCCGCGGCCGAACACGTCGTAGAGCGTCCAGCTGCCGTCGACGCCGCGCTTGAGGACCGCTTGCACGCGCTCGACGTCCTCGCGGTCGACGCGGATATCCGCCGAGCGGGCGCGGCCGATCAGGTTCTCCCAGTGCGTGACGCTTATGCCCTCGCGCCCGAAGCGCAGCGTCGCCCAGGTCTCGGACTCATAGCCGGAGGAGAGCATCGAACGGAGACAGCGCAGAAGGATCGCGAGCGAGAGCGGGATCGTCAGCAGACGCGCGGCAAAAAGCAGCGTCGGAAAAAGCGCGTCCGTATTCAAAAGCCGTTCCGTAGGACCTCACCTCCTTTTGACAGTGATAATATATTATTATACCACGAAAAACGCGTCTTGACAACGCGTGCGAAAAGGGCGGCGGATCCGTGCGGATCCGCCGCCCTTGCGCTATCGTTTCAGTATTTCGAGGATCCGCCGCAGCGCGTCCTCCGGCGCGCCGTCGTTGGAGACGGCGAAATCGGCAAAGCGCTCGTAGAGCGGACGACGCTGTTCATAGAGCTGCGCGAGGTCGCTCCCGAGCGAGATCGGACGGCCCTCCTTCGGCAGACTGTCGAGCCGTCTCTGCAGCCAGACGATCACGCCGTTCCGGTGCAGCGGAGGATAGTTCTCCGCGCGCGTGACGCAGCCGCCGCCGGTGGCGATCACCGCGCCGGAGCGCTTGCCCAGCGCCGCGAGCACCCGCGTTTCGAGCGCGCGGAAGGCCTCCTCGCCGTCCTCCGCGAAGATCGCGGGGATACTCTTTCCCGCGGCGCGCTCGACCTCCGCGTCCGACTCGAGACAGTCGCGGCCGAGCGCTTCGGCGAGCATGTGCGCGAGCGTGCTCTTGCCGCAGCCAGGCATGCCGACGAGCACGACGTTTTGCATCTCGAAGGACAGCGCGCGCTCGATATCGTCGATCACGCCGTCGTCGATCGCGCGTCCGGTGAACAGTTCGGCGGAGCGCTTCGCCTGCGCGACGAGCATCGAAAGCCCGTTCGCATGCGGGACGCCGCGCGCTTCGGCCTCCATCAGCAGCGCCGTACGGGCGGGGTTGTAGATGAGGTCGGCCACCGCCTCGCAGCGCGGGAAGTCCGCGAGCGAGCAGAGCGCCTCGCCGCTGCGCGGGTACATGCCCACGGGCGTGGCGTTGACGATCAGCTGCGCGTCGGCGTGACGGGTTAAATTGCCGTAGTTGTCCTCGCCGCTGCGCGAGACGACCGTGACGCTCTCCGCGCCGAGCTCTTCAAGCACGGCGCAGACCGCGGCCGAGGCGCCGCCGCTGCCGAAAACAAGAGCCTTCCTTCCGCCGGGATCGATCCCGATGCGGCGCAGCAGCAGCCGGAAGCCGTAAGCGTCGGTGTTGTCGCCGTATATGCCGCCGCCGGGCAGACGCAGCAGCGTGTTGACGCTGCCGATGCGCCGCGCCGTGTCGGACAGAGCGGTGCAGAAGGACGGCACGGTTTTTTTGTAGGGGATCGTGACGTTCAGGCCGTCCCAGGGGCCGGAGCGCAGAAAAGCATCCAGCTCCTCCGGCGTTTTTTCATACAGCCTGTACGCATAGTCGCCCAGACGGGCGTGAATGGCGGGGGAGTAGCTGTGGCCCAGCTTTTCGCCCAGGAGACCGCAGTTCATGGCTCGTCCTCCTGCCCCAAAAAGCGCTCCTCTGTCTCAAGCAGCTCTTCCTGATACATGCGGGAAAGAGCCATGAGCCGGGAAAAGAGCGCGCGGTCGTATTCCCGCAGGGACGGGAGGCTGCGCTTTTCGACAGCGGACAGCTTTTCCCGCTCCCGCTTCTCGTCGAGGATCGGAAGAGCGAGGTCCTTTTTGCATGCTGCGATCCGCTCGCAAAGAAGCATGCGCCGCTCGAAGAGCGCCTGAAGGTCTGCGTCGACGCGGTCGATGCGCGCGCGGAGCGCCGGGAGATCGTCTCCGGCAGCTTCGGCGGAGAGCAGCGCGTCAAAGAGCGCGAGCGCGGCGGCCGCTTCCACGCAGGGCACGGCGCGCGGCACCACGCAGGGGTCGTGGCGGCCGGCGACGGAGAGCGTCGTCTCCGTCATCGTGTCGAGATCGACGCTCTTCTGCTCCTTCGCGATCGAGGGCGTTGGCTTGAAGGCGGCGCGCAGAACGAGCGGCATGCCGTCGCTGATCCCGCCGAGGATGCCGCCGCAGCGGTTCGTCTCGGTGACGACGCGGCCGTTCACGATCCGAAAAGCGTCGTTGTTCTCGCTGCCGCGCAGACGCGCGGAGCCGAAGCCCAGTCCGAACTCCACGCCCTTGACGGCGGGGACGGCGAAGAGCAGCGCGGCGATGCGGCCTTCCAGCCCGTCAAAAAGAGGACCGCCCAGACCGCCCGGGAGACCGAAGACCGCGCACTCCACAACGCCGCCGAGCGAGTCGCCGTCGGCTTTCGCCGCGGCGATCGCGGCCTTCATCGCCTCGCCGCGCGCTTCGCTGAGCGTCGGGAAGCCGCCGCTCTGCGCTTTTTCTGTCAGCTCGCCCTCGTCGCAAA
This sequence comes from Oscillospiraceae bacterium, assembly GCA_902761055.1. GTDB lineage: Bacteria > Bacillota > Clostridia > Oscillospirales > Oscillospiraceae > Limivicinus. The sequence continues at coordinate 20,754 of CACWIS010000013.1, forward strand.
CGCCGCCGAGCTCGGCGATGCGGGAGACGATGCGCACGCCGCGGCGCGCAAGCGCCTGCAGGCAGAGACCGCCCGCGAGACACAGCGGCGCGGTCATGCGCCCGGAAAAGGCGCCGCCTCCCGGAGGGATCGCGCCGTATTTCAGCCGGGCGGCGTAGTCCGCGTGGCCGGGACGCGGGACGGAAGCGGTTTTTTCATAGTCTTCCGGCCGGGCGTCGGCGTTGGCGATCACGGCGGTGATGGGCGAGCCGTCGCTCATCCCGTCCGTCAGACCGGAGCGGAAAAGAGGCTCGTCTGTTTCGGATCTGGCGCTGCTCCACGCGTTGCGCCCCGGGGCGCGGCGCGCAAGAAAGGACGCAAGCGCCTCCGTGTCGACCGCCTCGCCCGCGGGGAAGCCGCGCAGCGTCATGCCGAGCTCCGGCCCGTGCGAGCCGCCGAAGATCTCCAGCCGCAGGTTTTCACCGATATAGTTCATCACAGACCTCCCAGAGATCCGAAGTCGTCCCAGAAACGGGGATAGGATTTTTCGACGCATTCCGCGCCGCGCAGCGTCAGGCCGCTTTCACAGCCGCAGGCCGCGACGGCGGCCGCCATCGCGACGCGGTGGTCGGAAAAGCCGTCGGTCACGCTGCCTGAAAGAAAAGGCTTTCCCCGGATGACGAGGCCGTCGGGCAGCTCGGTCACGTCCGCACCGAGAGAGGCGAGCATGGCCGCGGTCGTGTGCAGGCGGTCGCTCTCCTTGAAGCGCAGACGCGCGGCGTTCACGATGCGCGTCTCGCCCTCGGCGAGCGCGCCGAGCGCGGCGACGACGGGCGCGAGGTCGGGCGTCTGCGAGGCGTCGAAGCGAAGGCCGCGCAGGTCTTTTTTGCGGACGCGGACGCAGCCGCCCTCGACGGAGACCTCCGCGCCGAAGGCGCGCAGGAGCCCGCAGACCGCGCGGTCGCCCTGCGCGGAATCCGCGTCCAGGCCCTCGACGGCGACGCCGTCGGGCGAGAGCGCGCCCATGGCGAGGAAGGCGGCGGCGGCGGACCAGTCGCCCTCGACCGCGACAGAGGCGGGAAGCGCGGGACGCTGCCCTCCGGGGATCGTATAGGCGTCAAAGGACTTTTCAACGCGGACCCCGGCGCGCCGCAGCGTCTGTTCGGTCAGCGCGGCGTAGGGCGCGGACTGAAGCGGCGTGCTGAGGAAAAGACGGCTCTCTTCTTCCAGAAGAGGCAGCGCCATGAGCAGCGCGGAGACGAACTGCGAGGAAACGTCGCCCGGCAGGGCCCAGTCTCCGCCGAAAAGGCGGCCGGAGACGCGCAGCGCGGAGCCGTCCGTCTCGATGGCCATGCCGTGCCGCCGCAGCTCGTCGTCAAAGGGCGCGAGCGGACGCCGGGGCAGTCCGCCCTCGCGCAAAAAAACGGCCGGCAAGCCGAGCGCGCCGACCACGGGCAGCAGGAAACGCAGCGCCGCGCCGCTCTCGCCGCAGGGGAGCGCGAGCGTCCCACCCGGGACGGCGCGGATCGGCGCGATCCGGATATGCTCTCCCTCAAGCCGGACCGCGGCGCCGAGGACGCGCAGGCAGCCGAGCAGCGCGGCGAGATCCCGGGAGATCCCGTCGCACGAGAGAGAAACTTCGTTTTGCCCGAGCGCGGCGAGAAGAGCCAGACGCTGGGCCGCGGATTTGGAGGCGGGCGCGCGGACCGAGCCGCAGCGCGCGCCGGGCTGAAGCGTGACGGTCATCTCGCCCCTCCGTCCCGCAGCCAGCCGGCCGCCTCCGCAAGGGGGACGGAGAGCAGCTCGCAGCGCCCGACCGCGCGGGGCACGACGAGCGTGAGCGTATCGCCTTCGCGTTTTTTATCTTTTTCAAGCGCAGCGAGCAGCTCGTCGGCGGAATAGTCCGTCTCGGTCGGCAGGGAGAGCGCGGCGAGCAGGGCGAGGATCGCGTCGAGCTCCCCGTCTGCGCAGAGGCCGCGCGCGGCCGCGGCGCGCGCGATCATGGCCATGCCGGCCGCGACGGCCTCGCCGTGCGGGATCTGCCAGCGGGAGGCCTGCTCGAGCGCGTGGCCGAAGCTGTGGCCGAGGTTCAGAAGCCGCCGCTCGCCGCGGTCGAACTCGTCCTTCTCCACGAGATCCCGCTTGTACGCAACGCAGCGGGCGACGATCTCCTCATAGCGCCGCTCCCGCGCCAGAGCGGGCAGTGCGAAAAAGAAATCGCGGTCGAAGAGCAGGCCGATCTTCGCGCATTCGGCCAGACCGCAGCGCAGCTCGCGCGCGTCGAGGGTCGAAAAGGCGTCGGTGTCGCAGAGCACGGCGAGGGGCTGGCAGAAGCAGCCGATCTGGTTTTTCCCTTCGGGCAGGTCGACCGCCGTCTTGCCGCCGACCGAGGCGTCCACGGCCGCGAGCAGCGTGGTGGGGACCTGCACAAGGCCGCAGCCGCGCTGATAGACGGCCGCGGCAAAGCCCGCGAGATCGCCCGTCACGCCGCCGCCGAGCGCAACGACGAGGTCGCCGCGCGTAAAGGCGTTCCGGGAGAGGAAAGCGAGGATCTCCCCGCAGGTCTCGAGCGTCTTGTACGCCTCGCCGTGGGGGATGACTTTGAGAGAAACGGCAAAGCCGCTCTGCTCCAGCGCGCCTTGCAGCGTGCCGGCATAGAGCGGCCCGACCCGATCGCCGCAGACGAGCGCGGCGCGCTTTGCCTGCGTCAGCGGACGCAGCAGCGCGCCCGCGCGGCCGAGCAGACCGGGGGCGATCGTCACGTCATAGGCCCGCGAGGCCTCGATCCGGACCGTGGTCATGCCTTCGCAGCCTCCCGGACCGCGCGCAGCTTCGCCGCGAGGGCGGCGAACTCCTTGTCCGTGATGGCCTGGGCGCCGTCGGAGAGTGCTTTGAAGGGCTCGTTGTGCACCTCGATCATCAGACCGTCCGCCCCGCAGGCTGCGGCGGCAAGCGCCATGGGCGGCACCAGACGGCGGCGGCCCACGGCATGGCTGGGATCGACGATCACGGGCAGCTGCGTCAGCTCGTGCAGCTCCGGCACGGCGGAGAGATCGAGCGTGCTGCGCGTGAACTCGCTGAAGGTGCGGATGCCGCGCTCGCAGAGGATCACGCGCTCGTTGCCGCCGGCCATGACGTACTCGGCGGCAAGCAGCAGCTCGCGCAGCGTGGCGGCGAGACCGCGCTTGAGCAGAACGGGCTTGCCGCAGCGGCCGAGCTCGCGCAGCAGATCGTAGTTCTGCATGCTGCGCGCGCCGACCTGCAGCAGGTCCACGTCCTCAAACAGCGGCAGCTGCGCCGCGCTCATGATTTCCGAGACGATCGGCAGTCCCGTCTCGGCGCGGGCGAGCTTCAACAGCGCGAGGCCTTTCTCGCCGAGACCGGAGAAATCATAGGGAGAGGTGCGCGGCTTGAAGGCGCCGCCGCGCAGCATGTCCGCGCCCGCGGCCTTCACCGCGCGCGCGATCGAAACGATCTGCTCCTCGCTCTCGACCGAGCAGGGCCCGGCGATGAGCGCAAAATGCCCGCCGCCGATCTTCACCGGGCCGATCTCCGCGACGGCGTCGTCCGGATGCAGACTGCGGCCGCAGAGACGGTAGGGCTCGCTCACGCGCCGGACGGATTCGACGAAGGGCAGGGAGGCGATCAGCTCCGCGTCAAGCGCCGCGGGGTCGCCGATGAGGCCGAGCACGCTCTGCCGCTCGCCCTCGGAGAGGTCGACGCGCAGGCCGCGGCTCTCAAAGGCGGCGATCAGCTCCCGCTTTTCCGCCTCCGAGGCGCTGGATTTGAGCACAACGATCATGGGACAGCTCCTTACGAAAAACTGCACAGATCCGGTCTGTGCAGCATGTTATTCCTACGCTTCAACTATATGCGTCTTTCCCTGCGCTGTCAAGAAAAACAAAGAACCGCACGCTCTTTTGAGGACGTGCGGCCCTTCGTTTTTCGGGTTTTGCGGTTTTGGGAGAAAAGAGAGGATAAGGAGTAGAAAAGCAGCGGATCGGCAGGGATCAGCCCGTCGCCTCGTCGAAGGTGATGGGGAAGCTGATCTCCTGGTCGCCGCGGTAGACCGTGATCTCTGTCGTGTCGCCGGCGGAGAAGTCATGCAGCACCGCGGTCAGATCGGTGTAGCCGGAGATGGGCTTGTCGCCGAGCTTCGTGATGATGTCCCGGGCCTGGATGCCCGCCTTGTCGGCGGAGCTGCCCTCCTCGACGGAGGCGACGTAGGCGCCGAGCGGAGTGCCGAAATACTGGCTGTAGAGGGAATTGTACTTCTGGTCGATCGAAACGCCCATGTAGGCCTTTCCGGTGACGTAGCCCTTGGTGATGAGATCGCTGACGATGCCGACGGCGTCGTTGACCGGGATCGCAAAGCCCAGACCCTCCACGCCGGAGCTGGCGTATTTGGCCGTCACGATGCCGACGACCTCGCCCGCGGCGTTGTAGACGGGCCCGCCGGAGTTGCCGGAGTTGACGGCCGCGTCGATCTGGAACATGTTGATCGCCACGCCGCTCTCATCGGAGGTGATGGCGCGGTCGAGCGCGCTGACATGGCCGGTGGACATCGAAAAGTCCAGCTCGCCGAGCGGGTTGCCGACGGCGTAGACCAGGTCGCCGACCTGGAGGGCGTCGCTGCTGCCGAAGGAGGCGGCGTTGAGACCGCTCGCGTCGATCTTGAGCACGGCGAGATCGTTGAATTTCTCATAGCCGACGATCTCGGCGGTGTAGCGCGTGCCGTCGTGCAGGATGACGTTGACGTCCTTGTCGTTCTGCGCGGCCAGCTCGATCACATGGTAATTGGTGACGATATATCCGTCGGGCGAGGCGATGAAGCCGGAGCCGGAGACGGCGGAGGAGCTGTTCATGCCGAAGAAATTGGTATAGGTGATCTCGGTCGTGATGCCGACGACCTGCTCGCAGGCGCGGCGGTAGATCTCCGGAGCGGGGAGGGCGCCGCCGTCCCTGCCGGCATACGCGACCGCGGCCGCGGAGGGAGCCGGCTCGCTGACCGACTCGACGGCCTGGGTGATGGCCAGCGCGGTCCGCTCCTGCTCGAGGGCTTCGACGCGCTCGGTCAGAGCGCCGCCCATGAAGCCGGCGCCGACGAGACCGCCGATGAGAGCACAGACGAGACAGAGCGCGACCAGGCCGAGGACACGGACGCCCTTGCCGCTCTTTTCCCGCTTCACGCTTTTCTTCGGCTCGGGCGGGGTGTAGTAGCGCGGCGGGACGGCGCTCTCCCCCTCGGGGGTGTAGTGAGCGTCGGAGTAGATGCTCTCCGGCTCAAAGCCGCCGTAACGGTATTCGCTTTCCGTTTCGTTCTTCTGTGCGGAGGAAACGGTTTCGTTTTCCGGCTCGTACATGTCAGATGGCCTCTTTTACGATGGAGTTGAGAGATCGCCTCTCTCATGTTGTCGGCCTTATCATAAAAGACAAATATGACCATGGCATGAACAAAGCCGCAATATTTTATAAACAAGCTGTGAAAAAACTCCGGACGGGCAGTCCGGAGTTTTTCGTCGTCACAGGGTCCGTTCCGGCTTCCGAAGCCGGGGATCCGGGATCAGGAGAGTTTCTCGAGACCGATGCGCAGACGGCGCAGCGTCTCGTCCCGGCCGAGGATGCGGCAGATCTCCACCGCGCCGCCGGGCGTGACGGCCCTGCCGGCCGCGGCGATGCGCACCGGCCACATGACCTTCGCGTTCTTGGCCTCCATCTTCTCGGCCAGAGAGACCATCGCGTTCAGGATCGCCTCGTCGTTCCAGTCCCCGAGCGCCTCGAAGAGCGGGATCACGGCCGCGAGCGCCTCGCGGGCGCTCTGCTCGTCGGACTTGGACTTCTTGTGCACGAACAGCTCGGTCGGGTAGTCGGGGAGCTCGTCGAAGAAATCGAGCTTTTCGGGGATCTCGCCGAGCACCTCGGTCCGCTGCTGCAGCAGCGCGGCGATCGCGGCGGCGTCGTAGCGCTCGTCCTTCACGGCCATGCGGATCCAGGGCGCGGCAACGGCGGCGAAGGTCTCGGGGCTCATGGCGCGGATGTAGGCGCTGTTGAAGTAGCGCAGCTTCTCAATGTCGAAGATCGCCGGGGACCTGGAGACGCCGGAGAGGTCAAAGCAGGCCTTGAGCTCGTCCATCGTGAAGAACTCCTGCTCGCCCTTCGGACTCCAGCCCAGGAGCGCGACGTAGTTGAGCACCGCGTCCGTAAGGAAGCCCTGCGCGATGAGATCCTCATAGCTCGGATCGCCGCGGCGCTTGGACATCTTGTTGTGCGCGTCGCGCATGACGGGGGAGCAGTGCACGTATTTCGGCACCTCCCAGCCGAAGCCGCGGTAGAGCAGGTCGTACTTCGGGGCGCTGGAGAGATACTCGCTGCCGCGCACGACGTGCGTGATGCCCATGAGATGGTCGTCCACGACGTTGGCAAAGTTGTAGGTGGGCAGGCCGTCGCGCTTGATGAGCACCTGATCGTCGAGCGAGACGTTCTCCACCGTGATGTCGCCGAAGATCTCGTCATGGAAGGTCGTCGTGCCCTCGTGCGGGATGCGCTGGCGGATGACGTAGGGCTCGCCGGCGGCGGCGCGCGCGTCGGCCTCCTCGCGGCTCAGGGAGCGGCAGGGATCGTCGCCGCGGTCGAACTCGCCGGAGTCCTCCTCGCTCTCCGCCTTTTCGCAGAAGCAGCGGTAGGCATGGCCGCGCGCGATGAGCAGTTCGGCGTACTCCTTATAGAGCGGCCGCCGCTCGGTCTGCACATAGGGGCCGACCGGACCGCCGAGGTCCGGACCCTCGTCGTGCTCGAGATGGCACTCGCGCAGCGTCTTGTAGATCACGTCCACCGCGCCCTCGACGAGACGGCCCTGATCGGTGTCCTCGATGCGCAGCAGGAACTTGCCGCCCTCGTGGCGGGCGATGAGATAGGTATAGAGCGCCGTGCGCAGATTGCCGACGTGCATGTAGCCCGTGGGAGAGGGAGCAAAACGCGTGCGCACCTCGCCGTGCGGGATGCGCGCCTCCATGGCGTCGAACCAGGCTTGATCTTTCATGCTTGCCTCCGTAAAAACCGTATTCACAGGCATCTATCATATTTTAGAAATCGGCGCTTGTCAAGCCGAAAGCTTTTTGCTAAAATACTGGCTTGTAGAGTCCCGTGCGTATGTATAAACGAGGTGGCATTATGGATACAATCTCTGCGGAAAAGAAAAAAGTCATGCTCTCGGGCATCAAGCCGACCGGCGATCTGACGCTGGGCTCCTATCTCGGCGCGATCAAGAACTGGGCGGAGCGGGCCGAGCAGTATGACTGCTATTATTTCATGGCGGACCTGCACGCCCTCACGACGCGCAACGACCCCGCGCTGCTGCGCCGCCGCACGCTCGAGCAGCTGGCCCAGTACGTGGCCTGCGGCCTCGACCCGGAGAAGAACACCCTCTTCCTGCAGAGCAGCGTGCACGAGCACGCCGAGCTCGGCTGGGTGCTCAACTGCTATACGATGTTCGGCGAGCTGAGCCGTATGACCCAGTTCAAGGACAAGAGCGCGAAGAACGCCGAGAACATCAACGGCGGCCTGTTCACCTATCCCGCGCTGATGGCCGCGGACATCCTGCTCTACCAGGCGGACTACGTCCCCGTGGGCGAGGATCAGAAGCAGCACTGCGAGTTGGCGCGCGACGTCGCGATCCGCTTCAACAATCTCTACGGCGAGACCTTCAAGGTCCCCGAGCCCTATGTGCCCAAGGTGGGCGCGCGCATCATGGACCTGCTCAACCCGACGAGCAAGATGTCCAAGTCCGACGAGATCGGCAACGGCCGCGTGTGCATCATGGACGCGCCCGAGGAGATCGCCCGCAAGTTCAAGCGCGCCGTGACCGACTCCGACACCGAGCGCTGCGTGCGCTACGATCCCGTGAACAAGCCGGGCGTGGCGAACCTGATGAGCATCTACGCCGCCGTGACCGGCGAGAGCTTCGAGGAGATCGAGCGGGAGTTCGACGGCAAGGGCTACGGCGTGTTCAAGCCGGCGGTCGGCGACGCGGTCATCGAGATGCTGCGCCCGATCCGCGAGGAGGCGAGCCGCATCATCGCCGACAAGGCCTATCTGCGCGAGATCTACACCGACGGCGCCCACCGCGCCCAGCACATCGCCTCGCGGACCCTGCGCAAGGTCTACAAGAAGGTCGGCCTGGTCGAAAAGCCTTTCTGAAATAAAACATAAAACGGCGGGTCACCCGCCGTTTTTGCTATTCTGTTCAACGGAGCTGATCCCTGTCCCATGCTGACCGACTCGCCCCTGCCGCTGCGCCTCGCGCTCGCCCTGCTGTGCGCCGCGCTGTGGAGCTTCCTGCTCACGCCCTCGGCCTCGGCGCTCGCCGCGCGCCTGGGCGCGATCGACCGCCCCGGAGAGGAGCGGCGCGTCCACCGCGGCGCCGTGCCGCGGCTGGGCGGCATGGCGATCTTTCTCGGCGTGGCGCTGGCGCTGCTCTGCTTTTCACGCGGCGGCGCGGCGCTCGAGGGCGTGCTGCGCGGCGCGCTGCTGATCGCGCTGATGGGCGCGCTCGACGACTGCCTGGGACTGCGCGCGCCGCTGAAGCTGGCGGCGCAGCTGCTCGCGGCCGGCCTTGCCTGGCGCGCGGGGGCGCGTATCGAGGTGCTGACCGTTCCCTTCGCCGGGAGCGGGCGCTTCGTCGCCGTCGGCGCGCTCTCGCTGCCGCTGACGCTGCTGTGGCTGACGCTCTGCGCCAACGCGATGAACCTCATCGACGGCCTCGACGGCCTGGCGGCCGGAGTGGCCGCCATCGCCTCGGGGAGCATGCTGCTTGTCGCGGCGCTCGTCTCCGAGGGCGAGGTCGCGCTGCTGCTCGCCGCCGTGACCGGGGGCTGCCTCGGCTTTCTGCCGTACAACCGCAATCCCGCGCGCGTGTTCATGGGAGACGTCGGCTCGCAGCTGCTGGGCTATCTGCTCGGCGCAGCCTCGCTGCTGGGCATGTTCAAGGCGCACGCACTGCTGGGCTTCCTCGCGCCGCTCGCGCTGGGACTGCCGCTTGCGGACACGGCCTGGGCCTTCGTCCGCCGCGCGCTTCACGGCCGCAACCCGCTGCGCGCCGACCGGGGACATATCCACCACCGTCTGCTCGATCTGGGCTGCTCGCAGCGCGAGGCCGTGGGGCTGCTCTACGCCGTCTCCGCGCTGCTCGGGCTGCTCGCCGTCGCGCTCGCCGCGCACGGCGCGCTCGCAAAAGCGATCGGCGCGGCGCTCTTTTGCGCGTCTTCCGCCGCAGCCCTCGCCCTCGTGCGCAGACGGCTGCTCATAAGAGCAGCAGCGCGCCGAGGATGACGAGCAGCTCCTCCTCGCCGCTCTCACGGTAGAGGAGGTAAACGATCAGCAGGAGGATCAGATCCTCGGTCTCCAGCTCCGCCGTCACACGCTGCAGCAGCGCCTCGAAGGGCGCGCGCAGCGCATCGCCCGGGAGACCGTGCGGCGGGGCGGACGGGGGCGGAGCGTGCGGGACATGGCGGTCCGGACGCTCCTCGACGCGGCGCTCCGGCCCGACGCCGCGGTAGACCTTATACATGGCTCTCCTCCGCGGCGCCGAGCCCAGCGCGGGCCGCGCGCAGCATCCGCGCGGCGGCGATCGCCCGCTTCAGCTTCGCGCCGCGCCGCTCGTCAAGACAGGGCGCGAGCGCCTCAAGCGCCTGCAGCGCGCGGCTCTTGGGACCGAGACCGCCGCGGAGCAGCGCGCCGAGATCGAGCGCCGGCGCCTCGCCGCCCGGCGGGGGAGGAGGTTCGCTCTGCGCGCTTTCGCCGCCCATGAGCGAGCGCGCCATCGCGCTGATGCGCGCAAGCTGCTCGGGGTCGTTCAGTACGCTGTTGATCCTGTCCTCCAGCTCGCTCACGCGCCCGCCTCCCTTCGCTTACATAGACCTCAGTTTTCCATGATCCTGCCCACGTCCTGCGCCAGCCTGCGCCCCTCGGGGGTCGCGAGCAGCGACGCGAGCATCTCCTTGAGCGCCGCGGCGTCGCCGCGCGAAACGGCGCGCTCCAGCGCCTCACCGTCCACCATGCCCTCCAGCGCCCGTCCCTCCGCCGAGGAGGCGAGCGCCTCCAGCTCGCCGCGCCGTCCGCTCTGCGCGAGCGCACGCGCGACGGAATCCAGATCCTTCATCTCGACACACCCCGCTTTCCAATCGCTCCATCTTATGCCGGCGCGGCGGAAAGGATGATAAAAAAGGAGAAAAACCATGAGGATCGCCGTTTTTTCCGATACCCACGGCAGCGCCGGACGCATGATCGAGACCGTGCGGGCGATCCGGCCCGACGCGCTCGTGCATCTCGGCGACGGGGAGCGCGACGCGGAGAAGCTCCGGCAGGCCTTCCCCGGGATCCCGCTGTATCAGGTCTGCGGCAACTGCGACCTCTCGGCCGCGCTGCCGCTCGACGAGGTCGTCGCATTCGGACCGGTGCGGGCGCTGCTGACGCACGGCCACCGCTACGCCGTGGACTGGGGGCGGCTGGACTCGCTCGTCTATGCCGCGCAGGAGCGGGGATGCACGCTCGCGCTCTTCGGGCACACGCATCTGCCGGAGAACACGGAGATGGGCGGCGTGCGGCTGGTCAACCCCGGCTCGGCCGGCCGGGGGCGCCGCCTCACCTGGGCGTTGGTCGAGATCTTCGAAAACGGCGGCGTCGCGGCCGAGATCCGGGACTTGTAATGCGAAAGACGACATGGTAAAATCAACGTAAGCCTCGCGACAAAGACAGAAGAGGAGTAGCTATCATGGCCAAGAAGATCACGCGCATCGTCCTCACCGGCGGCCCCGCCGCCGGCAAAACGACGCTCATCAGCCGCATCCTCAAGGAATTCAACCAGGAGGAGGGCTGGAAGGTCATCATCATCCCCGAGACGGCGACGGAGCTGATCTCCGGCTTCGGGATCGGTCCCTTCCCGGGCTGCATGAGCATGCTGGAGTTCCAGTATTTCGTGATCGACGACCAGCTGCACAAGGAACGCCTCGCGCTGCGCGCCGCGGAGACGGTGCCCGAGGAAAAGGTGCTGATCGTCTATGACCGCGCGCTCTTCGACGACAAGGCCTATATCTCGGACGAGGAGTTCCGCACGGTGCTCGCGCATTTCGGCAAAACCGAGGAGGAAATGCTCGCCGGCTACGACGCGGTGCTGCATCTCGTGTCCTGCGCCAAGGGGGCGGAATTTGCCTACAACTACGGCAACGCCGCGCGCTATGAGACCGTGGAGCAGGCCCGCGCGATCGACGACAGGACGATCCGCGCCTGGAGCGCGCACCCCTCGCTGCACATCATCGACAACTCCGTGGATTTCGAGGACAAGATCAACCGCGCCATCGCCGCGATCTACCGCGTCCTCGGCCAGGAGGTGCCGGAGGCGGGGAAGAGCAAATACCTCATCGCCATGCCCTCGATCGAGACGCTCGCGGAGAAGTACGGCGCGATCCCGACCGAGATGATGCAGACCTACCTCACGTCGGTCAATCCCCTGGCCGAGCGGCGCGTCCGCCAGCAGCGCAACGGCAGGGGATACCTGTACTTCTACACCGAAAAGCGCATCGGCGAGGACGGAAAGCGCTGGGTCACCGAGCGGCCGATCTCCGAGAAGGAGTATATCGGCTATCTGATGGAGAGCGACCTGACGCTTCGCGCCGTGCGCAAGACCAAGTACCGCTTCCACTGCGCCGGACGCGCGATGGAGATCGACGTCTATCCCTTCTCCGCCGAGCGGGCGATCCTGTTCGTCTACGGAGGCGGACACGACGGCGCCGCGCTGCCGGAGGAGCTGACCGTGCTGCGCGACGTGACCGGCGACCCCGATTATAAAAACCGCCGCCTCGCGGCGACGCAGGTACTGTAAGACACGCCACAGACACAGAAAGGAGACTGCCCCATGAACTGCCCCTATTGCGGAAGAGAGATCAGAGAAGGAGAAAAATTCTGTCAGAACTGCGGCGCGCCGCTTACAGACGGAGCTCCGAACACCGCCGCCGCTCCGGCGATCGCTCCCGAGCCCGCCGTGCCCGCCGTCGAACAGCCCCCGGTCGAGCAGGCAAACGCCGGCCCCGCGCCGTCCAGCCTGAAGGAGTTTATCCACAGCCCCTTCTGCCCGGAGAAGATCAGCAAAAGCATCCGGACCAGCTGGATCCTGCTGTTCGTCTGCGCCGGTCTCACGCTTGTTTTCGAGCTGATCGGAGGGATCTTCCCGATCGACGCGATCCTGCTGGTGATCTGCGCCGTCTGGCTGAAGAGCAAATACTCGCCGGCGCCCGCGATCGCCGCGCTGGCGCTCGGCGTGCTGAGCATGGTCGTCGGCCTGATCCAGAACGGCACGCCCAGCGGCATCCTGATCGTGCTGGCCGGCAGCTCCGCGTTCAGCAGCATCTTCAAGGCCAAAAAGCTCTATGAGAGCACCTTCCCCGGCGCACAGCGCTGAACGGAACGCAAAAAGCGAAAGGCGGGACCGCAGGGGTCCCGCCTTTCGCTTTTTCGGAGGCAGTTATTCGTCGATCGTTTCGGACACGCCCGGCCGTCTCGCAGCGGCGCGCCCTTCGATGTAGGCGTTGATGCAGCCGCCGATGAGCAGGAACATCAGACAGTAGTAGATCCACATCATCGACACGAGGATCGTGCCGAGATAGCCGTAGGCGCCGAACTTGTCGGACACCGTGACGTAGAGGGAAAACACCCAGGAGAAGACGACCCAGGCGAGCGCGCTGAACAGCGCGCCGGGCCATTGGTGGACGGAGTGGTGCTCGCCCGCGGGCACCCAGCGGTAGAGCAGAATGAACGAGAGCGTCAGGATCGCGAGGACAAGCAGATAGCGCATGCCGCTCTGCAGCGAAAAGAGCCTTTCGACAAAGGCGTTCTGCGGCAGCTTCGCGTGCAGCGCCTCGACGATGACCTCGCCGTAGACCATGACCAGGAGGCTCAAAAGGATGATGAGAACGAGGATGAGCATATAGGCGACGGCACGCAGGAAAAAGACGATCACGTTCTCGCGGCGCTCGACCCCGTAGACCGCGTCGAGCCCTTTCATGATCGAACGCATCGCGCTCGAGGCGGAGAAGAGCGTCAGCAGGATCGAGACCGTGACGACGCCGCTGCCGCTGCGGTAGATGCTCTCGACAATGGAACGGATCACGTTGTAGACCGACTCCGGCACCGTGCCGGAAAAGATACGCATGACGTCCGCCGCCTCGAAGGGCAGATAGCGCACGAGACTGACGAGCAGCATCAGGATCGGGACCAGGGACATGAAAAGGAAATAGTCGGAGGCCGCCGCATACACGGCGACCTTCTTTTTTCCGATCATGTCGGCAATGGAGCGTACCGCGCCGACGCCGTTTTTTATTCCGGACATGGAAACGATCAGACCGCGCCCGGCTTGCCGAGCATGCGGAACATGTTTTTCTTGTAGGCCTCCACGCCCGGCTGGTTGAAGGGATTGACGCCGGACATGTAGCCGGAGAGGGCGCAGGCGAACTCGAAGAAGCAGACCAGCGCGGCGAAGCCCTCCTCGTCGCGGCGCGCGCAGCGGATCACGATATTCGGCACGCCGCCGGAGATGTGCGCCTCCTTCACGGCGTCGGCCGCGACGGCGCAGACCTCGGCGAGGTCGCGTCCGGCGATGTAGTTCAGCCCGTCGCCGTCGGCCGCGTCGAAGGGCACGGCGTAGGAGCACAGGGAGCTGTCGAAGCGGACGATGCTCTCCATGAGCATGCGCGGACCCTCCTGGACGTACTGGCCCATGGAATGCAGGTCGGCGGTGTACTCGACGCTCGCGGGGAAAATGCCCTTGCCGTCCTTGCCCTCGCTCTCGCCGTAGAGCTGCTTCCACCACTCGGCCATGAAGCGGAAGCTCGGCTCGTAGCAGCCGAGGATCTCGACCGAGAAGCCCTTGCCGTACAGGTTCTGCCGCGCGGCGGCGTACTGCCAGGCGGGGTTGTCGCTGCCCGGGACGCGGAGCGCGTCCATCTCGGCGACGGCGGCGTCGACGACGCGGCGCACGTCGATGCCCGCGACGGCCATCGGCAGCAGGCCAACGGCGGAGAGCACGCTGAAACGGCCGCCCACGTCGTCGGGAACGACGAAGCTCTCCCAGCCCTCGGCGTCGGCCAGAGATTTGAGCGCGCCGCGGCGCGCGTCGGTCGTGGCGAAGATGTGCTCGCCGGCCATATCGCCGTACTTCTTCGCCAGCAGCTCGCGGAAGATGCGGAAGGAGACGGCGGGCTCGAGCGTGGTGCCGGACTTGGAGATGACGTTCACGTCAAAGTCGGCGTCGCCGAGCTGGCGCAGCACGTCGCAGAGATAGTCGGCGCTCAGGCCGTTGCCGACGAAAAAGACCTTCGGATCGCCCTCGCCGGGCACGGGGCGCAGCAGCTCGATCGCACCGCGCGCGCCGAGATAGGAGCCGCCGATGCCGACGACGACGAGCGCGCGGGAGCGCGCGCGGATCTTCTCCGCGGCGGCGACGATGCGGTCAAGCTCGGTGTCGCGGATCCTGCGGGGAAGGCCGAGCCAGCCGGTGAAATCGCTGCCGAGGCCGCTGCCCGAGAGCAGCGTCTCATGCGCGAGGGCGGCGTGCGCGTAATCGGGGCCGGCGCCGGTGAAAAAGGCGGAAGCGCCGGAGAGATCGACTTTCAGCATGATGGGATTGCCTCCTTATATTTGATCGGGCGTATGATTCAGGGTCATAACAAAACTATTATACATCATTCCGCCGGAAATACAAGGGAAAAACAGCCGCTCTGCAGGCCGACGAGCGAGGCGGCGAGCCGCCCGAGGATGCCCGTGAAGCCGATGCGCTCCACCGTGGCGGCCGCCTCAAGCGGGAGACGGGCGAGCTCCTCGCCGCCGCGCCTGACGACGAGCGTGCCGAGCCGCTGACCCTCGCAGACGGGCGCGGCGGCCTCGCTGAGCTCGCAGGAGAAGGAGCAGCTCTCCCCGCCCTTTGGGACGAGGATCGCACGCGCCCCGTCCGCCGGACGCAGCGGCACCGCCGCGTCCGTCCCGCAGCGCAGCTCCGCGGCGGGCAGCTCCGCCTCCGTGGGCAGGGGACAGAGCGCAAAGTTGGCGAAGGCGTAGTTCAAAAGAGCCTTGGCGTCGGCGTTGCGCGAGTCGATGCTCTGCGCGCGCATGATCACGGCGACGTATTCCGTGCCGTCGCGCTCCGCCGTCGCGGCGAGACAGTACAGGGCCTGGGAGGTGTAGCCCGTCTTGAGCCCCGTGCAGCCGGGATACCAGTAGACGAGCTTGTTGGTGTTGTTCAGCCCGAAGGCGCCGCCGCGGATCGAGTCCATCCAGATCGTCGTGTAGCGCTTGACGAGCTCGTGGCGGATCAGCGCGCGGGACATCAGCGCCACGTCCCAGGCCGAGGTGTAGTGATCCTCGTCCTCGAAAAGCCCCGTGCAGTTCGTGAAATGGGTCTCGCCCATGCCCAGCTCCTCCGCGCGGCGGTTCATGCGCTCGACAAAAAGCTCCTCGCTGCCGCACAGATGCTCGGCCATCGCCACGGCGCAGTCATTGGCCGAGACGACCGCGATGCATTTGAGCATCTCGTCGACGCTCATCCGCTCGCCCTCCTCGAGATAGACGCAGCTGCCGCCGAAGGAGGCGGCCCGGGCGCTGGCCGTGACGGTGTCCTCGAGGGAAAGCCGGCCGCTCTCGATCGCCTCGACGATCAGCAGCAGCGTCATGACCTTCGTGACGCTCGCGGGATATGCGCGCTCGTGCGCGCCCTTCTCGTAAAGCAGCTCGCCGGTCTCCTTTTCCAGCAGCACGGCGCACGGCGCCGCGATCTTCAGCGCGTCGTCCCGCAGCGGCTCGGCGCTCGCCGCGCCGCGGGGGAGGAGCGCGAGGAGGAGCAGAAAAAGCAGCGTACGTTTCATGGTCCATCACCTCGCTTGATGGTATGAAAGAGCGCACGGCGGCATGCGAGGTTGACAGGATTATGCATATTTCGACAAAGCGGAGCGGGGAATATTCATCCGCGGGAAAGATGAACGGACTGTGAACACAGCCTTTTTCAACATTTCCAACAGACTTTTCCACAAAGTAAAAAAACTGAATATCCATTTCCGATCCGCCCGATGAGTTTCCATAACGACTTTATGCGGCGCGGCGCGGGCCGGACGGAATAATTCACAATTTGTTGTTGACGCTGCCCGGGGGCAATAGTAAAATGTATTGGTAAACAACAAAGGGCGGGCTTTGCGTCGGCCGAAAGGGTGTGCTGCCGTGAGAAGAGTATTCAACTGGGATAAAAAGTACCTGTACTGGGGCGTGACCGCCTTCTGCGTCGTCGCCTGTTCGATCCTGTTCTACATGGCGCTGGCCTATCTGCCCAAGGTCGGCGGCGTTCTGGGGAGCCTTGCCAGGATCCTCAGCCCCTTCATCTGGGGCCTGGTGATCGCGTATCTGCTCAACCCGCTGAACAAGGTGCTGTATAAGAACGTCTTTCTGCCGCTGACCGTGAAGCTCTCCGGCAAAAGGAAGACCGGCGCGCCCGGCCTGGCCAAGGGCCTGTCCGTGCTGTTGTCCATCCTGGTCTTTCTCGCGGCGATCACCGCCCTGGTGTATCTCATCATCCCGCAGCTGTATGCCAGCGTCGAGACGATCGTCAACAACAGCTCGCTCTATATCGGCAAGATCAGCGCCTGGTCGCAGAAGATGCTCACCAACTATCCCGACCTGCGCGACTTTGTCACCGAAAAGTTCGAGGAGATCAACACCAACCTCTTCGCCTGGATCCGCGATACGATCCTCCCGCGGCTCGGCAGCTTCGTGACGAACGTCACCGCCGGCGTGTACTACTTCGTCCGCGGCATCTACAACCTGGTCATCGGCATCATCGTCTCGGTGTATCTGCTGGGCAACTCGGAGAGCGCGTCCGCCAGGGCGATGCGTCTGTGCTACTGCGTCTTCGGCATGGAGAAGGCGGAGAAGGTGCGCGAGGCGGTCCGCTTCACCGACAAGACCTTCATGGGCTTCATCAACGGCAAGCTGCTCGATTCGGCCATCATCGGCCTGATCTGCTACATCGTCTGCGCGCTGCTCAACATGCCCTACACCCTGCTGGTGAGCGTGATCATCGGCGTGACGAACATCATCCCCTTCTTCGGCCCGCTGATCGGCGCGATCCCGAGCGCCTTCATCATCCTGCTGGTCGATCCGGTCAAGAGCCTGATCTTCATCGTCTTCATCATCATCCTCCAGCAGATCGACGGCAACATCATCGGCCCGAAGATCCTCGGCAGCTCGATCGGCATCAACGGCTTCTGGGTCATGTTCTCGATCATCCTCGGCGCCGGGCTCTTCAGCTTCTGGGGCATGCTGCTGGGCGTGCCGGTCTTCGTCGTGATCTACACGGGCATCACGAATCTGGTCGAAAAGCGCCTCGCCAGGCGGGACCTGCCCGTCGAGCCGGAGGCTTACGCCGATCTGGATCATATCGATCCGGTCACGCGCATGCCCGTCAAAAAGGCCGCTTACGAAGAGGACGAGAAGATCGCGGAAGAAAAAAAGACCCCGGCGGAATGAGCCGGAGTCCCCTGGCAGGCCGTATCCTATCTGTGCGCCAGCGTGTCGTGCGCTTCCGTGAGCGCGGCACAGAGCGCCTCGACATCCTCCCGCGTCGTGAAGCGCGAAAAACCGATCCGCAGCGCCCCGTCGATGACGCGGGACTGCAGGCCCATCGCCTCAAGCACATGGCTCCGCCCGCCCTTTTTGCAGGCGGAGCTTTTTGATACGTAGATCTCCCTCGCCTCGAGGAAGTTCATCAGCACCTCGCTGCGCCAGCCGGGAAGCGAGACGTTCAGGATATGGGGCGCGGCGCTCTCGATCCACTGCAGCTCGGGGATGGCCGCGCGCAGCCGCGCGAGCGTTTCGGCCTTGAAGGCCGCCATGCGCGCGCAGTTCGCCGCCATGTCCCTCTTCGCGAGCTCGGCCGCGGCGCCGAAGGCCGCGATCTGGGGCAGCGCCTCGGTCCCGGCGCGGCGTCCGTCCTCCTGCGAGCCGCCGACCACGAAGGGCCGCAGGCGCAGACCGGAGCGGACGTACAGCGCGCCGACGCCCTTGGGCGCGTGGATCTTGTGGCCGCTGACGCTGATGAGGTCCGCCCCGAGGCTCGAGGCGGAGAAGGGGACCTTCAGGAAGCCCTGCACCGCGTCGGTGTGCAGCAGGGCGCGCGAGCCGCGCTCGCGCAGCAGCTTCGCCACGCCCGCGATATCCGTCACGCCGCCGGTCTCGTTGTTGACGAGCATCAGCGAGACGAGTGCCGTATCCTCGCGCAGCGCCGCCGCCACGTCCCCGACGCGGATCGCGCCGCCCGCGTCCGGCATCAGGCGCGTGATCTCGAAGCCGCGCTGCTCGAGAAGATCGAGACTTTTGCGCACGGCGTCGTGCTCGACCGCGGAGCTGACGATGTGCCGCCCCGCGCGGCGCGCCGCCTCCGCCCCCGCGAGCAGCGCCCAGTTGTCGCTCTCGCTGCCGCAGGAGGTAAAGACGACTTCCGTCGGCCGGCAGCCCAGCGCGCCGGCAAGCTGCTCCCGCGCGCGGCCGAGCAGCTTCGCCGCCTCGCGGCCCTTGCGGTGGGTCGAGCTGGGATTGCCGTAGCCTTCCGTCATCGCATATACCGCGGCCTCGGCCGCCTCGGGGCAGACCCGGGTCGTCGCGGCGTTGTCAAGATAGTGTTCCATTCCATCCACCCTTTTGGAGAGCTTTTATGAAGTACATTATAGCCACTCTCGGCTGCAAGGTCAACCAGTACGAAACCCAGGCCATGGAGGCGCTGCTGAACGCGCGCGGCCATACGGCGGCACGTCCGGGCGAGAGCGCGGACGCCGTGATCGTCAACTCCTGCGCCGTCACGGCCGAGAGCGGACGCAAGACGCGCCAGACGATCCGCCGCCTCTGCGAGGAGCAGCCCGGCGCGGTGCTTGCGGTCTCCGGCTGCTATGCCCAGCTCGAGCCGGAGGCGGTGCGCGCGCTCGGCGCGAGGGTCGTCTTCGGCACGGGGGACCGCCGCGGCTTCGTCGAGGCCGTGGAAAAAGCCGCCGCGGAGAACGCCGAAGCGCTCTTCATCGACAAGCCCTTCGAGCGCCGCGTCTTCGAGGAGCTGCGCGCCGGCGCCTTCGAGGGCCGGACGCGGGCCATGCTCAAGATCCAGGACGGCTGCCAGAACTTCTGCAGCTACTGCATCATCCCCTATACGCGCGGCCGCCTGCGCAGTCTGCCGCTCGCGCGCGCGGCGGAGGAGAGCGCGCGTCTCGCCGCCGAGGGCTACCGCGAGCTCGTGCTCACGGGCATCGAGATCGCGTCCTACGGCGTCGACCTGCCCGGCAGACCGGGCCTGGCGGAGCTCGTCGAGACCGTCGCGGCGGGTGCGGGGGCGATGCGCATCCGGCTCGGCTCGCTCGAGCCGACCGTCGTGACGGAGGAATTTTGCGAAAGGCTCGCGGCGACGGGCAAGGTCTGCCGCCATTTTCACCTCTCGCTGCAGTCCGGCTGCGACCGGACGCTGCGCGCCATGCGGCGCAAATACGACACGGCGGCCTTCTTCGAGGTCACGGAGCGGCTGCGCCGCTCCTTCCCCGGCTGCGCGCTGACGGCCGACCTCATCACCGGCTTCCCCGGCGAGACCGAGGCCGACCAGGCCGAAACGCTCGCCTTCATCCGCCGCTGCGGCTTCGCCGATATGCACGTCTTTCCCTATTCCCGCCGCCCGGGCACGCCGGCCGACAAAATGCCGGAGCAGCTTTCGGCCGCGGTCAAGAGCCGCCGCGCGGCCGAGGCGGCCGCGGCCGCGGAGGAGATGCGCGCGGATTACCTCGCGCGGCAGATCGGCCAGACGCTGGAGGTCCTCTTTGAGAGCGCGGCGGGCGAGGGCTCGGTGGGACACAGCGACAACTATCTGCGCGTGCGCGTGCCCGGGCCGGGACTGCACGGACAGGTCAAAAACGTCAAAATCACCGGCGTTTCGAGCGGCGAGCTTGTGGGAAATGTCGTTTGACCGCAGCGCAAGGGGATGATATAATAACGGCAAAATGCCGTTATTATATGTTTTTTCATTTCGTTTTCCCCGCCGCTGCCGCGGCAGCCGGAAAACAGGACGAATGATACCATAGCCGCGCTGCGTCTATGGTATAATCTCTCCGAAAAGCACTACCGGGAGGTGAGGGACGTGAACAGGGAAGAGGTCTTCAATTTCTCCGCGGGACCCTCGGTCCTGCCGCAGAGCGTGCTCGAGCGCGCCGCGGCGGAGATGCTCAATTACAAGGGCACGGGCATGTCCGTCATGGAGATGAGCCACCGCTCCGCCCCCTTCCAGGAGATCTTCGACACCGCGAAGGCTTCGCTCAAAGAGCTGCTCGCGGTGCCCGACAGCCACGAGATCCTGCTGCTGCAGGGCGGCGCGACGCTGCAGTTCGCCGCGATCCCGATGAATCTGCTCGCGGGCGGGACGGCGGATTACGCCGTCACGGGCCGCTTCTCCGCAAAGGCCGCGGCGGAGGCGAAAAAGTACGGCACGGTCCGCATCGCCTACGACGGCGCGGCAAGCGGCTTCGACCGCATCCCGAAGCAGGACGAGCTCGCCCTGAGCGACGATGCAGAATACTTCTACTATTGCGCGAACAACACGATCTACGGAACCGAGTGGCACTACGTGCCCGAGACGGCCTGCCCGCTCGTGTGCGATATGTCCTCCGATATCCTGACGCGGCGCGTGGACTTCTCAAAATACGCGCTCGTCTACGCCGGCGCGCAGAAGAACATGGCGCCCGCGGGGCTCACGGTCGTGATCGTCGAGAGGTCCCTCGCGGGGCACGCGCTGCCGTGTACGCCGGAGATCATGGACTACGCGACGATGATCCGCACGGATTCCATGCTCAACACCCCGCCCTGCTGGTGCATCTACATGCTCTCGCTGGTGCTGGACTGGGTGCGGGAGAACGGCGGCGTTGAGGCGATGGGCGAGCGGGCGCGCGAGCGCGCGGCGCTGCTCTATGAGGTGCTCGACGAGAGCCGGCTCTTCCGCGGCCGGGCGCGCGCGGAGGACCGCAGCTTCATGAACGTCACCTTTTCCACGGGAGATCCGGAGACGGACGCGCGCTTCGCCGCGGGCGCGGCGGCGCGGGGCTTCGTTTCCGTCAAGGGCCACAAGACCGCGGGCGGCATGCGCGCCTCGCTGTACAACGCCATGCCCCTCGCGGGCGCGGCGAAGCTGGCCGAATACATGAGGGAGTTTGAGAGAGAACATGTTTGAGATCAAGACGATGAACAGCATCTCCCCGCTGGGGATCGAGGTGCTGGAAAAGCGCGGCTGCCGCGTGCGGAGCGATATCGAAAGGCCGCAGGCCATCCTCTGCCGCAGCGCCGAGCTGCACGGTTATCCCTTCAACGAGGAGCTGCTGTGCATCGCGCGCGCCGGCGCCGGCTACAACAACATCCCCGTCGAGGACTGCGCGGAAAAGGGCATCGTCGTCTTCAACAGCCCCGGCGCGAACGCCGAGGGCGTCAAGGAGCTGGAGATGTGCTCGCTGGTCATGGCCTCGCGCGACGTGCTGGGCAGCATCGAGTGGGTCAGATCCATCGCCGGCGAGGGCGAGAGGATCCCCGCGCTGGTCGAAAAGGGAAAGAACGCCTTTGGCGGGCCGGAGCTCATGGGCAAGACCATGGGCGTGATCGGCCTGGGCGCGACGGGCGCGCTGGTGGCCAATCTGGCCGAGTCGCTGGATATGACCGTCTACGGCTTCGACCCCTTCATGTCGGTCGACGCGGCCTGGCGCCTGTCCCGCAACGTCCTGCGGGCCGAGTCGATGGACGAGCTCCTCGCGCGCAGCGACTATATCAGCCTCAACGTCCCCTATACCGAGCAGACGCACCACATGATCTGCGCCGGGACGCTCGCGAAAATGAAGGACGGCGTGCGTATCGTCAACGAGTCCCGCGCCGAGGTCGTCTGCGACGAGGATATGCTCGCGGCGCTCGCCTCCGGCAAGGTGGCGAAGTACGTCACGGATTTCCCCAACGAGAAGCTGATCGGACAGCCGGGCGTCATCGCCATGCCGCACCTCGGCGCCTGTACGCCCGAGAGCGAGGACCGCTGCGCGGTCATGGGCGCCAACCAGATCTACGACTATCTCGCCAACGGCAACATCAAGAACTCCGTCAACCTGCCGGACATCTCGCTCAGCCGCATGGGCGTGTGCCGCCTGTGCGTCATCCACCGCAACGTCCCGCGCATGATCACGCGCATCCTGGATTCCATCAGCGCGCGCGACATCAACGTCGAGCACATGATCAACAAGCCGCGCGGCGGTTACGCCGTCACGATCGTCGACCTGGGCGATCAGATCGGCGAGGACGTCGCCGACAGCATCCGGGCGATGCCGGAGGTCCTGCGCGTGCGCGTGATATAAACCGAAAAACCCCAAAGGCCGAGATCCGATCTCGGTCTTTTTTAAGGAGACCGCCATGACCGAAAAACTGTATTATCTCGACAGCCATCTTTTCTCGTTCGAAGCCGAGGTGCTCGAAACGCGCCGGAGCGCGCGCGGCGTCGAGGCGCGGCTCGACCGCACGGCCTTTTTCCCGGAGGGCGGCGGGCAGCCGGCGGACACCGGCACGATCGGCGGCGTGCGCGTGCTCGACGTGCACGAGCGGGAAGGGGAGATCTGGCACCTCTGCGAGAGCGCGCCCGCGCCGGGCGCGCATGCCTGCGCCGTGGACGCGGAGCAGCGTCTGCGCCGGATGCAGAACCACAGCGGCGAGCACGTCTTCTCCGGCCTGACGCACCGGAAATACGGCGCGGAGAACGTCGGCTTCCACATGGCCGCGGACTGCATGACCATCGACTTCGACAAGGAGCTGAGCTTCGAGCAGCTCAGCGGCATCGAATACGAGGCCAACCTGGCCGTGCGCGCGAACATCCCCGTGCGGAGCTTTTTCCCCTCGGCGGAAGAGCTGGCCGCGCTCGAGTACCGCAGCAAAAAGGAGCTCGACGGCGCGGTGCGCATCGTGGAGATCGAAGGCGTCGACCGCTGCGCCTGCTGCGCGCCGCACGTCAGAGCGACGGGAGAGATCGGCGTGATCAAGCTGCTCACGGCCGAGCGGCACCGCGGCGGCGTGCGCCTCACGCTCGTGTGCGGGATGGACGCGCTCGACGATTACCGACGCCGCCAGAACAGCGTCGCGCGGATTTCCGCGGCGCTGAGCGCGAAGCGCGGCGAGGTGGCCGAGGCCGTGGAGAGAGTGCTGGAGGCGGAGGAAAAGCTCAAGGAGCGCGCCTCGCGCCTGGGCATGGCCTACGCGGCGCTGCGCGCCGCCAACGTCGAGCCGACGGAGGGGCACATCTGCCTCTTCGACGAGGGATTGAGCGAGGCGGCCGCGCGCGAGCTGGTCAACCGGCTCACGGAAAAGACCGCGGGCGCGGCGGCGCTCTTCCTCGGCAGCGACGAGAGCGGCTGGCGCTATATCATCGGAAGCCGGCAGGTCGATCTGCGCGCCGCGGCAAAGGAGATCAACGCCGCGATCGGCGGACGCGGCGGCGGAAAGAGCGAGATGATCCAGGGCAGCGCCGCCGCCCCCGCGGCGGAGATCGAGCGCTTCTTCCGAAACTGGCGCAGGCTCTGACTTTTAGACAAACACAGTCGAATTGTATAACAAAAGCCCTGTGATTTCAGACATTTTTAACAAGAAACGATGCGGAATTTTGACAGCCGGAAGCGGAAATCCGATTGACAGTGATGTAACATTTTGTTAAAATTATAAGTACGAATGGCATGCTCTGCCGTTAACAGAAATCGAAAGTTTTTGGGGGGTTATCTGTTGAAAGATCTTAAGCATCTCATCTATTTCGAGAATCTCCTTCAGGAAGCGAACAACGAGCTTGTCAAGCAGGCGAAGGCCGAGGGGAAGAGGGCCATCGGCTATACCTGCTATTTCATGCCTGAAGTGCTTCTCGACCTGCCCGGCTGCTTCTCGGTCCGTCTGAGAGCGCCCGGCTGCACTTCTCCGGACATTGCGACCTACTACCTGTCCGGACGCGTCTGCCACTACGCCCGCTCCCTGCTGGAGCGCGCGCTCGAGGGCGGCTACAACTTCCTCGACGCCCAGATGGGCACCGAGACCTGCACCGCCACCTGCCGCTTCCAGGAGCACATCCAGCAGAAGCACCTCGATTCCGTCGAGGATATGCGCATCATCGACAACGACGATTTCTTCTGCACCTTCACCGACGTTCCGTTCAAGAACAGCGAGAACAGCTACCAGCACTTCGAGACCCAGCTGCGCGCCCATGTGCTTGAGCCGCTGCACGAGCATTTCGGCATCGACATCTCCGACGAGACGCTCGTCAAGGCCGTCGAGGACCACAACGAGGTCTGCCGCCTGATCAACGAGATCGGCGAGTACCGCAAACTGGACAACCCCACGATCACCGGCTATGAGTTCCATGTGATCCAGCTCGTCTCCCTCTGCTGCCCGAAGTACCTGATCCTGCCGTACCTGCGCGAGACGGCCGAGGAGATGAAGACCCGCGAGCCCAACCTGAAGAAGGAGTTCCGCTGCAAGGTCGTGCTGGCCGGCTCCGAGAACGACGACCCCGACTTCACCAAGCTCGTCGAAGGCTGCGGCGCGCTCGTCGTGTGCGACCGCTTCTGCTACGGCGCCGTCGAGAGCCGCCAGCCCATCGTGCTCGAGGAGGGCAAGAGCCCGCTCCGCTGCATCGCCGAGCACTACCTCAAGACCTCCAACTGCCCGCGCTTCATGCCGCAGGACGAGATGCGCGCCAGAAAGAAGAGACTGGCCGACCTGGCGAAGGAATACCACGCCGACGGCGTCATCGTCGCCTCCAACAAGTTCTGCGAGTACTGGAGCTACGAGCGCGTGATCGACACCTTCATCCTCAAGCGCGACTACGGCATCCCCGTTTGCTCGATCGAAAAGGAATACATCAACTCCGCTTCCGGCCAGCTGCGCACGCGCTTCCAGGCCTTTGTGGAGAGTATTGAAATCAAGCAGATCCAGGAGGACAAGTGATCATGGCTAAAAAGAATCCCATCAAAGCCGTAAAGGACTTCTGGTACGGCAAGCCCCATACCGCCGAAGAGGGCGGCCGCCGTCTCGGCGAGCTGTACGAGGACAAGACCGGCCTTCTCAAGCACAGAGAGTGGCGCGGCGTCAAGGACACCTTCTACTACATGTACAATATCTGGGGCTACAACTATGTGCATATGGTCCTGGATATCCTGAAGTACTCCAACAATCCCATCGACTTTGTCAAGGGCACCTGGCGCTATCGCTGGATGGGCCAGACCTATCTGCCCGTTATCCACTGGTTCGAGCGCGGCCTGCAGGGCATGCGCGGCGAAGCGCTGGAAGCCTCCGCGTGGCACTACCGCGCGATGGTCAGCGCCTCGATCCACCAGATCTGCAACTTCTTCAACGCCGACACCCGTCTGCACGGCGGCAAGCAGAACGAAGCCTACAAGCACACGATCTATGCCAACGAGACGACCTGCGGCACGCTGTTCTACCCCTGGAAGGACGCCGGCTATCAGTACCTCCCGATGGAGATGATCCCCTACTTCGTCACCTGCCACGTCAACAGCCACACGGTTCTGAACTATATCGACGCGGTGCAGTCCATCGGTCTGCCGGGCGACCCCTGCCCGATGTGCCAGGCCGAATCCGGCCTGTTCGTGCTCGACGACGTGCCCGATTCCGCTCCGATTATCATCACCTGCAACGAGGCCTGCGACGCTTCCGTTTCCACGCACACGCTGCAGGACTGGTTTGCCAACAAGCCGCTCTTCGCCCTTCCGATCCCCATGCAGTTCGACGATCCGCTGGTCAAGAAGTACTGCATGAACGAGATCGAAGAGATGTGGAAGTTCGTCGAGGAGCAGACCGGCGTTCCCTTCAGCTGGGAATCCATGAAGAAGTACCTCGAGCGCCAAAACAAGCTGCAGCGTGACGAGTGGGAGAAGTGGGACGTCGCCTCCAAGACCGACTACTACCCGATCAACGGCGTTGCGCAGGCTCTGTTCCGCATCTATTCCACGCAGTACGGCATTCAGACCAGCTGCTGGGAAGAAGCCAGCGAGAAGGTCAAGAAGATCATGTACAAGTGCGTCGAGAAGAAGATCAATCCCTTCCCGCAGACGCGCCACCGCGTGATCGCCTGGTCCTGCATGGACTCGCTGATGTTCGACATGGAGATCCGCACCGACTCCTACGAGAACATGCTCGAGGACATGGCCACCTACCACATGTGGGCGCCGATGCGCCGCATGGCCGTCGGCGGAATGCACCACATCTTCGAGCTGTGGGATTACATGAAGCGCTTCAACTGCGACATGGTCGCGATGTACGACCAGCTCCAGTGCAAGGGCATGCAGGGCGTGCACGGCCTGTTCGAGGACGAGTTCCGCAAGAGAAACATCAACGCTTTCTGGATCCCGCACGCGCTGCCTGACTGCCGCACGGTTTCCCGCGCGGAGATCTCCCGCGCGGAGATCCGCCGTCAGATCAACGACTACATGACCACGGTCATGCACGAAGAGCCGCTCGACCCCTCGCTGCTTGACTTTGACGACTCCATGACCTGGTAATAGGAGGATATGTTGGAATGAAAAAACTCAAGAAAGCGCTTCTCAAGTTCTGCCTGATCTTTGTGCTGCTCAACGTCGGACTGTTCGTGATCTTCTTCTTCGACCTCGACGGCAAGCTGCTGTTCAACGTGGTCGAGCCCTTCCTGAAGAAGCACTATGACAACATGGAGCGCAAGGACACGCTTGCCGAGCCCTATGACCTCGACAAATTCCCCAAGTACAAGTACGATTGATAGAAAGGGTAGGAACGAACACATGAAATACTTTGGCGGCTGCGACGTTGGCTCGACCTTCACGAAGGCGGTCATTCTGGACGAGAACGGCAAAATGATCGCGGATACGACGATCCGGAGCAAGATCAATTCGGAGCTGAGCGCGATCGCGGCGATGGAAGACGTCTGCAAGCAGGCGGGACTGAAGGACTCGAAGGAGCTTGAGTACCTGATCGGCACGGGCTACGGCCGCAACAAGGTCCCGTTCGCGGACGAGAACATTTCG
>CACWIS010000014.1 GCA_902761055.1 Oscillospiraceae bacterium
ATCCATGACCAGCTCGCGCTCGTCCCAGATGTGCATGAACATGCTGTCGTGGCCGATGATGTGGCAGGCGATGCCCAGCCACAGGAAGTGGGAGTGCAGACGCTCCAGCTCCTCGGTGATGACGCGGATGTAGGCGCCTCTCTTGGGGACCTCGAGCTGGTTGATGGCCTCCACGGCCATCGCGTAGGTAAAGGCGTGGGAGTGCGAGCAGATACCGCACACACGCTCGACCAGCACGAGGGTCTGGATCGCGTTGCGCTCGGTCGCGAGCTTCTCGATGCCGCGGTGGTTGTAGCCGACGAAGACCTCCGCGTCCTTGATGATCTCGCCTTCGGTGTAGAGTCTTGCGTGGACCGGCTCCTCCAGTGCGGGATGGTAAGGACCGATCGGGATGATGTAGCTCATTGTTCACCCGCCTCCTCTCTGTTCAGCCGACGCAGTTCGCTCAAGGGAGTGACCATGATCTGACCCTTGCCCTGTGTCTCCAGCATGTCCTCCGGCAGGAACAGACGCTTGGACACGTCCAGCCCCTCGAAGGTGACGCCGAAAAGCTCGTTGATCTCACGCTCCGGCCACTGGGCGGCGACATCGTAGATCTCGCCGATGGACGGGACGGTCATCTCCCCGACCACGTGGTAGGACTCGACGGCGGGTTCCACCTGGTAGTCGTAGCAGATCTCCATCTGCCCCTCCTTGTTGACGAAGCCGTGGATCATGGTCAGCCAGACCCCGTTCTTCCTCATGCGCTCTGCAACGGGTACGATCTGATCTTTGTCGATCATAATCTTCTTGTACTCCTGCATTTGCATTCGTTTCACCTCTGTTTTCCCGTATTGAAATGGTTTTTGCGCACAATTATATGATAAATGCCCCTGGGGGCCGTTATCAACAGATCCTGGGGAGCTGCGCCCCGGCCAGCTTCTGCAGAATGCGGCTGCCGCCGAAGGCCGTCTTCATCACGACCTTGCCGGCGTATCGCTCCGTCACGCGGCCGATCACGGCCGCGTCCTTTCCCTCCTCCGTCGCGCGCATCGCGGCGAGGATCCTTTCGCTGTCCTCGTGCGCGGCGACGCACAGGAGCTTGCCCTCGTTGGCGCAGTAGAGCGGATCGAGGCCGAGCAGATCGCAGGCCGCGCGGACCTCGCCCCGGACGGGGATCGCCGCCTCGTCGAGCTCGATCGACAGGGCGCTGCCCTCGAGGAACTCGCAGAGCGTCGTCGCAACGCCGCCGCGCGTCGGGTCGCGCAGGACGCGCACGGCGCCGCCGCTCTCGAGGATGGCGGCGCACAGGCCGTTGAGGGCCGCGCAGTCCGACTGCAGCGCGCCCTGCGCCATGCCGCTGCGCGCGAGCATGACGGCCGTGCCGTGGTCGCCGACCGTGCCGGAGACGATCACGTCGTCCCCCGCCCGGATGGCCTTCGGGGAGAGGCCGGGATACTTCAGAAAACCAATCCCGGCGGTGTTGATATACAGCCCGTCGCCGCGGCCGCGCTCGACGACCTTCGTGTCGCCGGTGACGACGTCCACGCCCGCTTTTTCGGCGGCGGCGCGGATCGACTCTATTATACGCCCGAGAGCCCCGGTTTGAAAACCCTCTTCTATCACAAAAGCGCAGCTTAAATACCGCGGCACGCCGCCGCTGACGGCGACGTCGTTGACCGTGCCGCAGACCGAGAGCTTGCCGATGTCGCCGCCCGGGAAAAACAGCGGGCTGACGACGAAGCTGTCGGTCGAAAAGACCAGCTTTTCCGCGCCGGGGAGGATCGCCCCGTCGCCCAGCGCCTCGAGCGCCGGGTTGGCGAAGGCCGGTACGATCATATTATCGATCAGCCGCGAGGTCTTTTTGCCCCCGCTGCCGTAGTCAAGCGTGATGATCTCGTCCATAAGGCGCCTCTATACCGATTGATACTTGTACGCCGCCGCGCAGGCGCCCTCGGAGGACACCATGCAGGGCCCGACCGGATCCTCCGGCGTGCAGCGTTTTCCGAAGAGCGGACACTCGTTCGCTCCGAGCCGCCCGGTGATGACCTCGCCGCAGCGGCAGGCCGTGGGCCGGGACGCCTCCCTGTATTCGACGCCGAACTTCTTTTCCGCGTCGAAGTCCGCGAGCTCCCCGCGCAGCCCCAGGCCGCTGTCCTCGATCGCGCCGAGGCCGCGCCAGAGGTCGCGGCGGGGGGCGAAGCAGCGCTCCATCATCGCGCGGGCGAGCGGATTGCCGTCGGGCGCTACGGCCCGGCGGTATTCGTTCTGCACAAGGCTCTTTCCCTCCGCGAGCTGCCGCAGCAGCAGGTAGACCGCGCCGAGGATGTCCTCCGGCTCGAAGCCGCTGATGACGGCGGGCAGGCCGTAGTCCCGCGGCAGAAAGTCGAAGCCCCGCTCGCCGATGATCGTGGCGACGTGGCCCGGGCAGAGAAAGCCCTGCACGTTGAAGCCCTCGGACGCGATGAGCGCGCGCAGCGCGGGCTCGACGGTCTTGAGCATGGAGAAAAGCGAAAAATTCTTCACGCCCCGCTCCCGCGCCGTCAGCACGGCGGCGGCGGTGCCGGGGGCGGTGGTCTCGAAGCCGACGCCGAGGAAAACGATCTCGCTGCCGGGATTCTTCTGTGCGAGCTCCACGGCGTCCACCGGGGAGTAGACCACCTCGACGCGCGCGCCGAGCGCGCGGCGGCGGGCGAGATTGTCGCCCGGGACGCTGCCCGGGACGCGGACCATGTCGCCGTAGGTCGCGAGGATCACGCCGGGGCGCATGGCGAGCTCCAGCACCGCGTCGATCACCTCGCAGGGCGTGACGCAGACCGGGCAGCCGGGGCCGGAGAGCAGCCGGACGTTCGGCGGCAGCATCGTGCGGATGCCGCTTCTGGCGATGGCCATCGTGTGCGTGCCGCAGACCTCCATGAGCCGGACCTCGCCGAGCGGCAGGGCGGCCATGGCGTCGATCACGCGCCGCGGATCAAAGGACATCCTTCATTTCCTCCCAGGCCTCGAGATCCTCCAGCGCCTGCTGTTCGCCGAGGCGTTCGATGGCGAAGCCCGCGTGGACGATGACGTAGTCGCCGAGCTTCGGCTCCGGGATGAAG
This sequence comes from Oscillospiraceae bacterium, assembly GCA_902761055.1. Lineage (GTDB taxonomy): Bacteria > Bacillota > Clostridia > Oscillospirales > Oscillospiraceae > Limivicinus. The sequence goes on from CACWIS010000014.1 coordinate 3,078, forward strand.
TCCACGCGGATCGCGCGGCGCATGCCCATCGCCTCGCCGACGGCCTCGGCGCCGTTGATCTCAACAAGTTTTAAGGGAATGGCAAGACACATCTTTTCTGAAACCTCGTCCGCCGCGGCGGCGCCGCGGCGCTTTCCCCTCAAGGGGAAGGCTTTTGGTGATTTGCGATCAGGATCTGGCCGAGGGACAGGCCCTCGTCGTTGGGCGAGACGCGGCGGTGACGATAGACCGCGAAGCCCTCCTTTTCCAGCGCCGCGGGCAGGCGGCGCATCAAATAGCGGTTCTGGAAGCTGCCGCCGGAGAGCACGACCCGCTCAAGGCCGCTGATCTCGCGGGCGCGCAGACACTGGCGCACGGCCATGTCGACGAGCGTGTTCATAAAGCGGGCGGCGAGCGCGCCGCGCTCCGTCCCGGCCTTCTGCTGCCGCACGATCTCACAGATCATTTCCCGCCAGTCGAAGCGCGCGAGCTCTCCTTCCTCGGAGAAGGAGACGGGGAAGCGTCCCTCGTCCGCCATGGCGGCGGCCTCGAGCAGGACCGCGCCCTGCCCCTCGTAGCTGCAGCGCTCCTTGACGCCGAGCAGGGCGGACACGCCGTCGAAGAGGCGGCCCATGCCGGTGGACAGCGGGCAGTTCAGGCCGCTTTGCAGGATCTTTTCGTAGACCGCGGCGTCCGCGATCCCGTCCGTCCTTTCCCCGGCCGCGCGCAGCAGCGCATACGCAACGCGCAGCGGCTCCTTCGTGACGGCGTCGCCGCCGATCAGCGGGATGGGCAGCAGGCTGCCGAGGCGCCGGAAATCCGCATAGCCGCCGACGAGACACTCGCCGCCCCAGCTCGTGCCGTCCGTGCCGTAGCCGGTGCCGTCCCAGACGAGGCCGACGACCTCGCCCGAGAGGGCGTTGTCCGCCATGCAGGCGGCCATGTGCGCGTGGTGGTGCTGGACGCGCACAAGGGGCAGGCCCTCGTCCTCCGCGCGCTCCGCGGCGTAGGTCGTGGAGAGGTAGTCGGGGTGCAGATCGCAGGCGAGCAGCGCCGGGCGGACGTCAAAGAGGCGCTCGAAATGGCGGATCTGGAGCGCGTAGTTTTCAAAGGTCTCGATGTTTTTGAGATCGCCGATGTGCTGGCTGGGGAAGACGTAGCGCTCCTTCGAGAGGCAGAAGCTGGCCTTCTGCTCGGCCCCGCAGGCAAGGGTCATGCCCGCGTCCTCATGGACGCTGACCGGGAAGGGCACATAGCCGCGCGAGCGGCGGAGGAAATACTCGCCGCCGTCGAGGGCGAAGCACAGCGAATCGTCGCAGCGGGTCTGGATGTCGCGGTCGTGCAGCAGGAAGCCGTCCGCGATGCCGGAGAGCTTTTCAAGCGCCTCGGCGTTCCGATACATGATCGGCGTGTCGGAGAGGTTCGCGCTCGTCATGACGAGCATGTCGATATCGTCGCCGAACACGAGGTAATGCAGCGGCGTATAGGGCAGCATCACGCCCACAAAGCCGTTTTCGCTCAGATGATCGAGGGCCGCGCCGCGCTTTTCGAGCAGCACGATCGGCCGCCGGAAGGATCCCAGGAGCTTCTCCTCCTCCGGAGAAACGAAGCAGATCTTTTTTGCGCAGTCCGCGTCGCGGCACATGACGGCGAAGGGCTTTTCGTCGCGCTGCTTGCGCCGCCGCAGCGTGCGCGCGACGGCCGGATCGTCGCAGCGGCAGGCCAGGTGCATGCCGCCGAGGCCCTTGATCGCGACGATCTTTCCCTCTTTAAGGGCGCGGCGCGCGTTCTCGATCGCGTCGCCCTCCGTCTCCCGCCCTTCGGCGTCGAGATAGAACACATGCGGGCCGCAGACCGGGCAGCAGTCCGGCTGGGCGTGGTAACGGCGGTTTTCGATGTCGTGGTATTCCCTGTCGCAGTCCGGGCACATCGGGAAGACGCTCATCGAGGTCTTGGCCCGGTCGTAGGGCACGTCCTTGATGATCGTGAATCGCGGGCCGCAGTTCGTACAGTTGATGAAGGGATAGCGGTAACGCCGGTCGGAGGGGTCGCGCAGCTCGCGCAGGCAGTCCTCACAGATGCCGATGTCCGGCGAGATGAGCGTGTTGCGCTGCGCCTCGGTCCGGCTCGAGAGGATCTGAAAATCCCGGAAGTGCTTGAGCTCGTTCGAGAACTCGGCCTCGACGCGCTCGATGACGGCGAGCTTGGGCGCCTTGACGGGCAGGTCGGCGAGGAAGCGCTCGAGCTCCGGCCGCTCGCCCTCAAGCTCCAGCTCGACGCCGGAGGAGGTGTTCTTGATGCTGCCGGCAAGGGCGTAGTGCAGGACCTGCTTATGAATAAAAGGACGGAAGCCCACGCCCTGAACGATGCCGTGTATGTGTATCAGGACTCTCTCCAAGGCTGCGCTTCCTCCGTAAAACGATGTTCGTTATTTTTCAGACAATATTATAAACGCTGTCGCCGAAAGGTGCAATATGCAAATGCATGATAGACGCTTTTCGACTTTTACATCATAGCGCATTTTCCCGAAAAGTTCAAGTTTTTGCAGGGATTTCGGCGCGCAAAAAACAAAGGACTTCCCGGAGGAAGTCCTTTGTTTTTTGATTGCTTTTCGGAGTGAAAGTATGGTTCGTTCGGAAAACGCTTACGCTTCCTTCTTGCCCAGCGCGGCGAAGACCCAGAACACGGCGAGGATCACCGCGGAGACGATGTAGAACAGCACGTCGTGGCCGCCGAAGAAGCCGATCATCTGGCCGGCGAGAACGAAGGCCATGACGACGGGGACGATGAACTTGATGCAGAAGGTGAAGAACTTCTTGAAGGCCTCGGAGGGATCGCCGTGCGCGACCTCGTCGAGCGTGAGCTGCGGGCCGATCTCCCAGCCGATCATGACGGCCATGAGCATGGCGCCGAGCGGCATCATGATGCCTTCGGACCAGCAGTCGAAGAAGTCGAGCCAGCAGTCGTTCCAGTCAAGCACCTTGGCCGAGCCGAAGATCTCCGCCGGGGAGAAGCCGTTGGAGCCGAGACCGTCGGCCGCGACGAGCAGCGCGATCGCGGTGATGACGACAGAGACGATCATAACGACCTTCTTGCGGCTGACGGTCTTGCCCTGCTCGGCCGCCTTGTCGATGAAGTGAGCCGAGAGCACCTCCATCAGGGAGATGGCGGAGGAGATGGCCGCGATCAGGACCAGGATGTAGAAGATCACGCCGAACACGCCGCCGAGAGCGCCCATGTTGTGGAACACGTCCTGCAGCGTGACGAACAGGAGCTTCGGGCCGCCGAGGGAGATCTCGTTCACGGGGATGCCGTTGTTGATGCCGTTGGCGACGGCCGCGGGGATGACCGCGACGCCGGCGAGCAGCGCGACGAGCGTATCGGCGAAGACGATGATGCCGGAGTTCTTGACGAGGTTCTCTTCCTTGCCGAGGTAGGAGCCGTAGGTGATCATGGCGCCCATGGCCAGGGACAGGGAGAAGAACATCTGGCCGCCGGCGGTGCCGAGAACGGCGACAAGGTTCGGCGCGCTTTCAATGAAGCCGCCCTTGACCGCATAGCCGGGGACGAACATGAACTTCAGGCCCTCGACGGCGTTGGGGAGCGTCAGAGACCGGATGATGATGATGACGAGCATCACGAACAGGGCCGGCATGCCGATCTTGTTGAACTTCTCGATGCCGGAGTCGACGCCGCCGGCGACGATGAAGAAGCAGATCACCATGAAGGCAAGCAGGATGCCGATGGAGATCGGGATGCTGGTGATCATGTTGACGAAGGACGACATGCCCTCCGGCATGCCGCCGAAGATACCGATCAGGTTGATGATGATGTAGTAGATGCAGTAGCCGCCCAGGACCGAGTAGAAGGTCATGATCAGGAACGGCGAGAGCACCGCGAGCCAGCCGAGCCACTTGAACTTCTTCGAAACAGCCTGGTAGGCGGCGATAGGAGCCTTTCTGGTCTTGCGGCCGAGAGCCAGCTCGGCGCACATGATGATCAGGCCGACGAAGATCGCCAGGAACAGATACACCAGCAGGAACGTGAAGCCGCCGGACTTGCCCATCTTAAAGGGGAAGCCCCAGATGTTGCCGAGACCGACCGCGGAGCCGACAGCAGCAAGCAGGAAGCCTATGTTGCTGCCCCATGAACCACGTTGATTTTCCATAGTTTACCCTCTCTTCCTTATATTGTTGTGGAACTGCTTACATGAGTTGAGCAATACGAACCCAGTCCTCTTGTGAATCGGCTGCGTTCGTATCGGCTGAACCCTAATTGTGAATAAATTATAACATCGGCCTTGCTTTTTTCATACCTGTATATTATTATAAATATATAACAAGTCCTTATGGATATGCGCATATATACAAAAAAAGGATCCGGATCATATGGAAAGCAAAAAGATCAAAGCCCTGCTCGCGGCGGCGGAAACGGGCAGTCTGACCGCGGCCGCGGCGCAGCTGGGCTACACCCAGGCGGGGCTGACGCAGATGATGAATTCGGTCGAAAACGAGCTGGGGCTGCGCATGCTCGTGCGCGGCAAGCACGGCGTGCGCCTCTCCGACGCGGGGCAGAGCCTGCTCGAGCCCATGCGCGCCTTCGTCGCCGCGGCAGAGGAGCTGGAACGCGGCGTAGAGCGGCAGCGCGAGGAGGACCGCAGCGCCATCCGCATCGGCGCCTACGCCAGCATCTCGCGGCAGTGGCTGCCGGCGATCCTGTCGGAATTTCTGCGCGAGAACCCGGACGTCGACGCCTCGATCTCGGTGGGCAGCATCGCGCAGATGTACCAGAGCGTGAAGAACGAAGAGCTCGACTGCGCCTTCGTCAGCTGCCATCCGCGGCTGATGAGCGGGCTGATCTGGCATCCGCTGCACGTGGACGAGCTGCTGGCCGTCCTGCCGCCGGACCCCCCCTTCGAGGGCGAGCGCTTTCCCGTCGAGCGCTTCTCCGGCGCGGAGTTCCTGATGCCCTCGCTGGGCTTCGACATGGACATCGACCCGCTCTTCTCCGCGGCGACACCGCCGGTGACGCCGCGCACGCGCTATACGAACATGGACGACGCCGCGCTGATCTCGATGATCGAGCACGGCCTGGGTCTGACGATCCTCTCGCGGCTGATCCTGCAGGGGCTTTCCGTGAACGTGAAGGCCCTGCCGCTCGAGCCGCGGGGCTACCGCTCGCTGGGGCTGGTCGTCAGCGCGAAGCGGCAGAGCGAGTACATCCTGCGCAGCTTCGTGCGCAGCACCCGCGCGACGATCGGCGCGATGTATGAGGGCGAGAGCGCCTGATCCGTATCCGCAGGGGAAGCGGGCGGCCTGTCGGCCGCCCGCTTCCCCTTTTCCTTATTGCCAACTCCCGCTCACGCCGTCGGGGGCGGAAGCCTCCGCACGCTGCGCCGCCTCGGTCTGCGCCTCGGCGCTGCGTTCCCGCGCGCGGAAATCGAGCGCCGTCCCGACCGGCGGCCGCTTGGCTTTCTTTTCCTTTTTCTTTCCCATCGTTCTCTCCTTTTCTATGCCCCGAAGAGCAGCAACAGCAGGCCGTAGATCACGCCGGCGCTCGCGCCGTAGACGATGACCGGGCCTGCGATGACGAACATCTTGGCCGCCGTGCCGGTGATGAAGCCCTCGGTCTTGAACTCCAGCGCGGGCGCGGCCACGGAATTGGCAAAGCCCGTGATCGGCACGAGCGTCCCCGCGCCGGCCCGTCTGGCGAGATCGTCGTAGACGCCGAGCGCCGTCAGCGCCGCGCCGAGGAAGATCAGCGCGATCGAGGCCGCCGTGCCCGCCGTTTCCGCGTCGAGGCCGCGGGCCGTGAAGAAGTCGATCAGCCCCTGGCCGACGCAGCAGATCGCCCCGCCGTAGAGAAAGGCGCGCAGCAGGTCCCCGGCCGTCTGCGAGCGCGGCGCTCGGCGCTCGGCGTAGCGTTTGTATTCCTCGTTGGTCATCTTCATGCCGCATTTCTCCCTTCGGCTGCATTTCTCTAATAGCTTCTGCCGGAAAGCCCCGGATTATCCGCGCGCCGGGTGCAAAAAATTCCTTGACTTTGCCATATCTGTGAATTATAATAGGCAAGCTGACAAGTTGATCGTTTCTTCTTGAGCAACACGTGGAGATGTCGCGTAGTTGGTCGAGCGCGCACGATTGGAAATCGTGTAAGGGTCAAAAGCTCTTCGAGAGTTCGAATCTCTCCATCTCCGCCACGCAAAAAGCCTTGTACCGCAATTGGTACAGGGCTTTTCTTTATTTTCCTTGACAAGCATTATAAAAATCGTGTATAGTTTTTTTATAATAAATCATGTAATGCCTTTTTTGATATTAATCGTGTCATTTTCAGCGGAATAATAAGGAAAGAGAGTGTCTAAAGATGGCAGAAAACAAGATAAACGAGCGGAGTTTCTATGGAAGAATATACTGATCTAATTGCTTGGTTTATTAGTGCTTTAATATGTGGTGCGATATCTAAATCAATTTCAAACAAAAGAGGTCTATCTGGTGGTTTTGGTTGGGGTTTCTTTTTATTAGTCATTGGCATAATTATTGTTGCCTTACTTCCTGTAGATGAAAAAAGAAAAGAAGAATATCTCGACAATACAAGACATATTTATTTCTGCCCTCAATGCTTTTCAACATATAGCGGTACTTCGAACGCTAATAATGGTACTTGCCCAAATTGCAAAAGTGCATTATCAGAAACAACAATCCTTTTAGATACATGGCAAACCTTTTCTGACGAAAAGAAAGGGCAAATGAAGCAAGCATTTGCTGAAGGACAGTACTTAAGATATCCAACAACTAATACCAAAATTAATAACGCAACTAATCAAGTTGTTGGTGGTGCGGAAGAGATAAAAAAATACAAAGAACTATTAGATGAAGGCATTATCACTCAAGAAGAATTTGAAGCAAAGAAGAAGCAATTGTTAGGGTTATAAAAGGACGTCACGTCAAAATTTGCTTTTTATCAAAAAATCGTGTATACTATAATTGAAAATAAATCGTATACTGCCTTCTGTTTCTTCGCTCAAGAAAATCCTTTAAACCATTGTTGCGCAATGCTTTGAGCATTTTTAAAGAGCGCGCACGATTGGAAATCGTGTAAGGGTCAAAAGCTCTTCGAGAGTTCGAATCTCTCCATCTCCGCCAGAATAGGATTGCTATTTTAACAAGATAGCAATCCTACTTTTTTGCCCAAAAGTGCCTTGAAATCCTTGCAATATAGCTATTCTTGGCACTTTTCCGCTATAAGATTAAAAAGGAATCCTGAACCGGGTATTTCTCGGTTCAGGATTCTTGCTATTATGGGTTATTCGCTATGAATTTTGCGTAAGAAATAATGATTACTCTTGACGTAAATGTTTTATATTGACATATTGACATTCATCTATGTATATGATAATATATGTTCAATCCATGGAGGTGACCGGCTATGGGATTTAGGGAAGACGTTAGGAAGATCAAGGCGCTTGCAGATGAAAATCGTCTAGCAATCATGCTCTCTCTGCAACATGGAGAGAAATGTGGTTGTGTTCTGCTTGAAGAACTGAATATCACTCAGCCCACGCTGTCCCATCACATGAAAATCCTCTGTGACAGTAATCTGGTCAATGCAAGGAAGGAAGGAAAATGGATGCATTATTCCCTTTCTAAAAAAGGCCTTTCCGCTTTTCGCGATATGATTGGGATTTATGTCCGCTGTGATTGCGAGAACGGCGATAATGATACTGGATCCTGCTGCTGTGGATAAGCATCAAACCACATAGTATTAAAACAGGCAGTCCGTTTTAGACTGCCTTTATAAAGCCAACATACATCGATACATTTGAATGTATCGAACTTTAGGGAGTATAATTATGGGTGCTTTTTTTCAAAATCAGATACTCGGTATGAAATGGCTTAATGAACTGGTTGGCAACCTGCTTTCCGCTATGGGGCTGGATACGACTTCGCGGATTGGCGGGAGTGTACAGTTTTTCATATATGACGTGATCAAGATCACGATCCTGCTTTGCCTGCTGATTTTTATCATCTCATATATCCAGAGCTTTTTCCCGCCGGAGCGAAGTCGGAAGATTATGGGACGATTCCACGGCATCGGAGCAAATATTGTGGGGGCGCTTCTAGGCACGGTGACGCCGTTCTGCTCCTGTTCGTCTATTCCCATCTTTATGGGCTTTACAAGCGCGGGTTTGCCGCTGGGTGTGACCTTCTCCTTCCTGATTTCTTCTCCGATGGTAGATCTCGGAAGCCTTGTTCTGCTGATGAGCATATTTGGAGTAAAGATTGCCATTGCTTACGTGATCCTCGGCCTGGTCATCGCAGTCATCGGCGGGACGCTGATTGAAAAGCTACACATGGAAGACCAGATCGCAGACTTCATCCGCAACAGCAACAGCAGCGTGAATATCGAATCGCCCGATCTGACGGTCCATGACCGATTGGTTTATGCAAGGGATCAGGTCGAGTCCACCTTCAAAAAAGTGTTCCCCTATATTCTGGTAGGTGTAGGCATCGGGGCAATTATCCACAACTGGATACCGGAGAACTGGGTACAGACCGTTCTCGGCAGCAGGAATCCGTTCAGCGTTGTCCTTGCGACAATCGTGGGTGTGCCGATGTATGCCGATATCTTCGGAACGATCCCCGTGGCGGAGGCGGTGCTGGCAAAAGGCGCCCTTCTCGGCACGATACTCAGTTTCATGATGGCGGTCACCACGCTGAGCCTGCCTTCACTGATCATGCTGAAAAAAGCAATTAAGCCGAAACTCATGGGAACCTTTATCGTCATTTGTGTCATTAGTATCATTATCATCGGGTATGGCTTTAACGCCTTCCAATATATCTTTATCTGACAGGAGGATACAAAATGAATATCAAAGTTTTGGGTGGCGGATGCTGCAAATGTGAAAATCTGCTCGGTGCGGTCAAGGAAGCCGTAGCCGAAAAAGGGATCGTGGCAGAAATTGAGTACATCACCGACATGACTAAGATTATGGAGTACGGTATTATGAGTACGCCGGCGCTGATAATTGATAACAAGGTCGTTTCTATGGGCCGCGTTCTCAAAGCAAAGGACGTTGCAAAACTGCTGTAATGAAAAGAAATAATTATTGATTGAAGCTTCTTTGTAAAAATAGCAATCTTTTGCCATGAAAAACAGATCTCCCGCCCACAGGAGCGGGGGATCTGTTTTTTTATAAAGCGTGGAGAGATTCGAACAGGGCGCGAGCGAAGCGAGAGAAACATGCCGGGGGCATGTTTCTCTTGCCCGCGTGCGTGCCGGAGCGGCGCCCGCGCCCGGCGAAGCTCTCCGTCTCCGCCATGAAAACAGTTCCCGGCCGGATTGCCGCGTGTCGGTATTTATGCTATGATGAACGCATCGGCGCGTGCCCGGGCGCTCGTTTTCCTTGCGCGAAAGCGCCGGGATATGGTAGAATCAGGACGGTATCCGGACGAAAAGAGGCCGCGGACCTGCGGAGAGCTCAGGTCCCGGGGAAGGAGAAATCATGGACAGAGTAAGAAAAATCAACCGGAGGCAGTGCATGCTCGCCTTCATCAGCGCCGTGGTGGTCGTGGTCTGCGTCTGCATCGGCGTGACGATGAATCTCACCACGACGGCGGACGAGAACTTTGACCACATGGGCCTGCGGACCTTCTGCATGTTCACCGTCAATTCCAACATCCTCTGCGCGGCCGCCATGGCCATGGTCATCCCCTATACGCTCGACGGCCTGCGCACGCACAACTATCACATGCCGCGCTGGATCGTGGACGTGGTGTACATGGGCGTCACCGCCGTGGCGCTGACCTTTCTGATCTCCCTGCTCGTCCTCTCGCCGGTCAAGGGCTTCGTGCTGATCTTCACCGGCTCCCGCTTCTTCCTGCACGGCTTGTGCCCGATCCTCGCGATCGCCGCCTTTTGCTTTTTCATGAGCGAGAAGCAGCTGCGGCTCAAGGACTCGCTGATCGTCCTCCTTCCCGTGCTGATCTACTCCGTGCTCTATTACGTCATGGTCGTGGTCGTCGGTGAGGAGAAGGGCGGCTGGAGCGACTTTTACGGTTTCCTGACCCGGCTGCCCATGTGGATCCCGCTCACGGCCATTCTGCCGCTCACCTTCCTGATCGCCACCGGCATCCGTGTGCTGCACAACCGCTCCTTCGACCGGCGCGAGCAGGAGGAGGCCGCCGCCTTCACCGAGCTCTTTGCCGACGCCGACGTCCCCAAGCTCGTCGCCGCCATGGCCCGGAGCCACAGCTCCGCGAAGATCCTGGATATCGTGATCCCCACGCGGATCATCTCGATCATGCTCGAGCACAACAAGGGCGGACACTCGCTTGAGGAATGCTGCGAGATCTATCTCCGCGAGTACTTCGAGACGAGCGACGTCATCAAGATGGAGGAGCTCTGGATCTGAACCCGTCGGAATGCGGCGGAAAGCAAGCCCCCGTCCAGCGGACGGGGGCTTGCTTTTGCCCCGGCCCTCCGGGGGCGGTTGCGCTTTCGGGGCGGCTGCGGTATAATCGGGACGAATCCATCTGCGGGAGGGGAACGACTTGGCTTTTGTTTTTCCGAGCTATCGCGCGCCGGACTTTTCCGAGCCGCGCTTTGAAAACGCGCCCGACGCCGCCTGGGCGGCGGTCGAGCGGGACGGCGTCGCGCCCGAGGGCTTCCACAGCACCTCGATGTACCCCGAGTATTTCAAGATCGGCGGGCAGTGGCGCCTCGCGGCGGACAGCCGCATGGACTGCAGCGTCGTGCTGCGGCCCGACGGCGCGCTCGCCGTCGTGGAGAACCGCAATCTGCGCCGCGGCGACCGCGTGATCCTCGGCCGGACGGAGCGCGGCGAGGAGGGCATCTTCCTGCACGCGCACGGCTTTGACGCGGACTCGGCCGCGGACGGCGACCAGTTCGTCTTCCGGCAGGGACGCAGCCGCGAGACCTCTTACGCGCGGGATTACGACCGCCTGATCGAGCTGCTGAAAACCGAGCGCGAGAGCGGCAATATCCTGTGGGTCATGGGCCCGGCCTTCGCCTTTGACCGCGACGCGCGCCGGGCCATGCAGCGGCTCGTCGAGAACGGCTACGCCCACGGGCTGATGGCCGGCAACGCGCTCGCGACGCACGATCTCGAGGGCGCGCTGCTGCACACGGCGCTGGGACAGGACATCTACACCCAGCAGTCCGTGCCCAACGGGCACTACAACCACCTCGACGTCTGCAACCGCGTGCGCGCGAGCGGCTCGATCCCGCAGTTCATCCGGGACTGGGGCATCGACAACGGCATCATGTACAGCCTCGTGAAGCAAAACGTTCCCTTCGTGCTGGCCGGCTCGATCCGAGACGACGGGCCGCTGCCGGAGGTGATCGGCAACGCCTACGAGGCGCAGAGCCGCATGCGGGAAATAGTCTCGAAGGCGACGACCGTGATCTGCCTCGCGACGATGCTGCATACGATCGCGACCGGGAACATGACGCCCTCCTTCCGCGTGCTGCCGGACGGGACCGTGCGGCCGGTGTACTTCTACTGCGTCGACGCCGACGAGTTCGTGACCGGCAAGCTGATCGACCGCGGCTCGCTGTCCGCCACGACGATCGTGACGAACGTGCAGGACTTCATCTGCATCGTCGCCGGGGGCCTGGGGCTGATGTGAGCGAGCGAAAAAACAGGGGATCTTCCAACGGGAGATCCCCTGTTTTTTTGCTGTGTTTCAGTCCGCGGCGGGAAGGGGCCGGCACATCGCCCACTCGAAGAGCTCCTTGAGCGAGCCCTGCGTGTTGGTGAATACGAACTCCGTCCCGCTGTCGGTGCGGATGCAGACGCTCGAGAACAGGAGCTTCTTGTCGAAGCGGTACTCCTTCACCGCATCGCGGCGGATGACCGTCACGCTCTTTGCGGCGAGCGCGCCCGCGAAAAGGACGAGCAGACGCCGGTCGGTGACGGCGAGCATCTTGCGGTTGCCCTCGTGCACGCCGGTGAGGATGCAGTTGAGCTGTTCGCCCTCCTGCAGGACCTGTGCGAGCGCGTTGAGCTCCTTGCGGTAGTAGAAGTCGCTGTAGATGGACAGCTCCTGCATCCGCTTGTCAAGCGCTTTCCGGTTCATGGATCACTTGAGAACGGAATCCTCTTTCAGGAATTTGGTCGACTTCGCGATGCAGCAGGTGCAGGTCAGGTCGCCGACGACGTTCAGGGCGGTACGGCCCATGTCGAGGATCGCGTCGATGCCCAGGATCATCGCGTAGGCGCCGGCCAGGACCGTGCCTTCTGCGATCGGGAGGTTGATGCCCTGCATGACCATGGCCAGCATGATCGCGCCGGCGCCGGGAACGCCCGCCGTGCCGATCGAGGCCAGCGTGGCGAGCAGGACGATCATGCCCATCTCACCCATGGTCAGGCCGCGGCCGAAGCAGGACATGACGAGGAAGAATGCGCAGACGCCCTGGTAGATGGCGGTGCCGTCCATGTTGATCGTCGCGCCGAGCGGCAGCGAAAAGGCATAGACCTCCTTGTCGACGCCGAGGTTCTCGGCCGCGGTCATCGTGGTCGGGAGCGTGGCGTTGGACGAACGGGTAACGAAGGCGGTGATGAACGGCGTGCGGGCTTCCTTGAAGAAGGTGCCGATCTTGATGCGGAAGATCTTAAGCAGGCCGCCGTAGACCAGCACGACGTGGATCGCGTAGCCGAGGAAGCAGGCCACCGTCACCGTGACGAGCGCGCCGGCCACCTTGGCGCCGTTCTTGGCGAAGACCTCGCAGATCAGGACCGCGACGCCGATGGGCGCGTACTGCATGATGCCGGAGACGATCTTCATCATGACCTCGGTCAGGCAGTCGAAGATGTCGAACATCGTGTTGGAGATCCTGCGGATGCGCTCGTCCTCGGAGTTCTTCATGTAGGACAGGCACAGGCCGAAGATCAGCGCGAAGAAGATGACCTGCAGCACGGTCTCGTTGACGAGAGAGGTCAGGACGCTGGTCGGGACGATGTCGGAGATCGTCTTCCAGACGCTGACGTCGGCGGTCTTGCCGGCCGCGTCGGCCGCCAGCTCGGTGACCTTCGCCAGCTCGGCGTGCGGCTGGAAGATGTTGCCCATGAGCAGGCCGATGATAACGCCGCAGGCGGAGGTCGCCAGATAGATGATGATGACGCGGATGCCGACCTTACCGACGTTTGCGGGGGAGACAGAGGATGCGCCGACGACCAGAGAGCCGACGATCATCGGGATGATAATCATTTTCAGCAATCTGGTAAAGATGGTGCCGAACATGCTGATCCACGCGGGGATCGCCGTGACGCCGTTGGCGGCGAGGATCACGCCGGCGATCGCGCCGATGACAAGACCGATCAGGATCTTGTACAGCACGTTGAAGTTCAGGTATGCCTGAAGGATACCTTTCTTCTTGGGTGCGCTTTGTTCCATAATAGCCCTCCTAATGAAATATTCGTCCGACCGCCCGAAAAAGGCGGCAATACGGTTAACTTATATTATACAGATTTTTTTCGATTTGGGAAGAGTTTTTTGTCTATAATATGAAAAAAATATGAAGAAAAGATGAACGGCGGATCGTTCGATCCGCCGTCCGCGTTCTCCGCGCCCCGCCGGAGCGCCGGAGGGCCTTATTTTGTCTCGTAGCCGCAGAAGCGGATCGCCGCCTTCGCCAGCTCCAGCGTCGGGTCGATGAAGGGCCCGGGATGCCCGAGCGCCGCGGCGAGGATCGGCAGCTCCGTGCAGGCGAGGACGAAGTAGTCCGCGCCCTGCCCCCGCAGCGTGACGAGCAGCTCGTGCCAGGCCTCCATCTCGGGCTTGAGAGGACGCGAGGCCTTGACCACGCCGTAGATCAGGCGCATCAGCTCGTCCCGCTCGCGCTCGCCGGGCAGGAGGAAGTCCACGCCTTGCTGCGCGAGCGCCGCGTCGTAGATCTTCGCCTCGAGCGTGCCCTTCGTGCCGAGCAGGCAGGCGCACGCTCCCGGGAAGCGCGCGGCGCACTGCGCCGCGGTGATCTCCCGCATGTCGAGGATCGGCTGGGCCGTCCGCTCCTGCAGGCGCGGGAGGAAATAGTGCGCGGTGTTGCAGGGCATGATGACGCAGTCCGCGCCGCATTTTTCGAGATTGCGCAGCGCGTCGAGCATCTCCGGCACCGGGTCCGGCCCGCCGCGCAGGATCGCCGCCGTCCGGTCCGGGATGGCGCAGTTGCTGTCGATATAGACGCGGATGTGGTCGTTGTCGCCGTCCGCCTTCGTGTTTTCCACGATCTTGCGGTAGAGGTCCGCCGTCGCGAGCGGGCCCATGCCGCCGAGGATGCCGATGGTTTTTTTCATTCAGATCAGCTCCGTTATCACTTTGACCGCGAGCAGGACCAGCACGACCAGGATGACCGGCCGCACGATCCGCGAGCCGTTTTTGATCGCCATGCCCGAGCCGATGTAGTGTCCCGCGATCGAGGCCACCGCCCCGATCAGGCCGAGGACGAGGAAGACCTTGCCCGCCGCCAGCGAGGTGGCGAGCGCGCCGACGTTGCTCGCGAGGTTGACCAGCTTGACGTTGCCCGAGGCGGTGCGCAGATCCATTTTGGCGAGATTGCAGAAGATCAGCACGAGGAAGGTGCCCGTCCCCGGGCCGTAAAAGCCGTCGTAGCCGCCGACGAGGAACGAGGCGATCCATACGATCGCGGCGCGGCGGGCGGGGGGCATTTCCCCTCTCTCCTCGGGCAGCTGCTTTTGCCGCAGCACAAAGAAGGCCACGAGAGGCAGCACGATCAGCAGCAGCCATTTGAGCCAGCTCTCGTCGAGCGCGAGCTGCAGCCGCGTGCCGAGGTGCGCGCCCCAGAGCGCGAGGGCGACGGAGGGGACGCCGAGCTTCCAGTCCACATAGCCGCCGCGGATGAAGCGCGCCGTGGACACGGCCGTGCCGATCGAGGACGAGAGCTTGTTCGTGCCGAGCGCCAGGTGCGCGGGCAGACCGGCGAGGAAATAGGTCGGCACCGAGATGATCCCGCCGCCGCCGGCCACGCCGTCGGTAAAGGACGCGAGGAAGACGCCGATCACGACGATCAGCAGCATCCTCGGCGTCAGCTCCATCGGAAAGAGCATCGCGCGCATCTCCTCACCTCCTCTGTTTTCCCGTCAGCTTTTTCTGCATTGTACCACGCGCCGCGGTAAAGGGAAAGAGAAAAAAAGGAAAAGGGGCGCTTTATGATTTTTTGCCAAAATCCGGCTTGATGGAATGCAGCGGATATGGTATGATTGAACAAAAGGCGGTCTTCCGCCCCGTACTACGACGGCGCCGCGCGGCGCCGCGCATGAAGAAAGGACCGGATATGAAAAAATACGCGGAGATGACCCGGAGCGAGCTCGAGCTCGAGCGGGCCGAGGTACAGGCGAAGTACGACGAGCTCAAGGCGAAAAAGCTCTCGCTGAACATGGCGCGCGGCAAACCCGGCAAGGCCCAGCTCGACATGACCAGCGAGATGATGGACATTCTGAAGTCCGACAGCGACTATATGTGCGACGGCATCGACGTGCGCAACTACGGCAATCTCGAGGGCCTGCCCTCCTGCCGCGCGCTGTTTGCCGAGCTGCTCGGCGTGAAGCCCGAGAACGTCTTTTGCGGCGGCACGGCCTCGCTGCAGATGATGTACGACACCATCGCCAAGTGCTACACCCACGGCCGCGTCAACAGCGACAAGCCCTGGGCGAAGCTCGACAAGGTCAAGTGGCTCTGTCCCGCGCCGGGCTATGACCGCCACTTCGCGATCTCCCAGAGCTTCGGCATGGAGATGATCACGGTCCCGATGACGAGCGAGGGGCCCGACATGGATCTGGTCGAGGAGCTGATCCGCGACGGCGACGTGCGCGGCATGTGGTGCGTGCCGAAGTACTCCAACCCCGACGGCATCGTCTACAGCGCCGAGACGATCCGCCGCATCGCCTCGATGAAACCCGCGGCGAAGGACTTTCTGCTGATGTGGGACAACGCCTACTGCGTGCACGAGTTCTTCGGCGACTATCTCCCCTTCCCGGACATCCTCGGCGAATGCGCCAAATACGGCAACGAGGACATGGTCTTTGAGTTCGCCTCGACCTCCAAGATCACCTTCCCGGGCGCGGGCGTATCGGTCTTCGCGTGCAGCGAGCACAACATGGAATACGTCAAGAAGCTGCTGACCGTGCAGGTCATCTCCTACGACAAGGTCAACCAGCTGCGCCACGTGCGCTATCTCAGGGACAAGGCGGGCGTGCTCGCGCTGATGAAGCGCCACGCCGCGATCCTCGGCCCGAAGTTCCGCTGCGTGCTCGACTGGCTCGACCGCGAGATCGCCCCGCGCGGCATCGCCCAGTGGCAGAAGCCCAACGGCGGCTACTTTGTGTCCGTCAACACGATGCCCGGCATCGCGAAGGAGACCTGGCGGCTGTGCAAGGAGGCCGGCCTCACGATGACCGGCGCCGGCGCGACCTTCCCCTACGGCAGGGACCCGAAGGACAGCAATATGCGCGTCGCGCCCTCTCTCCCGCCCACGGAGCAGCTCGAGCAGGCGATGGAGGTCTACTGCATCAGCATGCGCCTCGCCGCGCTCAACAAGCTGCTGGCGTAAGCGCGGCTCCGGAAACGGCAAAAAAGCATCCCCCGGCTTCACGGCCGGGGGATGCTTATGTTTTATATCCTTCAGCGCACGACGCCCTTGATGAAGGGAGCCTTCTCGACCGGCGCGGCGGAGAGCGTGTAGCACTTCTGCAGCAGCGCCGCGGCCTCGGCCGCCTTCTGCGCGTCGGAGGCGTGGATCGTGCCGAGGCTCTCGCCCGCCTCGACGCGGTCGCCGACTTTCTTTTTCAGCACGACGCCGACGGCGAGATCGATCGCGCTCTCCTTCGTGGCGCGGCCGCCGCCGAGGTGCATCGAGACGAGGCCCACGTCCTCGGCCTCGATGTGCGCGACATAGCCGCTCGCCTCGCTGGGGACCTCGCGCGTGACGGACGCGGCGGGCAGCAGGGACGTGTCGTAGACCGCGCGGGGATCGCCGTACTGCGCCTCGACCATCGCGGCGAGCTTGCCGAGCGCGCTGCCGTCCGCGATCGTCGCCTTGAGCTTGGCGCGCGCGTCCTCCTCGTCCGCGGCGAGGCCGCCGAGGGAGAGCATGAAGCTGCCGAGCGTGAGGCAGAGCTCCAGAAGCTCGCCCGCCTCGGTGCGTCCGGCGAGGACGTCGATCGCCTCTTTGACCTCGAGCGCGTTGCCCACGGCGAAGCCGAGCGGCTCGTCCATGTCGGTGATGACGGCGGCGCATTTGCGCCCCGCGAGCCTGCCCACGCGCGTGAGGCCCTCGGCCAGCTCGCGCGCCTGCTCCGCGGTCTTCATAAACGCGCCGGAGCCGCACTTGACGTCCAGCACGATCACGTCCGCGCCGGCGGCCAGCTTCTTGGACATGATGGAGCTGACGATCAGCGGGATGCTCGGCACGGTGCCGGTCACGTCGCGCAGGGCGTAGAGCTTCTTGTCCGCCGGGCAGACCTCCGCGGTCTGGCCCGCGATGGCCAGGCCGATGCGGTTGACGTTTTCAAAGAAGCGCTCCTCGGAAATGCCGGTGACGAAGCCCGGGAAGCTCTCGAGCTTGTCGATCGTCCCGCCGGTGTGCCCCAGCCCGCGGCCGGACATCTTCGCGATCTTCGCGCCGCAGGCCGCGACCATCGGGCAGAGCACGAGACTGGTCTTGTCGCCGACGCCGCCGGTGGAGTGCTTGTCCGCCTTCACGCCGCGGATCGGCGAGAGGTCCAGCGTCTCGCCCGAGTGCATCATGCTCATCGTGAGATCCAGGATCTCGGCATCGTCCATGCCGCGGAAGAGGATCGCCATGCACAGGGCGCTCATCTGATAGTCCGGGATCTCGCCCGCGACGTAGCCGCGGATCATCCATTGGATCTCTTCGGTCGTCAGTCTCTCGCCGTCGCGCTTTTTCGCGATCAGATCGGTCATTCGCATGGCTTCCCGCTCCTTGTCTATGTAAGAATGGTATTATTATATCGCAGCGCCATTGTTTTCTCAATACCGAAATACCAGGCAGCGCTTCCCGGCGATCTCGCGCAGATCGACGCCCGGCGGGACGCGGCGGAGCGCGCAGGGCAGGGCCAGCAGCCGCACGCCGTCCTCCGTGCAGACGAGGCTGCCGTCCGGCTGCTCGCTCCACGCGCCGCGCGGCGCGCCCTTTTCGTGCGGCGCGGAGTCGTGCTTCTCTTCCTTCTGCGCCTGCTCTTGCCCGGCGTCGGCGGAGAGCGCGGCGTATTCGATCGGCTCCGGGAAGCTCCGCAGCGCGGCGCGGGACAGCCGGCGGCGCAGCGTCAGCGCCCCGCCCTCCGGCGCGAGCACGCCGAGACAGGCGCGCGCTCCGCCGCCGAATACCCAGAGCCGCCTCAGCCCCGGCAGCGGGTCGCAGCGCGCCTCGAAGCGCGTATAGGCGCCGTCCGCGCGGATCTCCAGCGCGCCGCCGCGCAGGCCGCCGATCAGGATCGGGATCGTCATGATAAAAACACCTCTCTCCACAGTATGGAGAGAGGCGCTCTCGTATTACAGGCTTTGGCCCAGCCCGAAGCTCACGGCGAGGGCCGCGTCGACCGCGCCCATCGTCGTCTCGTCGAGACGGCCCATGCGCTCGCGCAGCCGCGTTTTGTCCAGCGTGCGGATCTGCTCGAGCAGGACCACGCTCTCGCGGTTGAGCCCCACGCTCCCGCTCGGCAGCGTGATGTGCGTCGGCAGCCGCGCCTTGTCGAGGCGGCTGGTGATCGCGGCGGCGATGACCGTCGGGCTGTGTCGGTTGCCGGTGTCGTTCTGGACGATCAGCACCGGGCGCATGCCGCCCTGCTCGCTGCCGACGACCGGGCTGAGGTCGGCGTAATAGATGTCTCCGCGTTTGACGATACTCATGGATTTCCCTCCGGGAAAAGGATCTCGCCCGCTCTATTCTATGTACCGGACAATCCATATTCTCTCCCGCGGAGGGAAAAAATATACGCCGCAGGCTTTCGCCTGCGGCGTATGTATGGTTCGTTTCAGCCCGCGGATGCGGAGTCGGAGAGATCGAAAACCTCGACGACATGCGGATTGGGCCCGTTGTACCAGTAGAGGTAGGCCCAGATATCGACCGTCTGGCCGACCTCGAGAGCTTCGACCGCCTTGTAGGCGGACGTATCCTGGCCGCGGAGATAGAATTCGACGCAGAAATCGATGACCTGGCCGTTTTTGGAGGCCTTGAAGTAGAGGTCGTCGGTCTTGCCCTCTGCATCTTTGTAGGCAAAGGCGGCGCCGGTCTCGTCGTAGGGCTCGATGGTCATGCCGTCAAAGACGACCTTTTGATTCATATGTTCACGCAGGAAGTCTTCCTGGTCGAGAACGAATCCCAAGCAATCGAAAGAGTAGGGCATGTAGGTGCCGTGCTGCAGTTCGAAGGTGGCGTCAACGATCTCGATCTCACCGGCCCACTCGGTCTTTCGGCCGGTCACACGGATCTTCTGGCCATCCTTGAGCAGAAGAGCATCCTCTTGCGAGCAGGCCATGTTGTAGATGAAATAAGCGCCGTCGGGATCGGCCGCATAAACGGTGATCTTGTTGTCCCACCAGGACTGGGTATCCTGGACATAGGCTTCGATCGTGACGTCGCTGTCCAGTTCGGCATCCATGTACTCGGCATAGGTCATCGCGCCGTCGGACTTGAAGTTGGCAGGCATGACGGAGATGACGTGCGGGTTGGGTCCGTTGTACCAGTAGAGGAAGGCCTCGATATCAATGACATCGCCCACCTGCAGCGCTTCAACGGCCTTGTAAACGTCGCTGTCCTTGCCGCAGAGATAGAACTCCACGCAGAAGTTGTAGGTCTTCCCTTCTCTGGAAGCCTGGAAGTAAAGGTCGTCGGTCTTTCCCTCTGCGTCTTTGTAGGCGAAGGCGGCGCCGGTCTTGTTGCCGTTTTCATCGACATATTCTTCGACAGTAAAGCCGTTCAGAGCAAACAGAGTATTCTGGAAATGAGCCAGAATGTCATCGTCCGCCCTCAGGAAAGTGCCGGTCAAATCGTAGGGGCGGGCGATATAGGGTTCGCCGTCGACGAAGGTGAAGGTCGGGTCGCCCGCGACTTCGACCTCGCCGGCCCACTCGGACTTCCAGCCGTTGACCTGGATCCAGGTGCCGGGCACCAGTCTGGCCGCGTCCTCCTCGGAGCAGACCATGTTGTAGATGAAGTAGGCGCCGTCGGGATCGGCCGCGTAGACGGTGATCTTGTTGTCCCACCAGGACTGCGTCGCCTGGACGCAGACCTTGACCGTGACCTCCGTGTCGAGCGCGGCAGCGGCGTACTCGGCATAGCTCATGGCCGGGGCGGGCTCTTCGGCGGGAGCGGGCTCCTCGGCGGGGGCGGGCTCTTCGGCGGGAGCGGGCTCCTCGGCGGGGGCGGGCTCCTCGGCGGGCACGGGGGCGGTCTTGCCGCAGGCGGCGAGCGCGAAGAGCATGATCAGCGCAAGAAGCAGGGCAAAAAACTTTTTCATTTTTGTACTCCTTTACGAATCGTTGTCGCTGGGATCTCGGACAGTTTCATTATAATGGTTTCTGCGGCAAAATCAAGCGTCATCCGCGCTTTTTCTTCCCTTTGAGCCATTCGGACAGACCGTAGAGGCCGATCAGCACCCAGGCCGCGCCGAGGCACGCGAGCAGCGCGACGGCCGTGGAAGGCAGCGGCGTGCGCTCCGGCTCCGGGGACGTCTCCGCGTCGGGCGCGCTCTCGCTCGGCGTGATCATGTTCAGCCGGTTGAGGGAGCTGACGTTCTCAAAGAGCTTGTCGAGATAGGCCTCGTCCACGGTCTTTTTGCGCCGCGGCGCGATCGTCACGTCGTCGATCAGATCGCCCGCCGCGCTGCGCAGCGAGGCCGAGCCGTTGAACACCGGCATGGTGAAGGTGCTCTCCACATGGTCGAGCAGCAGCTTCGAGGCCTTGATCTTCACGTCGTAGTAGTGATCGTTGTCCTCGCCGCAGCGGGAGAGATAGTCCCGGTACTCCGCGCTCTCCTGCGCCTTGGACGTGACCGGGACGTAGCCCTCGGTCTCGGCGTAGGCGATCTGGACCTCGTTGGTCAGCAGATACTGGGCGAAGAGCCAGGCGGCCAGCACCTCCTGGGGATCGTTCTTCCGGAAAACGCAGATCGAGGGTCCCTGCGAGATCATCTGCGGATGGGCCGTGTCGAACTGCGGGATCATCATGACCTCGGTCCGGAAGCGCACGACGTTGTCCGCGCTGATATCCATCAGCGGCGCCTCGCTGCCCATCCAGGTCGCTCCGGCGGTGGAATCGATGGCGAAGAGGCACTGTCCGGCGTTGAAGAAGTTGCCGGGGTAGCTGTCGTGCTTGAAGGTCGTGAAGGCGCCGTGGGCGGCATGCCCTGCGACTTCCTTGAGCAGCGAACGCGTAACGTCGCTGAAGATCAGCACCTCGCCGCGCGGCGTGGAGTAGGGCGCGTCGAGCTGGCGCAGCATCTGGATCATCATGTTGTCCGAGGACTTGTAAATAAAGGGCTTCATGACCTTCTGGCCGTTGAGGCTGTACGTGCCGTCCGCCTCTCTGGCGGTCGCGGCCTCCGAGACCTCCCAGACGAAATCCCAGGTCAGGATCTCGGGCAGCGTATAGCCCAGCTTTTCCACCAGGTCGACGTTGACGTAGCAGGCCTCCGTCGAGCGCATGTAGGGGATGGCGTACTGCACGCCGCCGATCCTGCCCTCGGAGAGGAACTGCGGGATGATCTCGCCGCGCGTCGGCGAATCGAAGCGCAGTTCGCTGCCGCCGAGGCCGAAGGCGGGATCGTCAAGCAGTCCGTCGAGCGGGACGACCGTGTCCTCGCCCGAGAGATAGGTGGCGATGTGGTCGGGATAGGTGATGCAGACGTTGGGCGTCGTGTCCGTGGCGATGTTGGTGATGACGTCCTGATAGATCCGGCCATAGTCGAAATACTGTTTCAGCCGGACGCGAATATTCGGATAGAGCTCCTCGAAGTCGTGGATCGCCTGCACGTAGATCGCCGTCTGTACCTTATTGTTGTCGCTCTTTGCCCAGAAGGTGATCTCAAAGGTCCTGGATTCGTCCAGGCTTTCGGGCAGCCTGTAGAGCGCCTGCTCCGTCGGCGCGGCGGCCGCGGAGCCGCGTTCTCTTTTCGTGCCGTGGCAGCCTGCGAGCGTGAGCAGGCACAGCAGCGCGAGGCTCAGCGCGAGGAGCCGTTTCAGCCTTCTCATCCCTTTGTGCCTCCTCTCGAAACGCCGGCCATGATCTTTTTGCGGAAGCAGAGGAACAGCACGATCAGCGGCACAGAGATCACGACCACCGCCGCCATCATCGCGGGGATGTTTTCACGGCCGAAGCCGTTTTCGCGGATCGCCTGGATGCCGTTGGAGACCAGAAAGTAGTTCGTGTCGTCGGTGATCAGGCGCGGCCAGACGAAGGAGTTCCAGCACTCGATCACCTTGAGGATCGTGACGGTGATGATCGTCGGGCGGCAGATCGGGATCATGACGCGCGTGAGATAGCGGAAGTCCGTCGTCCCGTCCACCTTCGCGGCGCGGTAGAGCTCGTCCGGGATCTGCTCGAAGTTCTCCTTGAGAAGATAGATGTAGAACACCGAGGTCACGGAGGGCAGGATCAGGCCGGTGAAGGTGTTGCGCAGTCCGGCGTTGGTGATCGTCTGAAAGTTCGTGATAACGACGAGCTCGCTCGGGATCATCATCAGCGCGAGGAAGAAGGTGAACACAAGGTCCTTGCCGCGGAACTCGAGGCGCGAGAAGGCGAAGGCCGCGAGCACCGTCACGCCGAGCATCAGCCCCGTCGTGACGAGCGTGAAGACGAGGGTGTTGAGAAAATATTTCGCCAGCGGGACGGCCGTGAACGCTTCCCGGTAATTCTCCATCGTCGGGCTGAGCGTGTAGAACTGCGGGATGTACTCGGCGTTGTAGGCGCCGTAGCTCTTGACGGAGCTCAGAAGCATCCAGTAGAAGGGGAAGAGCACCATCAGCGCCCAGAAGCCGAGGAAGAGGTAGGTCAGCGTCTTTCTGACGCGTTCGCGCCGCGCGGCGGCGCGTTCGATGCGTTCGTTTTCCATCATGCCCCTCCTCTCACACGTAATAGACGTGCTTGCGGCTGACGAGCAGGTTGACGCAGGTGATCGTCAGCACGATGGCGAACAGCAGGATCGCCGCGGCCGAGGCGTAGGACGGCCAGCCGCCGCTGTTGCCGTAGAGCATATCGTAGACGTAGCCCACGATCGTGTTCATGCCCGCGGCGTTGAGGTCCGTGCCGAAGATGGCGACCGCGTCGCTGTACGCCTTGAACGCGCCGATGAAGCCCGTGATGATGAGATAGAACAGCTGCGGGGAGATCATCGGCAGCGTGATGCGCGTGAACACGCGCCACTTCGGCGTCGCGTCGAGCCGCGCGGCGTTGTAGAAGTCCTGCCGCACGCTCGCCAGCGCGCTCGTGAGGATCAGGATCTTGAAGGGCAGCACGACCCAGATCGTGTAGAAGCACAGTACGAACATCTTGGCCCAGTAGGGGCCGTTGATGAAGTCGACCGAGGGGCCGCCGAAGAAATGGATGACCAGGTTCACCAGGCCCTCGGTGTAGGCGGTCTTTTTAAAGAGGATCATGAACACCAGGCCGACGGCCAGCGTGTTCGTGACGTAGGGCAGGAAGTAGATCGTCTGGAACAGCTCGCGCAGCTTTTTGATCGAGCCCAGCGCGAGCGAGATCAGCAGCGCAAAGCCCGTCGAGAGCGGCACCGTGATGACGACCAGCAGGAAGGTGTTTTTCAGCGCCTGCAGGAAATACTCGTCACGCAGCACGTAGCCGTAGTTGTACCAGCCCGTGCCGAAAAAGCTCTGCGAGGCGGAGTTGTAGCCCTCCTCAAAGGAGTAGACGAACACGTCCACGAGCGGATAGACCATGAAGGCGCCGAGGAAGAGGATGGCCGGCAGCAGATAGAGCCAGGCCTTGGAGCCGTTGTTCTTCATCGTCTCCGCCCTCAAAGCGCCTTCGCGTCCGTGAAGCGGATGCGCTCGCCGCTCTCGGGATCGAACAGATGCACCTTCGCGCACTTGAGATAGAAACGCACCTCGCCGCCGCTCACGCCCTCGGCGTATTCGGCGCTGATGACCGAGCGGATCGAGACGCCCTGCAGGGCGCTGTGCGTCGAGACGATCGTCGTATCGCGGCCCATGACCTCGACGGTCTCGAGCGCGCAGCGCAGCGGACCGTCGTCGCGCACGCGGAAGGCCTCCGGCCGGATGCCGACGGTGACGGGACGGTCGGCCACGCCGGCGAGCTCCATGACCGCGTCGGGGCCGACGTAGAGCGTGCCGCCGCGCACTTCGCCGTCGAAGACGTTGATCGGCGGCGTGCCGAGGAATTTCGCCACAAAGAGGTTGGCCGGGTCGTTGTAGACCTCCTGCGGTCTGCCTGTCTGCTGCAGGACGCCCTCCTTCATCACGACGATGATGTCGGAGATGCTCATGGCCTCCTCCTGGTCGTGTGTGACGAATACGGTCGTGACGCCGGTCTCGCGCTGGATGCGGCGGATCTCCTCGCGGGTCTGCAGGCGCAGGCGCGCGTCGAGGTTCGACAGCGGCTCGTCGAGCAGAAGCACGCGCGGCGTCTTGACCAGGGCGCGGGCGATGGCCACGCGCTGCTGCTGGCCGCCGGACATCTCGCTCGGCTTGCGCTCCATGAGCTGCTCGATCTGCACGAGCTTCGCCGCGGCGAGCGCCTTTTCCTCCATGAGCTCCTTGTCCAGCTTCTGCTCGCCGCGCAGGTTCTGCAGCGGGAAGAGGATGTTCTGGCGGACCGTGAGGTGCGGGTAGAGGGCGTAGTTCTGGAAAACGAGGCCGACACCGCGCCGCTCGGGCGGGAGCCCGGTCACGTCGTCCTCGCCGAAGAGGATCCGGCCCTCCGTCGGCGTTTCGAGACCGCAGATCAGGTTCAGCACGGTGCTCTTGCCGCAGCCGGAAGGGCCGAGCAGCCCGACGAGCTTGCCGTCCGGGATCTCGAAGGACATGTCGTTGACCGCGACGACCTCCGTTTTATCCTTTTTGTTGCGGCTCGGGAATCGCTTGGTAAGGTGCTCCAGCACGACTTTCATGTTCCAAACCACCTGCTTCCGGTTGTTTTTGTGATTTCAGTTTATACAAAGCCGCGGGGAATGTCAACGCTTCGTGACAGATGGGTAAATGTTTGACAAAGGAGCGCGCGGCGCCCCTTTCGGCGGCTGCGCCGCCTCCCCCGGAGGGGGCGATCCTGAAAAGGATGAAGCGGATCCGACATGAAAAAGCCCGAAGGAAAACTCCTTCGGGCTTTTGAACCTGTTTGTTCTGATCTGCGGATCAGACCAGCTCGATAACGGCCATCTCGGCGGCGTCGCCGCGGCGGGCGCCGATGCGGGTGATGCGGGTGTAGCCGCCGCTGCGCTCGGCATACTTGCCGGCGAGCTCGCTCTTGACCTTCTTCGCCACGTCTTCACGGGTGATGAAGCTGAGCATCTGACGGTAGGACGCAAGGTCCGCCGCCTTGCCGAGGGTGATCATCTTCTCGGCGAGAGGAGCGATCTCCTTCGCGCGGGTGACGGTGGTCTCCATCCGGCCTTTATCCAGAAAATCGGTGACCTGCTGACGGAGCATCGCCATGCGCTGATCGGTCGGCTTGCCGAGCTTTCTTGTTCCGGGCATAGTGCATTTCCTCCTTACTTACTGATTGTCCTCGCTTGCCAGCGAAAGGCCCATCATCGTGAGCTTGTGCTCAACTTCTTCAAGGGACTTGCGGCCGAGGTTGCGGACCTTGATCATCTCGTCCTGCGTCTTGCTGACAAGGTCCTCGACAGTATTGATGTTCGCGCGCTTGAGGCAGTTGAAGCTTCTCACGGACAGATCCAGCTCTTCGATGGACATCTTGAGCATGGTGTCGGGCTCCTTCTCGATCTGGTCGACGACGATGGAGTTCATGCCGGCCGTGTCGGACAGGTCGGTGAAAAGCGTGAAGTGGTCGCACAGGATCTTCGCGCCGAGCGAAACCGCGTCGCGGGCGCTCATGGTCTTGTCCGTCCACACCTCGATCGTGAGCTTGTCAAAGTCGGTCTGGTTGCCCACGCGGGTGTTCTCGACCGTGTAATTGACCTTCAGCACGGGGGTGTAGATGGAGTCGACCGGGATCGTGCCGATCGGCATCTGCGGATTCTTGTTGCGCTCCGCCGGAACGTAGCCGCGGCCGTGGTCCAGGACGAGCTCCATGCTGAGCGCGCCGTCCGGGCCGAGGGTGGCGATGGGCTGTTCCGGATTGAGGATATCCACCTCGGCGTCCGCCTTGATGTCGCCGGCGGTGACGACGCCCTCGCCGGAGGCTTCAATGTAGACGGTCTTCGGCTCGGTGCTGTGGAGACGCGCGATGATGCTCTTGACGTTCAGAACGATCTCGGTCACGTCTTCCTTCACGCCGGGGATGGTGGAAAACTCATGCTGCACGCCGGCGATCTTGATGCTGGTGCCGGGCAGCGAGGAGAGCAGAACCCTGCGAAGAGAGTTGCCAAGCGTTGTGCCGTAGCCGCGCTCCAGGGGCTCGATGATATACTTGCCGTACGAGCTGTCGGTCGGAGTCTCGATGCATTCGATCCGCGGCTTCTTTATTTCAATCATATAGTACCAGTACCCTCCTTAAATTGTGTGCGTTCTGCGCAGAACGCGTGCTGTGTCGATAGCTTACCAAAATGAGGGTGTCTTGCTTACTTGGAGTACAACTCGATGATGAGATGCTCTTCGACAGGGAATTCAATGTCCTCTCTGGTGGGCGCGGCGACGACCTTGCCGACCATGTTGTTCGGATCAAACTCCAGCCAGCGCGGGACCGCGATGCTGGAATTCGCTTCCACGTTTTCCTTGAAGCGCTCGATCTTGCGGCTGCTTTCCTTCAGTTCGATCACCATGCCGGGCTTGACCTGATAGCTGGGGATGTTGACCTTCTTGCCGTTGACGGTGAAGTGGCCGTGGTTGACCAGCTGACGGGCCTCGCGGCGGGTGGTCGCATAACCGAGACGGAACACGACGTTGTCCAGGCGGCTCTCCAGCTGGATCAGCAGGTTGTCGCCGGCCTTGCCGGGCATGCGGACCGCTTTCTCATAGTAGGACCGGAACTGCTTTTCCAGAACGCCGTAGATGAACTTGACCTTCTGCTTTTCCTGCAGCTGGCTGGCGTACTCGGACTTCTTGCGTCTGGTCTGCGTGTTGCTGTTGCGGGTGGTTTCCTTTTTATTGTAGCCCATGACTGCGGGGCTGATGCCGAGCGACTTGCAGCGCTTGGCGATCGGTTGGGTATTCTTAGCCATTACGTGTTCCCTCCTTAATTAGACGCGACGACGCTTCGGAGGACGGCAGCCGTTGTGCGGGATGGGGGTGACGTCCTTGATCATCGTGACCTCGAGGCCTGCGGTCTGCAGCGCGCGGATCGCAGCTTCACGGCCCGAGCCGGGGCCCTTGACGAAGACCTCGACGGTCTTCAGGCCATGCTCCATGGCCGCCTTCGCGGCGGTCTCGGCCGCGGTCTGCGCGGCGAAGGGAGTGGACTTCTTGCTGCCACGGAAGCCAAGGCCGCCCGCGGACGCCCAGGAAATGGCGTTGCCCTGCGTGTCGGTGATGGTGACCATGGTGTTGTTGAAGGAAGAGCTGATATGAACCTGGCCCTTTTCAATGTTCTTGCGCTCGCGACGGCGCGTTCTGACGACTTTCTTCTTGGTGTTCGCTGCCATGACTCATATCCCTCCTTACTTCTTCTTATTGGCGATGGTGCGTTTCGGACCCTTGCGGGTACGAGCGTTGGTCTTGCTCCTCTGTCCGCGGACGGGCAGGCCGCGGCGATGACGCTGGCCGCGGTAGCAGCCGATCTCGGTGAGACGCTTGATGTCCAGCGCGGTCTGGCGGCGCAGGTCGCCCTCAACGATAAAGTTGTGGTCGATGCACTCGCGCAGCTTGCTCTCTTCCTCGTCGGTGAGGTTCTTGACTCTGGTGTCGGGGTTGATCCCGGTCATCTCCAGGATCTTCTTCGCGCTGGTTCTGCCGATACCGTAGACGTAAGTGAGACCACGTGCCATATTGTTCGATCATCCTTTCGAATAATTGATTTGCGCATCTTTTTCGCCGAAGGCTTGTTCCCGCCGGAGGGAGCCTCCGGCAAATGCGCTCTTTTTTTGATAAGGACAGGTTCGTATTCAAAAAACCTTGTCTTGCGCGGTGAATTGCGAAGCGGCGGCTTCGCTGCGTTCTCTCGGTCCGCCGAGGCAGATCAGCCCTGACGCTGCTTGTGCTTCGGGTTCTCGCAGATGACCATGACTTTGCCCTTGCGCTTGATGATCTTGCACTTCTCGCACATGGGCTTCACGGAAGGTCTGACTTTCATTTGTGTTACCTCCTACTTGCTTCTCCAAGTGATCCTGCCCCGGGTCACGTCGTACGGAGACATCTGCACCGTGACCTTGTCGCCGGGAAGGATCCTGATAAAGTTTCCAGTTCGATTACATCGTCTTTGTTTGCCAAATCAAATAACCTCCATTCAGATGTCGTCTGCCATTGTGAGGATCTCCGGCTCGCCGTCGGTGATCAGGATCGTGTTCTCGTAATGGGCCGCGAGCGAATGGTCCGCCGTGACGACCGTCCAGCCGTCGCGGAGGATCCGGATCGCCCAGTCTCCCGCGCAGACCATCGGCTCGACGCAGATGGTCATGCCCTTGAGCAGCCGGGGATTGGCCCTGCGCTCGCCGGGGCGGTAGTTGGGGACCTCGGGCGCTTCGTGCATGCCCCGGCCGATGCCGTGGCCCACGAAGTCCCGCACCACGGAAAAGCCGTGGCTCTCCACATAGTCCTGCACCGCCTCGCCGATATCGTGGACGCGGTAGCCGACCTTCGCGAAGCGGATGCCCTCGAAGAAGGCCTGCCGCGTCACGGCGATCAGCTTCTTCGCTTCCTCGCTGACCTCGCCCACCGCGTAGGTGCCCGCGCAGTCGCCCACAAAGCCTTTGTAGGTCGCGCAGAGGTCAAGGGAGACGATGTCGCCGTTTCGGACGATCCTGCGGCCGGGAATGCCGTGGATGACCTCGTCGTTGACGGAGACGCAGGTCGCGGCCGGAAAGCCCTCGTAGCCCAGACAGCTGGGCACGGCCCCGGATTTCACGATGTACTCGTGCACGGCCCGGTCGATCTGTTTTGTCGTCAGTCCGTCGCGGACGGCCTGACGGCCGGCGGACCGTGCGCCGGCCGCGATCTTCGCGGCCTGACGCATGATCTCGATCTCGTGGGGTGATTTGATGGTGATGCTCTCAGCCATGTTTCAGAGCCCCAGAGCCAGGCGGATGGCCGCCGTCGTCTCTTCAATGCTGGGCTGGTTGTCCACGCGGAGGAGCTTGCCTCTCTCCTCGTAGAAGGCCTTGAGCGGTTCGGTCTCCCGATGGTAGGTCTCGAGGCGGGCCTTCACGGTCTCCGGAGCGTCGTCCTTGCGGATCGTCAGCTCGCCGCCGCAGAAGTCGCACACGCCCTCGACCTTCGGGGGATTGTAGCGAATGTGGAAGGTTTGGCTGCAGTTCCTGCAGGTCCTGCGGCCGGACATGCGCTCGACGATCGTCTCGTCGGCGATCTCGATGGAGAGCGCCGCGTCGATCTCGATGCCGAGCTTCTCGAGCCCTTCGGCCTGGGGGATCGTGCGGGGCACGCCGTCAAGGATGTAGCCGTTCGCACAGTCCTCACGCGCCAGGCGCTCCCGGACGATGCCCAGGATCACGTCGTCGGAAACGAGGATGCCCGCGTCGATCAGAGCCTTTGCCTTGAGTCCCACGGCCGTGCCCTCGCGGATCGCGGCGCGCAGGATATTGCCGGTCGAAATGGTGGGGATACCGAGCTCGCGGCTGAGTATCTCTGCCTGAGTGCCTTTACCTGCGCCGGGGGCGCCGAGAAGGATAAGCCTCATAGCACGTTCCTCCTCAGATCAGGAAAGGAAGCCCTTGTAGTTGCGCATGAGCATCTGCGCCTCGATGGCGCGGACGGTCTCAAGGGCAACGCCGACAACGATGATGATGGACGTGCCGCCGAGCGAGAGCCCGGTCAGCGCGGCCGCGTTGCTGAAGTGCGAGACCAGGATGGGCGTCACGGCGATGATGCCGAGGTAGATCGCGCCGAAAAGCGTGATCTTGTTGAGCACACGCTGGATGAACTCGCTCGTCGGCTTGCCCGGACGGAAGCCGGGGATGTAGCCGCCGTTCTTCTTGAGGTTGTTCGCCACCTCGATCGGGTTGAACTGGATCGTGGAGTAGAAGTACGCAAAGAAGATGATCAGCAGGAGGTAGATGATCGCGTAGGGGATGGTGTTCGTCTTGGCCCAGGCGCTCTGGCTGTGGCCGGTGAAGGCCGCGATCGTCGCCGGGATGGACGAGATGGAGGACGCGAAGATGATGGGCATGACGCCGGACATGTTGACCTTCATCGGAAGGTGCGTGGACTGGCCGCCGTACATCTTACGGCCCACGACCCGCTTGGCATACTGGACGGGGATGCGGCGCTCGGCGTCGTTGACAAAGACGATGAGCACGATCAGCGCCAGCGCGCCGAGGAAGACCAGCAGAGCCGCCCACCAGGCCAGAGAGCCGTTCGCGACGTTCTGGATCGTGGTGATGACGCTGTTGGGGAAGCGGGAGATGATGCTGGCGAAGAGGATGATGGAGATGCCGTTGCCGACACCGAACTCGGTGATCTGCTCGCCGAGCCACATGATCAGGGCGGAGCCGGAGGTGAAGGTCAGGATGATGATGATCGCTGCCCACACGCTCTTGGAAGCTTCCGCGACGATGATGCCGTTGTTCTTCATCAGCATGTAGTAGCCAAAGCCCTGCAGCAGGCCGATGGCCACGGTGGAGTAACGGGTGATCGAGGCGATCTTCTTGCGGCCTTCCTCGCCCTCTTCCTTGCTCATGCGCTCCAGCGCGGGGATCGCGATGCACAGGAGCTGGATGATGATGGATGCGTTGATGTAGGGCTGGATGGAGAGCGCGAAGATCGTCGCGTTCGAGAACGAGCCGCCGGACATGGCGTCGAGCAGGCCCAGAGCCGTGTTCTGCAGGTACGCGAAGTACTGCTGCAGCAGCGCGGTGTTGACGAAGGGGACGGGGATGGCGTTGCCGATTCGATAAAGCAGCACGATCAGGAGCGTGAAGAGGATCTTCTTGCGGATCTCTTCGATCCTCCAGGCGTTGCGCAGTGTCTGAAGCACTTAAACCACCTCTGCCTTTCCGCCGGCCGCCTCAATCTTCTGTTTCGCGGTTTCGGAGAAAGCAGCAGCTTTAACAGTAAGCTTCTTCGTGAGTTCGCCGTTTCCGAGGAACTTCACGCCGTATCTGCACTTGGAGAGGACGCCTGCGTCGAGCAGGGCCTTCGCATCGACGACGGCGCCGTCTTCAAACTTGTTGAGGGCGCTGACGTTCAGGGCCTCGAGGGGCTTGGCGAAGATGTTGTTGAAGCCTCTCTTGGGGATGCGGCGCGCCAGAGGCATCTGGCCGCCTTCGAATCCGATGCGGGTGCCGCCGCCGCTGCGGGCCTTCTGACCCTTGTGGCCGCGTCCGGCAGTCTTGCCGTTGCCGGTCGCATGGCCTCTGCCCTTGCGCTTGTC
>CACWIS010000015.1 GCA_902761055.1 Oscillospiraceae bacterium
GAAAGATTTGTCTGTTGAAATGCTTTAGCTGGTTTATTTTACAGTATTTTCAGCGCTTTTGCAAGCCCTATCTTCGCGTCGGAACGCCGCGGTCAGTTGTTCAGCACGATCAGCTCCGTTTTCGGGGCTTTGGTGATGACCTCGGCGCCGTCCGCGCGAATGATCATGACGTCCTCGATGCGCACGCCGAACTTCCCGGGCAGGTAGATGCCCGGCTCGGCCGAGCAGACCGCGCCCTCGACCATCGGCGCATCGGCGCGCGGGCCGGCGCTGGGCATCTCGTGGATGTCGAGACCCACGCTGTGGCCGAAACCGTGGCCGAAGTATGCGCCGTAGCCGGCCTTTTCGATCACGTCGCGCGCCGCGCCGTCGATGACCTTGCCCGCCACGCCCGCGCGCGCCGCCGCGATGCCGGCGAGCTGCGCCTCGAGCACGATGCCGTAGATGTTCCGCATCTCCTCGGTGGCGTGCCCGACGGCGACGGTGCGCGTCATGTCCGAGCAGTAGCCGCCGGAGAGCGAGCCGAAGTCCATCGTCAGGAAGTCGCCCTCCGCGATGACCTCGTCGCCCGGCACGCCGTGGGGCAGGGAGGTCTTCGCGCCCGTGACCACGATCGGGTCGAAGGAATTGCCCTCGCTCCCGTTTTTGAGCATGTGGTACACCAGCTCGGCCATGACCTCCTTCTCGGTCATGCCGGGGCGGATGATGCGCAGCACCTCCTCGAGCGCCTTCTCGCTGATGCGCTGGGCGCGGATCAGACAGGCGATCTCCTCCTCGCTCTTCGAGGCGCGCAGCGCGCCCATCAGGCCGTTCGAGGGGACGAAGGCGCGGCCGAGCGCCTTTTCCAGCGCAGCCCAGCGCGCGTGGCTCAGCTTCTCCTCTTCGGCGGCGAGCGTTTCGGCGCCGCATTCGGCCAGCGCGCCGCGAATGAGATCGAGCAGGCTGCGGTCGCGGTCGAACATGCGGACCGTGCAGCAGCCGCCGGCGGTCTTTTCGGCCGCCTCGATATAGCGCGAGTCGGTCAGCAGCCAGGCTTTCTCGCGGCTGACGAGCACCGCGCCGTCGGTGAAGGGGAAGCCCGCGGCGTAGCGCTGGTTCTTCTCGTCGGTGAGCAGGATGGCGTCCAGCCCCTGCCGGGCAAGCGCTTCCTGGATGCGATGGATGTTGTTCATATGCCTGTTTCCTCCGATGTCGGCCGCGGGAAGCTCACGACGAAGACGGAGCCCTGCGGTTTATTTTGACCGACGGCGATCGTGCCGCCGTGTGCCAGTACGGCGTCGTGGACGATGCTCAATCCCAGGCCGCTGCCGCCCGAGGCGCGCGAGCGGGCCTTGTCCACGCGGTAGAAGCGCCCGAAGATGTTGAGCCGGTCGGCCTCCGGGATGCCGATGCCGGTGTCCGCCACGGTGAGCAGGACCTTGTCGTCCTCGTTCTTCGCGCTCACCAGGACCGAGCCGCCGGGGACGTTGTACTTCACGGCGTTCTCCATCAGGTTGAAGACGATGTGGAACATATCGTCGGTGTTTGCCATGACGACGCAGCCGTCGTCGAGCTCGCAGCGGATCTTCACGTCCTTCTCCGCGGCGAGCGGCCGCAGCACGGCGAGCGCGTCGACGGCCGTCTGCTTGAGGTCGACCGGCTCGGAGATCACCTGCACGCCGTCGTCGAGGCGCGAGAGATCCAGCAGCTTTTCCGTCGTGCGCTGCAGGCGCGCGGCCTCGTTGCCGATGTCGGCGGCAAACTCGCGCATCGTGCCGGCGTCCATCGTGCCGTTCTGTACGATGCTGTCCGAGAGCAGGCGGATCGAGGCAAGCGGGGTCTTGAGCTCGTGCGAGGCGTCGGAGACGAAGCGGCGGCGCTGCCTTTCGGTGTCTTCCAGCCGCTCGGTGAGCAGGTTGAACTCGTTGCCGAGTTCCGCGATCTCGTCGCTGCCGCGGGTCTTGAGACGGTGGGCGTAGTTGCCGCCCGCCACGATGCGGATCGACTCGACGAGCTGGCGCATCCGGTGCAGCAGCACCGTCGAGAACAGGCCAGCGAAGACCAGCGCCACCGCGCCGATGAGCAGCGAGAAGCGCATCAGGCGGCTCTGGATAGCGGAGATCAGCTCGGCGCGCTCGCTGTCGTGCTCGCAGAGCTGCACCGCGCCGATCGTCGCGCCGCGGCTGGTGACGGGCATGGAGTAGGAGCTCGAAAAGGCCTCCTCGGTGAAGCGGGAGCGGAACACGCACTGCCCGGCAAGAGCCGCGAGCACGTCCTCGTTCTCGCTCACAGCGCCGGCCGCGCCGCCGTCGTCATAGACGACCGTGCCGTCCGCCGCGGCGATCACCGTGCGGGAGAAGCCGCCGAGATCCAGCAGCTGCAGCACCTCGCCCACGCTCTCGGGTCCGAGCCGGTCGAGGCCGGAGAGAGACGAGGCCACGACCGCGGCCTGGCTGGAGAGCGCGCTCTTTTTTTCCTCAAAGATCAGATCGCGCGAGGACGTGATCGGATAGATGTTGAGCATCACGAGGAAGATCAGCAGCACGGCCGTGATGAAGGTGATGAGTTGGATGCGGATACTGTGCATGATCGCTCTCCGTCAGTCGGCGAAATAGTAGCCGACGCCCCACTTGGTCACGATGAACTCCGGCTGCGCGGGGTTTTTCTCCAGCTTCTCGCGCAGGCGGCGGACGTGGACGTCGACCGTGCGGGTGTCGCCCTGGTAGTCGTAGCCCCACACGAGGTTGAGCAGGTTCTCGCGGCTGTAGACGCGGCCGGGATTCTTCATCAAAAACTCGATGAGGTCAAATTCCTTCATCGTCAGCTCGACCGGCACGCCGTCCTTGTAGGCGCTGCGCCGCTCGGAGTCGATGGTGATGTGGCCGCGCCTGAGCACGCTCTGCGCGCCGCTCTGAGGCGCGGCGATCGAGGCGCGGCGCAGCAGCGCGCGCACGCGCGCCTTGAGCTCGAGGATGTCGAAGGGCTTGGTCACGTAGTCGTCCGCGCCGGACTCGAAGCCCATGAGCAGGTCGGCGCTCTCGCTGCGCGCCGTGAGCATGATCACCGGCACGGTCGAAAAGCTGCGGATCTCCTGGCAGGCCTGCAGGCCGTCCTTCTTCGGCATCATCAGGTCGAGGATGATGAGATCGTAGTTGTTTTCGCGGGCCATGTTGACGGCGGCCTCGCCGTCGTAGCAGCAGTCGACGCCGTAGCCCTCGCTTTCGAGATTGAACTTGATGCCCTTGACCAGCAGCACCTCGTCGTCCACCACAAGGATCTTCATGCCCTTCCTCCTTTGCTCCGTCGTGCGCGGGACGATTGCTGTTGCATTTTTCCCGCGCAAACTTTATAATAACGATATTAACTCTACTATATCACATTCCGTGAAAAACGGGAGAGCAAAATGAAAAAAATCAGAATAATTCCCCTTCTTCTTTCCATATTGCTGCTCTTCTCCGCCGCGGCCCCAGGCGTCTGGGCGCTCGACGAGCCGAAGCTCGACAGCGCCAAGGCCGTCGTGCTCGTCGATCTCGACTCCGGACGGCTGCTCTACGAGCGCAACAAGGACGAGGAGCGCGCCCCGGCGAGCCTGACGAAGATCATGACCGTGCTGCTGGCCATCGAGGCCCTGGAAAAGGGCGAGGTCACGCTCGACGAGATGGTCACCGCGCAGGAGGACTGCCTGGCCGGGCTGGATACCGACAGCAGCACCTCCGACATCAAGCCCGGCGAGCAGATCAGCTACCGCGACCTTCTTTACTGCGCGCTGGTCCACTCGGCCAACGAGGCCTGCAACATCCTCGCCTATCGCATCTCCGGCAGCGTCGGCGCCTTTGTCGATCTGATGAACCGCCGCGCCGCGGAGCTCGGCTGCACGCACACGCATTTTTCCGATCCCAACGGTCTGTCCAACGAGAACCACTATACGACGGCCTACGAGATGTATCTCATGACGCGCGAGGCGCTCAAGCACGCTCTGTTCGTCGAGATCTGCAACACCAAGCGCTATGAGATGGCGCCCACGAACCTCAGCGACGCGCGCGTTTTCGCCAACTCCAACGCGCTGCTCACGGCCGAATCGATGTACGGCGGCACCTACGTCTATCCCGCCGCCGCCGGCGTCAAGACCGGCTATACCCGGCTCGCGGGCTACTGTCTGGTCTCCACGGCCGAGAAGGACGGCGTGCGTCTGCTCGCGGTCGTGATGGGCTGCGACGGCTATTACCTCACGGGACTTGAGGAATACCAGAACTTCAGCGATTCGATCAAGCTCTACGACTGGGCCTTCTCCAGCTTCGCCTACCGCACCGCCGTCTCCTCGACGAGCGCGGTCACGCGCGTGCGCGTCGCGCTGGCCTCGGAGTCGGACGAGTACGTCAACCTGCGCGCGCAGAGCGACGTCTCGCTGCTGCTGCCCAAGGATCTGAGCCTCTCCTCGCTCGAGCTGGTGCCGACGATCTATGAGGAGCTGCTCGTCGCGCCGATCAACGCGGGCACGGTGCTCGGCCGGGCGGATATCCGCATCGACGGCGAGAGCTACGGGACGGTCAACCTGGTCAACACCTCCGCGGTCGAGCTCTCCAAGCGCGAATTCATGCGCGAGCGGATGGAGCAGACCTTCTCCAGCCCCTGGATCATCCTGCTGATCATCGTCGTGGTCGTGATCGCCGGAGGCTATCTGACCCTGGTGATCCGCTACCGCATCCAGCGCCGCCGCTACCTTCGCCGCAAGCGCGAGGCCGCGGCGCGGCGCGCCGCGCGCGAGCGGGCGCGGGACTACGATCCGCCGCTCTCGGTCGAGAGCACGCAGCGCTTCGCCGCCATCATCGACGAGGAGCTGGAAAGCCGCAGAAAAAAAGAATAAGCCCATGAAAAAGGACCCCGGGCCTCTCGCCCGGGGTCCTTTTTTGTTCGCTTTTCTTTCTCCGCCTTCGCCCTCACTTCAGCGGCGGGAGCGCGTGGATGTCGTAGGTGTCGAAATAGATCTCAAAGGCCGTCTCCGTATCGCCGGACAGCTCGATGAGCGCGCCTGCCTGGAACATCGTCGAGAGGCTGCCGGACGGCGCCCGCCAGGCGGCGTTGGACGTCACGCGGATGCTCTCCCCGCCCGCCTTGTCCGCAAGCAGGCGCGACTGCGCGCCGAAGAGCAGCACGCCCGTGGCGATATGATAGTCGCTGGACACGATGGCCAGCTCCCGGACCTGCGGACAGCGCTCGATGAGGATCTCAAAGCTGCAGATCGCGTTCTGCGCCGTCGTCAGCGAGCGGTTCTCAATGAGCAGCCGCGTCGGCTCGATCCCGTTTTCCAGCAGCCACCGCGCCATCGCCCCGGCTTCGGTGGCGTCCCCGTTCTCGGCGGCCGTGCCGCCGCCGGTGCAGAGGATCAGCGCGTTGGGATATTTCTCCGCGCTGCGCTTGGCGACCTCGAGCCGCCGGACCAGTTCCTCCCGCATACTGCCGTCGGGATTGAGCTGGAAGCCCAGCACGACGATGCACAGCGCGTCCGTGTCCGGCAGGCCGTCGGGCAGCACGTCATAGTGGAGCGTGAGCTTTTTGTTCGCCTGCTTCCACAGCGCCATGATGCTCTTCCAGCGCGCGGCGGCGTCCGGATCGGCCTTTTTCAGCTCTCGCAGCAGCGAGCGCACGCGCCGATTCGCCCTGTCGCCATAGCTGCCGTAGTCCGCGACCATCTCCTCGACGATCTCCCGGCTGCTCCGCTTCTGCTTCCCGCAGCCGGCGCAGCCCAGGAGCAGACACAGCGACAGGATCAGCGCAAAGACCCGTCTGATGCGGCTTCTGTCCATCCTTTTCTCCTTTCGACGGCGGCCCCTCCGCTCACAGCTTTTTCGTCAGCGTCAGGATGTTCTGCCCGTCCCGATATTCCCGGTACCCGTTGTCCGTGAGCTTCTTCGTCTTGAACGCGTCTGCCGATACGGGTCCGCACAAAAGGCAGCTTACCCGAAAGGCTCCTGCGGCAGAGGCTTTCGGGTATCGAAAGGCTGTCCCTTATTCGTATTCGCCAAACAAATCCCGACTTTAACTGCTTTTGTTTAGGGGATTTGTCTCGACGTGACTCCGTTTGATTCCCATTATCCTTAACCCATGGGGTCCACGGACTTTTGCTATCAAAAAGCTATCAAAGCTGCTATCATTGAAACGTGTAAAGTCAAACTGCAACAACCCATTTATGAGTTCATTTTCATTATTCTGTTTATAATCATAGAACACCTGCGCTGTCTATGCAAGGGCAAAAGCAGGCAAGAATGTCAATGCAAGACCCTTGCCTGTCATCTTAATCTCATACCAGCAACACACCCCGATGAGTTGTCATTTTTGCATAGGGCTTTACCAGTGGGCAACTACGTAATCCAGCGCTTCCTGCGTACAGTTACGATCACGCAGATCGGAAAGAACCTGTTCCAGAGTCTTATCTGCCCTTTTTGCATAAAACATAACCCTTGTCAGATAATCAATGTAATCATTATCGAGTACACCGCCAGTTACTATTTCAAGATCAGAGAATTTGAGCATGTTCATTGTTTTTTCTTCCTCAGATGAGTTATTCTTTCTACTGACTACATTCTCTGCCTCATCCATGCTCAGTTCCAGCCGGCTGTTCGCCTTCATTTTTTCGTTAATCTTGTCCGTCATTTCTTTACCCTTTCTTGCCCATCGGCATCTAAATTTTGTGTGTTTTAAATCGGCCTTTTAATTCGTTGCTCTTGTTTCTGATATATACACTATCATACCATTTCGCACACTTGTGTCACACTGTTTTGTAAAGTGAAAAACGGTCCGAAAAGTGACGTGACTTATCGGTCGTTTCTTGGGTTTGTCAAGGCGTCAGGGTATGAAAGTAGCCTTGTAACTACAGCGTTTCTGTAGCTACAAGGCTACTTTTTTCGTTTCGCTATGTCGTTTCGTTATCCCTCAGTGCGTCATGTCGGCTCGTTCATCAAACGTGTCAGCAGGACGTTAAAGGGCGGTGTAAGTGGATATTCGCAATTATTCCCACTCGATCGTGGCGCAGGGCTTGGGCGTGAAGTCGTAGAGCACGCGGTTGACGCCCTTGACCTCGCTCGTGATGCGGCCGACCAGCTTCTGCATCAGCGCGAAGGGGAGCTCCTCGACCGTGGCGCTCATCGCGTCGGTCGTGTTGATCGCGCGGATGATGACGGGCCACTCGAAGGTCCGCTTGCCGTCGCGGATGCCGGTGGACTTGAAGTCCGGCACGACGGTGAAGTACTGCCACACCTTGCCCGCAAGGCCCGCCGCGGCGAACTCCTCGCGCAGGATGGCGTCGGACTCGCGCACGGCCTCGAGCCGATCGCGCGTGATCGCGCCGGGGCAGCGCACGCCGAGACCGGGGCCGGGGAAGGGCTGCCGCTCGACCATGCCCGCGGGCAGGCCGAGAGCCCGGCCGACCTCGCGCACCTCGTCCTTGAACAGGATGCGGACCGGCTCGACGAGCTCGAAGCGCAGATCCTCCGGCAGGCCGCCGGCGTTGTGGTGGGCCTTGATGCCCGCCTCGCTCTCGAGGATGTCGGGCCAGATCGTGCCCTGGCCGAGGAAGGAGATGCCGTCGAGCTTGCGCGCCTCCTCGGCGAAGACCTCGATGAACTCGGCGCCGATGATCTTTCTCTTGGTTTCGGGGTCGGCGACGCCCGCGAGCTTGTCGAGGAAGCGGTCGACCGCGTCGACGTAAATGAGGTTCGCGTCCATCTCGTCGCGGAACACGCGGATGACCTGCTCGGGCTCGCCCTTGCGGAGCAGTCCGTGGTTGACGTGCACGCAGGTGAGCTGCCTGCCGATCGCGCGGATCAGCATCGCCGCGACGACGGACGAGTCCACGCCGCCGGAGAGGGCGAGGAGCACCTTTTTCTCGCCGATCTGCTCGCGCAGCATGGCGATGCGCTCGTCGATGTACGCCTGCGCCAGCGCGGGGCTGTTGATGCGCTGCATGTTTTCGGGCCGGGATTCGAGTACCATATCCATATCCTCCGTATTTCTATGATTCAACGGATTTATTATATGCTCCGCGCGCGGGCGGCGCAACGGAAAACTCACTTCGCGAATGTAAAAATCATCGGCTTCCCGTCGCAGAAAACTTGTCCGTTTTCCACAAGGACGGTCCCGCCGCCGATCCGCTCCTCATAGCGGCCGTCCGGCGCCGGCACCTCGACGAAGCCGCGCTGGTCGAGCAGAGAGAACACGCCGCAGACGCGGCCCTTCTCCCCGACCCGCTCCATGACCGCGATGCCCTGCGCGTCGTCGGCGCGCGCGTCGAAGTGGTCGGAGCAGCCGAGCGCGTCCTTTTTGATCTCGGCAAGCCGCGCGAGCAGCGCGCCGATGTCCAGCCCGTCCCGCGGGAAGACCTCCCGCTCGAAGAGGCTCGGCCGATGCGTGCAGGAAAATTCCTGCCCCGCGTAGAGCAGGGTCGTGCCCTTGAGGAAATACAGCATGGCCGTGCAGTTGATCTGCTGGCCAACGCTCTCGATGCGCGCGCAGAGCCGCGGCTGGTCGTGGTTTTCGAGGAAGCGCAGCTTGTTGTAGTTCTCCCGGTAGAGCGCCTCCTGCAGCTTGAGCTGCTCGGTCCACTCGTGCAGCGGCGCCTCGCCGCCCAGGAAGCGCTCGAAGCTCTCCCACACGTCGTACTGGTACTCGATGTCGAAGGCGTCGAAGGCCTCGCTGTCGCGCGAGGAATAGAAGCCCTCGCGCCGGGCGTAGTTGCCGTAGCTCATGTGCACGCTCTCGGCCAGCCACACGCAGTCGGGATTGACCTCGGCCACGGCCGCGCGCGCGGCGCGCCAGAAGTCCAGCGGCACGAAGGAGGCCACGTCGCAGCGGAAGCCGTCGACGATCGAGGCCCACATCTTCAGCGTCTCGATCTGGTAATCCCAGAGCGCGCGGCTGCGGTAGTCGAGGTCGATCACGTCGGCCCAGTCGCCGATCTTGTTGCCGACCTTTCCCTCCGCGTCGCGCCAGTAGAACTCCGGGTGCTCCCCGAGCAGCACGGCGTCGGGCGAGGTGTGGTTATACACCACGTCGATCATGACCCGCATCCCGCGCGCGCGGATCTCCTCACAGAGCGCGCGGAAATCCTCCGTCGTGCCGTAGGCGGGGTTCGTCGCGCGGTAGTCGCGGTTGGCGTAGGGGCAGCCGAGGCTGCCCTTTTTGTTCTTCACGCCGATCGGGTGGATGGGCAGGAACCAGATCCAGTCCGCCCCGAGCGCGCGGATGCGGTCGAGGTCGGGGATGATCGCGCGGAACGTCCCCTCCTCCGTGTGCGCGCGGATGTAGATCGAATAGATGACCTCGCTCTGCAGCTTCGGATCGGTGTTGAAAGCCATGTCGTCCTCCCGCTCAGAACATCGTGATGCAGGCCTCGCGCTCCGCGCCGACGGAGACGTACTTGATCGGGCAGCCGATCTTCTCCTCGATCCAGCGGATGTAATCGAGCGCGGCCTGCGGCAGGTCCTCTTTGCTGCGGCAGCCGGAGATGTCGCAGCGGAAGCCGGGCAGATACTCATAGACCGGCCTGGCGGCCTCGAGCTCGTCGATGTCGGCGGGGAAGACGTCGATGCGCTTCCCGTCCAGCTCATAGTGCGTGCAGACCGGGATCCGCTCGAGATAGCCCAGCACGTCGAGCTTCGTCAGCGCGATATAGCTGCAGCCCTGCATCTGCGCGCCGTAGCGGGAGGCCACGACGTCGAAGCCGCCGACGCGCCGGGGCCGTCCGGTCGCCGCGCCGTACTCGCCGCCCGCCTCGCGCAGGGCGTGCGCCTCCTCGCCGAAGAGCTCGCAGGTGAAGGGGCCCTCGCCGACGCAGCTCGAATAGGCCTTCATGATGCCGATGCTCTCGTCGAGCTTCGCGAAGGGGATGCCCGCGCCGATCGGGGCGTAGGCCGCGAGCGTCGTGGACGCGGAGGTGTAGGGGTAGATGCCGTAGTCGATATCGCGCAGCGCGCCGAGCTGGGCCTCGAAGATCACGGACTTCCCCGCGGCGATCGCGCCGCGCAGGTACTCGGTCGTATTGCAGATATAGGGCAGGAAGGGCCTGCCGTAGCGCTCGAGCCAGTCCATGATCGCGTCGAGCTCGACGGGCGCGTGGCCGTAGCCGCGCTCGACCGTCAGGTTTTTCCACTCGAGGATGCCCGCGAGGCGCTCGCGCAGCGTGTCCCAGTGCAGCAGATCGCCCATGCGGATCGTCTTTTTCATGTACTTGTCGGCGTAGACCGGAGAGATGCCGCGGCGCGTCGAGCCGAACTTCCTGTCGCCGAGACGGTCCTCCTCGAGGCCGTCGAGCAGCTTGTGGTAGGGCATGCAGATCGTCGCGCGGTCGGAGATCTTCAGATGCTCCGCCGAGATCCCGATCCCGCCCTCGCGCAGGCGCTGCGCCTCGCCGTAAAGGTGCTCGAGATCGATGACGATGCCCGGGCCGAGGATGTTGACGGTCTCGTCGCGCAGGATGCCCGAGGGCATGAGGTTCATGATGAATTTGCCTTTTTCGTTGACGACGGTGTGGCCGGCGTTGTTGCCGCCCTGATAGCGCACGACGACGTCGTACTTCTCGCTCAGGAGGTCGACCATGCGGCCCTTGCCCTCGTCGCCCCAGTTTGTTCCCACGATCGCAGTAAGCATTTTCTTTCCTCTCCTTTATACGCGGATCTCGGCCTTCGCGCCGATCTCGCTTTGATTCTTCTCCAGCAGCGGCCGGACGGTGTTTTTCAGATAGCTTTCGCACTGCCGCTCGGCCATGCCGGTGAAGCCGGCCGGATCGGCGAGCTTTTCAAGCTCCTCCGCCGTCAGGGCAAAGACCGGGTCGGCGGCGATGCGCGCGAGCAGGTCGTTTTCTTTTCCGTACAGCTTCACCTGCTCGGCCGCGGCGACGCTGTGGCGCCGGATGGCCTCGTGCAGGCTCTGGCGGTCGCCGCCCCTGTGCTCGACGCAGTACATCAGGATATTCTCCGTGGCGAGGAAGGGCAGTTCTTCGCGCAGGTGCTTTTCCATCACCGCGGGGTAGACGCGCAGCCCGCGCACGACGTTGATATACAGATTCAGGATCGCGTCGGCGCAGAGGAAGGCCTCGGGGATGCTGATGCGGCGGTTGGCCGAGTCGTCGAGCGTGCGCTCGAGCCACTGGCTCGCGGCGGTCACGGCCGTGTTCTGCACGTCGCAGATCAGATAGCGCGCGAGCGAACAGATCCGCTCGGAGCGCATCGGGTTGCGCTTGTAGGCCATGGCCGAGGAGCCGATCTGGCCGCTCTCGAAGGGCTCGTCGAGCTCCTTGAGATGGCTCAGCAGCCGCACGTCCGTGGCGAACTTCGAGGCGCTCTGCGCGATGCCCGAGAGCAGCTGCAGCACCGCGAAGTCGACCTTGCGGCTGTAAGTCTGGCCGCTGACCTCCTGGCAGGCGTCGAAGCCCATCTTTTCGGCGATCATCGCCTCGAGGCGCTCGGCCTTCTCCGCGTCGCCGCCGAAGAGGGCGAGGAAGCTCGCGCCGGTCCCTGTCGTGCCCTTGCAGCCCAGCAGCCTGAGCTGCCCGAGCTGGAAGTCGAGCTGCCCGAGGTCGAAGACGAGGTCGTGCAGCCACAGGCAGGCGCGCTTGCCGACGGTCGTCGGCTGGGCGGCCTGGAAGTGCGTGTAGGCGAGCGTCGGCTGCGCCTTCGTTTTTTCGGCGAAGTCCGCGAGCTCCGCGATCGCGCTCACCAGCAGGCGGCGGATCAGCCGCAGCCCT
This sequence comes from Oscillospiraceae bacterium, assembly GCA_902761055.1. Taxonomy (GTDB): domain Bacteria; phylum Bacillota; class Clostridia; order Oscillospirales; family Oscillospiraceae; genus Limivicinus. Next base: position 11,717 of record CACWIS010000015.1, read on the forward strand.
TCGCGCATGCGGATGATATCCGTGTTGTCCCCGACGTAGCAGCTCGTCGCGCCGAGGTGGAGGATGCCGCGCGCCCCGGGGCAGGCCTCGCCGTAGGTCAGCACGTGCGCCATCACGTCGTGGCGCACCTCGCGCTCGTGGCGCGCGGCGGCCTCGTAGTCGATGTCGTAAAGATGCGCCCGCAGCTCGCCGAGCTGTTCGTCCGTGATCGGAAGGCCGAGGGCCTGCTCGCTCTCGGCGAGCGCGAGCCAGAGCCTGCGCCAGGTCGAGAACTTGAAATCGTCGGAGAACAGCCGCTTCATCTCCTCGTCGGCGTAGCGGCCGCAGAGCGGGTTTTCGTAGAATTCGTGCATAAAGCTCAGTCCTCCCCGTAGACGGCGATCGGCCGCCGTTTGTGTCCGCTTCGGCCGTGGAAGCGCTCGATGACCGCCAGATCCTTCTCCTCCGCCTCGCCGCGCAGCAGATACGCGTCGATGGCGCGGTAGCTCACGCCCATCTCCTGCTCGTCGGTCTGTCCGTCGAAAAGCCCGGCCGAGGGCGCCTTGTCGATGATTTGCCGCGGCGCGCCGAGATATTCGAGGAATTCAAAGACCTCCGTCGCCGTCAGATCGGCGATCGGGTCGAAGTCGCTGGCCCCGTCGCCCCACTTCGTAAAGTAGCCCATATAGATCTCGCTGCGGTTGCCGGTCCCGGCGACGAGGCGGTTTTCGGCCGCCGCCACGGCGTAGAGCGCCGTCATGCGCAGCCGCGGCGCGAGATTCACGAGCGCGGTGTCGTTGAGCGCCGCCGCCTCGCCGAGCGCGGCGACGAGCGCCTCGCGCACCGGCGTGAGATCGACCGTGCGCGTCTCGATGCCGTAGGCCTCGGCGAGGGCGCGGCCGTCGTCGGCGTCGAGCCCGTAGTTGCGCTTCGAGGCGCAGGGCAGGATCACGCCGACGGTATCCTCGCAGGCGGCCTTGCACAGGATGCCCACGAGGGCGCTGTCCTTGCCGCCGGAGTTGCCGAAGACGACTCCCTGCGCGTGCGCGCTCCCGACGAGGGCGCGGATCCACGCGACGCGCTTTTCGTATTCCTGCCGGTAGTCTCTCAAATCCTCTCGACCTCCGTTACCTTGATCGTTTCCCCGTCCGCGCGGAAGCGGACGGTCAGCCCCGCGAAGCTCATCGCGTACACGCGCTCCGGGTCGTCCTGATAGCGCGGGCGCGGGTCGTTGGCCAGCACGCCGCGCAGCGCGGCGCGTTTTTGCTCCGGGACCCTCTCTTCCAGCTCCGGCGCCATCTCCACCGAAAGCCGCTTCCCCGCGTCGGGCGCGAAGCCGCCCGTCGCCTCGGGATGGCAGTCGGCGTAGGGGACGTAGGGCTTGACGTCCCAGATCGGCGTGCCGTCCATCAGGTCGGCCCCGCCGACGAGCAGCACCGTCCCCTTCTCCGGGTCCTTTTCCACGCCGAGCAGCCGCACGCAGCTCAGCCCCAGCGCGTTGGGACGGAAGGGCGAGCGCGTGGCGAAGACGCCCATGCGCACGTTGCCGCCCAGACGCGGCGGCCGCACCGTCGGGGACCACCCGTCCCGCACGGCGCCGGAGAACTGCCAGATCAGCCAGAGGTGGGAAAAGCCCTCGATGCCGCGCAGGGCCTCGCTGTCGCGGAAGCCCTCCTCGAACACGACGCGCGCGCGCAGCTCGCCGACGATCCCCGCCTGGCGCGGGATGCCGAATTTTTCCGGAAAGTCGCTCTCGATGTGCGCGACGGGCCGGAGCGTGTATTCCTTCATAAGTATTGCCCCATGGCGGAGATCGCCAGCATCGACACGCCGTTGACGGTCATGTGCAGGAAGACCGCCGCCCACAGCGTGTTCGTTTTTTCATAGCAGCGCGCCAGCAGAAAGCCGGCGGGCAGGTACTGCAGCAGATACAGCCAGCAGCGCGGGTCGGCCAGGGCGTAGCTCCAGACGTGGTAGAGCGCGAAGAGCAGCATGCTCACGGCGTAGGCCGCGGCGCGGCTGCGGCGCCGCAGCAGGCCGAACACGCCGCCGCGGAACATCGGCTCCTCGACGAGCGGGGCGAGGAAGACGGCCACGGCCGCCATGCCGCCGAGGTCCTGTTTCGCCATGGAGAAGATCGCGGCGTTGTTCGGATTGTCCATCCTCCCGGCCAGCAGCAGGCCGAGATTGACCGCGAGATTGCACAGCAGCAGCACGCCGTAGGCCTTCACGACCTCCAGCAGCGCGCCGGGGCCGTAGTCGCACAGCGCGTCGAACTCCTGCCGCCAGAAGCGCAGCAGCAGGAACAGCAGCGCGGCCGCGCCGACGCCGTAGCACACGATGTGCACGCCGATCTCGTCGAGCGCGCCGGCCCGGAAAAGGCCCGTCAGCAGCTTCGGCAGCGCGTAGACGTGCAGCGCCAGCCACAGCAGCGCGACCGCGCGCTCCCGCGGCGTCATGGCGCTGGTGAAGGGGATGCTTTTTCTCTCCTCCATGCCCTATCCCCGGGCCTTTCGCTGCAGCTCGAAGAGCAGGTTCATCGCCTCGATGGGCGTGAGCGTGTTCAGATCCGTTTTCGCGAGGATCTCGCGGACCTCGTCGCCGCCGAGCTCGCCGAGACTGATCTGCCCGTCCGCGCTCTTCTTCCCGCCGCCGCCGAGCGCGGCGGTGCCGCCCTCGGTCAGCTCGCGGAGGTAGCCCTTGGCCTTGCCGATGATGCCGTCCGGCAGGCCCGCAAGCTTGGCGACCTCGATGCCGTAGCTCTCGTCGGCCGCGCCGGGGACGATCTTGCGCAGGAACACCAGCGTCCCGCCCTGTTTTTTTGCCGTGATGTTATAGTTGCGCACGCCCGCGATCTCGCCCTCGAGGGCCGAGAGCTCGTGGTAGTGCGTGGCGAACATCGTCTTGGCGCCGAGACGGCGCTTGTCCGCGCAGTATTCCAGCACCGCGCGGGCGATGGCCATGCCGTCGAAGGTCGAGGTTCCGCGGCCGATCTCGTCGAGGATCAGCAGCGAGGAGGCCGTCGCGTGGGCGAGGATGTTCGCCGTCTCGGTCATCTCCACCATGAAGGTGGACTGTCCGGCGGCGAGGTCGTCCGAGGCGCCAATGCGCGTGAACACGCGGTCGACGATGCCGATGAGCGCGCTCTTCGCCGGGACGAAGGAGCCCATCTGCGCCATGAGCACGATCAGCGCGGTCTGGCGCATATAGGTGGATTTGCCCGCCATGTTCGGGCCGGTGACGATGGCCACGCGGTCCGCGCCGTCGTCGAGCGTCGTGTCGTTGGGCACGAAGAGCACGTCCTTCATCGTCTGCTCGACGACGGGATGGCGGCCCTCGACGATGCGGATCGTGCGCGAGGCATCGACCTCCGGCATCGTGTAGCCGTTGCGCACGGCCGCCTCGGCGAGCGAGCAGAGCGCGTCGAGCCGCGCCACGGCCGCGGCCGTGGCCTGCACGCGGTCGACCTCGGCCGCGACGGCGTCGCGCACGCCGCAGAAGAAACGGTACTCCAGCTCGTTGATGCGCTCGCGCGCGGTCAGCAGCGTGGTCTCCAGCTCCTTGAGCTCCTGCGTGAAGTAGCGCTCGTTCGACACGAGGGTCTGCTTGCGGATGTAATCCGCGGGGATGTTCTCCTCCCCGGCGGACTTGGGCACGTCGATGAAGTAACCGAAGACCTTGTTGTAGCCGACCTTCAGCTTTTTGATGCCGGTGCGCTCGCGCTCGCGGGCCTCCAGCTCGCTCACGAGGCGCGCGCCGTTATCGCGCACGTCGCGCAGGTGGTCGACCTCCTCGGAATAGCCCGGGCGCAGGATGCCGCCCTCGCGCACGGAAAAGGGAGGCTCGTCGCAGATCGCCTCGTCGATGCGCCGCGCGACGTCCTCGAGCGCGTCCATCGCGCCGATCTCGCGCAGCTCCATCCCGCGGAAGGGGGCGAGCAGCTCGCGCAGCCGCGGCAGCGCCGCACAGCAGTTCGACAGCGCGCGCAGATCGCGTCCGCCCGCCGTGCCGTAGACCGTGCGGCCGACCAGACGCTGCATGTCGCCGATCCCGCGCAGCGCCGCCATCAGCTCGCCGCGCGCGACGTTGTCCGTGTACAGCTCCTGCACCGCGGTGAGGCGGCGCTTGATCGCCACGACCGACAGCAGCGGCCGCTCGACCCAGCTCCGCAGCAGACGGCCGCCCATCGGCGTCTTCGTCTTGTCGAGCACCCACAGCAGCGAGCCGCGTTTTTCTCCGCTGCGCAGCGACTCGGTCAGCTCGAGATTGCGCCGCGTCGTCCAGTCCAGCTCCATATAGCGTCCGCCGTAGAACACGTCCAGGCGGTTGATATGTCCCATGTCGCACTTCTGCGTCTCGGCGATGTAATCGAGCAGCGCGCCGGCCGCGCAGACCGCGGCGGGCGTTTCGCCCAGGCCGCTCTGGTCGACGTCGTCAAAGCCGAACTGGCGGCACAGACGGATCGAGGCGGGCAGATACTCGAAGCGCTCCGCGCCGCTCTCGACCATCGCGTCGAGCTTTTTCGTCAGAAAATCGGCCAGGGCCGGCTCGTTCTCCGCGCCGAAGGAGAGGATCGCCTCGCGCGGGGCGAAGCGCCCGAGCTCGTTGAGCAGGTGGCCGACGGCGTCGCCGTCGTAGCTCGCGCAGCAGAACTCGCCCGTGGAGATGTCGCAGAAGGCCGCGCCGCCGCGCCCGCTCTCGAGATACAGCGCGCAGACGTAGTTGCTCTTGCCCTCCTCGAGCATCGAGCTCTCCGTCACGGTGCCGGGCGTGATGATGCGGATCACGTCGCGCGAGACGAGCCCCTTGGCCTGGGCCGGGTCCTCGGTCTGCTCGCAGATCGCGACCTTGTAGCCGCGCGCGATCAGGCGGGCGATATAGGCCTCGGCGCTGTGGTAGGGCACGCCGCACATCGGCGTGCGCTCCTCGGGGTTTTCGACGTTGCGGTCGCGCGTCGTCAGCGTGAGGTCCAGCTCGCGCGAGGCGAGCTTCGCGTCCTCGTCGAACATCTCGTAGAAATCGCCGAGCCGGAAGAAGAGCAGGCAGTCCTTGTGCTGCTCCTTGATCTCGTTGTACTGCCGTTTCATCGGCGTCAATTCTGCCATTTCTTTCTCTCCAGATTCATTGTTGCCTCCCCGTCGGAGGAAATTGCGGCTTTGCTTCATCCGCCCCCGGCGGCGGGCTGCAGTTTTCCGTACAGGGCCCAGGTGTTGGACGCGGTGATCTTCACCTCGGCGAAGCTGCCGATCAGCGCCGGATCGCCCTGCAGATGCACCAGCCGTCCGCCGTTCGTGCGGCTCGAGAGGTTGTAGGGTTCTTTCCCCGTCTCGCCGTCGACGAGCACGCGCAGCGTTTTCCCCTCGTAGGCCCGGTGCTTCTCCGCGGAGATGCGGTTGGCCAGCTCCGTGAGCTTCTCGAAGCGCCGCTGCTTGTCCTCGCGCGTGTAGGGGTCCGGCATGCTCGCCGCCGGGGTGCCGACGCGTTTGGAGTAGATAAAGGTGAACATCGCGTCGAAGCGCACTTCCTCGCACAGCGAGAGCGTGTCCTCAAAGTCCTCCTCGCTCTCGTCCGGGAAGCCGACGATGATATCCGTCGTCACGACGAGGTCCGGCATATACCGCCGCGCCGTCTCGATCTCGGCGAGGTACTTCGCCCGGTCGTAGTGCCGGTTCATGCGCTTGAGGATCCGGTCGCTGCCGGACTGCACCGGCAGGTGCAGGTGGCGGGCGCACTTTTCGCACTCCGCCATCGTGCGGAAGAGCTTTTCCGTGGCGTCGCGCGGGTGGCTGGTCATGAAGCGGATCAGAAACTCGCCCGGAATGTCGTTGATCATGCGGATAAGATCGGCGAAATCCACGCCCCCGCCGAGGTCCTTGCCGTAGGAATTGACGTTCTGGCCCAGCAGCGTGATATCCTTATACCCCGCCGCGACGAGGGCCCGCGCCTCGGCCAGGACGTCCTCCGGCAGGCGCGAGCGCTCCCGCCCGCGCACGTAGGGGACGATGCAGTAGGTGCAGAAGTTGTTGCAGCCGTACATGATCGACAGCCAGGCCTTGACCGAGCCGTCGCGCCGCAGGGGGATGCCCTCGGCCACGGCGCCGTCGTCCTTCTCGGCGGCGAAAACGCGGCGGTGCCGCTCCATCACGGTCTCGAGCAGCTCCGGGAAGCGCCAGAGCTCGTGCGGACCGAAGACGAGATCGACGATCGGATAGGACTTTTTGATCTTCCCGGCCATGTGCTCCTGCTGCACCATGCAGCCGCAGACGGCGATGATCTGCGTCGGCCGGGCCTTTTTCGTATGGTTCAGCGCCCCGACGTTGCCGAGCACGCGCATCTCGGCGTGCTCGCGCACGGCGCAGGTGTTCACGACGATGACGTCCGCTTCGAACTCGTCGCTCGTGAAGCCGAAGCCCATCTCGGCGAGATAGCCGCGCAGCTTCTCGCTGTCGGCCTCGTTCTGCTGGCAGCCGTAGGTGTCCACCAGCGCGAGGGGCCGCGCCCCGTCCGCCGTGACGCGCGCGCGGATGCGCGCGCAGATCTCCCGCTGCCGCTCGATCTCCCCGGGCGCGATCGTTTTTCGGATAGTTGCCATGTTTTTCCCTCATGCGCACAGATTTTTACAGTTTATCATATCATAATAACTATGGAAAATTCAACTGGAATCGTATATAATACAGGTATTGAAGCGATAGCGAAACGATGGGAGAAACGACTATGAGCGTGATCAATATCCTCTCGCCCCACGTGGCGGACCTCATCGCCGCGGGCGAGGTCGTCGAGCGGCCCGCCTCCGTGGTCAAGGAGCTGTGCGAGAACGCGATCGACGCCGGGGCGAAGAACGTCACGGTGGAGATCCGCGGCGGCGGCGCGGCGTACATCCGCGTCACGGACGACGGCTGCGGCATGTCGCCGGAGGACGCGGGCGTGGCCTTCCTGCGCCACGCGACCTCGAAGCTGCGCGACGAGGGCGATCTGGCGGCCATCACGACGATGGGCTTCCGCGGCGAGGCGCTGGCGGCCATCTCCGCCGTGTCGAAGATCCGCCTCACGACGCGCGAGCGCGGCGCGGAGAGCGGCACGCTCGTCCTGCTCGAGGCCGGCGAGATCCTCGAGATGCAGCCCTTCGGCTGCCCCGAGGGCACGACGATGGAGGTCCGCGAGCTGTTCTACAACACGCCCGCGCGGCAGAAATTCCTGAAATCCGACCGCAGCGAGGCCTCCGCCTGCCAGGCTGCGGCGCTGCGCTGCGCCCTGGCGCACCCGGAGATCTGCTTCCGCTTCCTGCGCGACGGCGACGAGCAGTTCTTCTCCCCCGGCGACGGGCGGGAGGACTCCTGCCTCTACGCCCTGCTCGGGCGCGAGACGGCGGCGAACATGCTCAAATGCGTCGGCGGCCAGGACGGGATCGAGGTCTCGGGCTACGTTTCCTCGCCCTCCTTCGGGCGGGGCAACCGCGGCGCGCAGTTCTTCATCTGCAACGGCCGCGCCATCCGCTCGCAGCTGCTGCAGGCCGCGCTGGAGCAGGCCTATAAAAACACGCTGCTCACCGGGCGCTATCCGGGCTGCGTGCTGTATCTCACGCTCGGCTTCGGCAGCGTGGACGTCAACGTCCATCCCGCCAAGACCGAGGTCAAGTTCTCCGAGGAGCGCCGCGTGTTCGACGCGGTGTACTACGCTGTGCTCTCCGCCCTGGCGGGCGAGGAGCGGGGCAGGGCCCCCTCGGCGGAGCTGCCCGCCTCCGTCAAGCCGCGCGGGGATTTCTACCGCACGATGAGCGCCGAGCAGTTCCGCGAGAGCGGGCTCTCCGCCTCCTCGCCGCGGCCCGCCGTGTCCGGCGCCGCCGCGGCGAGGGCGCCCTCCGGCTCCTGGCGGCCGACCGGTCTGCGCGCGCCCGACCCCCAGTGGCAGACCCGCTTCGACCTCTCTGCCCCCGTTTCGACGGAAAAGAGCGCGCAAGCGCCTGCGGCGGCAGGGTTTCCGGCCCCCGCGGGCAGCCGGATTGTGGAAAACGCTGTTCAAAATGTTGAAAAACCGCGCCTCCCCGACCACAAGATCGTGGGTGAGGCGATGAAGACCTTCCTCATCGTCGAGCAGGGCGAGGCGCTGATCCTGATCGACAAGCACGCCGCGCACGAGCGCATGATCTTCGACCGGCTCAAGGCGCAGGACCGCGCGGTCATGGCCCAGAGCCTGCTCGCGCCGATCCCGCTGCGTCCCGACGGCGCGGACGCGGAGCTGATCGAGAAAAACGCCGCGCTCTTCTCCTCGCTGGGCTTTGAGATCGAGCCCTACGGCGAGCACGAGTACGTCCTGCGCGCGCTGCCCGCCGACATGGAAGCGGGCGACGCCGCCGCCGCGGTCGAGGAGATCTGCGAGAAGCTGCGCCGCGGCCGCGCCCCGCGCCCCGAGGACGCGCGCGACGAGTATCTGCACACCGTCGCCTGCAAGGCGGCGATCAAGGCCGGCTGGGACAACTCGCCCGAGGAGCTCGAGCGCGTCGCCGCGGAGGTGCTCTCCGGCCGCGTCAAATACTGTCCGCACGGCCGTCCGGTCAGCGTCGTGCTGACGAAGAAGGAGCTGGACAAGCTCTTTCGGCGCATCGTATGAGCGCGCCGCAGCTGATCGTCGTCGCGGGGCCGACCGCGACGGGCAAGACCCGGCTCGGCATCCTGCTGGCGCGGCGCTTCGGCGGCGAGATCGTCTCGGCCGACTCGATGCAGGTCTACCGCGGCATGGACGTCGGCACGGCCAAGGCCACGGCGGAGGAGCGCGCCGCCGCGCCGCACCACATGCTCGACGTCGCCGATCCGGGCGAGAGCTACTCTGTCTCGCGCTACGTCGAGGAGGCCTCGCGCTGCTGCGACGAGCTCCTTTCGCGCGGGAAGCCGCCCGTCGTGGTCGGCGGGACGGGGCTGTACATCGACTCGCTGCTCGCGGGGCGGGACTTCGCCGGGCGCGAGGAGGGCGACGCCGCGCTGCGCGCGCAGCTCGGCGCGCGATACGACGCCGAGGGCGGCGAGGCGCTGCTGCGCGAGCTCGCGTCCTTCGACCCGGAGCGTGCGGCGAAGCTGCACCCCTCGGACAAGCGCCGCATCGTGCGCGCCATCGAGATCTACCGTCTCACGGGCGAGACGATCAGCGCGCACGACGCCCGCACCGCGGCCCTGCCGCCGCGCTACACGGCGGCGCGCATCCATCTGAACTTCGCCGCGCGCGCGGATCTCTACGCGCGCATCGACGCGCGGGTGGACGCGATGCTCGCCTCCGGCCTCTTCGAGGAGGTCGAGCGGCTCCTCGCCGCCGGCCTCTCGCCGGAGAGCACGGCCATGCAGGCCATCGGCTACAAGGAGGCCGCCCGCGCCCTCGCCGGGGAGATCACCCGGCAGGAGGCCGCGGAGCAGATCAAGCTGGCCAGCCGCCGCTACGCCAAGCGGCAGCTCACCTGGTTTTCGCGCACGAAGGACGCGCTGGAGATCCGCTGGGAAAAACAGCCGGATTTTGAAGCCGCCCTCCGTCTTTCGACAGAATTCCTCGCCGCACGCGGTTTATCATGAAGTCCTGCGCCCCCCTTCGCGGGCGGCGCAAATACATGATGACGCGGTGCGGCGCATGCGGCCGCTCCGTGAAAAAAAGGAGTACGGCTGACATGCAGAAAACGCAAAACCTCCAGGATACTTTTCTCAACCAGGCGCGGAAGGAGAAGCTCGTCGTCACGATGTTCCTGATGAACGGCTTTCAGCTGCGCGGGATCATCCGCGGCTTTGACGGCTTCACGGTCCTGCTCGATTCCGAGGGCAGGCAGCAGCTGATCTACAAGCACGCCATCTCGACGGTGGTGCCGCCGAGGCCGCTGCCGCTGGAATCCGAGGGCTGAGACGCGGCTGCGGGCCGCGATCCTCCCCTCCGGGGGAAAAGAAGGGAAAGAAAGAGAGGACGAAAAACATGACGATCGCGGAAAATGTTGCGGCAGTCAGGGAGAGGATCGCGGCGGCGGCCGCGCGCGCGGGGCGCGACCCCGCGGAGATCGTGCTGGTCGCGGCCTCGAAGATGAACGACGCGCAGCGCGTGCGCGAGGCGATCGCCGCCGGCGTGGACGCCTGCGGCGAGAACCGCGTGCAGGAGCTGCTGGAAAAGAACGCGCAGGGCGCCTATGAGGGCGCGGCGCTGCACTTCATCGGCCACCTGCAGAAAAACAAGGTCAAATACGTCGTCGGCACGGCCGCCCTGATCCACGGGGTCGACTCGGTCCCGCTGCTGGAGGCCATCGACCGCACGGCGGCCGCGCGCGCGCTGGTGCAGGACGTCCTGCTCGAGATCAACATCGCCGCCGAGCCCTCGAAATCCGGCTTCGCGCCCGAGCAGCTCGGCGCCGCGATCGAGGCCGCGTCGCGGCTGAAGAGCCTGCGCGTACGCGGGCTGATGGCCGTCCCGCCGATCTGTGTCAGCGGGGAGCAAAACTTGCAATATTTTGAAAGAATGAAACAGCTTTTTATTGACAATTGCGAGAAAAAATACGATAATGTACGTATGGATTTTATGTCTATGGGTATGAGCGGCGATTACGAGACCGCCATCGCATGCGGCTCGAACATGGTCCGCATCGGCACGGCCATCTTCGGCGAGCGGCATTACCCTGGAAAATAGCACGCAGATCACTGGAGGACAAGCCATGGGTTTCATGGACGAGCTCAAAAAACTCACGCAGCCGTACGACGATGACGACGATTTTTTTGAAGGAGCAAGCGAGACGGACCGTTCCTCCGCGGCGGCCGTGAGCGCGGCGCAGATGCAGTTTGAGAGCGCCTTCGGCGACGAGGGCGGCGGCCCGCCCGAGCCGGCCGAGAAGAAACCCTCCCCCGCCAGGTCCGGCGGCGAGGGCGGCGGCCTGTTCGGCGCCTTCGGCGCCCGCAAGGGTCAGGGCAAGCCGCGCACGCCCCTGCGCGAGCGCACCGTCAATTTCGGCGGCAGCGACACGCAGGTGATCCTCTTCAATCCCAAGACCTTCGACGAGGCGGGCGAGCTGGTCGGCCACATGCTGCAGGGACGCAGCGTGGTCATGACGCTCGAGGGCCTGCCCACCGAGAACGCGCGCCGGCTGCTGGACTTCATGTCCGGCATCGCCTTCGCCCTGCAGGGAAAGATCACGCCGGTCTCCGCAAAGACCTATTTCGTCACGCCCCAGAACGTCGACATCCTCGGCGCGCAGGGCGAGCAGGCGGAAAGCGCCGGAGACTACTTCTAAAATATCAGAACAGACAAACGAAAGGTGGATAAGGGTATGATTACCGCACAGGACATTCGTGAGAAAACGTTTGAAAAGGCCAAGTTCGGCGGATACGACATGGCTTCCGTCGACGACTTCCTCGAAGAGCTCGCCGACGACGTGACCGCCTCCCAGAAGGAGAACGCCGTCCTCAAGAGCAAGATGAAGATCCTCGTCGACAAGATCGAGGAGTACCGCGCCAACGAGGAAGCGCTCAACATGGCCGTTCTGAGCGCGCAGAAGCTCGCCGTCCAGATCGAGTCCGAGGCGCGTGAGCGTGCCCGCGCGATGCTCGCCGAGGCCGACCGTCAGGTCAACGCCAAGATCGGCTCCATCTCCGAGCAGGCCGAGGCGGAGGAGAACCGTCTCGCCGCCGCGAAGGCTTCCACCTTGAAGTTCCTCGAGTCCATGCGCGAGGTCTGCAGCAAGCAGATGCAGAACATCGAGGACATCGGCAACGGCTTCATCCCCGAGGAGAAGGCCGCCGCCGAGGCTGCCGCCGCCGCGGCCGCCGCTTCCGCCACCGCGCCCGTTCCGGTCGTCGCGCCCTCGATCGACGACGCCGTCCGCAGCATCGAGCGCTCCGTTTCCCGCATCCAGCCCGAGGATCCCGTCAAGATCGATCTCTCGCAGGCCATGGAGGCGCCCGTCGTCAAGCCGGAAAGCCGTTTTGACAGCACGCAGCCCTTCACTTTCTGATCCAAGGTTCGACCGATTACGGGGCGGGCGCAGATGCGCGCGCCCCCTTCCCCTTATTTGAAGGGCTTCGCCGCGGCGCCGCCGGCGGCTTTTTGCCCGTTTTTTTCAAGACTTTTCAAGCATAGGAGACTTTTTTATGGCCCAGGATTTCAACGCCACTCTGAACCTCCCGAAAACCGATTTTCCGATGCGCGCCGGCCTGCCCAAGCGCGAGCCCGAGATGCTCAAGCGCTGGGAGGAGGAGCGTCTTTACGACGAGCTGATGAAGAAGAACGAGGGCAAGCCCCGCTTTAACCTGCACGACGGCCCTCCCTTCTCCAACGGCAACATTCACATGGGCCACGCGCTGAACAAGTCCATCAAGGACTTCATCACCCGCATGTATGCGATGCGCGGCTACTGCACGCCCTACATCCCCGGCTGGGACAACCACGGCATGCCGATCGAGAGCGCGATCATCAAGGAGCAGAAGCTCAACCACAAGGCCATGAGCGTGGCGGACTTCCGCAGCGCCTGCCGGGACTACGCCCTCAAGTACGTCGACATCCAGCGCGAGGGCTTCAAGCGCCTCGGCGTCGTCGGCGACTGGGACCACCCCTACCTGACGATGGACAAGGGCTTCGAGGCCGACGAGATCCGCATCTTCGGCATGATGTACCGCAACGGTCACATCTACAAGGGCCTCAAGCCCGTCTACTGGTGCGCCAAGGACGAGACCGCGCTGGCCGAGGCCGAGATCGAGTACCAGGACGACCCGGTCACGACCGTGTACGTCCGCTTCCCGATGAAGGACGACCTCGGCAAGCTCTCCCACCTCGACCTCTCCCGCCTCTCCTTCCTGATCTGGACGACCACGCCCTGGACCCTGCCCGGCAATCTCGCCATCGCCCTCTCCCCCGGCGACAGCTACGCCATCGTGCGCCTGCCCTCCGGCGAGATGCTGGTCGTGGCCGAGGCGCTGATCGAGTCGGCGATGAAGGCCGGCGGCGTTGAGAGCTGGGAGATCGTCGAGCTCCACGAAGGCAGCTTCTTCGAGCATATGCTCGCGCAGCATCCCTTCCTGGACAAGAGCTCCTATGTGCTCCTGGCCGACTACGTCACGATGGATTCCGGCACGGGCCTCGTCCATACCGCCCCCGGCTTCGGCGTCGAGGACTATCAGAGCTGCCTGAAATATGGCATTGAGATGGTCGTGCCCGTGGACGACCAGGGCCGCCACACCGATTACGCCGGCAAGTACGCCGGGATGACGACCGAGGAGTCCAACCCCGTCATCGTCTCCGACATGCGCGAGAGCGGCGCGCTCTTCGCCAGCGAGGAGATCATCCACAGCTATCCGCACTGCTGGCGCTGCAAGAACCCCGTCATCTTCCGCGCGACGCCGCAGTGGTTCTGCTCGGTCGACTCCTTCAAGGAGCAGGCCGTCGCCGCCTGCGAGGACGTGCGCTGGATCCCCGCCTGGGGCAAGGAGCGCATGGGCGCCATGATCCGCGAGCGCGCCGACTGGTGCATCTCGCGCCAGCGTCGCTGGGGCCTGCCGATCCCCGTGTTCTACTGCGAGGACTGCCATAAGCCCGTCTGCACGGACGAGAGCATCGAGGCCGTCGCGTCCCTCTTTGAGAAGGAGGGCAGCAATTCCTGGTTCGACCGCGAGGCCGCGGAGATCCTGCCCGAGGGCTTCGTCTGCCCGCACTGCGGCGGCAAGGTCTTCACCAAGGAGACCGACACGCTCGACGGCTGGTTCGACTCCGGCTCGACGCACTACGCCGCCATGCAGCGCGACCAGGGCTTCTGGCCCTCCGACATGTACATGGAGGGCGGCGACCAGTATCGCGGCTGGTTCCAGTCCTCGCTGCTCGTCGCGGTCGGCGCGCTCGGCAAGGGCGCCCCGTACCGGGAGTGCATCACCCACGGCTGGACCGTCGACGGCGAGGGCCGCGCGATGCACAAGTCGCTCGGCAACGGCGTTGATCCCGCCGACATCATCAAGGAATTCGGCGCGGACATGATCCGTCTCTGGGCCGGCTCGTCCGACTACCACGTCGACGTGCGCTGCTCGAAGGAGATCTTCAGGCAGCTCAGCCAGAACTATCTGAAGTTCCGCAATACCGCGCGCTACTGTCTGGGCAACCTCGACGGCTTCGACGCCGACGCGCTCGTCGCCCCGGAGGAGATGCTCCCGCTCGACCGCTGGGCCGTCACGAAGCTCAACGCGCTGATCGCCAAGGCGGACGCGGCCTACGACAACTACGAATTCCACGTCATCTCCCACGCGATCAACGACTTCTGCGTGGTCGAGCTTTCGAGCTTCTATCTTGACATCATCAAGGATCGGCTGTACTGTGAAGAGAAGAACGGTCTCAAGCGCCGCAGCGCGCAGACCGCGCTGTTCCTGATCCTCGACAGCATGACCAGGATGTTCGCGCCGATCCTCGCCTTCACCTGCGACGAGATCTGGCAGGCCATGCCGCACCGCAGCGGCGACGACGCGCGCAACGTCCTGCTCAACGAGATGAACAAGCCCTTCGCGGCCTATTCCCTCTCCGAGGGAGAGCTTGCGAAGTGGGACGCGCTGATCTCCGTGCGCAACGACGTCAACGGCGTGCTCGAGGCCGCCCGCGCCGACAAGCGCATCGGCAAGCCGCTCGAGGCCGCCGTCGCCCTCCGTCCCGAGGGGGCCGAGGGCCGCGAGCTCGTTGAAAAGCTCTCCGACATGGACCTTGCGGAGCTCTTCATCGTCTCCAAGTGCCTCATTTCCGAGGACGAGCCCGCCGCGGATGCGGTCGTCGCCAGAGGCGGCGAGAATCCCGCGCTCACCGTCTCCGTGATCGAGGCGCCGGGCACAAAGTGCCCGCGCTGCTGGAAGCAGACCGTCGAGGCCGATCCCGAGACCGGCCTGTGCCCGCGCTGCGCGGCCGTCGTCGCGAAGCTCGGATAAAGCCTTTCCCCGCGCAGATACGCGTCGCCGCATGAGCGGCACGAGATCCAATGCCGTAACAGCGGCAGATAGGAGAGTATTATGCTGTACGCCATTGTTGCTTTGCTGGTCATCATCTTTGACCAGTGGACCAAGTTCTGGGTCGCCGGAAACATCGCGCTCAACACCGGCTCCCGCCCGCTGATCCCCGGGATCGTTCAGCTCGTGAACATCCACAACGACGGGGCGGCGCTCGGCTTCCTGAGCGGCAAGAACGCGGGGATGTTCTTCATCATCCTCTGCGCCGTGTTCACGATCTTCGTGATCGTGGCGCTCGCGACCCGGCTCGTCAAGTCGCCCGTCGGCCGCTGGAGCCTGCTGTTCATCATGGCGGGCGGCCTGTCCAACTGCATCGACCGCGTGCTGAGCGGTTACGTGCAGGACATGTTCATGCCCCTGTTCATGGACAATCTGCCGATCTTCAACGTCGCGGACATCTTCATCACGGTGTTCTGCCTGGTCTTCATCCTCTACGTCCTCTTCGGCGGACGCGGCGATGACGACTACGAGGACGAGGAGGATGAGGAAGAGTACGTCGACGTGGACGAGGAGAGCGACGACCTCGAGGACGAGGACGAGCGCGCCGAGCGCCAGGAAAAGCGCGCGAAGGGTCTCGGCTTCCTCTTCGGCCGCCGCGGCGAGGACGACGAGGACGAGGACGAGGACGAGGAAGAGGACGACGAGGAAGAAGAAGAGGAAGACGAAGAGGACGAGGAGGACGATCTCCCGCCCGCGCGCCGTCCCTCCAAATACGACCGCGCCGCCCGCAACGGCAAGCGCCCCGAAAAGGGCGGCCTGGGCCGCCTCTTCTCGCGCAGCGACGAAGAGGACGAGGACGACGAGGAGGAGGACGAGGAGGAAGAAGCGCCCGTCCGCCGCAGGCAGTCCAAGCCCGCGAAGGCCGAGAAGAAGGCCGTCTCCCGCCGCGACCGTCAGGCCGAGCTGGACGAGAAGTACGCCCGCTTCAAGGCCGAGCGCGCCGCCCGCGAGCAGCAGTGGTCCGCGCCGGTGCCGGAGGAAAAGCC
Source organism: Oscillospiraceae bacterium (assembly GCA_902761055.1). Classification (GTDB taxonomy): domain Bacteria; phylum Bacillota; class Clostridia; order Oscillospirales; family Oscillospiraceae; genus Limivicinus. The sequence goes on from CACWIS010000015.1 coordinate 27,660, forward strand.
CCCGGTCGTCGACCCTGCCGACCCCTTCGCCGAATGGGACGCCGCCAACGCCGCGCAGAAGCAGACGCCTCCGCAGCGCCCCGCCGCTCCGGTCGCCGAACCCGCGCCCGCCGCTCCGGTCGCCGAGCCCGCCCCGGCGCCCGCGCCTGCCGCGCCCAAGCCGGCGCCCCAGGCCGACGAGAGCATGGAATTCAGCCTTGAGGACATCCTCGCGGAATTCAAATA
>CACWIS010000016.1 GCA_902761055.1 Oscillospiraceae bacterium
GCCCGCGATCAGCCACAGCGGATCGTCGTTGAAGCCGCTGCCGACGGCGAGGTTGCCCTTCTTCGTCAGGGGCTGGTACTGGTGATAGGCGCTGCCGTCCGGGAACTGCGTGGCGGCGATGTCGAGGATGCGCTCGCGCGCCCGCCCGGGGATCATGTGCACGAAGCCCAGCAGATCCTGGCAGGAGTCGCGGAAGCCCATGCCGCGGCCCATGCCGGACTCGAAATAGCTCGCCGAGCGGCTCATGTTGAAGGTGACCATGCACTGGTACTGGTTCCAGATGTTCACCATGCGGTCGAGCTTCTCGTCGCCGGAGCGGACGCGGTAGCCGGACAGCAGGCTCTCCCAGTGCGCGGCGAGCGCGGCGAGCGCGGCGTCGAAGGCCGCTTCGTCGGCAAAGCGGGCCATCATCGCCTCGGCGCGCGCCTTGTTGATCACGCCGGGCCGCTCCCACTTCTCCTCCCGCGGGTTTTCGATGTAGCCCAGGCCGAAGAGCAGGCTCTCGCAGCCGCCGGGCGCGAGCGAAAGGTCGAACTGCTGCGCGGCGATCGGCTGCCAGCCGTGCGCGACGCTGTTCGTGCAGCGGCCCTCCGCGACGGCCTCGGGCCGGGCGGGGCTGCCGTAGACGCCGATGAAGGACTCGCGCGCGGTGTCGAAGCCGTCCGGCGTCCTGTCGGACCAGAACACGGCGTAATGATCGCGCCGCTCGCGGTACTCGGTCTTGTGGTAGATCGCGCCGCCGACGACCTCGACCTCGCCGGTGGAGTAGTTGCGCTGGAAGTTGGAGGCGTCGTCCATCGCGTCCCAGAGGCAGAACTCCAGATACGGGAAGAGCTGCAGCGCTTTCTCCGCGCCGCTCTCGTTGTGCACGCGCACGCGCATCAGCAGGCAGTTCTCCCCCTGCGGGACGAAGAGCTCCTGCGCGACGCGCACGCCGTCCTTCACGCCCTCGATCACCGTGTAGCCGAGACCGTGGCGGCAGGAATAGGCGTCGAGCCCGGTCTGCGTCGGCTGCCAGCCGGGATTCCAGATCGTGCCGCCGTCCTTAATATAAATATGGAAGCCTTCGGAATCGAGCGGGCAGTTGTTGTAGCGGTAGCGCGTCAGGCGGCGCAGACGCGCGTCGCGGTAAAACGCATAGCCTCCCGCGGTGTTGGAGCAGAGCGCAAAGAAGTCCTCGCTCCCGAGATAGTTGATCCAGGGCAGTGGCGTGCGCGGCGTCGTGATGACATATTCCCGGCGCGCGTCGTCAAAAGTGCCGAACTGCATAAGCTGCCTCCTTCTATTCATAGAAAACGTTTTCGTTCCAAACTATCGCGTTTAGGTTAGCCGATTTTGGGAAAAAAAGCAAGCCCTTTTTCAAAAAAAGCGGAAGAATCGCTTTCTTTTCTTCCGATCCCGCGGAGCCGCCGCGCTGCGCTTCCGATTCGTTATGTGATTTTTGACAAGAATTAGTCTCTTTTTCTGTGCATAATATACAAAATCTCTTTTTTTGCCGCTTCCTGCTTGCTTTTTTGGGGGATTTGAGGTATCTTGTTTTTGACGAAAACGATTTAGTTAGGAGCTGTTCGACGTGGTATCCATCAAAGACATCGCAAACCGCTGCGGCGTCTCTGTTGCCACTGTCAGCAAGTCTCTCAACGGCTATCCCGACATCGGCGAGGAAACGCGCGAGCGCGTCTGCCGCGCGGCGGACGAGCTGGGCTATCTGGCCAACGCCTCGGCCCGGGCGCTGAAAACCAACCGCAGCTACAACATCGGCGTGCTGTTCGTCGACGCGCAGAGCAGCGGCCTTGCGCACGAGTATTTCTCCGCCGTGCTCGACAGCCTCCGCGTCGAGGCGGAGAGCAAGGGCTACGATATCACCTTCATCAACCGCGCCGTGGGTCAGCGGCCCACCACCTACCTCCAGCACTGTCTCTACCGCGGGGTGGACGGCGTGGTGATCGCCTCGGTCGACTTTCACGATCCCATGGTGGTCGAGCTGGTCGAGTCCTCCCTGCCGGTCGTGACGATCGACCACGTGTTCAACAACCGCATCGCGATCATGTCCGACAACGTGCACGGCATGGAGGAGCTGGTCCGCTACGCGGCCGGACGCGGCCACCGCCGGCTGGCCTTCATCCACGGCGAGCGCACCGTCGTCACGGAAAGCCGCCTGATCGGCTTCCACCGCGCCTGCGAGGCCCTGGGGATCACGCCGAGGAAGGAATACCTGATCGAGGGCGCCTTCCACGATACGGCGAGCTGCTACGAGGCCACGAAGAAGCTGCTCGCGCTGCCGGAGAGACCGTCCTGCATCTTCTTCCCCGACGACTTCTCCTTCATCGGCGGCCTCAACGCCATCACGGAGGCCGGGCTCCGCATCCCGGAAGACATCTCCGCCGTCGGCTACGACGGCATCCACCTCTCCGAGGTCATGAGCCCGAGGCTGACGACCTGGCGGCAGAGCACCACCGGCCTCGGCCGGCTGGCCGCCGCCAAGCTCATCGAGCTCATCGAGCATCCCCAGACCACGCTCATCGACCGGCAGATCGTCTCGGGACGTCTGTGGGAGGGCGGCAGCGTCAAGGATCTCAACGCATCCGCATCCGAATAAGGTGATCCGTGGGGCGACCCACAATAAATAAGAATCACAAAAAACAATCAGGAGGAAAAGAAATGAAAAAGCTCATCGCACTGCTTCTGGCTCTCGTGATGGTGTTCGCGCTCTGCGCCTGCGGACAGCAGGCCGCTCCCGCGCCCGCCGCTGAGAAACCCGCCGAAGCGCCCGCCGCCGAAGCCCCTGCCGCCGAGGCTCCCGCCGCCGAAGAGGCCGCCGAAGGCAAGGTCTTCAACATCTATGCCTGGAACGAGGAGTTCAAGGGCTTCTTCGAGAAGTACTACACCGTTCCCGAAGGCGTGACCGTCAACTGGATCATCACCCCGAGCGACAACGGCGCCTACCAGCAGAAGCTCGACCAGGCTCTGCTTTCCCAGGCTGACGCCGCCGCCGACGACAAGGTCGACATGTTCCTCGCCGAGTCCGACTACATCCAGAAGTACGCCGAGTCCGACTTCACCCAGGACATCACCAAGCTCGGCGTGACCGACTTCTCCAACGCTTACAAGTACACCGTTCAGGCCGCGTCCGATGAGAACGGCGTCGTCAAGGGCGTCTCCTTCCAGTGCTGCCCCTCCGCTCTGATCTACCGCCGCTCCATCGCCAAGGACGTTCTCGGCACCGATGATCCCGCCGAGGTCCAGGCCAAGCTCGACAGCTGGGAGAAGTTCGAGGCTGTCGCCGCCGACGCCAAGGCCAAGGGCTACTACATGACCGCTTCCTTCGCCGAGACCTACCGTCCCTTCTCCAACAACTGCAGCATGCCCTGGGTCAACGAGAACAATGAGCTCCAGTTCGACCCGATGATCCTTGCCTGGATCGCCCAGACCGAGAAGTTCGTCGAGAACGGCTACACTCTCGCCGACTCCGGCATTTGGGACCAGCCCAAGAACGACCAGATGTTCGCCGACGGCAAGACCATGTGCTTCTTCGGCCCGGCCTGGTACTTCAACTTCTGCATGGGCAACGCGCAGGATCCCGAGAAGGGCTGCTCCGGCGACTGGGCCATCTGCGAAGGCCCCGCTGCGCCGACATCATGAACACCTTCATCAACGATGAGGACGTCTGCTCCAAGCTCGTTGCCAACGAGGCCCAGTTCTCCAACAACCAGGCCGTCAACGCCAAGTTCGCCGACGATCCTTCCTTCGGCAGCGAATTCCTGGGCGGCCAGAACCCCGTGGCCGTGTTCTCCGCCATGACCGACAACATCGTGTGGCAGTTCCACACCATGTATGACCAGGCCTGCAACGAGGATCTGCAGAGCAACCTGCAGCAGTACTTCCAGGGCATTGTCGACAAGGAGACCGCTCTGAACAACTACTACCTCGCTCTCCAGGAGAAGTACCCCGAGCTCATCACTCCGTGATCTGAGGATCGGAAGACTTAAGACCTGAGTTTACATCCGCAAGTCTTGAGGCAAGGCGCTTTGCCTTGCCTCAAGCGCTTGCAGGGAAAAGAAAAGCCCTTCCGGACGCGCCGGAGAGACCTTCGGCGCGCCGGGAAGCGCTTTTCTGCAGATATTACCGGGAGGGAACGCCATGGGCAGAAAACTGAAACCACGGAAGACGGGCGTCAGCTATGCAAAATGGGGCTACATTTTTATTTTGCCCTTTTTTATCACCTATTTCATTTTTACGCTGACGCCGCAGATCATGACGGTCTACAACAGCTTTTTTGAAAACTACCGCAACGGCCTCAAGCAGGTCGGGCCGAACTTTGTCGGACTGAAGAACTACGTCGCGCTGTTCACGCCCGACAAGAACGGTACGGTCGGCATGCTCAAGTACTTCGGCAACACCCTGGTCCTGTGGGTCATGGGCGCCGTGCCGCAGATCGTCGTCGCGCTGCTGCTGGCGGTCTTCTTCACGAGCTACCGGCTCAACATCAAGGGCCAGCAGTTCTTCAAGACCGTCATCTACATGCCCAACCTGATCATGGCGGCGGCCTTCTCGATGCTGTTCTTCACGCTCTTCTCGACGGTCGGACCGGTGAACCAGATCCTGCTCGCCCACGGCATCGTGGAAAAGAGCGTCAACTTCCTCGGGCTGAAGATATCCGTCCGCATCCTGATCAGCCTGATGAACTTCCTGATGTGGTTCGGCAACACGACGATCCTGCTGATGGCGGGCATCCAGGGCATCGACCAGAATATGTTCGAGGCCGCGGAGATCGACGGGGCCAACTCCCTGCAGGTCTTCTTCCGCGTGACGCTGCCGCTGCTGATGCCGATTCTGGTCTACACGGTCATCACGGCGATGATCGGCGGTCTGCAGATGTTCGACGTGCCCCAGGTCCTGACCAACGGCAAGGGCGTGCCCGACCGCGCGAGCATGACGATGGTCATGTACCTGAACAATTATCTCGGCACGAGCAAGAACTTCGGCATGGCCGGCGCGATCAGCGTGGTGCTGTTCATCATCTCGGCGGGACTGAGCATGTTCGTCTACAACTCGCTGTCCAGGCAGTACAGAAAGTGAGGGCGGAGATATGAAAAACGCCGAAAATACAAAAGGCAAGATCTTGATGATCATCGCCCGCGTCGTGGTCTACACGATCCTGATCTTCCTCGCCGTGCTGTGCCTGTTCAGCTTTTACATGCTGATCATCAACGCCACGCGCTCCAACGCCCAGCTGCAGGCGGGCTTCACGCTGATGCCGAAGAACAACTTCTTCGTCAACCTGAAAAACGCCTGGACGGACGCCTCGATCAACATCCCGCGCGGCATGCTCAACAGCTTCTTCATCGCCATGTGCTCCGCCGTGCTGACCACTTATTTCTCGGCGCTGACGGCCTACGGCATCCACGTCTACAACTTCAAGCTCAAGCGGGCGGCCTTCCTGTTCATCATGGCCGTCATGATGATCCCGCCGCAGGTCTCCGCCGTCGGCTTCATCCAGCTGGTCTACAAGTTCCACCTGACCAACAACTACATCCCGCTGATCATCCCCTCCATCGCCGCTCCGGTCGTGTTCTTCTACATGAAGCAGTACCTCGAGAGCGTGCTGCCCATGGAGATGGTCGAGGCCGCGCGCGTGGACGGCTCGGGCGAGTTCCGCACTTTCAACACGATCGTGCTGCCGATCATGAAGCCGGCCATCGCCGTGCAGATGATCTTCTCCTTCGTCTCCTCGTGGAACAACTACTTCATCCCCGCGCTGCTGCTCGACAAGGCCGAGATGAAGACCGTCCCGATCATGATCGCCCAGCTCCGCTCGGCGGACTACTCCAAGTTCGACATGGGCAAGGTGTACATGTTCATCCTGCTGGCGATCCTGCCGGTGCTCGTCGTGTACATCATCCTCTCCAAGTCCATCATCAAGGGCGTCACCGCCGGCTCCGTCAAGGGCTGATCCGACACCAAAACCGAAACACCCCGCGCACGCGCGGGGTGTTTTTCAATGTACAGAAAAAAGGAGGATCCATCATGCCGGAAGGCTTTTACAAGGGCGTCAACCTCGGCGGCTGGCTGAGCCAGTGCGACTACAGCGCCGAGCGGCTGGACACCTTCATCACCGAGCGTGATTTCGCGCAGATCGCCGCCTGGGGCTTCGACCACGTGCGCATCCCGATCGACTACAACGTCGTTCAGAACGAGGACGGCTCCATGAAGGAGGACGGCCTCCGCCGCATCGACGCCGCGCTCGCGCTGTGCGAAAAGTACGGGCTGAACACCGTGCTCGACCTGCACAAGACGCAGGGCTTCTCCTTCGACGCGCTCGAGCACGAGGAGGGCTTTTTCGTCAGCGAGGCGTATCAGGAGAAGTTCTACGCGATCTGGGAGTGCTTCGCCGCGCGCTGGGGCGCGCTGCACGAGCGCGTGATCTTCGAGCTGCTCAACGAGGTGACCTTCCGCGAGTACCTGCCCGCCTGGAAGCGCATCTCCCGCGAGTGCGTCCGGCGCATCCGCCGAAGCGCGCCGGAGACGCGCGTGCTGCTGGGCAGCTATCAGTGGAACAGCGCCCGCACGCTGCCGGAGCTCGACGCTCCCTTCGACGAGCGCGTGATCTACAACTTCCATTTCTACGAGCCGCACACCTTCACCCACCAGGGCGCCTACTGGATGGACGAGAGCTTTGATAAGGAACGCCGCGTCAGCTATGCCGAGAGCGGCGTCTCCGAGGCCTGGTTCGAGGACTTTCTCGCCCCCGCCTTTGCCAAGGCCGCGCAGGAGGGCTGCGAGCTCTACTGCGGCGAGTTCGGCGTGATCGACGTCGTGCCGCCCGCCGAGGCGCTCAAATGGTTCCGCGACCTGCTCGCGGTCTTCGCGCGCCATCACGTCGCGCACAGCCTCTGGAGCTACAAGCAGATGGACTTCGGTCTGTGCGACGCGCGCATGGACGAGCTGCGCGGCGAGCTGCTTGCGCTGCTGTAAATATACACAATAATGAATAAATAACCGGCGGAGCCCCCCTTTTCGGGCGGCTCCGCCGGTTTCTTTTGCAAACGGGCGTAATCGATTACGAAGACGCGTTCCCGCTCGCTTAATCGTTAACTTGTCCTGACACTTCTGCCTTTTTGTCAAAGAATGCGGTCGCAGCTCCGTCCGGGGCGGCGTCGGTCTCGTTCCCGACCTTTTCGATATATGCAAAATATACAGTTTTTTTGCTCCGTTCTGTGCAAGTCTTACGAAATTGCTCCCGCTCCCTGTTTTTTGTCCGGATACCGCTTGCATTTTTGAAAAGAATCCGCTATTTTTAAAATACGTAAACGATTAAGGAGATGGCCGTATGGTTTCCATGAAAGATATTGCCCTTGCCTGCGGCGTCTCCGTTGCGACCGTCAGCAAGGCGCTCAACGGCCACCGCGATATCGGCGACGCCACGCGCGAGCGCATTCTCGCCGCGGCGAAGGAGATGGGCTACACGGCCAACTTCGTGGCCCGCGCGCTGAAGACCAACCGCACCTGCGATCTCGGCATCCTCTTTACCGACCTGCAGAAGAGCGGCTTCATGCACGAGTATTTCGCCTCGATGCTCAACAGCTTCCGTTACGAGGCCGAGAGCCGCGGCTATGACATCACCTTCATCGGCACGGGCGAAGCCGCCGGGATGGGCGGCAGCTACCTGCAGCACGCGCTCTACCGCCGCGTCGACGGCGTGGCGATCATCTGCGCAGACTTCTTTTCTCCGGCGGTGCAGGAGCTGGTGAATTCCGAGATCCCCGTCGTCACGCTCGACCATGCCTTCAACAACCGCCTGGCCGTGCTGTCCGACAACATGTACGGGGTCGAATCGCTCGTCCGCCACGTCTACGCCAAGGGGCACCGCCGCATCGCCTATATCCACGGCAACCACACCGCCGTGACCGAGCGGCGCCTGACGGGCTTCTACCGCGCCTGCGACGCGCTGGGTCTGCGCGTGCCGGAGGAGTATATCGCCTCCTGCGAATACCACGAGCCGGAGAGCTGCCGCGAGGCGACAAAAAAACTCCTCTCGCTGCGCCAGCTGCCGAGCTGCGTGTTTTTCCCGGATGATTACGCCGCTCTCGGCGGCATCAACGCCATCCGCGAGGCGGGCCTCCGCATCCCGGAGGACATCTCCGTCGTCGGCTACGACGGCATCCACCTGGCGCGCACGGTCAGCCCGCGGCTCACGACCTGGCAGCAGAACACCGCCGAGCTCGGCCGCACGGCCGCCTCGATGCTGATCGAACGCATCGAGCGCGCGCGTACGACCCCGCCGGAGCATATCGAGGTCCGCGGCAATCTCTTTGAGGGCGATTCGGTCCGTCAGATCGGCTGAACGCGACGGGGACCGGGGCGGCGAGCCGCCTCCACAGAAAGGAACTATGCGGAACTATGACGCGTGAGCAGGCAAAAAAACGGGCGGAAGAGCTGGTCGGCCGCATGACGGCCGAGGAAGCGGCAAGTCAGCTCCGCTTTGACGCGCCCGCCGTCGAACGGCTCGGCGTCCCGGCATACAACTGGTGGAACGAGGCGCTCCACGGTCTGGCCCGCGGCGGGACCGCGACGAGCTTTCCCCAGGCGATCGGCCTGGCCGCCATGTTCGACGACGCGCTGCTCGAGCGGATCGCGGACGCGATCTCGACCGAGGCGCGGGCCAAATACAACGCCCTCTCCGCGGAGGGCGACCGCGATATCTACCACGGGCTGACGATGTGGTCGCCGAACATCAACATTTTCCGCGATCCCCGCTGGGGCCGCGGCCACGAGACCTACGGCGAGGACCCCTATCTGACCGCCCGCCTCGGCTGCGCCTTCGTGCGCGGCCTGCAGGGCAAGGGCGAAACGCTCAAGACCGCCGCCTGCGCCAAGCACTTCGCGGCGCACAGCGGGCCCGAGGCCCTGCGCCACAGCTTCAACGCGGTCGTCTCGCCCAAGGACATGGAGGAGAGCTATCTGCCCGCCTTCCGCGCCCTCGTCCGGGACGCGAAGGTCGAGGCCGTGATGGGCGCCTACAACCGCACGAACGGCGAGCCCTGCTGCGCGAGCGCGGCGCTGATGAAAACGCTGCGCGGCGACTGGGGCTTCGAGGGACACTTCGTCTCCGACTGCTGGGCCGTCCGCGATTTCCACGAAAACCACAAGATCACCGACTCTCCGGCGCAGTCCGCGGCCATGGCGCTCAAGGCCGGCTGCGATCTCAACTGCGGCTGCACCTACGAGCGCATCCTGGACGCCTATGCGCTGGGGCTCCTCGGCGAAGAGGACATCCGCCGCAGCGCGGTCCGGCTCTTCACGACGCGCTTCCTGCTGGGGACGCTCGGCACGGGCAGCGAATACGACGCGATCGGCTACGAAGCGGTCGAGTGCGAGGCGCATCTCGCGCTCGCGCACGACGCGGCGCTGCGCTCCTGCGTGCTGCTGAAAAACGACGGGCTCCTGCCGCTCGATCCCGCGAAGTACGGGACGATCGGCGTGATCGGCCCCAACGCCAACAGCCGCCGCGCGCTCATCGGCAACTACCACGGCACGGCCTCCCGCTACGTGACCGTGCTCGAGGGCATCCAGGACCTCACGGCCGGGCGCTGCCGCGTCCTCTACTCCGAGGGCTGCGCCCTCGACGCCGACCGGGTCGAGCCGCTGGCGCTCTCCGGCGACCGGCTCGCCGAGGCGGCCGCCGTCGCGAAGCACAGCGACGTGCTGATCCTCGTGCTGGGTCTGGACGAGACGCTCGAGGGCGAGGAGGGCGACACCGGCAACAGCTACTACTCCGGCGACAAGGGCGATCTGCTCCTCCCGCCGTCCCAGCGGCTCCTGCTCGAGCGGATGCTCGCGCTCGGCAAGCCCACGGCCGTGGTGCTCCTCGCGGGCAGCGCGATCGACCTGAGCGCGGCGCAGGAGAAGGCCGACGCGATCCTGCTCGGCTGGTACCCCGGCGCCGGCGGCGGAAAGGCGATCGCCGAGCTGCTCTTCGGCGAGGCCTCCCCCTCCGGCAAGCTGCCCCTCACCTTCTACCGCAACGACGCGCTCGCGGAGATGCCCGCTTTCACGGACTATTCGATGCAAAACCGCACATACAGATATTACGCGGGCACGCCGCTCTACCCCTTCGGCTACGGGCTCGGCTACGGCAAATGCGCGGTCCGCGCGCTCGAGGCCGACCGGGAGGCCGCCTCCGTGCGCGTCCGGAACGAGAGCGAACGCGAACTGGAGGAGGTCGTCGAGCTCTACATCCGCGACGAGGGCTCTCCCCTCGCCCCGCCCCGCCCCGTGCTCTGCGGCTTTCGCCGCGTCGCCCTCGCCCCCGGCGAGGAAAAGGCGCTGCGCATCCCGCTCGACCCCGCCGGCTTTACCGTCGTGGACGAGGCGGGCAGGCGCATCCCAGGCAGCGGCCGCTGGACGCTGTACGCCGGTTTCGGCGCGCCGGACGCGCGCACCCGGGAACTGACCGGACAGAAGGTCCTGTCGGTTTCCGTCACCGCCTGACGAGGGCGGAAACAAACATCCTTTCGGGAAGACTTTGGCCTACCGCGGCCTCCAGCTCGCCTGGACAGTCAGCCGCGCCGCGGTCCGCTCAAATCTTTTGATAGTAAGCCAACCAAAAAAACACCAAAAAAAACAGGAGGATTACCATGAAAAAGATTCTTGCTCTCGCCCTCGCGCTATGCATGATCTTTGCGCTGGCCGCCTGCGGACAGCAGGCCGCTCCGGCTCCCGCCGAGAAGCCCGCCGAGAAGCCCGCCGAGGCTGCTCCCGCCGAGGCCGCTCCCGCCGAGGCCGCTCCCGAGCAGACCGTTCTGAAGCTCTGGTGCATCGCCACCGAGTCCGACGCCAACCGTCCCGGCTATGAGAAGGCCATCGCCGAGTTCGAGGCCGCTCACCCCGACATCAAGATCGAGTGGGAAGCCTTTGAGAACAACTCCTACAAGACCAAGATCAAGGCCGCGATGATGGGCGGCGACACGGAAGACCTGCCCGACATCTTCTTCACCTGGGCCGGCGCCTTCCTGGGCGACTTTGCCGAAGTCGGCAGCGCCTACTGCCTTGACGAGGCCTACAAGCCCTTCGCCGGCGATCTGCCCGAGGTCATGCTGCAGAACTCCACCTACGGCGGCAAGCACTTCGGCGTGCCTCTGACCTACAACATCGTCACCCTCTTCGCCAACATGGACCTGCTGGCCGAGGTCGGCTACACCGAGATCCCCCAGACCTATGAGGATCTGACCGCCTGCTGCGACGCGCTGGTCGCCAAGGGCATCATCCCCTTCGGCTGCGCCGGTTCCGAGACCTGGTGCGTGACCGAGTACCTCGAGCCCATCATTGAGAAGACCATCGGCTACGAAGCCCTCGGCAGCATCTTCGCCGGCCAGGGAAGCTGGAACGATCCGGCCATCGCCACTGCCGTTGACAACTTCCAGGGCATGGTCAAGAAGGGCTACTTCGATCCCAACGGCATGGCCATCGGCAACGACCAGGTCAAGGCCAACTTCATCGACGGCCAGTACGCCTTCTATCAGAACGGCTCCTGGAACTGCGGTGAGATCGACGCCAAGGAGACCGCCGACGGCGTCAACTTCGAGGCTGCGCTCTTCCCCGTGATGGATTCCGCGAAGGCCACCTACGGCCAGGTCATCGGCGGCCCGTCCGACACGCTCGCCGTCTGCGCCTACTCCAAGAATGCGGATCTTGCCGCCAGCGTCGCTTTCGAGCTCGGCCGCAGCATCTGCCACTACTGCTACCTGGCCGGCTCCGGTCTGCCCGCCTGGACGCCCGACTACGACACCAGCGAGGTCAAGCAGCTTGTCTCCGACGTGGCCGCGATCGTCGCCAAGGCCGACGGCATGGTCCTCTTCGGCGACACCGCCATGAGCGCCGACCCGGCCAACACCTACCTCGACTACGTGGCCCAGGTTTACGGCTGCGAGCTCGACGGCGCCGGCTTTGTCGAAGGCCTGACCAAGGATCTCGGCTGAGCCTGATCCGAAGCATAAGCGATACCGTTAATTCAAGGCGGCCCTCCGCAGATCGTCCAGGGATCTGCGGGGAGGCCGCCTCCCCCCAAAGAAGGGTGTGACGTATGAAGAAACTGTACAGCAACAAATTTCATATCCTGATCTTTCTGCTGCCGGCGCTGATCCTCTTCTGCGGCGTGCTGATCGCGCCGATCGGCGCCTCCGCCTATTTCAGTCTCTTCGACTGGAAGGGCATCGGGCCCAAGACCTTTATCGGTCTGTCCAACTACAAGGAGCTCTTCACCAGCAACTCCATCGGCTTTCTCAAGGCCCTGCGCAACTCGCTGCTGCTCGCGGCGCTGTCCGTGGGTCTGCAGCTCCCTCTCGCCCTGGCGCTCGCGCTCGCGCTGGGCAAGAAGATCAAAGGCGAGCGCGCTTTTCTCTCGGTCTATTTCATGCCCGTCCTGATCTCCACGGTCGTCATCGGCCAGCTCTGGCTGAAGATCTATAATCCGGACTACGGCATTTTGAACGTCTTTCTGCGCGCCGTCGGGCTCGAGAACTGGACGAGGATCTGGCTCGGCACCAAGAAGACCGCGCTCGGCGCGGTGCTCGTGCCGACGCTGTGGCAATACGTCGGCTATCACATGCTGCTTCTCTATGCCGGCGTCAAAAGCGTCCCGATCGAGCTGCGCGAGGCCGCGATGCTCGACGGGGCGACGGACGGCCAGGTCAACCGCTACATCGTCCTGCCCTATATCAAGCCCATCGTCCGCATCAGCGTGATCTTTGCGGTCACCGGCTCGCTGAAATCCTTTGACCTGATCTATGTTCTGACGAACGGCGGCCCGCTGCACTCCACGGAGGTGCCGAGCACGCTGATGATCAGCATGCTCTTCCTGCGCAACCGCTACGGCATGGGCAGCACGATCGCCGTGCTGCTGATCCTGCTCTGCTTCGGCTTCGCGCTGCTGATCAACGTGATGTTCAAGGAATCGGAGGAGTGAGACGATGAGAAACAACAGCAAGGGCGAACGGATCGCCATTTACATCGGGCTCATCTTCTGGATGCTCGTCAACCTCTTCCCGGTCTACTGGATGTTCACCTTCTCGCTCAAGGACAATCCGGAGATCTTCGGCAAAAACGTCATCGGTCTGCCGCAGCACTGGCTGTGGTCCAACTACACCAGGGCCATGCACACCGGCAACATGGGCCGCTACTTCCTCAACAGCGCCATCGTCGCGACCGCCACCATCATCATCACGCTGATCGTCGCGCTCATGGCCACCTTCGCGCTGACGCGCCTGATCTGGAAGCGGCGCAAAACGCTCAACAAGTTCTTTATGCTGGGCCTCACGATCCCGATCCACGCCTCGATCGTGCCGGTGTACGTCACGCTCTCGCGTCTGCACCTGCTCAATACCTACTGGGCGCTGATCATCCCCTACTCGGCCTTCTCGCTGGCCATGGCGATCCTCGTCTGCACGGGCTTCATGAACGAGATCCCGCGCGAGCTTGACGAGTCTGCCTGTATCGACGGCTGCAGCACCTGGGGCATCTTCCTGCGGGTCATCGTGCCGCTGATGAAGCCCGCCGTGGCCACCGTCGGCATCTACACCTTCCTGCAGTGCTGGAACGAGCTGATGTTTGCCAACATCTTTATCTCCAAGAGCGCGCTGCGCACGCTGCCCGTCGGCGTGCAGGCCCTCTCCGGCCAGTATACGACCGACTGGGGCCCCATCGGCGCTGCCCTCGTGCTCGCGACCTTCCCGACGCTGTTCCTCTACATCTTCCTCTCGAAGAAGATCCAGGACAGCTTCGTCGCCGGCGCGGTCAAAGGCTGAACAACGCTTTTTCATTTCTTTTCCCGGGAACGGGAGACGCGGCTTTTCAACCGCGCCTCCCGTTTTCTCTCCGCCGTCCCCCACAAATAACTTGATGAAGCGGGGCGATTGTGCTATTGTAACAGTATACAGAGCTTCGCTCCATTCTACAAAGACTGCGAGGAAACAAACATGGCGTCTGTCAAAAGGATCGGCGTTCTGACCAGCGGCGGCGACGCCCCCGGCATGAACGCGGCCGTGCGCGCGGTCGTGCGTACCGCGCTGGCCAACGGCATCGAATGCGTCGGCATCCGCAGAGGCTGGCAAGGCCTCATCAACAGCGATTTCGTCCTGCTCTCGCGCGACAGCGTGGGCCATATCCTCTCCCGCGGCGGCACGATCCTCTACACCGCCCGCAGCGACGAGTTCATGACCGAGAAGGGCCGCCTCAAGGCCGTGGCCACCTGCAAGATGCTCGGCCTCGACGGCATCGTCGCCATCGGCGGCGACGGCACCTTCCGCGGCGCGCTGGAGCTTTCGCGCCTCGGCGTCCCGGTCGTCGGCGTGCCAGCCACGATCGACAACGACGTGGGCTGCACGAACTATACGATCGGCTTCGACACGGCCTGCAACACGGCCATCGAGTGCATCGACCGCCTGCGCGACACGATGCAGTCGCACGAGCGCTGCTCGGTCGTCGAGGTCATGGGCCGCAACGCCGGCTTCCTCGCCCTCTATGTCGGCATCGCCGTCGGCGCGACGGCCGTGCTCGTGCCGGAGCGCGAGATCGACTTCCAGCGCGACGTCGTCGAGCGCATCCAGGAGTCCCGCCTCGCGGGCAACACGCACTTCATGATCGTCGTGGCCGAGGGCGCGGGCAGCGCCGTCGAGTACGGCAAGCAGATCCGCGACGCCGTCGGCATCGAGCCGCGCGTGACCGTGCTGGGCCACATCCAGCGCGGCGGCACGCCCAGCGCGCGCGACCGCGAGACCGCGACCCGCATGGGCTACTGCGCCGTCACCGCCCTGGCCGAGGGGCGCAGCAACTGCATCATCGCCACCCAGGAGGGCGGCATCGTCGAGATCCCGATCGAGGAGGCGCTGCAGCGCAAGAAGAACCTGCAGATGGACCGTTACCGCATCATGGAGACCATGCAGCTCGGCGGCGCGGCCAAGACCGGCCACATCCTGTGACCCGGACAAAAAAGCCCGGAGGCTTGAAGCCTCCGGGCTTTTTTCAGATCCTTTTTCCGCCGATCCACACCTCGCGCAGCGCGAGGTCCCCGCCGCAGACGAGAAAGTCCGCCAGCGCGCCGGGCGAGATCTCGCCGACCTCCCCCGCGCGTCCGATCTCGCGGGCCGGCAGCAGCGTCGCGGCGCGGATCGCCTCCTCCTTCGGCACGCCGAAGGCGATCGCGTTGCGCAGGTCCGCGTACAGGTCGCTCGCCGCGCCGGCGATCGTCCCGTCCGCGAGGCGCGCTACGCCGCCGGAGAGGAAGACCTGCTGGCCGCCGAGCTCGTACTCGCCGTCCGACATGCCGCAGCAGCGCAGCGAGTCGGAGATCAGGCACACGCGGCCCGGGAAGAGGCGGAAGGCCATGCGCACCGCGCTCGGGTGCACGTGCAGGCCGTCGCAGATCAGCTCGGCCGCGACGCCCTCCCGCTCGGAGGCCGCGCCGATCGGTCCCGGCTTGCGGTGGTGGATGCCGGGCATGGCGTTGTACAGATGCGTCAGATGGCTCGCGCCCGCCTCAAAGACCGCGCAGGCCTCCTCGTAGCTCGCGTCCGTGTGCGCGACCGAGACCGTGCACAGCGCGCTCGCCTTCGCCGCGAAATCCGCCGCTCCCTCCAGCTCCGGCGCCACGTCGACGATGCGCACGAGGCCGCCGCAGCCCTCATAGAGCCCCCGGAAGCCCTCGAAGTCGGGCTTTTTGAGATAGGCGCCGTTCTGGGCGCCCTTTTTCTTTTCCGAGAAGAAGGGCCCCTCCATGTGGACGCCCGCGACGCGCGCGCAGTCCGCCGGGCGCTCGTCCGCGAGCGCCCTCGCCGTGGCAAAGGCCGCGGAGAGCGTCTCATAGGGCAGGGTCATCGAGGTCGGCGCAAAGCTCGTCACGCCGCGCGAGGCGAGATAGCGCGCCATGCGCTTGAGACCCCCGCCGTCGCCGTCGGAGAAATCCGCGCCCATCGCGCCGTGCGTGTGGATATCCACCAGCCCGGGCAGCACCGTCGCGCCGCCGAGATCGGCCGCGCCGGGGCGCGCGCCCTCAAAGAGCTCGGCAAAGCGGCCGTTTTCGACCGTGAAGCCGCCACGGAAAAAGCCCGCGGGCGTGAAGATCAGCGCGTTTTGAAAGTCCATGTCAATGACCTCGCATACTCGGGTTTTTTATTGCGGCACGAAGCGTCCCCGGAGGACCGCCGCGCTCGTCCGCGCCGCCGTCTACTCTGTCTCCCCGCCCGCGAGCACGGTCCTGCGCCGGAAGCGCCGGTAGAACAGCGCCGAGAAGAGCGCCACGAGGCAGTCGCTCACGAGCTGGGCCCAGACGATGCCGATCATGCCGAAGATCGCGTTGAGCAAAAACAGCATCGGGATGTTCACGACCGCCCAGCGCAGCACGACCAGTCCCAGCGCGCAGCCGCCGCGGCCGACAGCCTGGAAGAAGTGGACGTAGATAAAGCTCAAAAACATCACGATCGTCGCCAGCGCCCGGATGCGCAGGAACTGCGAGCCGTACGCCACGGTCACGGCGTCGTTGAGGAACAGCCGGATCAGCCCGGGCGCGAAGAGCTCGTAGAGCGCGATGCTCACGAGCGCGATGCCGACGCCCGTGCGCCGCGTGAAGCGCAGCACCCCGTCCATGCGCTGCAGATTGCCCGCCGAGTAGTTGTAGGCCGCGAGCGGCGTCATGCCCAGGCACAGACCCACGCCCGCGTTGAGCGGCAGCCGCTCCGCCTTGAGCACGATGCCGACGGCGGCCAGCGCCCGGTCGCTGTATGAGGCCATCAGCCGGTCGATGACGATGTAGTCGAGGTCGAACAGGAACGGCCCCGCCGCCGCGGGCAGACCCACGGCGAAGAAGGAGGCGAGCTGCGCGCGCCGCGGCAGCCCGACACGCTGCGAGAGCGTCAGCACCGGGCTTTTCAGCCGCAGGATCACGACGAGCATATAGCAGCAGACGAGGAAGTTCGACAGCGCCGTCGCGATGCCGGCGCCGAGGATCTCATGTCCCCGCGGCAGCAGCACGAACATGAACAACGGGTCGAGCAGGATGTTGACGATCCCGCCGAGCGACACGCCCAGGCCCGCCTGCTTCGCGCAGCCCACGTTGCGCAGCAGATTGCCCATCGTCATGGACAGCACGGTCGGCACCGCGCCGAAGCAGATCACGCAGCTGCAGTACTGCCGCGCGAAGGAAAAGGTCTCCTCGCTCGCGCCCAGCATTTTGAGCAGCGGCGTCATGAAGATCGCCGTCAGCAGCGAAAAGCTCAGGCCGCCGAGCGCCGAGAAGCGCATCGAAAAGGAGGCCACCTTTTTCGCCTCCTCCGGCTCGCCCCGGCCCAGCAGCCGGGCTACCAGCGTCCCGCCGCCGACGCCCGCGATGTTCGCCACGGCAATCGTGACGTTGAAGATCGGCAGGATCAGCGAGGCGCCCGCCACCATGAAGGGGTTGTCCGTCCGGCCGATGAAGAAGGTGTCGGCCATGTTGTAAACGAGGATGATGAGCTGCGCGACGATCGTCGGCACGGCCATGGTCATCACAGCCTTCGGCACCGGCATCTCCTCAAAAAGATGCCGGTTCTCGTTTTCTTCTCTGCCCATGGTCCACCGCCCCGTTTCATATATTGCCCGCCGTATCATACCACAGCCGCCCCGCCGCGTCCAGCAAAAAACGCTCGCTCTTGACCGCGGCGGGAGTTGCGCGCTATAATAAACAAAAAGCAGACCCGAAAAGGAGGCGCTGAGCGTGAATGTGCTGATCAAACGATGCCTTTCGCTGGCTCTGGCGCTTCTTCTTGTTTTCGGCGCCGCGCCCGGCGGCGTCTCCGCCGAAGAGGCATCCGACGGCGAGGCGCCGAAAACGATCGAGAAGGTCCCCTACTGGAAGCGCCCGAAGACCGGCAGGCCGGTCAACGACTGGACCGATACGGAAAGCACCTACTACTGGTACAGCATCGGTAAGACCTTCAAGCACACCGGCGACTGGAGACGCGATCTCCTCTGCCTGGCTGTGAGCCAAGTCGGCTACCAGGAGAGCAAATCGAATTATCGCGAGGACGCCGCCGGGGTCAAGCACGGCTATACCCGCTACGGCGCCTGGTACGGCAACCCGTACGGCGAGTGGTGCGCCATGTTCGTCTCCTTCTGTCTGAACTACGCCGGCATCCCCAAGGAGGTCGTCTCCCACCACGCCAACTGCGCAGGCTGGGTCACGCAGCTCTGGCGGAAGGGCCTGTTCGTCTATGCCGCCAACGCCGATCCGAAACCGGGCGACCTGGTCTTCCTCGGCCGGGACACCGTGGCGACTCACGTTGCGATCGTCTGCGACGTCAACGCGGCGAAAAACGAGCTGACCCTCATCCAGGGCAACACCGACCATGTCGTGAGCAAGGCCGTGTTCCCGCTCAACAGCCTCGGGATCATCGGCTACTGCGTCCTGCCGCAGAATCCCGCGCGCAGCCCCGACACGCCGCCCGAACGGCTGGTGCGCGCGCTCGCCGCCGCTCTCGCCCGGCCGGAGGATTCGATCGTCGAGGCGCCGCGTCTGTAAATAAAGAGAAAGGCCCCCGGGCAGCGAAAGCTGCCCGGGGGCTTGTTTTTTCACGAAAAGCGGCGTCCGGCCTCCGTCTCTTCCCCCTCGCGGTGGGCGTTGGCGTAGACGTCGATGTACTGCGCCTTGAGCTTGTCGTAAAGGATGCGCTGGCTGGAGTAGAGCCCCGTATAGCCCGAGAGCACATAGCTCAGCCCGCAGGCGAGGGCGTAGTACAGCACGCCGCCCGCGCCGAAGAGCTCCACCGCCAGGACCATCGAGGCCATCGGGCAGTTGACCGCGCCGCAGAACACGGCGACCAGTCCGAGCGCCGCGGCGAAGCCGGCCGGGATGCCGAGCAGCGGTCCGAGCACACAGCCGAAGGTCGCGCCGATGAAGAAGCAGGGCACGACCTCGCCGCCCTTGAAGCCGACGGAGAGCGTCAGCGACGTGAAAACGATCTTCCAGAAAAAGGCCGTCGGGACGGCGCTTCCCCGCTCGATGGCGGCGGAAATGACGCGCATGCCCGCGCCGTTGTAGTCCCCGGTGCCGAGCAGCAGCGTCAGCGCCAGCAGCGCCGCGCCGCCCAGAAAGGCGCGCAGCCAGGGGTTGGGGATGCGCCTGTGCAGGTTGCTCTCCGTGTGGTGGAGGATGCCGCAGAACAGCGCCGAGAGGATGCCGCAGGCGGCGGCGAGCAGCGCCACGCGCAGCAGCATCAGCAGGGAGAGCTCGGGGGCGGCGACGGCGAAGCGCGTCGGCTCCACGCCCAGCGCGAGCGACACGCCGTAAGCCGAGAGCGAGGCGATGAAGCAGGGCAGAAAAGCCGCGTGATACAGCAGTCCCACGCTGACCACGCCCATGGCGAAGATCGTCGCGGCGAGCGGCGTGCCGAACAGCGCGGAGAAGAAGGCCGCCATGCCGGTCATCGTCGCGGTGCGCAGGTCGCGGTCGTCGAGCCCCATCACGCTGCCGACGCCGTAGCCGATGCCGCCGCCCATCTGCAGCGCGGCGCCCTCGCGTCCGGCCGAGCCGCCGGCGAGGTGCGTCAGGATCGTGGTGAGGAAGATCGCCGGGATCAGCGCGCCGGACACGCCCTTGCCCGCCTGGATCTCGCGGAGAATGTTGTTGGTGCTCTGCCCCTCGACGCGCAGCAGGCGGTAGACCGCAACGGCCAGAAGGCCCGCGGCCGGGAGCGTGTAGATCACCCAGGCGTTCGCCTCGCGCAGCTCCGTGGCTTTCTCGACGCCGATATGAAAGGCCGAGCCGAGCAGTCCGCACAGCACGCCCACGAGCGTGGAAATCACCAGCCACTTTCCCAGCGCCCCGGCGTAGAGCAGCAGGTGATCGAAATAGCTTTTCACATTTTCCAGTACTTTTTTCATGTCGAATCCCGTCCGCCGTCCTCAGCAGTCCCGAACGCTGGATATTATACCGACTGCGGAGGAGAATTGCAAGGGCGCGGGCGAAAAACCCCTGTTCGACGGCGCGTCTTTATGATAGAATAACGGCAGGACGCCGTTATTGCAGTTTTTTTCACGTCGTTTTCCCCGCCGCTGCAGCGGCGGCCGGAAAACATGACGAATGATACCAATGAGATCGAATTCATGACCGGCGAGACGGACTTTGACAAGGCCGCGGCCATCCTGCGGGAACGCTGGCCCAACATCCGGCTCCTGAACGTCACGGCAGGCACCGACGGCAGCCGCGCCTATTACGGCCCGCTGCGCGTCGTCGAGCCCGGCTGCAGCCGCGGCGGCGTGATCGAGACGACCGGCGCAGGCGACACCTTCTGCGCCTGCGTGCTCAACTACGTGCTCGAGCACGGGCTTGACGGTCTCGGCGAGGCGGAGCTGCACGAGATGCTGCGCTTTGCCAACACGGCGGCCTATCTCGTGACGACCAAACGCGGCGCGATCCGCTCGATGCCGGAGAGAGCCGCGGTGGAGGCGCTGCTTCCGGCGTGAGGGGGCGCGGGGCGCGAAAGGAGGAGCCTGATGTTTGAACTCATCCAACTGACCGAGCGCAGCTTCTACATCCAAAGCCCGGCCAAGATCGGTCTCGTCCGGCTGGACGGCGGCGAGGTCTGCCTGATCGACAGCGGCAACGACAAGGACGCCGGGCGGAAGGTCCGCCAACTGCTGGACGCGAAGGGCTGGAAGCTGCGCGCGATCTACAACACGCACGCAAACGCCGACCATATCGGCGGCAACAAATACCTGCAGGCGCAGACCGGCTGCCGGATCTACGCGCCGGGGATCGACTGCGCGATCACACGCGCCCCGATCCTCGAGCCCGCCTTCCTCTACGGCGGCTTTCCGCCGAAGGATCTGCGCCACAAGTTCCTGCTGGCGCAGGAGAGCGACGCCGAGCCGCTTACGCCCGGGGCGCTGCCGGAGGGCTTCGAGAGCATCCCGCTGCCCGGCCATTTCTTCGATATGGTCGGCTACCGGACGCCGGACGACGTCGTCTTTCTCGCGGACTGTCTCTCGAGCCGCGAGACGCTGGAGAAGTACCAGATCGGCTTTATCTACGACGTCGCTGCCTATCTCAAGACGCTCGAGGCCGTGAAGGCCATGCAGGCGCGCATCTTCGTCCCTGCCCACGCCGCCGCGGCGGAGAGCGTCGCGGAGCTGGCGCAGTTCAACATCGACAAGGTCCTGGAGATCGCCGAACGGATTGTGCGGCTCTGCGCCGAGCCGCTGTGCTTCGAGGCGATCCTGCAGCGTCTGTTCCGCGGCTACGCGCTCACGATGAACTTCGAGCAGTACGTGCTGGTCGGCAGCACGCTGCGCTCATACCTCGCCTGGCTGAAGGATTCCGGGGAGCTCGCCGTCTCCTTTGAGGACGGCATGCTGCTCTGGCGCCGGGCCTGAAGGGTCCGCAGAAAAAACACCCGCCCATGGGCGGGTGTTTTTTCTGCAGCCGCGCTCTCCGGACGGACCCGGTTCAGTCCTCGCGGTGGCGGTAGGGCGTGTTCTGCCATTTGCCGCCCTGGAAGCGGTGCAGCTCCTCGGTCAGATGATCCCAGAGCAGCACGTCGCCGGCGTCGGGATAGAATTCCAGAAAACGGCCGTCCACAAAGGTGTAGATGCGGCTGATGTCCGTGCACATGCCGTAGGTCGGCAGCTGGGCGCTGGGGATCGTGAAGCGGAAGGGCTCGCCCTCCAGCACGCCCTCGAAATGCAGGCCGCCGTGGTCCAGGCACAGCTCGCCCTCGCCGCGGATCAGCGAGGTCTCGTCCCCCTTCAGCGGCTTGTGCTCCGGCAGGACGCCCACGCGGACGTGGCCGCGGTGGCAGAAATCCGGCCTGCGCACCTCCTCGGCGGCGCGCTGCCGCTCGAGGATGGTCCAGTCCGTTACCAGCTCCGGGCAAACGCTCCCGCCCACGGGGCGGAGCGTATAGGTCTCGTCCAGCTCCACGGTGTTGCCGCAGCTGCGGCAGCGCATCGTGTTGCCCTCGCATTCCATGTCATAAAGCGCGCCGCACTTCGGGCAGAGATAGAGCAGCGTGTCGAGCTTTTTGGCCATCCGGCCCCTGCCGTCGAAGCGCACCTGCTCCCTGCGGTTCCAGATGTAGTCGTCGTGCGCCAGCAGACGGTTCATCGTGTCCTCGATCTCCCCGACGCTCAGCTCCCGCAGCTGCTCGGGCGTGAACATGCGGTCCACGACCACGTCGATGCGCCCCTTCCGCTGATCCAGGCAATGCTTGGTATAGGTCAGATAGCCGCCGGAGATCTTGGAGAAGTAGACCGGGACGCCCAGCTTCTTGAGCAGCTTCGCGCCGCCGGGGATGACAGGCTGCGCCATGCCGGTGATCGAGCTCATCCCCTCGGGCATGAAGCAGATGCTGCCGCCTTGGCGGATCACGCGCAGGATCTGCCGCATCGCGTGGGTGTCCGGCGTGAAGTTCTTTTTGGGGATCACCTGCATGGCGGGCAGGAGCAGGCTGGTGGGAAAGCGGAAAAACTCGTTGTAGCCCACGACGTAGTTGAGCATCTTGGGATAGCAGACCGGCGCGGTGAACTGATAGTCCACGCGCGAGGCGTGATTCGCGATCATCACGATGGGGCCGCTCTCCTCCGCCGGGCGCGCGCGATAGGTAAAATGCGTGTTGTTCAGCCGGTTGAGGACGGCCGTCACCTGCATGAGGATCCAGTACAGCCAGCGGGGCGGATGCTTTACGTCTGTGCGTCGGATTCTTTCGTCGATCGTCATGGTCTTGCTCCTTTGCATACTGCTTTGTCTTATCATAACAAAGCCGCGGCGCGTCCGCAATCCTTCTTTTCCGAAAAGGGACTTCCCTCGGCAGAAAGCTCCCGACCCCCGCGCGGCGGGAGGCTCGCAGCGGCGCGTTCTCCGCCGGGCCGTCCGGCCGGATCGCGCCGCGGTCCGCCGTTTTGAGGCCGCCCCTACATCGCCAGGTTTTTCATCTGGTCGATGATGAGCTTGCCGACGGCGTCGGCAAAGTGGGAGAAATCGCGGATCCGCACGAAGTCCCGGCCATAGACCATCCTGGCCGCCGGCAGGTTTTTGTCTTCGCCGGTGAAGACGCAGATGACCGACACGCCGTCCGCGCGCAGACGGCGGACCTCGCGCGCCGTGTCGGTGAGCGCCCGGACCCCGTCATAGGTGACGCCCACGTCCCGCTCGTCCCGGCGGATCTTCGCCGCCGCGTCCAGCGGCTTGACGTCCGAAAGCACGATGAGCATCCTGTGCTCGCAGGCGTTGCGCGAAAGCAGCTCCCCCGCCGCCCGGATCGCCAGGCCGTCGCGGTTGCAGCCTTCCGCAAAATAGTCGAAAACGCTGCTGTTGTCCGAGTCGGCCGCATAGTCGTTGAACAAGCGCAGCACGGTGAAGCCGCTCATCGAGCAGAAGCTCATCACGCGGCAGGGAACGCCGCTGCGCGCCAGCGCCTCGGCAATGATATAGGCCTGCGTCGAGATCTTCGCGGCCCGGTTGACCTGCGAATGCGAAGCGTCCAGCAGGATATCCACGCTCATATCGCCGGCGTTCTCGTTTTCCGTCTTTGTAAAGACCTTTCCGTCGCCCAGCTTCGCCGCCCGCCAGGCGCGGGCGGCGTCGAGCGCGCCGGCGCCGGCTTTCACCGGGGCGGGCTGCATGTGCAGGAGGATCGAATTGCTGATGTCGGTGCTGAGCCGGGAGATCATCAGCCGGTTCCGCGTCAGATGCTTTTGGTAATACGCGCGGTTGTTTGCGATCAGCTCCGCCTGGCGTCTCCGCTGGTGCATCTCAAAGGTGCTGTAGACCCCGCGGAGCTCGACGACCTCGCCCCTCGTGTAAAAGAGGTGCGTGAAGCGGTGGCTGCCGACGCACAGCTTCTTTTCCAGCCGCGCGGTCTGCTCGGCCGCGACGATCGATCTGCCGAATTTCGTCTCGAGGAACGCGCGCAGCTCCGATTCATTCATTTTGTTGCTCTGGGAGAAATCGCCCCGCCAGGAGGAGACGTCGCCGTGATACAGGCCCTTGTCGTGCGTGAAGAGCGGGCCTCGCTGCAGGAAGCTGTCGACCGACATCCTCCTCATCCGCGGCAGGCGGAATTTCAGCCGCTGCTTCCCGTCCCCGTGCAGACCGCAGCGCTCGCGGAAAAAGCGCCGTGCGGTCTCCACGATCTCGTCCGTCGTCATGGCGGCGTCGAACCTGAGCTCCGTCTCCTCCGCCGCGGGCCGCATCCGTTCGAGAACGGGGCGCTCGGCAAGCTCCGTCCGGAACAGGACCGGCTCGAGCGCGCGCCAGAAGATGCTCTCGTAGACGGCGGCGTCCCGGTAGCGGTCGAGCATGGCGAAGAGCTCTTCGAGCTTGTCATACTCATAGTGACGTCTCGCGGCGCCGAAAATGATGTTCCAGTAAATGTCCGCCCCGCCGTCGCTGTCGTAGGCCTTGAAGTCCGGCGCGAAGGAATAGTCCTCCGCACAGTTCCATATGATGTTTTCCGCGCGTCGCTTCTGAAGCTCCGTGATGTTCTGATCCATGTTCCTTTACCGGAGGAAGATATCTTCCTTCTTCAGTCTGCCGTCGATCCGGGCGGAGACGATGTCCTCTACCAGCGTCCGCTCGAACTCGTCGAAGCTCTTGTTGACGATCGAAATGTTCAGCGCCTCCTGCATGGACAGGCCGTTTTGCACAAGACTGACGGCCGCGAGCAGGCCGCGCAGATCCAGCGCCTTGGTCGAGATCTCGGCGCTTTCGCACTTGCGGCGGATCTCCTCGAAGAGCGCGCTGAGCTGGGCGGCGTATTCCGGTCTGAGCGACGGATGCTGCTGCGCGAGCAGCTTCTCCAGGTCCTCGCCGGAGATAATCGGCATGTTGATGACCATGAAGCGCGAGGCGAGCGCCTCGTTGAGCTCGCGCGTGCCCGCGTAGCCGTAGTTCATCGTGGCGATGAAGCGCGCCGCGGGGGCAAGACGGATCCGGCTGTAGCCCGGGACGTCGATGATCCGGCGGAAGTCGAGCGTCGCGTGCAGAACGGCGAGCGATTCGTTCTTCGCCATGTTGATCTCGTCGAGGACGCCGAAGCCGCCGGCCTCGGCGCAGGCGCAGATGGGTCCCTTCCGGAAGGAGACCTCGCCGTTTTTGAAGGTGTCCGTTCCGATCAGGCTCGCGGCGTCGGTGTTCAGATAGAACGAAACGTCCCACTCCGGCCTTCCGAAGACGGCCGAGAGGTTTTCCGCCAGGACATTTTTGCCCGTGGCCTTCGGCCCGACGAGCAGCAGATTCTCTCCGGACAGGATGGCCGTGATCGCGAGCTTCCAGATCTCCCGGCCGTAGTATCTGAAGCGCGGGACGGGGATCCGGACCGCGTCGCGTTCGGACGCGGGGTAGTCCCTTCGGTATTGTTCGATGCGGGCGATCAGCTCCTCGTCGACGCCCTCCCGTCTCAAGAAATCAAGCATGGTTTTTCAGCCTCCCGGTCAAGTGTAGGTTTCGATGAAAGTGTATTCTACCCGCCCGGGTTTGTCAATGTATATGCAGGACGGCGGGATCCCTGCTCCCGCTCCGGCGCAAGGCCGGGGCGGGCGGGGCAAAAAAGAGAGGAGCATCGTCTGCTCCTCTCATGTTTTCGCTTCTCTCTCCCCGGCCCATCCGGCGAAATCCGCGCAGATCTGCGCCAGCGGCTCCGGCAGGTAGTCCCCCAGCCGGGCGCGGATGCTCTCCGGCACGCCGTAGAAGGCCTCCGCCACGCCTCCGGCGATGGCTGCGATCGTATCGCTGTCGCCGCCGACGGAGATGCAGCTGCGGATGACGTCCTCATAGCTCTCGCCCTCGAAGAAGCAGGCGAGCGCCTGCGGCAGCGAGACCTGGCAGATCTCGCGGCCGTGGCCGTTCCAGCTTTTGCGGTACTGTTCCACCGTCGTCGAGAGGTCGTAATACTTCTCCATCTCGGCGCGGATCTCCTCCTTCGTGCGGCCCTGCCGCGCCATGACGATGGCGACGGCCGCGGCCTCCGCGCCCTTCATGCCCTCCGGGTGGTCGTGCGAGACGCGCGTGACCGCGGCCGAGAGAGCCTTCGCCTCCCCGACGCTGCGCGCCGCGAAGCCGACGGGGCTGACGCGCATCGCCGAGCCGTTGCCGCAACTGTTGTAGGGCTGCGGGTCGTCGGAAAACATCCAGTGGACGAAGCGCGCGCCGTAGCCGCAGTTCGGATACATCCGTCCGATGCGCTGCATCGCGGCGACCGCCTTTTCGGACAGATCCGAGAAGTCCGGCGCGCTGTCCATCAGCGCCTGCGCCACCGCGCAGGTCATCACCGTGTCGTCCGTGAAACGGCAGCGGGGCGTGAGAAATTCAAAATCTTTATCCAGGTAATTGTGGAACTCGAAGCGCGAGCCCACGATATCGCCGATGATCGCTCCGATCAATCCCTTATCTCCTTTCTTTTTACACGGCGCCAAGCAGGGGCAGGTCATTTTCGAACAGTTCCTCGTTGATCGCGAACACGTCGAAATCCCCCCTGCGGATATACCGCTCGACCACCGTGTCCAGCGCATAGTAGCGCGACAGGGTCATGCCCGCGCGCATCAGCAGGTCCTGCGTCTCGTCGTAGTCCAGCCGCAGCCCGACCGCGCAGGCGAGCGCGTTCGTTTTTCTCGGGATCTGCTCCGGATGGTGCAGCATGTTCCAGAACATGCTCTTGTTGATGTTCGCAGAGATGTAAAACTCCTTTTTGGAGATGCCCTTTTGCTCGCACCACCACTGGCACATCTGCGCGAAGGACAGGTCCTGCTCCGCATAAGACGCCGGAGGCTCCGCCTCCTCGCAGGCCGTCGGGAGCGCCGCGCCGAGGTCCGTCGGGAACTCCGCGCCGAGATCCGTCGGGCGGGGACGGACGCTTTCCTCCCGCGCAAGGGCGCCGCACGGCATGTCGCCGGCCGCCCGGGCGGGACGCGCCGCATTTCGCTCGCGTCTCCCGCCGAAGTAGTCCTTCAGAGCGCGCTTCTTTTCCGCGCCGTACCCGTCGGAGATGTATTCCCGGATCGCCGCGTCCGCCTTGCTGCCGACGCTCACGCTCTCGTCGTCGTAGAGGACATAGTAGACCATCATGTCCTCGTTTTCGGGCAGGGAGAGCAGAAAGTCCCGCACGCAGGAGGTCGCGATCCGATAAGCCTCTGCCTTCGGGAAGGCGTAGGCCCCGGTCGAGATCGCGGGGATCGCCACCGAGCGGCAGCCCTTTTCCCGCGCGAGGGAGAGGACGCTGCAATAACAGCTCCGCAGCAGTTCGCTCTCCCCGCTCATGCCGCCGCGGTACGCCGGACCGACTGCATGGATGATGTAGCGGCAGGTGGAGATGTCAAAGGACGGCGTGATCACGGCCGAGCCGGTCGGGCAGAAGCCGATCTCTCCCAGCGCCTCCGCAAGGCGCGGGCCGGCCGCGCAGTGGATGCCCGCGTCGACGCCGAGGCCGCCCGGCTGCAGACGCTCGTTGGTCGAGTTTACGATGGCGTCCACCTGCATATTCACAATATCGTTGCGTACGATCGTCAGCGCCATGATGACATCTCCTTATCGCCGGTTTTTGTCTGTATTATAGCTCATTTCTTCCTTTTCCGGAAGTCCTTGTCCGCCTTTTCCCGCCAGGAGCGGTCGGAGGCCAGCGGCGCGCCGCGGCGGACGCCGGCGATGGCGCAGTTCATCGCCTCGTAGGCGATCGCCGTCCCGCAGGCGTCCGGCATCACGTCCACCGCGTGGTCCGCGTCGATGCCGTAGCGGCGCGCGGTCTCCACCGCGTCGATGTTCGCCGCGAGGAAAAGGAATTCCCAGCCGTATTTTTCCGTCTCGTGGCGGATCCTTGCGCGTACCTCTTCCGCGCTGTATTTGCAGCTCGCGTTTTCCATGCCGTCGGTCGTGATGACGAAGACCGTGTGCGCGGGCACGTCCTCCGGCCGCGCGTAGCGGTGGATGTGCACGATGTGCCCGATGGCCTCGCCCAGCGCGTCCAGGAGCGCCGTGCAGCCGCTCGCGCGGTAATCCGCCCTCGTCATCGGCGCGACCTCGCCGATCGGGACGCGGTCGTGGAGCATGCGGCTGCTGTTGTTGAACAGATACGTCGTGACGAGCGCCTCGCCGTCCTTTTCCCGCTGCTCGGCGAGCATGCTGTTGAAGCCGCCGATCGTGTCGTCCGTCAGATGCTCCATCGAGCCGCTCATGTCCAGAATGAAAACCAGTTCCGTTTTGCTCATGTTCTTCTCCTCCGTTTTGTTTTTTTCGTGGCCACGATCACATTGTACGATATGGAGAAGAATCGTGGGTCAAGCGGCACTTGACCCGGCGGGGAGGGCAAAAGAGCTCCCGCGCGGTCGGGTCGCGCGGGAGCTCTTTTGCAGATATTCCGCCGGCTGCGCCGGGATCAGATGACTCCGAGCGGGATCAGGATGATGAGCAGCAGGGCGACAAGGCCCCAGAGAACAAGCAGGAAGTTCCGGCGCTTCTTCGGCTCCATGTCCGGGACGTAGTTGCTGGCGAGGAAAAACGGGATATAGGTCGTGACGAAGACGGGCAGCACGCCCCACCACCTGTAGACCCAGATGAAGGAGTGGTTGCTCGTCCCGGCAAGGAAGGACTCGAAGAGCGCGAAGAGCAGCGCCATCTCCAGCGCGACGATGAGCTTGCAGCTGACGCCCTTTTTTCCGTTTTTGGCGAAATAGCGCGTGCTGCGGTCCTGCGGCATCATTTTGAAGGAGATGATGCCCGCGAGGGAGAACATCATCGACAGCTCCCAGCACACACCGACGAGCAGGATGAAGGTCGTCGAGGCGTTGGAGACCGACCAGAGCGGATAGCCGAAGACGTGGCCGATGACCGCGTTGCCGATCTCGTAGAGCCAGTGCACGCCGTAGAGCGCGAGGCCGGCGCAGACCGCCTCGTAGTTCTTTTTGTTGATCTCGCTCCAGTAGACGTAGAACACGACGGCGAGGATAAAAATAAAGGTCCAGTTGAAGTTTTCCGTGCTCCGCACGCGGATCGCATCGACAAGGCTCATGGCCTCCTGCGAGCCGTCTCCCCAGAATTTGAACATATCGCTCCGTCCTTTCTTTTCTTGTTTCACGGTTTTCCGCTTTGAAAAAAGTATAACACAGGGGACCGGAAAAAGGAAACCCGGCGGAAATGTTTTTTCCGCCGGGTACTGCTCTTATCTGATCGGCCGCCGGGGCCGGCTCTCTTTTCAAAGAAGCGCTACAGATAGATGATGACCAGTCCCGTCAGCAGTCCCAGGACCGCCAGGGCCGCCGGCAGCTTCGATTTCCACATCAGGATGGACTCCGGGAGCAGCTCGCCGAAGACCACATACAGCATTGCGCCGGACGCAAAGCTCAGCGAGATCACCAGTGCGGTCGGGCTGATCGCGCCGATGAGGAAGCCCATCAGCGCCCCCAGGATGGTGGGCGAGCCGGACAGGGCCGTCACCCCGACGGCACGCCGTTTGCTCATGCCGCCCGAGATCAGCGGCACCGCCACCGCCATCCCCTCCGGGATGTTGTGCAGGCCGATCACCAGCGCCATGATGAGGCCGCCGCGGTTGGAAAGGATCTGATCCACGGTCGTTGCAAAGGACGCGCCGATGACCATGCCCTCGGGCACGTTGTGCAGCGCGATGGCCGCCGCCATCACCAGCCCGGCCAGGAACAGCCCGCTGCGGGGCTGGCGGCCCTCCATATGCTCCTGCAGGTGGTTCGCATGGGTCAGCTCCTCCAGGGAGTCCGCGGTCCGCGGGTGGTTCTCGTCGATATGCGCCACTTCGTGGTTCGTCGCCTTGTCGATCCACGCGTTGAGCAGGGCGATCAGCACAAAGCCGACGGTCACGCCGCCTATCACCAGCCACACATCGGAGGCTGTCGCGCCGGTGTTCAGCGCCTCGGTCAGCAGGTCGAAGCAGACCACCGCGGTCATAACGCCGGCCGCAAAGGAGAGGAGCAGACTGACGGTCTTGTCGGAATCCTTCCGGAAAAGGCAGGCGACCACGCCGCCCATGCCGGTTCCGCCGACGCCGGCGATTGCGGTGATCCCCACCAGAAGCCAAATCGAATTCATACGTCTACCCCGTTTCTATCTCTGTCGGCGGCTGCCGGGTCAAATCAGGATCCCGCCGCCATGATCGCACTCATGCCGGATGAACTGCGCCGGGAAGCCGGTGCGGGTTTTCAGCTGCGTTCCCGCGCTCGTTTCGAACATGCAGACGGATCGTGCGGTACCGTTTTTCTTGTTCCGCTCGGAGACAGGCCTCTCCTCCGCCTCGCGCGGCGCGGCGCGCCCGACGATCTCCGGACCGGTCATGCTGCGCACGCCGTCTTCTCTCTTTGAGACGCGCTCGGCATCCTGCCTATAAATGATACCACAAACAGGGCGGCAAGTTCAAGCGGCCAAAGGAAAACTGAAATGATTGCCGCGAACACGAAAAAAGCCCAACTTTGTCCGGGTAGACAAAGCTGGGCATCTGCCCGGTTTGGGAAGAAGGCTTCGAAGGGCCGAAATCGAATTTTTATATTTAAGAAGTGACTATTATTTCTAATTATCGCGATGTCCGTGAACTTTTCAGTCTTGTTTTTCTGCATCGTCCATTCTGCTTGCCGCAGAGCTTGTCGTCAGGAGCTTTTGTGGTCAGCTGGGAAACCGGGTACGCACTTTACATCGCGAGTATTCATTACAGAGCACAGGCAGCCGGCAGGTTTTCCTGCCGGCTGCCTTGAAAGGGCTTTCTGTTTTCTCAGCAGTCGTCGACGTCATACAGGTACAGCTTCCCGTCGGCGTTGAGAAGCACCCACGATTTCATCGTCGACCCATGGCCGTACACGTCGTAGTCTCTGACGGTCTTCGGCTTTCCGTCCTTCATTTCCGGGGAGAATTCAAAACGGATGGGCTTGCCGTAGCTGCCGTCTTCCTCTCGTGTCATCACATAGAAGAGACTGCCGCCCTCGTGTTCGTCGAACTCCACGAACAGCTTTGACCTGTCGGTGCTGA
>CACWIS010000017.1 GCA_902761055.1 Oscillospiraceae bacterium
CATCTTGTGGGTGATGATGACGATGGCCTTGCCGTCGTCGCGCATGTTGCGCAGCACGGCGAAGAGCTTGTCCGTCTCCTGCGGGGTGAGCACGGCGGTCGGCTCGTCGAGGATCAGGATGTCCGCGCCGCGATAGAGCACCTTGACGATCTCGACGGTCTGCTTCTGCGAGACGGACATGTCGTAGATCTTCTGCGCGGGGTCGACCTCAAAGCCGTAGGCCGCGCAGATCTCGCGGATCTTCTGCGAGGCGGCCTTCAGATCGAGCTTGCCGGGCAGGCCGAGCACGATGTTCTCGGCCGCGGAGAGCACGTCGACCAGCTTGAAATGCTGGTGGATCATGCCGACGCCGAGATCGAAGGCGTCCTTCGGCGAGCGGATCACGACGTCCTTTCCGTCGATCGAGATCGTCCCCTCGTCGGGGAAGTAGATGCCGGAGAGCATGTTCATCAGCGTCGTCTTGCCGCTGCCGTTTTCGCCGAGCAGCGCCAGGATCTCGCCGCGGTAGATGTCGAGCCAGACCTTGTCGTTGGCCAGAACGGGGCCGAAACGCTTGGTGATGTTGCGCATTTTGACGGCGGGGGTCTTGCTGTCCAAAAAGATCTCCTCCTTTGAAAAACGCCAATATGCTGTAAAGAGCAACGCAGGGACTATTGCCCCCACGCTGCTCTTTGCAGCATATTTTGCGGCAAAGAACAGATTGATTGATGCATTTCGGGAAGTCCCGGAAAGGACTTCCGGGACTCCCCGAAGAAGAGAGAATTACTTGTCGATGATGGTGATGCCGTCGATGTCGAGATCGAAGGTCGGGGCGGAGCGGAACGCGGACTCGGCGAAGGCGCCGTCCACGATGGACTCGGTGTCGGGCGTGAAGGTGCCGAGGTCGTTGACGTCGGCCAGCGCGGAGGTGACGGGCTTGCCGCCGACGGTGAAGGTGCTGGTGTCGAAGACCTTGATGCTGCCGTCGATCAGGCCCTGAGCGACTTCGGCGAGCTTCTCGGCGGTGCCGGGAGCGGCGACGTTCTCATTGAGGTCGGTGAGCATGACGGAGCCGATCTCCATCGTGCCGGTCCAGTCGGCGTTCAGGTTCTGGGCCTTGGCGGTGCGGCCGATCATGACCTGCATGAAGGGCACCCAGTTGATGCGGGAGGCGACGATGAAGGTGTTGGGGCACTTGTCGGCGGCGGAGCCGTTGTAGAACACGAAGGGGATGCCGTTGGCTTCGCACTCGGTCGGAGCGCCCATGGAGTCGGCGTGCTCGGAGAGGACGACGCAGCCGTTGTTGATGAGCTTGATCGCGCCCTCTTTCTCGAGGGTCGGGTCATACCAGGAGTTGGTGAAGGTCACTTCCATCGTGGCGCTGGGGCAGACGGAGCGGGCGCCGAGGAAGAAGGAGGTGTAGCCGGACTTGACTTCCTGGTAGGGGTAGGCGCCGATGTAGCCGAGCTTGGCCTGGTCGGCGGTGATCTTGCCTTCCTCGATCATCTGGTTGAGCTTCATGCCCGCGGCGACGCCGCCGAGGTAACGGCCCTCATAGATGGAGGCGAAAGCGTTGTGGTAGTTGGACAGACCCTCGGCGTGCGCGTGGGTGCCGGTGGCGTGGCAGAACTGGACCTCGGGGAACTCGCGGGCGGCCTGGATCATGTAGGACTCATGGCCGAAGGAGTCGGCGAAGATGATGTTGCAGCCGGCGTCGACGAGCTCGCAGGCGGCGTCATAGCACTCCTGGCCCTCGGGGATGTTGGTCTTGATGAGGAAGTCCTCGCCCTCGACCATGCCGAGGCCGGTGCAGGCTTCGCGGGCGGCGTTCATGAAGTTGAGGTCGTAGGTGGAGGTCTCGTCGTGCAGGAAGATGAAGCCGACCTTGATCTTGCCGATCTCTTCCTCGGTCAGGGTGCTGACGTCAAAGGGAGTGGAGTCGTTGTCGAAGGGGAAGGTGGGCTCGGGAGCGGCCTCGGGCTCGGCCTTCTTGCCGCAGGCGGCGAGAGCGAACACCATCACGAGCGCGAGGAGCAGAGCGATGATCTTTTTCATATTTGTTCTCCTTTTCTCTTTTATCAAATATCGCCAGCCATAGAAGCAAAAACGCACTGTCTTGCCGGAGACGACAAGGACAATGCGAAAAAACAGATCCAAAGGCGCAGTAGGAAACACACTGCGCCTTCGATGGGTTTTCGATAGTCCGGTCATTTACGGCGTCCGGGTAGAAACTTCAAAACCATATCATTTGCTATATATCGAAAGCGATATTTGATTTTTACGAGTACAACATATCAGCTAACGCGACAAAAGTCAACTGTTGGTTTCCGCAGATTTGCACAGAAAGGCGTGGCGCTTTTTGTGTATATCCGACAAAGGCAGATTGACATAATAAAATCCTTAAACCATTGTCTTGCAACGGTTTAAGGATTTTAAGGAAATTATTGGCAAAACACAAGGCCGTCGTCGCTCATCGAGGCGATCCGCGCGAGCGATTCGACGCGCAGACCCGCCGCGCGCAGGGCCTCGCCGCCGCCCTGGAAGACCTTTTCGATCGCGATGCCCGCGCCGACGACCTCGGCCCCGGCCTGCCCGCAGAGCGACTTGAGCCCGATCAGCGCCGCGCCGGTGGCGAGGAAGTCGTCCACGATCAGCACGCGGTCGCCCGGCTGCAGGTAGTCCTTCGAGACCAGCACCGTGCTGGTGTTGCCGTGCGTGAAGGACTCGACCTCCGCCGACCACACGCGGTCGGAGATGTTTTTGGTCTTGCTCTTTTTGGCAAAGACCATCGGACAGCCGAAAACGTAGCCGGTCATGGCCGCGATCGCGATGCCGCTGGCCTCGATCGTGAGGACCTTCGTCACGCCCTCGCCGCCGAAGAGGCGGTAAAACTCCCGCGCCATCTCGTAAAGCAGCGCGGTGTCGATCTGGTGGTTGAGAAAGTTGTCCACCTTCAGGATGCCGCCGGGCAGCACCCGCCCGTCGGAAAGGATGCGGTCTTCGAGCAGTTTCATGGCAAAGCCCTCCACAGAAAAATGTTTGCGGCAAAGCGCCGGGAAGCGGAGGAGAGAGGCGATCCCGGCTTCACTTCCCCGCAATAATACCGAAAAAAGCCCGTCTCGGATGCAGACAGGCTTGTTTCGGGTAATGTTCAATTACACAGCGCGGGTGACCTTGCCGCTGCGCAGGCAGCGGGTGCAGACGTAGACGTGCTGAGGAGTTCCGTCCACGATGGCCTTGACGCGCTTCACGTTCGGCTTCCAGCTGCGGTTGGTCCGTCTGTGCGAGTGGCTGACCTTGATGCCGAAGGTAACGCCCTTGTCGCAGAACTGACATTTCGCCATGTTGAAGCACCTCCTTGCTTGTGCGTTTTCTCTGTTCTTCGAATAAACAGCTTTTATATAATAGCAGACCGATCCGGCAAATGCAAGGAAAACTTTTTCCTCTTTGAGAAAGATTTTCGTTGCGGCACAATTCGTTGCCGCGCACCGCGCGGAGCACAAGATGTAGCGTGCGAAGCGAAAACGCCCGGCTTTGTGTAAATAACCGTTGCCAAACGGAGGGGAATTGAGTAAAATATAATATAGAAAAGTACGCACGGGAAACGACAAGGAGGCCGCCCATGAGAAGCAAGTACACGGTCCTGCTCAAGACCATCGCGGAGGAGCACAACCTGCAGATCCTGCACGCCGCAAAGGATTACGAGACGGCGCGGATCGTCACCTACGACGTCAACCGTCCCGCCATGCAGCTCGCCGGCTTTTACAACTATTTCGACCCGCACCGCATCCAGATCATCGGCCGCGTCGAGAGCACCTATCTCGACACGCTCACGCAGGAGGAGCGGCTCGCGGCCTTCGAGCGATTCATGCAGTTCGACATCGCCGCGCTCGTGATCTGCCACGGCATGCAGCCCTTCCCCGAGTGCATGGAGATGGCCGAGAAATACGACCGCAGCGTCTTCATCACGCCCGAGGACACCAGCGAGTTCCAGGCCGGCGTCATCTCCTCGCTGCGCCACCACCTCGCCCCGCGCACGACCTCGCACGGCGTGCTCGTCGAGATCTACGGCGAGGGCGTGCTCCTGACCGGCGACAGCGGCATCGGCAAGAGCGAGACGGCGCTCGAGCTCATCAAGCGCGGCCACCGCCTGATCGCGGACGACGCCGTCGAGATCCGCAAGATCGGCAGGAAACAGCTCCTGGGCACGGCGCCCGAGATGATCCGCTACTACATGGAGCTGCGCGGCATCGGCGTGGTCAACGTCCGGCGCATCTACGGCGTCGGCGCCGTCAAGCCCGAGAGCGGCATCGACCTCGTCGTGCATCTCGAGCCCTGGGAGGAGGGCAAGGCCTACGACCGGCTCGGACTGACGAGCGAGACCGAGGAGATCCTCGGCGTCGAGGTCCCGCGCGTGACGATCCCCGTGCGGCCCGGCCGCAACCTGGCCGTGATCCTCGAGCTCGCGGCGATGAACAACCGCCAGAAGAACATGGGCTACAACGCGGCGGAGGCCCTCGCGGCCGAGCACGACTCCGCCATCGATTCGGGACTGTTTTGACGGATTGGAGCGAGACATGGATCAGAAGGAAAACAAGGAAACCTTGAGCGCGGAGGAGATCTCCGCGCGCTGCCGGGAGAATCTCGAGAAGGCGATCGCCGCCGTCAAAAAGGCGCTGCCGGGGATGACCCTGCTGGAGAACGAGCCGATGGAGCGCCACAGCTCCTTTAAGATCGGCGGGCCGGTACGCGCGCTCGCCGTGCCGGAGGACGTCAGCTCGCTCTCGCGGCTGTGCAGCATCCTCAAGGACAACCACATCGCGCCGATGATGCTCGGAAACGGGACCAACGTCCTCTTCCCGGACGAGGGGCTCCCCGAGCTGTTCATCGTCAGCACAGAGAAGCTGCAGAAGCTCTTTCTGCTGCCCGACGGCGCGATCTACGCCGAGGCGGGCGTGTCGCTCTCCAAGCTCGCGAGCTTCGCCCAGCAGAACGGCCTCGCGGGGCTGGAGTTCGCCTCCGGCATCCCGGGCACGGTCGGCGGCGGCACGATCATGAACGCCGGCGCCTACGGCGGCGAGCTCAAGGACGTCATCGAGAGCGTCGTGCTGCTCTACGCGCCTGACCAGCGGCTCTATGAGCTGTCCAACGAACAGTGCGCCTTCTCCTACCGCACGAGCCTGTTCAAGAAGATGGGCGGCTGTCTGATCCTGAGCGTCGTGTTCCGCCTTGCGGCGGGCGACGGCGAGGCCATCTCCGCGAAGATGCGCGAGCTCAACGAGCGCCGCCGCGACAAGCAGCCGCTGGACCTGCCCTCCGCGGGCAGCGCCTTCAAGCGGCCGGAGGGCCACTACGCCGCCGCGCTCATCGACGAGGCCGGACTCAAGGGCTATACCGTCGGCGGGGCGCAGGTCTCGGAAAAGCACGCGGGCTTCGTGATCAACATCGGCGGCGCGACGAGCCACGACGTCTACGATCTGCTGATGCACGTCCGCAACACGGTCTACCGGGAAAAGGGCGTGCAGCTCGAGCCGGAGATCATCCTCCTCCCGCCCGAATACCGGCTGGAGGACCACGGTCCGGCGGTCAGGGGCAATTTCATCACCTTCAACGGCGCGCCCGAGGACGAGAGCGGGGAAACGGACGCCTGAGCCCCGCGCGGGATAAAGGGAGAGAAAAATGGAATTTCTGATCATCACCGGCCTCTCCGGCGCGGGCAAGAGCCGCGCCGCGGACGTGCTGGAGGATCTGGACTACTACTGTGTGGACAACATGCCCGTCGCGCTCATCCCGCGCTTCGCGGAGTTCTGCGCGGCCACGAAGGGGCGCTACGAAAAGGTGGCGCTCGTGACCGACGTGCGCGAGAAGGACGGCTTCGGCGAGCTGCTCTCCACGCTCGACGCGCTGCGGGAGAGCGAGATCACCTGCCGCATCCTGTACATGGACGCGGACGTGCCCACGCTGATCCGCCGCTACAAGGAATCGCGCCGGCCCCACCCGCTCGCCGGCCGCGGCGTCGGCGTCGAGGAGGCGATCCGCCGCGAGACGGCGCTGCTCGCCCCGGTGAAGGAGCGGGCGGACTTCGTCGTGAACACGACGGGCCTGACGCTCGGCAAGCTGCAGAACAGGCTCTTCGAGCTGCTCTGCGGCGAGGAGCGCAAGCGCGAGATCGAGGTGACGGTGCTCTCCTTCGGCTACAAGCACGGCCTGCCGACGGAGGCGGACCTCGTGTTCGACGCGCGCTTCCTGCCCAACCCCTTCTACGTGGACGAGCTGCGCGAAAAAAGCGGCCTCGACCTGCCGGTCAAGGAGTACGTCTTCTCCTTCCAGCAGACCCGCACCTTCCTCGAGCAGCTCGAGGCGATGCTGGAGTTCCTGCTCCCGCTCTACGTCGAGGAGGGCAAGCTCAGCCTCACCGTGGCCATCGGCTGCACCGGCGGGCGGCACCGCAGCGTCGCCGTCGCGACGGCGCTCTACGACCACCTTGTGGCCAGGGGAGTG
This sequence comes from Oscillospiraceae bacterium, assembly GCA_902761055.1. Lineage (GTDB taxonomy): Bacteria > Bacillota > Clostridia > Oscillospirales > Oscillospiraceae > Limivicinus. The sequence continues at coordinate 6,481 of CACWIS010000017.1, forward strand.
CCCGCCGTCAGCGTCAACCGGGACATCGACAAATAAGGAAAAGGGCCATGTCATTTTCATCCGACGCGAAGGCGGAGCTCTGCCGCGCGAAGATCGACAACAAAAGCGGCGCCGTCGCCGAGAGCTACGGCGTGCTGCTGTACTGCAACACCTTCTCGCCCACGGAGATCCGCATCATCACCGCGAGCGAGGCCTTCGCCGCGCGCCTGCCGCGGCTGTTCCGCCGCGCCTTCTCGCTGGGCTTCGACGTGCAGCCGGCCGAGGACGCGAAGGGAAAGCGCAGCTTCCTCATCCGCGAGCAGGACAAGCTCGAGCGCATCTTCGAGGCCTTCGGCGCGGATCGGACGGCGACGCTCTCGCACCACGTCAACTTCGGCGTGATCGAGGAGGAGAGCGACCGCGCGGCCTTCGTCCGCGGGGCCTTCCTCGCGGGCGGCAGCGTCACCGACCCGGAAAAGCGCTACCATCTCGAGCTGGCGACGCCGCACCATTCCGTCAGCCGCGAGAGCTATTCCGTGCTGCTGGAGATGGGCTTTACCGCGCGCGAGACGCAGCGGGGCGGAAACTATCTGCTGTACTTCAAGCAGGCCGACGTGATCGCGGACTTCTTCACGGCGCTCGGCGCCTCGTCCACGGCGCTCGGCGTAATGACGGCGAAGGTCGAAAAGGAGATGCGCAACACGATCACGCGCCAGATCAACTGCGACAGCGCCAACGCCGACAAGGTCGTCTCCGCCGCGCAGGAGCAGCTCGACGCGATCCGCCGCGTGGCGAAGGTCTACGGGCTGGACGATCTGCCCGAGGGGCTCAGGGACGCGGCGCTGCTGCGCATCACCAACCCGGCGGCGAGCCTGAGCGATCTCGCGCAGCTTTCCTACCCGAAGGTCACCAAGAGCTGCCTTTCCCACAGGCTGAAAAAACTCATGAGCATCGCACAGACGATCACGGAGGATGAGGCATGAGCTTTGTTCATTTACATGTGCACAGCGAATACTCCCTGCTCGACGGGGCCTGCCGCATCGACGCGCTGGCCAGGCGCGTCAAGGAGCTGGGACAGAGCGCCGTCGCGATCACCGACCACGGCGTGATGTACGGCGCGGTGGCCTTCTACAAGGCCTGCCGCAGCGCGGGCGTCAAGCCGATCATCGGCTGCGAGGTCTACGTCGCGCCGCGCAGCCGCTTCGACAAGGAGCACGGGCGCGACAACGACTATTCCCACCTGATCCTGCTGTGCAAAAACGAAAAGGGCTACCGCAATCTCTGCTATCTCGTCTCGACGGCCTTCACAGAAGGCTTTTACATCCGCCCACGCATCGACTGGGCGCTGCTCAAAGAGCACGCCGAGGGCCTGATCTGCCTCTCGGGCTGCCTCGCCGGCGAGATCCAGCAGAAGCTGATCCACGACGACTACGCCGGGGCGAAGGAGCGCGCGCTGTGGCTGCGCGAGGTCTTCGGCGAGGACTTTTATCTGGAGATCCAGGACCACGGCATCCGCGAGGAGCGCAAGGCCGCCGCGGGCGCGGACCGCATCCGCCGCGAGACGGGCATCCCGCTCGTGCTGACCAACGACGCGCATTACATCGGCCGCGAGGACGCCTACGGCCAGGACGTGCTCATGTGCATCCAGATGGGAAAGACCGTGGACGACCCCGTGCGCATGCGCTTCGAGACGCAGGAGTTCTTCCTCAAGGACGAGCAGGAGATGCGCGCGCTCTATCCCGACTGGCAGGAGGCCGCGGACAACACGGCGAGGATCGCCGAGAAGTGCGATTTCGATTTTGAGTTCGGCCACTACCACCTGCCGCGCTTCAAGCTCCCCGCCGGCGAGACGGACAGCGCCGCCTATCTGCGCAGGCTCTGCGAAAAGGGCTTCCGCGAGCGCTACGGCGAGAGCGCGGAGGTCCGCGCCCAGATGGACTACGAGCTCGGCGTGATCGAAAAGATGGGCTTCGTCGACTATTTCCTGATCGTGCAGGACTTCATCAACTACGCCAAGAGCCGGGATATCCCGGTCGGTCCCGGGCGCGGCAGCGCCGCGGGCAGCGTCGTGTCCTACTGCCTGCACATCACGGACGTCGATCCGATCAAGTACAGCCTGTTCTTCGAGCGCTTCCTCAACCCCGAGCGCGTCTCGATGCCGGATATCGACGTGGACTTCTGCGTCAACCGCCGCGGCGAGGTCATCGACTACGTCAACCGCCTCTACGGCAGCGACCACGTCGCCCAGATCGTCACCTTCGGCACGATGGCCGCCCGCATGGCGATCCGCGATGTGGCCCGCGCGCTGGACATCGGCTACGCCGATGCCGACGCCGTCGCCAAGCAGATCCCCGCGTCGGTGCCGCCCGCTACGATCGACGAGGCGCTGGGCCTGTCCAAGCCGCTGCGCGAGCTCTACGACAACGACGGGAACATGCGGAAGCTCATCGACACGGCCCGCGCGCTCGAGGGCATGCCGCGCCACGCCTCGACCCACGCGGCGGGTGTCGTCATCACCGAAAAGCCGGTCTATGAATACGTCCCGCTCGCGAAAAACGACGAGGCCGTCGTCTGCCAGTACCAGATGACGACGCTCGAGGAGCTGGGCCTCTTAAAGATGGACTTCCTCGGGCTGCGCAACCTCACGGTCCTGAAGGACGCGGAGGACCTCGTGCGCAAGCGCGAGCCGGATTTCCGCATCGACGCCGTGCCCGACGACGACGCCGAGACCTTCCGCATGCTCGCCGAGGGCCGCACCTCCGGCGTGTTCCAGCTCGAGAGCACGGGCATGACCGGGGTCTGCACCTCGCTCAAGCCGCAGAGCATCGAGGACATCACGGCCGTCATCGCGCTCTACCGCCCCGGCCCGATGGACTCGATCCCCCGCTTCATCGAGTGCTCCGCCCACCCCGAGAAGATCCGCTACAAGCACCCGCTGCTGCGGCCGATCCTCGAGGTCACCTACGGCTGCATCGTCTACCAGGAGCAGGTCATCGAGATCTTCCGGCGCCTCGCGGGCTTCTCGCTCGGCCAGGCGGACCTGATCCGCCGCGCGATGTCGAAGAAGAAGCACGCCGTCATCGACGCCGAGCGCGTGGCCTTCGTCCGCGGCGACCCCAAGCGGAACATCGCCGGAGCGCTGGCCAACGGCGTGAGCGAGCAGGTCGCGAACTCGATCTACGACGAGATCATCGACTTCGCCAGCTACGCCTTCAACAAGGCCCACGCGGTCAGCTACGCGATCGTGGCCTACCGCACGGCCTACATGAAGCGCCACCATCCGCGCGAGTACATGGCCGCGCTCCTCACGAGCGTGCTCGAAAACAGCGCCAAGGTCGCCGAGTACATCGCCGAGTGCCGCGAAATGGGCATCCGCCTGCTGCCGCCGGACGTCAACGAGTCGGAGGCGGACTTCACGGTCTCGGGCGGGAACATCCGCTTCGGCCTCGTGGCCATCAAGGGCATCGGCTGGGGCATGATCCACGCCCTCGTGGCCGAGCGCACGCAGGGCGGGCCCTTCCGCGACTTCGAGGACTTCTGCCGCCGCATGACGGGCAAGGAGCTCAACCGCCGCGCGGCCGAGAGCCTGATCCGCGCCGGCGCCTTCGACGGCATGGGCGCGCCGCGCCGCGCGCTCGTCCAGATCTGCGGACCGGTCATCGACAGCGTCGCGCGCGCGCAGAAGGAGAACATCTCCGGCCAGTTCGACCTCTTCGGAGACGGCAGCGCGGCGGGCGAGATCGCCTCCTTCCCGCTGCCGAAGGTGGAGGAGTACACCGCGCGCGAAAAAATGGCCATGGAGAAGGAGGCCACCGGCCTCTACCTCTCCGGCCACCCGATGGACGAATACCGCGAGCAGGCGCGCCGCATCGGCGCCGCGCCGATCGGCGCGGTCATGGCGGACTTCGCCCAGAACGAGGGCGCGCACCGCTTCGCCGACGGGCAGTACGTCACGCTCGCGGGCGTGATCTCCTCGGCCCGGACGCGCACGACGAAGAACAACAGCCTCATGAGCTACGTCGTGCTCGAGGACGACAGCGGCTCGATGGAGCTGATCGTCTTCCAGAAGACGCTCGACGCCTGCGGAGCCTATATCCGCGAGAACGAGATCGTGATCGCCAAGGGCCGCATCTCGGCCCGCGACGAAAAAGAGCCGCAGCTGATGTGCGACTCGATCCGCCCGATCTCCGACCTCTCCGGCGGACAGGACGCCGCGGCGGCGCAGACGGAGCGGAAGCTCTACGTCAAGCTGCCCTCCTGCGAGGACCCCGGCCTGCGGCATCTCGAGCTGGTGCTCAAGATGTTCCCGGGCAGCGACAAGATGGTGATCTGGTGCGAGAAGGAAAGGAAAAAGCTCGCCGCCAGATGCCTCTTCCACGAGGTCCTGCTCGACGAGCTGCGCGAGTGCTTCGGCGAGGAAAACGTCGTGCTGAAATAAGGGCGGGACGGAGCCCGCGACAGGAACAAGCCCCCCGGCTGCCGCCGGGGGGCTTGCTGTTCGATCAGTTTTTGCTCAGCAGGGTCTGGTCGCTCTCGAGCTGGTAGCCCGCGCTCTGCGCGAAGCGGTCGATCAGCTCGCGCTTGGTGAGCTTTTTCTTTGCCTCGCCGTCGATGTCGAGGATGATGCGCCCCTCGTCCATCATGATCAGGCGGCTGCCGTGGCGGATCGCGTCGGTCATGTTGTGCGTGATCATCAGCGCGGTGAGGTGCGCCTCGGACACGATGCGGTCCGACAGCTCGAGCACCTTCGCGGCGGTGGCCGGGTCAAGCGCGGCGGTGTGCTCGTCGAGCAGCAGCAGCTTCGGGCGCCGCAGCGCCGCCATCAGCAGCGTCACCGCCTGGCGCTGGCCGCCGGAGAGCAGGCCGACCTTGGCCGTCAGCCGGTCCTCGAGCCCGAGACCGAGGTCGGCGAGCAGGGCGCGGTAGTCCTCGCGCTCCACCTTCGTCACCTCCCACTTCAGACCGCGCCGCTGGCCGCGGCGCAGCGCGAGAGCGAGGTTTTCCTCGAGCTGCATGTTGGGCGCGGTGCCCATCATCGGGTCCTGGAACACGCGGCCGATGTGCACGGCGCGCTTATGCTCCGGCCAGGCGGTGATGTCCTCGCCGTCGAGCAGGATCGTGCCGCCGTCGACCGGCCAGACGCCGGCCACGGCGTTGAGCAGCGTGGATTTGCCCGCGCCGTTGCCGCCGATGACCGTCACGAACTCGCCGGGCGCGAGGTGCAGGCTCAGATCGGTCAGGGCTTTCTTCTCGTTGATCGTGCCGGGGTTGAAGGTCTTGGAGACGTGCCGCAGTTCAAGCATCGCCGCTCACCTCCCCCGCTTTCTTCCTCCGGAAGCTGTGCTGCGCGCGGTCGCGGAAGTGCGGCACGGAGAGGAACAGCGCGACGATCACGGCCGTGAAGAGCTTGAGGTCGTTGGAGTTCAGCTTCAGCCACAGCACGACCACGACGACGAGATAGTACAGCACGCCGCCGAGCACCGTGAAGCCGAGCGTCACGGCAAAGTTGAGATATTTTTTGAACACCGCGCGGGAGATCACCTCGCCGATGATGACGGCGGCGAGGCCGATGACGATCGCGCCGCGGCCCATGTTGATGTCCGCGAAGCCCTGATACTGCGCCATCAGGCCGCCGGCGAGCGCCACGACGCCGTTGGACAGCGCCAGGCCCAGCACCTTCATGTTGTCGATGTTGATGCCGAGCGCGCGGCTCATGGCCGGGTTGTCGCCCGTGGCGCGGATGGCCGAGCCCTGCTCGGTGCCGAAGTACCAGTACATCAGCGCCACGAGCACGACCGCGATCGCCGCGCCCTTGCCGATGGCCGCCGGAACATAGCGCGAGGAGACCAGCAGCGGGTATTTGTCGACGTTCAGCGCCTTGTTGGCCGCCATGCCCATGATGTGCAGGTTGACCGAATAGAGCGCGAACTGCGTCAGGATGCCCGCGAGGATCGCCGGGATGCCGAGCTTCGTGTGCAGAAGACCCGTGCAGAGCCCCGCGAGGATGCCCGCGGCCATCGCCACGGCGAGCGCGAGCCAGGGGCTTTTGCCCGCGAGGATCAGCATCGCGGCGCAGGCGCCGCCCGTGGTGAAGGAGCCGTCCACGGTCAGATCGGCCACGTCCAGCAGGCGAAAGGTGATGTAGATCCCGAGCGCCATCACACCCCAGATCAGGCCCTGGGCGATGCCGCCGGGCATGTTTTTCAGGAGCTTGAGCAGGCTCAGAGACGCGAAATAGGCTTGCATGCTTACCTTGTCACTCCCCGGAAAGGAAATGGATCAGTCGATCGCGACGAAATCCGACGGAACGGTGATGCCGAGCGCGGCGCAGATGCCGGCGTCGAACTTCTTGGTGAAGGGGGCGTAGCGGATCTCCATGTCGCCCGGGTTCTTGCCCTCGAGCAGGATCTCGGCGGCCATCTCGCCGGTGACCTTGCCGAGGTCGTAGTAGGAGATGGACAGCGCCGCGACGCCGCAGTCCTTGCACAGGCCCTCCTCGCCGGCGATGATCGGGGTCTTGGCGTTGAGCGCCACGTTGCTGATCAGCTCGGAGTTCGAGGCGGCGGTGTTGTCGGTCGGGATGTAGAGCACGTCGCTCTCGTCGCAGGCGGTCGCGGCGACCTGGGCGACGTCGTTGGAGTCGGCAAAGACAAACTCACTGACGGTGTAGCCCATGCCCTCGAGCGCCGGGGTGATCGCATCGGCCTGGACGCGGGAGTTCGGCTCGGCCGAGCAGAAGAGGATGCCGACGGTCTCGGCGTCGGGGAAGAGCTCCTGGAGGATCTTCGCCTGCTCGGCCTCGGGCACGCGGTCGGAGGTGCCGGAGATGTTCGAGCCGGTCTTGCCGCTCCAGTCGTCGATGCCGAGGGCGGAGGCGTAATCGGTCACGGAAGTGCCGAGCACGGGGATCTTGTTGGTGGCGGACTGGGCGGCGGCCAGGGCGGGCGTGGCGTTGGCCATGATCAGGTCGACCTCGTCGGCCGTGAACTGGCCGCAGATGACCGCGCAGGTCGGTACGTCGCCGGAGGCGTTCTGCTCGACAAAGCTGACCTTGTCGCCGAGCTTCTCGACCAGGGCGTCCTTGAAGCCCTGTGTGGCGGCGTCGAGCGCGGGATGCTGCACAAACTGGCAGATTCCGATGGTGAAGGTCTTGGGCGCGGCGCTCTGGCCGCAGGCGGCGAGCGCGAAGAGCATCGTCAGCGCCAGGATGAGAGTCAGGATCTTTTTCATGTTCGATTCCTCCATTTTTCTTTCCCGAAGGCAAAAACAAAAGCCGCACAGTCCTCTGTGCGGCCGGTCTATTTCAAACAAGCTTTCTTCCCGCAGCACAAACGACCCCTATTTCCTTTCGAAATAGCGGTAATACCCGTATGCGGCTGCGAGATGAAGGTTCATTCTGCCGTTTCCCTTCGTAGAAGATGGCCTTACTTTAGCACCACAAATCGCAAAAGTCAACGGCCTTTTGCGATTTTTGTGAAAAAGAGGGAAAGCGCGCCGCGCTTTCCCTCTTTTTTTCAGTCATTCTGATCGGCCGGAGGCGCTTCCGCCGCCGCGGCGGCCTTCTTTGCCCGCCTGCGCCGCGAGACGCCGCGCACGCACAGGACCAGGACGAGCAGCGCGGCGCCGCCCGCAGCGGCCCAGATCGCCGCGTCCGGCCGCTGTTCGCGCGCCATGACGGCGAAGGAGCCGCCGCTCGGCAGGCCGAAGACCAGATAGCGGCCGTCCCACTCGCTGTCGAGCTCGCGCCACGCGCCGCTCTCGTCCTGCACAAACACGGCCGCGCCGCCGTCGCTGCGCATGCGGACCGTCAGGACGCCCTCGAAGCCCGTGACCGAGAGCGTGTAGCCGCCCAGATGCCCGCCGGCGTCCGCCGGTGCGGCGGCGTAATCCTCGACGACCAGGCTCTGCCCCTCGTAGAACTCTCCCTCGACGAGGAATTCCGGGATCTCGCCGCCGTCGGAGAGCGTCGTCGCCGGGGCGAGGTAGGCGCCGCGCACGTCGAGATCGCAGTAGATATGGCTGCGATCGAAGCTGTCCCAGACCCAGTAGGAGCTGCCGCGGTTTTCGACGCGCGGCAGAAGCTCCAGACCCTCGCCGAACTTCAGGCGCATCGTGCGGACCAGTTCGTCTTCGACCCAGAAGCGCACGGCGACGTCTTCCATGCGCGACGGCGCGCCTTCGAGCGCGAGCAGCTCCTCTGCCGCGATCGGCTCGGCCTGGCCGATGCGGCTCACGCCGTCCACGCCGTCGGGCCGCCCGTCGGCGTAGAGATTGCCGCTGACCGTGCCCTCGGCCCAGCCCGCCACCGCGCCGAGATACTCCGCCCCGCGCGCGATATGCGTCCAGGCGCGGCAGTCCGTGACGTTCTGTGCAAGGCCGGCGATGCCGCCGACGTATTTCCCGCCCTCGAGACAACTGCGCGACCAGCAGCGCGCCAGCGCGCCCCCGGCCCGGCCCGCGACGCCGCCGACGTAATCGCCGCCGCGCGAGTTCACCGCGCCGAGACTCGTGCAGTCCGCGACCGCGCCGACGTCCAGCCGGCCGACGACGCCGCCCGCGCAGTCGCCGCGGCTCTGGACCTCGCCGCTGTTGTCGCAGGCCCGGATCACGCCGAAGAGGATGCGCTCGACGTGCGTGGGCAGATAGTTCGAGCTGCCGAGCTGGTCCTCCATGTCAAAGGAGATCTCGAGCGCCAGCGTGCCGACGATGCCGCCGGCGTTGGCCTCGGCGCGGACCGAGCCGCTGTTCGTGCAGCGCGCCACGGCGCCCTCGTCGTGATCGTAGGCCTCGTCGAGCGAGAGATCGCGCGTGGAGACGAAATCGCCCTTGCCGACCTCGTTCATCAGCTCGAAGAGCAGGTTGAAAACATAGTTCATCTGGCCGGTGACGCGCTGGAGGTCCTCGGCCGCGGTGCCGATCGAACCGCTCATCGCGGTGCTCATCGAGGCGGCCTGCGCGAAAAGATTGTTCAGCGCCGCCGTCAGCGCGGAGGTGTCCGCCGCGGGGAAGTTCGCGTTCGGCAGCGTGATCTCGCCGGTCTCCGGGTCGATCGTGATGCCGGCGAGATAGTTCGCCGTCTGGTTCGCGCTCGCGCCGAGGAGCTGCGTGATCGCGCTCATGGCCTTGGAGCTGTAGCCGCTCATGGACTGGAGCATCGTGCGGACCGCGCCGGTGCTGTCGTTGACCCGCGCGGCCATCGTGACCAGCATGCCGTTGAGCGCGGCGATGGCCTTCGACAGGTCCTGGAGCTTGCCCTCGCTCAGCTCCCAGGCCGCGTAGGGGATGCTCTGCCCGACGATGCCGCCCACGTCGCGCCGTCCCTCGACGGCGCCGGAATTCCGGCAGCTGTCCACCAGGCCGCCGTTCTTGCCGACGGCGCCGCCGACGTTGTAGCCCATGCCGGCGCAGCCGACGGCGCCCGTGTTGCGGCAGAAGCGCACGACGCCGGTATTCTCGCCCGCGACGCCGCCGACGTCGGCGATGTCGACGAAGTCCTCCTGCGAGAGGCTGGCGAGATCGAAATGCTGCGTGCCGGAGGGCGTAACGGGCGTGGTGTTCACCGCGCCGCCGCTCTCGCAGTTGAACAGCACGCCCTCGTTCTTCCCGGCGACGCCGCCGATCTGGTGCTCGCCGCTGACGCTGCCGGAAAAGCTGCAGCCCGAGAGGCTGCCGCGGTTGAGGCCGACGATGCCGCCGACACCGTTCATGCCGGCGAGCTCGCCGACGACGTGACAGTTTTTGATCGCGCCGCCGTTGACGCCCGCGAGACCGCCGAGGTATTCGCGCGTGCCCTCCGGCAGGACGCTGCCCTCGACCGTCAGCCCGTCGACGCTCGCCTCCGGAGCGATCTCCCGGAAGAGACCGAGGCGCGAGCCCGCGCCCGTGATCGAAAGGCCGCGGACCGTGTGGCCGTTTCCGACGAATTCGCCGGCAAAGTAGGCCTCGCTTTCAAAGGCCGCGCCGGCGAGATCGATATCCGCCATCAGCAGGAAGCGCACGTCGCGCGAATAGCTCTCGCGGGAGCAGGCATGGATGAATTCGACGAACTGGCGCGCGCTGTAAATGCGGACTTCCTTTTTCGGCGGTTCCGGCGTGGGCTCCGGCTCTTTGTCCCGGCCCTTGCCCGCGGCGGAGGCCGCGGGCGCGAGCGAGACGAGCAGCAGCAGCGCAAGCAGGCCCGAAAGCAGTTTTTTCAGCGTATGTCGTTTCATGTCTCTTCCTCGCCTCTCAGGCTCAAGCGAAAGCGGGTCTTTTCCACGGCGCCGTCGAGCAGCACGAGCAGCTGCGGCAGCACCGTCAGCACCAGCACGACCGAACAGAAGGCCCCGCGGCCGACGCACAGGCCGATGTGGCTGACGTAGACGTCGCTGACGCGCAGGCCGATGAGCAGACCGGCGATCGTCATGATCGAGCCGGAGGTCAGCACTGTGGCAAAGCTCTGGTTGACGGCGCGCGCCATGGCCTCCCGCACCGGGAGCGAGGCGCGCATCGTCTCATAGCGGTTCATCAGAACGATGGCGTAGTCGATCGTCGCGCCCATCTGGATGGCCGAGACGATCATATTGGTGACAAAAGAGGGGCGGATGTGCTGGAGATAGGGGAAGGAGAAATTGATCCAGATGCTGCCCTGGATGACGAAGACCAGGATCATCGCCCCGACGACGGTGCGGAAGGTCACGAGCAGGATCACGAACACGAACACGATCGTCAGGATGCTGATGAGCAGCGAATCGCCCGTATAGGAATCGCCGAGGTCGCGCGCGCTGGTGACGTCGCCGACGACCAGGATCTCCGCGCCGGGATAGTACGGCGCGGCGACGGCGCGGACCCGCTCGACGAAGGCGCGGCTCTCCTCGCCCTCGATGGGGATGTCCACGGACAGGAGCATGCGGTTGTACTCCGTGCCGCGCAGCTGGCGCAGCGCGAAGTTCAGCGTCTCGCGCAGATCCTCGAGGCGCTCGGCTTCCTCGCCGCTGAGCGTCACGACGCCGTGGTCCTTGAGATCGAAGAGAAAGCCGAAGAGGTCGACGAGCGGCACGCGGTAGCTCTCGCGGCTTCCGAAGAAGGCCTGGTACTCCTCATGCCGCAGGCCGTAGGCCTGGAAGATCAGCTCCGACTCCTCCTGCGTGAGATCGAGCAGCTCGGCGAGCATGCGCGGGCTGTAGAGATCGGTCAGCACCTGCCCCTCGGAGACCTCGATGTTGGCAAGACCCATCGCGCTCTTGACCTCGGGCATCTCGCCGAGCTCGCGCAGGATCTGCTTCTCCGCCTCGAAGTCCTCGTGCGGGACGAGCAGGACGACGCTCGTCGAGCGGGCGAAGGTGCTCTCGATCTTGCGCATGGCCGCGCGGCTCTCGGAATAGACCAGCTCGGTCACGCCGCGGTCGGAAAAGGCGTAGTCCACGTGCCGCGAGCACCAGAAGGCCGCGGGCACGAGCAGCAGGAAGATCCATACGAAGCAGCCGCGCGAGCGCATCAGGAAGCGTCCCCAGGGCGTGATATCCGGGATCAGACTGCGGTGCGCGGTGCGGCGGATGGCCTTCGGGAACAGCAGGATCAGCCCCGGCATGAGCAGGAACACGGTCAGCAGGCTGCACACGATGCTCTTGGAGAGCACGACGCCCAGGTCGTAGCCGAGCCGGAACTCCATGAGCATCAGCGCCACGAGACCCGAGATCGTCGTCAGGCTCGAGGAGCTGATCTCGAGGATGGACTTCGAGAGCGCCTCGACGAGCGCCTCGCGCGCGGTGTCGAAGCAGGCGCACTCGTCCTGATAGCGGTGCGAGAAGATGATCGCGTAGTCGATGGCCAGGGCGAGCTGCAGGATCACGGCGATCGTGTGCGTGATCATCGAGATCTCCCCGAGCCAGAAGTTCGTGCCCATGTTCAGCAGCGCGGCGAAGACGAAGACGATGAAGAAGATCACGACCTCGAAATAGCTGCGCGAGGTGAACAGCAGGATCACCGCGATGACCGCCGCGGCGATGGCGATGACGCCGACCATCTCGCCCGCGAGCTGTTTGGAATAGTTCTTGAGGTCCATCGAATAGGTATAGCTGTCGTAGGGGGCGAGCAGCGCGCGGATGCGTTCCTTCGCCGCGGCGACGCCGGCGTCCTCCTCCGGACCGTCGAAGGCGATCGTAAAGAGCGCGGCGGAGCTGGTGTAGTGGGCGGGCGTGTCGTCAAAGCTCACGGAAAAGACGTGGTCGTAGCCGCCGATCGTGTCGGCCAGCTCGCGCGCCCGCTCGCAGGTGAGGTTCGCGACCATGACGTCCTCGGTGGCGCAGGTGACGAAGTTGTCCTCCATGATCGTGATGCCGCGGCGCGTCTCGGTGTCGGCGGCGAGGAAAAAGGTCAGGTCCGAGTTGACCTTCACGCGCCCCAGCGAGAGCGCGCAGTACACCGCGGCGACGAGAAAGAGCAGAATAAAAAGCCCCCGCCATCTTACGATGGCCGCGGCGATGCGGTGCATGATATCCGTCTGTCTTTCGCTGCGGTCGTTCACAGTCTCCCACCTTGACAGCTGTTGAAATTTCGTTTATAGTTCAAGTATATTCCCCGCCTGGCGGCTGTCAACCGATAATCGCGGCGAAAGTGACGAACAATCAACAGTTTTCCAGATTCTGTTGAAGAGAGGAGACCGGGACGCATGAACAAATCCGGGCAGGAAAACCGCAGCGTGCGCAACACCAAGCGCAGGCTGCGCGAAGGACTGCTGCGGCTGCTGGACGAAAAGCCGATCAACGAGATCTCCGTCAAGGAGCTGACCGATCTGGTCGACGTCAACCGCGGCACCTTCTATTTTCATTATCAGGATATCTACGACCTGCTGCGCGGGATCGAGGACGCGTTTTTCGAGCAGTTCGACCGCACGCTCAGCGAGAACCAGCCCGCGCTCGACGCCGAGGGCACGCCCTATCTGCACGCCGTTTTCTCCTTTCTGGACGAAAACCGCAGCTTCTGCCGCATCATGCTCGGCCCGCACGGCGACATGCAGTTCGTCGAGCGGGTCAAAAAGCGGGTCGACAGCCAGTGCCGCTACTTCTGGCAGATCCTCGCCCCCAGCGCGGACGAGCTGCGCAACGGCATGTACAACGCCTTTATCATCAACGGCTGCATCGGTCTGATCCAGGAGTGGGTCAACGACCGGCGCGATCTGAACGTCGAGAGCATCTCCGAGCTGACGGCCACGCTCATCCTTGCGAGCGTCGGCCCCTGCATCGCGGAGAGCGTCTGAAAGGAGGACTTTCATCATGGCAAAGAAAAGCTGCCCCGCCTGCGGCGCGCCCGTCAGTCCCGGCGAGGAATTCTGCAGCTACTGCGGGGCGCTCATCCCCCGCAACCAGGCCGCCGCGCAGACGGCCGGAGAAGCCTCGGCGCAGGCGGTCCGGTACGCGCCGGCGCCGGAGGAAGCGCGCGAGAAACGGCGCGTACAGACCCCGCGCACGATCGACGAACTGACGGCCTTCTGCGAGCGGCACCAGCTGCCGCTGGCGAAGATGCGCTTTTTCATCGGCCTGGACTATCCCGGGGCGAAGGCATACGGCATTTATCGGGACCGGGACGGACAGTTCGTCGTCTACAAAAACAAGGCCGACGGCAGCCGCGCCGTGCGCTACCGCGGCCCGGACGAGGCATACGCGGTCAACGAGATCTTCCAGAAGCTCAAGGAGGAGGCCGGCGGCCAGCGCGCCCGCGTCGCTGCCGCGCGGACGGGCTACCCCGCCAGCCCGGCGCACGACCGGAACCCCTACAACCGCATGGAGGAGACGGGAAGCGTCCGCACGCCCCGCAAGCGGAAGAGCAGCAAGCTGCTGATCCTTCTGCTCGGCGCCGCGGCCGCGATCACGATCGCGCGGACGGCGGCGGCGCTCAATCCCCCGAAGCCGCATCCCTCCACGGGCTACTACCACTACAACGACAACTACTATTACAACCAGAACGACAACTGGTACCAGTACAGCAACGATTTCGGCACCTGGTACCCGATCTCCTCGGTCGACGACGAGCTGACGGACAACTACTACGACTACTACACGTCCTACTCCTACGACGAGGGCTACGGCGTGGACAGCTTTGCCGACAGCAGCTATTACGACGATTACGGCAGCGGCTCGGGCAGCTACTCCAGCGACTGGGACAGCGGCAGCTCGGGCAGCTACTCCAGCGACTGGGACAGCGGCAGCTCCGGCAGCTGGGACTGGGACTGGGACGATGACGACGACTGGGACAGCTCCAGCGACTGGGACTGGGACAGCGACTGGGACAGCGACTTCGGCGACTGGGACAGCGACTGGTGAAGCCCGCAGAGTGTTTCAAATAAGTCGTGAATAAATTGTGAAATGTGTCATAATGTGAAAATACCCTATTGACACGCTTTTTCTCCTGTGCTATGATGCACACGCAACGGGAAAGGAGATACGGACTTGAACGTGATCGATTGCGCCGATCGCGCCGCGCTGGCGGCGGCGATGGATACGCTGCAGCCGGGCGACTGCGTACGGGTGGAGAGCTTCTCCGCCGTTGCGTCGAGCGCGGCCGAGCTGATCGCGCTCGCCGTGGCGATCTCGGCGAAGGGCGCGGAGCTCGTCAGCGCCGCCGAGGGGATCGACACCCGCTCCGGGAGCGGGGCGCTGCTGTTCCCACTCTGCCGCGCGCTGGCCGGGCTGGACGACGCGGCGCGCCGCGAGCGGCAGCGCAGCGGGATCGAGCGGGCCCGCGAAGAGGGCAAATACAAGGGGCGCAAGCCCATTGCCGTCGACGAGGGACTGTTCGACTCGGTCGTGGAGCTCTGGCAGAGCGGGCAGATCAGCGCGCGCCAGGCCATGGCCCGCCTCGATCTCAAGCCCAACACCTTTTACCGCCGTATCAAAGAACGGGAGGAATCGAAAATGAAAGACTATAAAGAAGCGGAGCGCGCCATCCGGAGCGAGATCAAGGAGGCCGCCAAGCAGAGCCGCAAGGATCTCGACGAGCTGAAAAAGCAGGTCAAGGCCGAGGCCAAGGAGGTCAAGAAGGCCGCCGACGAGGTCAAGAAGGCCGCCGACGAGAAGCTCAGCGTCCACGAGGTCGAGCGCGAGCGCCGCATCGACCGCATCCGCGCCGAGGCCGAGCGTCACGACGAGCTCAAGCAGATGAAAAAGGACGTCGAAGCCGAAGCCAGGGAGCTCAAGAAGCTGCTGGAAGACGGCTGATCCGACAAAAAAGACCGGGGAGAGCAGGACTCTCCCCGGTCTTTTTTCCTCTTTTACTCCGGCCGCCTCCGCGCCTTGGCGCTGAGCTCCTCCGCGTCGAGCCGCACGACCGTCACGGCGGCGGCCGTCTTCTCGTCGAACGCGAACTCCCGCCCGGTCTGCGTCTTCATCAGCAGCGCGAGCGCCTCCGCCTTCTCCGCCGCGTCCTCGACGATCGCGGCGCGAGCGCGGCACATCACGCACGCGTAGGCCGCGCCCCAGCCGCAGGCCGCGGCGGCGGGCAGCAGGCACTCGTCCGCGTCGATCTCGACGAAGACGCGCGGGTCGCGGCGCAGCAGCTCGAGCTTGCGGCCCTCCTTCGCGCAGTGGAAATACAGCGTCAGCGCGCCGCCGTCGAAGCGGAAGCCGTAGTGCAGCGGCACGACGTAGGGCGCGTCCCCGGCGTTGAGGCCCAGATGCATCACCCGGGCGCTCTCCAGGATCGCGCGGATCTCCGCCGCGTCGGTGATCTCCCGGTCCTTTCTGCGCATGTCCGTCTCCCCCTTTTCCGTTCTTTTCTCAAGCATAGCGCCGGAGCGAGAAAAACGCAAGCGCGGTTTGCATTCGCGCCGCGGCTATGTTATAATTTGGAGCGCATATCCGCACAACATCGGATCGGAGGGATCTCTTCTTGGATATCGTACAGCTCTGCGAGATCGGGATGCTCGTGGCCTTCGGCTTTTCCTGGCCCTTCAACATCGCCAAATCCTGGCGTTCCCGCACGGCCAGGGGCAAAAGCGTCATGTTCGAGCTGATCGTCATCTTCGGCTACTGCGTCGGTCTGCTCGGCAAGCTCATCACATACAGCCGCACCGGCTTCTGGGCCTACTCGATCTGGTTTTACCTCGCGGACATCGCGATGGTCGCGATCGACGTCGTGCTCTATTTCCGCAACACCGCGCTCGACCGCAGGGCCGACCGCGAGAAGGAGGCCGCCCGATGATCCTTTATTTCTCCGCCACCGGCAACTGCGCCTTTGCGGCAAAGCGGATCGCCGAAAGGCTCGGCGACGAGACGCTCAACCTGCGCGGAAGGTTCCGTGAGAACGACCGCTCCGCGCTCCGTTCCGACAAGCCCTGGGTCGTCGTCGCGCCCGTCTACGTCGCGGAAATGCCCCGCATCGTCAGCGACTGGCTGCGCGAAACGCCGCTCGAGGGCAGCCGCGACATCTTCTTCGTTTTCACCTGCGCCAGCGAGATGAGCTGCTCGGGCTATTTTGCCAGGCGGCTCGCCGAGGAAAAGGGCATGGTCTATCACGGCAGCGCCAGCGTCACGATGCCGACAAACTATCCGATCTTCTTCACGGTCAAGCCCGAGCACGAGTGCCGCCGCATCATCCGCGAGGCGCTCCCCGTCATCGACCGGGCCGCGGAGATCATCGCCCTGAACGGGATCATCCCCGAAAAGCGCCCGAGCAAGGCCATCCTGGGCTGCACGATCCCGGTCAACGACCTGTATTACAAGTACTTTGTCAAGGCGGACGGTTTCTTCGCCACCGACAAATGCATCGGCTGCGGCAGCTGCGCCGCGGTCTGTCCCTATGTCAACATCCGTCTCGAAAACGGCCGTCCCGTCTGGGGCGGGAAGTGCACGCACTGCATGGCCTGTCTCTCCGCCTGTCCCGTCGAGGCCATCGAGTACGGCGACAAGACGCCGGGCAAGCGGCGCTATCACTTCCCGAAGATGGATTTCGGCGGCGCGGGCCGGGCGGAAACGAACGAAACGGAAACGAAAGGAAGCGGAAAGATGAAAGTCGTACTTGCGGGCGCATTCGGCCATCTCGGCGCCGATATCCTGCGCGAGCTGGTCGGGCAGGGCCACGAGGTCGTCGCGGCCGGACGCACGGTGCGCGAGGTCCCCGGCTGCACGGGCTACACCGCCGTCGCGGCGGACGTGCAGGATCCGAAAAGCCTCCGGGGCCTGTGCGAGGGCGCGGACGTCGTGATCTCCACGGTCGGCCTGACGAAGGCCAGCGCGGAAGTGAGCTGCTACGACGTGGACTACCAGGGCAACATGAACCTGCTCGCCGAGGCAAAGCGCGCGGGCGTGAAGAACTTTGCCTACGTCTCGGTGCTCAAGGCCGACGGCAACCCCTCCGTCCCGATGCTCGACGCCAAGGCCAAGTTCGAGACCGAGCTGAAGGCGAGCGGCCTGCGCTGGGTCATTTTCCGGCCGAGCGGCTATTTCTACGACATCGCCAAGGTCTTCATGCCGATGATCGAAAAGGGCAAGGTCACGCTGCTGGGCGACAAGCCGGTGCACTGCAACGTCGTCGACACGCCGGACTTCGCCGCCTTCATCGTCGCGCACATGTGCGACGACGGCAGGCTCTACAACGTCGGCGGCAAGGAGACCTGGAGCTATGAGGAGCTGGCGAAGATGTTTTTCGCCGCCGCAGGCAAGGAGCCGCAGATCAGCCGCGCGCCGGTGTGGCTCTTCGACGTGCTGGCCTGGGTCAACAAGAAGAAGAAAAACGGCAAGGAGGCCATCATCCGCTTCTCCAAGTGGACGCTGACCGAGGAGATGGTCGGCGACACGGTCGTCGGCGACGCGAGCTTTGCCGAATACATCAAAAACTGCTACCGAAAATGAGGCTTCCGTGAACAGATGGATTTTTGACGCCGCCGCCGCGCGCTTCCCGCTGCGCGAGGGGGACCCCGGCGAATTCGCGGTCATCCGCGGCAGAGGGATGACGTTCCGCGTCCGCGTCTTTGACGCGCCCGGCGCGGGCGGGCTGTGCCTGATGGAGATGCGCGCCTTCGGCGGCCTGATGAAGATGGAGACGGCCGTCTTTTCCCCCACGGGGCGCGACGGTCCGCTCTTCAGCACGGATCTGATCGAGGCCGCCGGAAAGGACACGCTGCTCCTCGAGCTCTACGACACGACGGCCTCCCACCCCGACTTTGCCCCGCTCGGCGAATGCAAGGCGCGCCACGCCGCGCTCCCGGCGCACGACCCCGGCGAGCACTGGTACGATTCGATGCGTCTCGGCGTGTCCGACTTCAAAAAGGGGAAAGGGCTGCTCCCCGCCTTCGAGGCCTATGCGCAGGACTACGCGCGGGAGTATTTCTCGCTGCTGGCAGACTGCCCGCTCTGCGACGAGGCCGAAAAGAAGAAGCGCAACGCCGCCTATACCGACGGCATGCTGCAGCACGGCGGCCCCGCCGTCAGCCAGTTCGTCAGGATGATCGGCGAGGAGAAAACGGCGGCCTTCCTGCGCCGCTGCATGTTCCGCGCGGAATAAGAATAAACGAAAGACAGGCGCTCTCTTCGGGAGGGCGCCTGTCTTTTTCTGCGTTTTGCCGCGCGTCAGAGCTTCACCAGCTCGTACTGCCGGGTCCCGAGCCCGATCTCCTCGGCGTGGACGAGCCCGGCCTCCCACTCGGCGTCCGGGTGGTTGAGGTGGAAATACTCGTGGTTGGGGTCGTCGTCCCAGAAGCTCTCGATGTGCTTCGCGAGGCGGCTGCCCGGGTTGACGGGCATCCGGTTGCACAGGTCGACGCAGGCCTGGTCGAGCGCGACGGGGTCGAAGGACGCGAGCATGCCGATGTTCGGGATGATCGGGACGTCGTTCTCGGCGTGGCAGTCGCAGAAGGGCGAGACGTCGCAGATCAGCGAGATGTGGAAGCTGGGGCGGTCCTTCACGACGGCGTAAGCGTACTCCGCGATCTTCATCGAGAGGACGGCGTTGGAGCTGGAATCGCTGGGCACGATGGCGTTTTTCGGGCAGACCGCGAGACAGCGGCCGCAGCCGACGCATTTGGCGTGGTCGATGCTCGCCTTGCCGTCCGTGACCGTCGGGCCGCCGTGCGCGCAGATGCGCACGCAGGAGCCGCAGCCGACGCAGTTTTCCGTCTCGACGAGGGGCTTGCCCTCCCAATGCTGCTCCATCTTGCCGGAACGCGAGCCGCTGCCCATGCCGAGGTTTTTCAGCGCGCCGCCGAAGCCGGCCTCCTCGTGGCCCTTGAAATGGGACAGGGAGATCACGACGTCGGCGTCCATGATGGCCTGGCCGATCTTGGCCTCCTTCACGAGCGGCAGATCGATCGGGACGAGGGCCTCGTCCGTGCCCTTGAGCCCGTCGGCGATGATGACGTGGCAGCCGGTCTGCAGCGGCGAGAAGCCGTTGAGATAGGCCGTGTCCATGTGGTCGAGCGCGTTCTTGCGGCTGCCGACGTAGAGCGTGTTGCAGTCGGTCAGGAAGGGCAGACCGCCGAGCGCGCGGACGTAGTCGGCCACGACGCGGGCGTACTGCGGGCGCAGGTGGGCGAGGTTGCCCAGCTCGCCGAAGTGGATCTTGATAGCGGCGTAGCGGTCGGTGAAGTCGATCTGCTCGAAGCCGGCGCGCTTCATCAGACGGTGCAGCTTCTGCGGCAGCGTCTCGCCGCCGGTGACGTGGAAATCGGTGAAGTATACGGGCGCTTTGTTCATGGCGATCTCTCCCTCGGAAGTGTTGGGTCCATTGTAGCACGCCCGCGCGAAAAAGGAAAGGACAG
>CACWIS010000018.1 GCA_902761055.1 Oscillospiraceae bacterium
CGAGGGCGGCTGCTACGCCAAGGTCATCAACCTCGACAAGGACTCCGAGCCCGACATCTACAACGCCATCCGCCGCGACGCGCTGCTGGAGAACGTCACCGTCGACGAGGCGGGCAAGATCGACTTCGCCGACAAGAGCGTGACCGAGAACACCCGCGTGAGCTACCCGATCGAGCACATCGAGAAGATCGTCAAGCGCGTGCGCCCGATCTCCTCCGGCCCCGCGGCCAAGAACGTGATCTTCCTCTCGGCCGACGCCTTCGGCGTGCTGCCGCCCGTGTCGATCCTCACGCCGGAGCAGACCCAGTACTACTTCCTCTCCGGCTTCACCGCCAAGCTCGCGGGCACCGAGCGCGGCATCACCGAGCCCACGCCCACCTTCTCCGCCTGCTTCGGCCAGGCCTTCCTCGAACTGCATCCGACCAAGTACGCCGAGGAGCTGGTCAAGCGCATGGAGATGAGCGGCGCGAAGGCCTACCTCGTCAACACCGGCTGGAACGGCAGCGGCAAGCGCATCTCGATCAAGGACACCCGCGGCATCATCGACGCGATCCTCGACGGGGCGATCAAGACCGCACCGACCAAGACCATCCCCTACTTCGGCTTCGAGGTGCCGACCGAGCTGCCCGGCGTGGATCCGAAGATCCTCGACCCGCGCGACACCTACGCCGATCCCTCCGTGTGGGAGGAAAAGGCCCGCGATCTCGCCGGCCGCTTCATCAAGAACTTCGCGAAGTACGAGACCAACGAGGCCGGCAAGGCGCTCGTGGCCGCCGGTCCGAAGCTCGACTGACCGGCTGAAAAAAACTATAACGCAAAAACGCTCCGGCAGGATCGCCTGCCGGAGCGTTTTTGCCCTTCGGTCTTACTTTTTCAGCACGACCTCGCCGGCCGTGCCGCCGCGGTAGACGCCGTCCTCGATCACGGCCCGGCCGTTGACGAAGACGTGCACGATACCGCCGGGCCGCGCGTCAGGCCTGCTCTCGTCGACCGAGAGCGCGTCGAGATCGAGCACCGTGACGTCCGCCTTGCAGCCCGGACGGAGATAGCCGCGCTCCGGGATGCGGTAGCGGTCAGCCGTCGCGCCCGTCATCTTGCGGACGATCCTCTCCGTCGGGATGCCGTAGCGCTTCGCGAGCAGGAAGAACTGCGGGAAGGTCTGGAAGGCCGCGATGTTCTGCAGGCCCTTTTCTTCGACCCAGGCGTCCGTCATGAACACGGACAGCTCGTCCTCCATCAGACGGCGGACGATCTCCGCGTTGTAGTATTTGCCGAGGTAGATGCTGCCCGCGCGCTCGGAGAGTTCGACGAGCTTGAGATACATATCGAGCTCCTTGACGCCCGCCTCCGCGGCCAGCGCCGCGACGGTCCTGCCCTCGTACTCGGGGTGCTCGTCGGAGATGTAGGCCACGACCATGTCGTCCCAGTCGATGCCCAGCACCTTGCGGTACATGAGGATCGTCAGCGAGAGCTTGAAGCGGTTGATCGGCTTTGCCGCCTCTTCTTTGGAGAGCGCGGCGTACCACTCCGGGAACACGACCGTGATGACCGAGGCGCCGTAGTGGAAGGCGTAGTTGTCGAAGGCGATCGGATTGCCCGCCGCCGTCTCGGCGCGGAAGACCGCGAGCATCTTGTCGAGCAGCTTCCAGCTGCGCTGACCGGTGAAGATCAGATGGCTGTATTCGAGACGGCAGCCGCTGCGGTGCATGATGTCCACCGCCTCGTCGAGCCCGAGCTCGAGATGCGACTTTTTCGTCAGCAGCGGATAGTCGGCGCTGACGATCGAGCAGGCGCGCGGATGGATCGTGATGATGCCGTCGTATTTGGCGATCTCTTTGGCGAAGGCGAGGATCTCGTCGGACTTGGCATAGCGGTCCGGCTCGTACATGAAGCCGAACGAGCCGCCGAAGGCGCCGCCCTCCATGGCCTCGCGCACGTAGCCGAGCTCGCGCTCGATCTGCTCGCTCGTATAGGGCGTCGGGTCGTAGCCCGTCATGCCCGCGCGCACCGTGCCCTGGCCGATGAGCGGCACGAGGTTGACGTAGAGATTGCCCTTCGCCCGCTCCTTGAAGCTTGCAAAGCTGCCGGGATGCAGCGAGTCGAACAGGCCGCCGCCGAGCTTGTCGCGGTAGGGCGTGTCCTCGTCCGAGCCGAAGGGCGAAAAGCTGCAGTTGCCGGTGATCTGCGTCGTGATGCCCTGCTCCAGAAAGGGGCGGAAGAACTTCTCCGCGTCCGGACGGTCATAGAAAAAGTCGTTGTGCGAGTGCGCGTCGATCAGTCCCGGGCAGACCGCCCTGCCGCCGACGTCGACGACGCGGTCCGCCGCCTCGTCGATCTCGCCGCCGACCGCGACGATGCGGTCGTCCTCGATCAGAACGTCGCCGCGCGTCGGCTGCGCGCCGCTGCCGTCGTAGATCGTGCCGTTTTTCAAGAGCGTTTTCATGTCGTTTTATCCTCCCCGTGCGATTTGAAAAAATGATAGACAAGCCGGTTGAAGTCCTTTGCCTCGTCGTAGGCCGCATGGCCGTAGTCGGGGTACATGTGCAGCGCGCAGCCGATCCCGGCCGCCAGCTCGCGCGAGGCGGCTGCGGTCACGACGCGGTCGCGCTCGCCGCCGACGACGAGCGTCGGACAGCGGATCCCGCCGAGGCGACCGGCGGTGTCGCAGCTCAGGCAGGCCTCGGCCAGCGTGAGGAAGCGCTGCGGGTCGGCGGATCTCACGCTCGCGCCGAGCAGCGGGAAGAGGAAGCGGTACCGTCTGATGTACGCCTCGCTGTACATGCTCTCCATCACATCGCGCATCAGCGCGCCCATCTCGCCCGCGCGCGCCCGCGCGCTCCAGCGCCGGATGCAGTCCTCCGCGACGGGATTGTTCCTGCACAGCGTGACGGCGAGCACGAGCGCGCTCACCGCTTCCGGATGGTCGAGCGCGAGATACTGCGCGATCATGCCGCCCTGCGAGACGCCGAGCACCTCGGCCCTTTCGACGCCGACGGCGCGCATCGCCGCGGCGAGGTCGTCCGCGAGCTCTTTGACCGTCACGTGCTCCGGCAGCGGGTCGGGATGGTCGAAAAACCACACGCGCCGATCCTTTGCAAAGAGCCGGTAGCTCAAGGCCAGCGACGCGCCGCTGCCGCGCAGGCCCTTGAGCCCCAGCACCAGGCCGGGGATCATCACCAGATCGCGCGTCCCCTTTCCGAAGGAGATCCAGTTCGTCTCCGCGCCGCCGAGGCGGACGCTTCCTTCTTTGAGATCGTACAGCATGACGCGCTCCTTACCAGATGTACGGGATCAGCCGCCAGGACACCTTTTTTTCATAGGCCCGGTAGCCCTCGAGCCCCTTTTCGAGCACCTTTTCCTCGTTGCGGATGCGCTTGACGATGATCGGGACGTAGCAGAGCATAATCAGGAATGCGAAGATCGAGCCGAGGATCAGCGGCATCGAGAGGAAGAGGATCAGCGTCGCGCTGTACATCGGGTGCCGCACGAGGCCGTAGAGGCCGGTATCGACGACCTTCTGCCCCTCCTGCACCTCGATCGTGCGCGCGAGCCAGACGTTCTCGCGCAGCACCTCGGCGTAGAGGGCGTAGGCCAGGCAGAACAGCACGCAGGCCGTGATCACGATCCAGCGCGGCAGCGGCAGCCAGCCGAAGCGGAAGTTCAGCCCCGACGTGACGAAGGCCGCGAGGAACATGATCCCGCTCGCGAGGATGACCTCCTTCTGCTCGCGCTCCTCTTCTTTGGCGTTGAGCCGCTTTTCCAGCAGCTCCGGACTGCGCCGGAGCATCACCAGTCCCGCGCAGAACATCGGGAGGAAGAGCAGGCCCATCAGCAGCCAGCCGTTCGGGAAGCGCAGCGTGCCCGCGGGCAGGAAGATCAGCAGCCCCAGCAGCACGACGCCCGCGGCGAACTTTCCGACGGCTCTCCAAAAGAGATTTTTCATCCGACAGCACCTCTTATTCGACAGATTTCAGCGATTCGGCCATGTCGACCTTTTCCAGCTTGCCGCGCATGGCCGCGTTCGTCAGCACCGTGAAGAGCAGCGTCGTGACGAAGGCCAGCACATAGCTCAGCGGCGCGACGCGTACGTCGAAGCTCATATAGTCGACCACGAGCGCGCGGATGATGACCAGGTGCAGCCCCTTGCCGAGCAGCAGTCCGAGCGCCGCGCCGAGGAAGGACAGCAGCAGGTTCTCCCGCAGGACGTAGGCCGCCGTCTCGCGCGGGTAGAAGCCCAGCACCTTGACCGTCGCGATCTCGCGCACGCGCTCCATGATGTTGATATTCGTGAGATTGTAGAGCGTGATGAAGGCCAGCGCGCCGGAGCAGACGACGACCAGCGCGATGAGCACGTCCATGCTGCGCATCGAATCCTCCATCAGCGCGCGCTCGGTCTGTGTGAGCGTGACGTAGCTCACGCCCTCCGCCGCACGCAGCCGCGCGCCGAGCGCGGCCGCGTCCGTGCCCTCGCCGCAGCGGAGCAGCGCCGCGTTGCAGCGCGTCCCGCCGAGCGAGGCGAGGTTGAGAAACACGTAATGCCGCAGATAGTTCTCGCACACGCCCGTGACGCGCAGCGGGATCTCCGCGCCCTCGTCCGTGCGCAGCGTAAAGTCGTCGCCGACGCGCAGAGAGCAGCTCTCGGCAATCTTGCGGGTAACGACCGCCTCGCCCGGGCCGGGGAAAGGCAGCTCGCCGCCGTCGTCGTGCAGGCTGATGAGGCCCTCGAGCGCGCCGCTGTCCGCGGCGATCATGCGGCTGGATTTCTCTCCGCCGGCGTAAAGGATCGTGACGGGCTCCTGCCGGGTCATGGCGCCGGTCGCGTCCTCGCCCTCCCAGAGCGCTTCCGCCTCCGCGTCGGAGGCGAACTTGTCTGGGTCGAGATTGACCTCGAGCTCGTAGAGCATGATCTCGCCGTACTGGTAGGAGCTGATATGCGCGATCGAGTCGCGCGAGCCGAGGCCCGCGACCAGCAGCGCCGTGCAGCCGCCGATGCCCAGCAGCAGCATCGCAACGCGCAGCGGGAAACGGAAGGCGTTGCGCAGGCTCAGCTTGCTCAAAAACGGCAGCGCGCGCCACAGCGGCCCGATGCGCTCGAGCAGGATGCGGCGGCCGGCCTTGGGCGCCTTGGGGCGCATCAGCTCCGCCGGGCACTCGCGCAGCGAGCGGCGGCAGACCAGCCAGGTCACCAGCAGGGCGCCGGGCACGGTCACGGCCAGACACAGCGCGTACATCAGCGGACTGAAATAGAATTCCAGCCGCGCGTAATCGTAGATGATGCCGTAGGAAAACCACACGAAATACGGGATGAGCACCGTCCCGAGGAAGTAGCCCAGCACGCAGCCGAGCAGCGCGGAGAGCGAAGCGTAGAGCAGGTATTTGCCCGTCGCGCCCCAGGCAGAGTAGCCCAGCGCCTTGAGCGTGCCGATGAGCGTGCGCTCCTCGCCGACCATGCGCGTCATCGTCGTGATGCACACGAGCGCGGCGACCAGCACGAAAAAGATCGGAAACACGTCGGAGAGCGCGTCGATGATGCGCGTGTCGTTGTCGAAGGTCAGATAGCCCTGGTTGCTCTCGCGGTCGAGCGCGTAAAGCTCGAGCGAAAGCTTGCCGTCCAGCTCGCCGCGCGCCTCGTCCAGCTCCCGCTGCGCGTCGCGCAGCTTCGCCTCGGCTTCGGCAAAGCCCTCCTCGGCACTTTTAAGGCCGCTTTCGTATTCTGCCTCTCCCTCTTCAAGGCGCACGCGCGCCTCGTCCAGCTCCCGCTGGCCGTCCTCCAGCTCCCGGAGGTGTTGGGGATAGTCCCTTTCGGCGGAGGCGAGCTGCGCCTCCGCGGCTTCCAGCTGGGCATAGCCCTCGTTGATCGCGGCCTCGCCCGCGGCAAGCTCGGCTTCCGCGGCGGCCAGCTGTGCGCGTCCGGATTCGAGCTCGGCGCGTCTCCCGGCCAGCGCAGCCTCCTGCTCGCTGAAATCCGCCTGCCCCGAGCCGCCCGCCTGCGCTTCTGCGAGCGCGGCCTGCTTTTCCGCCAGCCGCGCCTGCAGCGCGCCGATCAGCAGCTCGCCGCCCGGTCTGTCCTGCGCGGCGTTGATCGCAGCCTGCAGCGCCGCGATCTCGCCCTGCAGCACGGCGATGCGCTGCCGGTCTGGGATGCTGCCGACAGCCTTTTCGGCCTCGAGACCCATTGTGCCGACCCGCAGCGCCGCCTCGCCGGCCTCCAGCTCGTAGCGGGCGGCCTCGAGCCGGACGCGGCCCTCGTCGAGCTCGGCGCGCTTTTCATCGAGAAGCGCACGGTTCGCCTCGATCTCCCGCCACGCGGCGGGGATCTGCGCCATGCCGCTCTCGAGCGCCGCGCGCCCTTCGTCGAGCTTTTTCTGCCCGTCCTCGAGCTCGGCTCGGCCGTTGTCCAGCTCGACGCGCGCGTCGGCGAGTTCTTTTTCCGTTTTGCGCTTCTCGTCGCTGTACGCGCGCCAGCCGTCGTTGATCTCCTTCTGCGCGTCCGACAGCTCGCGCAGCGCGTCGCCGCGCAGCGTCCGCTGCCGCGCGGCGCCCAGCTCGTTCTGTAGCGTCCTGACCGGACGCTCCATGCGCGCGTGGGCGGCGGCGTATTCCTCGGAGTGCAGCTCGCCGGGCAGGTCGCACCAGAGCAGCAGCTCGTGGTAGACCCCGCCCTCAAAGCACTCCGGCAGCAGGAAAACAAAGGCGTCGATGCGCCCGCCGCCGAGCTCGGTATCGCCGCGCTCGCCGCTGATATAGCGCGGCGAACGGGCGAGCCCGACGATCGTAAAGTCCCTGCGGCGCAGGAGCGAAAGCGTGTCGTCCCTGTTGCTGTCCGCGAGCGTGAGCGTCGTGCCGAGATCCTTCTCTGAGAAAACGCGGCTGTCCGCCAGACACTCCTCCGCTTTGCGCGGCATGCGCCCGGCCGTCAGCACGGGGACGTCGACCGATCCGGTCAGGCTCATCAGATGGCAGAGCTTCTGCCTGCCGCTCTGCTCAACGAAGGCGTCGGCAAAGTACGCCCCCTCCGCCGCGGACACGCCCTCGAGCGCCGCGAAGGCCTCGCGGTCCGCCTCGGTGAAGCCGAGCGAAGAGAGCAGGCGGAAATCGTGGAAATGCTGCGCGCGGAGATAGCGGTCCGCCGTGCCGTGCATCGCGGGGTAAGAGCTTTTCAGCCCCGCGAAAAAGCCGACGCCGAGCGCGACGATCCCCAGGATGGACAGAAACCGTCCCAGACTGCTCCGGATGCTGCGCAGCAGCATTTTGACGCTCAGTCGGTCCATCTTACCACTCCAGCTCCTCGACCGGGGTGACGGTCTCCTGCCGCTCGGCGGAGAGGATCGTGCCGCTCTTGACGCGGACGACGCGGTCGGCCATCGCGCACAGCGCCTTGTTGTGCGTGATGATGACGACCGTCATGCCGCTCTCGCGGCAGCTGTCCTGCAGGAGCTTGAGGATCGCCTTGCCGGTGTGGTAGTCGAGCGCGCCGGTCGGCTCGTCGCAGAGCAGGAGCTTGGGATTCTTCGCCAGCGCGCGGGCGATCGCGACGCGCTGCTGCTCGCCGCCGGAGAGCTGCGCGGGGAAATTCCCCATGCGGTCCTTCAATCCGACGCGTGCGAGCGTCTCGGCCGCGTCGAGCGGCTCTTTGCCCAGCTTTGCGGAGATCTCGACGTTTTCGAGCGCCGTAAGGTTCGGGATGAGGTTGTAGAACTGAAACACGAAGCCCACGTCGCGGCGGCGGTAGTCGGTCAGGCGGCGGGCGTCATAGGCGGAGATCTCCTCGCCGTCGACCGTGATCCGTCCCTCGCTGAGGCTGTCCATGCCGCCGAGAATGTTCAGCAGCGTGGTCTTGCCCGCGCCGGATTCGCCCACGATGACGCAGATCTCGCCGCGCGCGACGGAGAAGCTGACGTCGTGCAGCGCGACGAGCTCGAGCTCGCCCGTGCGATAGACCTTTTTGACGTTTTCAATGCAGATGAAATCCCCGTTCATCGCGCTGCGCCTCCTTTTATGCGGCGGGTCGGAAATCATGCCCGGCGTAATAGTCCCGCGCCCAGCGCAGCAGGATCTCGGCGGCCTGGTTGCGCAGCGTCGCCGTCTCGGCGCCGAGCAGCACCAGCACGACGTCGTGCGTCTCGCCGCCGCGCGTCACGGGCATCGAGACCGTCAGACAGTACCCCGCGCGGTTCGTGCTGCCGGTCTTGAGTCCGGTCACGCCGGGGACGTTGAATACCATCGGATTGGTGTTGTAGGTCGAATAGTTCAGCGTTTTCATGCTGCCGAGCTGCCGCGAGGTGATCGAGAGGATGTCTCTCTCGTTGGCGAGCAGATAGCTGCAGAGCGCGAAGAGATCCATCGCGCTCATGCTGTTCTGGCGCTTGGCCGAGACGGCGGAGCTCGAGTACGAGGGCAGGCCGTTGGGCGTGTAGAAGCGCGCCGTGGACAGGCCCAGCTCCTTTGCGCGCGCGTTCATCCGCTCGACGAAGGCGTCGGACGAGCCGGCCGTGTGAGCGGCCAGGGTCACGGCGGCCTCGTTGCTGGAGGCGAGGAGCATCACCTCGACGAGCTCGCGCAGCGGCGCGTAGCTGCCGGCCTTGAAACGCAGCGCGTAGGTCCCGTCCGGGCCGTCGGAGATCCGCTCGGCCTCCTCGGTGATGCGCACGCTGTCGTTCATGCCGATCTCACCGCGCGCAGCCGCCTCGCTGATCAGCAGCCAGCTCATCAGCTTGCTGACGCTCGCGATCGGGAAGCTCCGGCGTCCGTCGCGGTAGAAGAGGATCTCGCCCGTGTCCGCGTCGCCGAGGACGACGGCGTTCGTCGCGTCGAAAAAGCCCTCCTCCTCCAGTTGCTTGAGATCGGGCTCGAAAGGACGGAGCGGATCGAGCACGACGTTCACGCGGTCGGGCCGCTCGGCCGTGAGGTCCAGCATCAGCTGGAGATCCGTCAGGTTCATGTACATGTCCCGGTTGCCGCTGCGGTAGGTGTAATAGCGCCGCATCGTGCCGTCCACATACAGGTTGTAGGGCGCCAGCTCCAGCTCCGCCGGAGCGAGGCGCGGGCCGATCGCGCCGTCCTCCTCCGACGCGACGGCCTCCCGGCCGCGCGTGACGGAGAAATACTGGCCGGAGGCGTTGTACTCGAAGCGGAACTGCGCCGCCGTACCGCTGAGCAGCTTCGAGAGATCATTGAGCGAAAGATAGAGGTTCCCGGGATAGAGATCCTCGAAGGCGCGGACCGTGCGCGAGCCGCCGCCCTCTATGCGGACGCTGACGCCGAAGGGCGTGGGCGCGGCTGCCCAGGCGCCGCAGGGCAGCGCGAGCATCACCGCGAG
This sequence comes from Oscillospiraceae bacterium, assembly GCA_902761055.1. Classification (GTDB taxonomy): domain Bacteria; phylum Bacillota; class Clostridia; order Oscillospirales; family Oscillospiraceae; genus Limivicinus. Next base: position 9,320 of record CACWIS010000018.1, read on the forward strand.
GCACAGCAGCAGCGCAAGCAGTTTTTTGAGTCGTTTCATGACGCTTTCTCTCTTTCTTACCGGACAAGAGCGTATAATATGATATTTTATTATACTCCATCTCGCTTTGGAGCGCAAGAAAAAGGGCTTCCCTTCCGGATATCGGGAGGGAAGCCCTGTTCCTTATGCTCTGTTGCGGGAGAACATGCCGCGCAGCACGGCGGCCGGCACGCTCTGGCTCTGCTTTCGGTACGGCTCGCCGCCGAGGATCAGTCCCTCGACCTTCAGCTCGCTGAGCTTCGCCGGATCCGTCTCGTAGGGATCGCGCGAGAGGATCGCCATGTCCGCGAGCTTGCCCGGCTCGAGCGAGCCGCGCTCGGTCTCGTCGAAGCTGGTCCGGTAGCCGTTGTAGGTCGCCATGCGCAGCGCCTCGCGGATCGAGACGCGCTGGGAGGGATTGGAGTGGTTGACAGCCTTGTACAGCCACACGACCGGGTCCGGCGAGGTGCAGGGCGCGTCGCTGCCGAAGGAGACCGTGCAGCCCAGCTCCAGGAAGGAGCGGACCGGGTTGAGCGCCGCGTTGCGCTCCGCCCCGAGCAGGGCCCCGGTGTATTCCTGCGGCTCCTGCCGCCAGTTGTCGAAGGCGATCTGCATGGGCAGCTGGACGGCATAGTCGCGGCAGATCGCCATGCCCTCCTCCGTCGGCAGGCAGGCGTGGATGATGCCGTGGCGGTGGTCCGTGCGCGGGAAGTCGTCGAGCGCGGCGCGCAGCGCGCGGGCCGCCTGGTCGAAGGCGCGGTCGCCGATGGCGTGCATCTCGATCTGCAGCCCGGCGCGGTTGGCCTTTTTGCAGAAATCCGTGACCTGCTCGTCCGTGTAGTACAGCACGCCGCTGTTCGACGGGTCGGAGGCATAGGGGGCGTTCATGGCCGCGTCCTGCGAGCCGAAGCAGCCGTCGAGCGCGCAGGCGAAGCAGCCGCCGATGCGCGGCAGGCCGCGGCGCAGCGCGGTCTTCACTTCCATCGACTGGGGGAAGACGCGCAGCTGCAGCCCGCTCTGCAGGCTGCGGGCGAACCAGGTCTCCATCGAGACGTCGAGATCCATCGGGAAACCGACGCCGCTGACCGTATGGATCAGGCCGATGCCCTTCGCGGCCTCGAAGTCGGCGGCGAGCTGCATGTCGCGCAGCAGCTCGAGCGGCGAGATCGCGTTCGTGATGAAGTCCGAGACCGCGAAAAAGGCCTCCTGGTTCATCTCGCCCGTGTCCGGATGCCAGCCGCGCAGCGAGGCGACTTTCTTCGGCAGCTTCCGCAGCAGCGCCGTGTTGACCACGCAGGCGTGGCCGTCGTATTTCACGAGGAAGAGCGGCTTGCCGTGCGTGACGCGGTCGAGCTCCGCGCGGCTGACAAGACGGCGTTCCCTCACCGAGTAGGGCGAGGCGCCGAAGGCGATGAGCGTCTTGTTCGGGCAGTCGGCGGCGAAGCGGTCGACCATCGAGAGGATCTCCTCGTTGGACTCCGCCTCCATGACGTTCAGCCCCGCGTTGAAGGCCGAGAAGGAGGCGAAATGCTGGTGCGTGTCGGCAAAGGGCGGGATCAGCGCCCGCTCGCCGAGCTCGACGCGCGGCGCGCCGGCATAGCGCTCCGGCAGCTCGCCGCCGACGAAGACGATGCGCCCGCCGTCCTCGACGAGCCAGGAAAAGACCTCGTCGCGCGCATTGACGCTCAGCACCTTTCCGTGGTAGACCTTCATGACCGTATCCTCCGTTTTGGTTTACATAATATTATTTCAGCGCTTTGACCGCGCGGGTGGCGACAAAGCAGGGGATGTTCAGCTCGTGCAGGCGCCCCTCGCCGTTCGTGTCCTCGTAGAGATGCGTCAGGATCAGCCCCGCCTCGAGCTGGCCGCCGAGCTGCTCGTCGAGCGTGTGGGAAAACTGCACGCCGCAGTCGTCCCGCTCGAGCTGGGCCATCTGATCGGGGTTTTTCAGCGGGTCGAAGGGCAGGCGGTTGACGACCTCGCGCTCATCCTCGCCGTCGAAGAGGTAGTTGAGGCCGTTGTCCATGCCCGCGAGCAGGACGCCGCCGGGCCTGAGGACGCGGCAGCACTCCCGCCAGATGGGGCGGACCTCCCGGACGTAGCAGTTCGAGACCGGGTGGAAGATCAGATCAAAGCTCGCGTCGGCAAAGGGCAGCGGCTGCGACATATCGGCGCGGACGATCTCGATGGAATAGCCCTCGCGCGCGGCGACGAGCCGCTCGCTCTCGAGCTGGCGCTCGGAGTAGTCCAGCACCGTGCAGCGCGCGCCGAGGGCGGCGAAGACCGGCATCTGCTGTCCCCCGCCGCTGGCGAGACCGAGGACGCGCCTGCCCTTCAGCTCGCCGAACCACGCGTGCGGGACCGGCTTCGTCGGCGTGAGCCCGACGCTCCACTCGCCGCGCAGTGCGGCTTCATAGACGGCGTGGTCGACGGGCTTGCCCCATTCCCAGCCTTCTTCGACCCAGCGGTCGATCACGGCCGCGTTGTGCTCCTGATAGTTCATGACCTTTCTTCCTTTCTTTTCTGCGGGAGCTGGACCAGAACGATGGCCGCGAACAGCACCGCGCAGCCCGCGGCCTCGCGCGGGCTCATCCGCTCGCCGAGCAGAAGCGCGCCCGCGAGCACGGCGAAGACCGACTCGAGGCTCATCAGCAGCGAGGCCACGGTCGGATCGGTGAAGCGCTGGGCCGTCATCTGCAGCGTGTAGCCGACGCCGCCGGAGAGCAGGCCGCAGTACAGGATCGGGATCGCGGCGGAGGCGATCTTCGCCCAGGAGGGCTGCTCGGTGAGGAGCGCGGCCGCGGCGGCGATCACCGTCGCCGTGCAGAACTGCACGGCCGAGATCCGGACCGGATCGCCCCGGGGCGCGAAACGGTCGCAGCAGAGGATGTGCCCCGAAAAGAGCAGCGCGCAGACCAGGCAGAGCGCGTCGCCGCGCGTGAGCGTGAGGCGCTCGTCCATGCAGAGCAGATACATGCCCGCCACGCCGAGCGCGACGGCCAGCCATACGAGCGCGCCGTTCCTCCGCCGGAGCAGCAGGAAGCCCAGCACCGGGACGAGCAGCATATACATCGCCGTGATGAAGCCCGCCTTGCCCGCCGTGGTCGTGACGATGCCCGCCTGCTGGAAGAGACTGGCGGCGGCGAGAAAGGCGCCGCAGCAGATCCCTCCGGCGAGCTCCCGCTTCCTCTGCGCCGTATCCGGCCTGCGCGCGCCGCGCGAGCGCAGGCACGCCAGCGCTCCGATCGCGGCGGCGGAGAGCGCCATGCGCGAGGCGGTGAAGGTGAAGGGCTCGATCGTCTCCATGCCCGTTCGCTGGAAGGCGAAGGCCGCGCCCCAGATCATCGCGGTGAGGAGCAGCAGCAGGCTGCCGAGCACTTGTTTGTTTTTCATGCCTCTGCCCTCCCTTCGGGCGTCTGCCGTCTTATTTCTCCGCGAAGAAGTCCCGCCTGTTGAAGGCGGCGGTCATGAAGCGCCAGGCGGCCTTGCCGCCGGTCAGCCATTCGATCTTCGCGTTGTTTTTCGTGTTCGTCAGCATGTTTTTAACCAGATGCGCCGCCACAACGTCCGGATAGTCGCCGAGGATGTTGTAGACCTTCTTCGTCTTTTCCGGCAGGGCGATGCTCTCCCTGCCGCCGAGCGCCTTGACCGTGAAGTCCGTGATCATGATGCCCGGCGAGAGCCGCCCGGCCCTGACCTTGCTGCCGCGCTCGGCGAGCTCCCTGGCGAGGGCCTGGGTGAAGTGCGTCACGGCGCGCTTGGAGGTGCCGTAGAGGTTGAGGCCGAGCATCATGGCGTCGTTGCTGCCGTAGCCCTCGATGTTGTAGATGAAGCCGCCCTCCGGCTGCTTCTCCATCTGCAGCACGGCGGCCCGGCTGCCGAGGATCGCGCCGCGCAGGTCGATGCTCAAAACCGCGTCGATCTCCTCCTCCGTCAGCTCCCAGATCGCCCTCATGGGCTGGTTGACGCCGGCGTTGTTGATCCAGACGTCGATGTTCCCGCATTTTTCCGCCGCGAAGGCGGCAAGGGCGTGCAGATCCTCCGCCGAGGCGACGCTGCCCGCGAAGCCCTCGACGCTCCCCGCCCCGGGTAGTGCGCGCAGCTCCTCCGCGGCCTTTTCCAGCCGCGCGGGGTTGACGCCGTTGATCACAAGGTTCCAGCCCTCGCGCCGAAAGAGCTTCGCCATCTCGAAGCCGAGACCCCGGGTCGAGCCGGTAATGACGACCGTTTTCATCACAGTTCCTCCTGCAATCGTATCGTTTTCCGCTTCGGAAAAGCGGAGCAAGGCGTTCGGAAAGCCGTTATGCGCGCTCGACGATCAGCTCGTCCGAGCCGTCCCCGAGCGAATTGCACGCGTCGTAGTGGACGTGGCAGCCCGGCGCTTCCTCCGCCAGGCGCGTCAGCTGCGCTGCCAGTGAGAGCAGCCCGGCCCGGTTGGCGGAGAGCGTCGCCTCGCCGCCGCGGATTTGAAAGCGGATCTCCGCGTCATGCAGCCATTCGATCTCCATTCTCCCGCCTCCTTTTCGCTTTGAGTCTATCACAAAGCGCCGCCCCATACAAGTGCGAAGCGCCCCGCTCTGTTCGAGCGGGGCGCCGTTTTGCGTCCTCTTCAGTTGTTCTCCGGCTTCATCGTGGGGAAGAGCAGCACGTCGCGGATGGAGGCCGAATCGGTCAGCAGCATGACCAGACGGTCGATGCCGTAGCCGATGCCGCCCGTGGGGGGCATGCCGATCTCAAGGGCGTTGAGGAAGTCCTCGTCGGTGTGGTTCGCCTCGGCGTCGCCGGCGGCGGCGAGCGCGTCCTGCGCCGCGAAGCGCGCGCGCTGGTCGATCGGATCGTTGAGCTCGCTGTAAGCGTTGCACATCTCGCGGCCGTAGATGAAGAGCTCGAAGCGCTCGACCTTCGCCGGGTCGTCGGGCTTCTTCTTCGTCAGCGGGCTGATCTCGATCGGGTGGTCCGTGATGAACACGGGCTGGATCAGGTGCTCCTCGACGAAGGCGTCGAAGAAGAGGTTGAGGATGTCGCCGCGCTTGTGGCGCTCGGCGTACTCGACGCCCTTTTCGCGCGCCGCGGCCTTCGCCTCGTCGTCGCTCGCGATCGCGTCGAAGTCCACGCCGGAATACCGCTTGACGGCCTCGGTCATGCTCAAACGCTCGAAGGGCCTGCCGAGGTCGATCTCGGTGCCCTGGTAGCTGATCGTCGTCGAGCCGCAGACGACCTGCGCGAGATGGCGGAAGAGCTCCTCGGTCAGGTCCATCATGCCGTTGTAATCGGTATAAGCCTGGTAGAGCTCCATGAGCGTGAACTCGGGGTTGTGGCGGGTGTCGATGCCCTCGTTGCGGAATACGCGGCCGATCTCGTAAACACGCTCGAGACCGCCGACGATCAGGCGCTTGAGATACAGCTCGAGCGAGATGCGCAGCTTGACGTCCACGTCCAGCGCGTTGTAGTGCGTCTCGAAGGGACGCGCCGCCGCGCCGCCCGCGTTGGAGACGAGCATGGGGGTCTCGACCTCCATGAAGCCCCTCGCGTCGAGGAAGCGGCGGATCTCGCTGAGGATCAGCGAGCGCTTGATGAAGGTGTCGCGCACCTCGGGGTTCGCGATGAGGTCGACGTAGCGCTGGCGGTAGCGCGCGTCCACGTCGGTCAGGCCGTGGAACTTTTCGGGCAGCGGCTTGAGGGACTTCGACAGCAGCGTCAGCTCCGTCGCGTGCACCGTGGTCTCGCCGGTCTTCGTCTGAAAGACGAAGCCGCGGACGCCGACGATGTCGCCGATATCCAGCTTCTTGAACGCGGCGTAGGCCTCCTCGCCGATGGAGTCGCGTGCGACATAGCACTGCAGCAGGCCCTCGCGGTCCTGGAGCTTGCAGAAAGAGGCCTTGCCCATGACGCGTTTGACCATCATGCGCCCCGCGACGGACACGTCTTTGCCCTCGAGCGCGGCAAAGTCCGCGATGACCTCGCCGCTGTGGTGCGTGACGTCAAATTTTGTGATCCGGAACGGATCCTTTCCCGCCTCCTGCAGGGCCGCGAGCTTGTCGCGGCGGATCTGCAGGATCTCGGAAAGCTCCTGCTCGGCCGCTGCCGGCCTGGTCTCTTCGTTCATGGTCTACCTCTTTTTTGATAATGGATCAGTTGTTGTCTACGGAGACGATCTCGTACTGGAACACGCCGCCGGGCGCCTTGACCTCGACGACGTCGCCCTTGCGGTGGCCCTTCAGGCCGAGGAAGAGCGGGGAGTCGTCCGAGATGCGGCCGACGCGGGGATTGGCCTCCTGCGAGCCGACGATTTCATAGCTGTCTTCGAAGCCGTCCTCGAGATCCTTCACGCGGACCGTGCTGCCGAGCGTGACGGTGTCCTTCGGGGCGTTCTCCTCGATGTTGTCGACGATCTCGGCGTTTTCGATGAGCACCTTGAGCTCTGCGATCTTGGAGTAGAGCTTGCCCTGCTCGGTCTTGGCCTCGTCGTACTCGCTGTTTTCGGACAGGTCGCCGAAGCTGCGCGCTTCCTTGATCAGCTCCGCAACTTCCTTTTCGCGGACCGTCTCGAGATAATTCAGCTCCTCCTTGAGGGCTTCGAGACGCTCCAGGCTCATTTTGAAACGATTGGAAATGGGATCCGGCATTGAGAATTCCTCCCTTATTGATAAAGCGCAATCATTATAATGATTTGCCCCGGTGCTGTCAACCTTGAAATCAGGCGCCCGTCTTGCTCAGGAAGGTCAGCGCCGCCATGAGCTGTTCGTCGCTCGAGACGCTGGCCGTGCCCTGCTCGCCGCCGGTGGTGCCCTGCGTGGTGCCGGTGCTGCTCGGGTCGCTGTTGTAGACGATCATGTCGGGGACGACGCCGCCGTGCGCGCTGATGTCGACGCGGTTCGGCGTGAGATAGCTCTTGGTCGACAGGCGGATCGCGCTGCCGTCGGAGAGCTCGAGCGTCTCCTGGTCGCGGGTGCTGCCCGTCGTCGTCTCGCCGAAGATCGTCGCCCAGCGATATTCCTGCATGGCCGCGGCGAAGACCTCCGCCTCGGCATAGGTCTCGCCGTTGATGAGCACGACCGTGGGCAGCTGGATGCACATGCTGCCGGAATCGTAGGCCGTCTCCTTGCCGTTGCGGTCGGCCGTGTAGAAGACCGTGCCCGAGGGCAGCAGGTAGTCGAGGAACTGCTGGATCTCGCTCGCCAGGCCGCCGGCGTTGCCGCGCACGTCGATGCACAGCGCGACGATGTTCTGCTCGAGCAGCGCCTCGATGGCGTCCTGCGCCTCCTGCGCGCTGCCGGCCTCGAAGTTGAAGATCTGCACGTAGCCCGCGTCCGTCTTCTCCTTGCGGTAGTTCACGGCGCTCTGGCGTGTTTTGGTGCAGTCGACCGTCAGCTCCTCGCCGCCCGAAACGGTGAGCGTGAACTTGCCGTTGAGCTTCGAGCGGATCAGCGTGCGCGCGGCGTCCTCGCTCATGTCGCGCAGGCTCTCGCCGTCGACCGCGGTGATGACCATGCCCGACGCGACGCCCGCCTCCGCGGCGGCGGAGCCGGTGTTGACGGAGATGACGCGGAAGTAGCCGTTGTCCTCCTTGGCGATCGACATGCCGATGCCGGAATACTCGTTCGCCGAGGAGAGCTTATAGCTTCTGTACTCGTCGGGAGACATGTAGTAGCTCCACTTGTCCCCGAGCCCGGAGATCATCGCGGCCGCGGCGGACTGGCCCATCTTGACGCGGTCGGCCTCGTCGATATAGTGATCGCAGACGACGTCCTTGATCTCGATATAGCGCATGGCCTCCTCGTAATCGTCCTTGCCGCCGACCTTCTTCATCATCTTCGAATAGGTCAGTCCCACGGCGAGGCCGCCGATGAGGATGCAGACGATCAGCATGATCTTGAGCGGGATGCCGAAGTTGAACAGGCGCGAGAGCGCCCGTCCGATGCCGCCGAGAAGCCGTCTGAAGAATCTTTTCAAATCTGTTCTCTCCTTTTTTACGCACTTACCGGACAGCCGTCTCCGGCTGTCCGGTCAGGGTACGCTTCCGTGTTCGTGATGATCAGCCGCCGGAGTCCTCGTCGTAGGTAAGGCCGCCGAAGCGCCAGGCAAAATCGGTCGGGCCCGAGGAGTTGCGGATCTCAAAGTGCAGGTGCGGGCCCGTCGACACGCCGGTCGAGCCGACCGCGCCGATATACTCGCCCTGCGAGACCGACTGGCCGACGCTCACGCCGATGGACGAGAGGTGGCCGTAGAGGGTGTAGTAATGATCGCCGTTGACAAAGCCGTGGTCGATCATGATGCAGTTGCCGTAACCGCCGTTCACACCGGCCAGGATCACCTCGCCGGCGTCGGACGCCCAGACAGAGTCGCCGTACTGGCAGCCGATATCCATGCCGGAGTGATACTTCCACACGCCGGAGATCGGGTGCAGACGGTAGCCCACCATGCTGGTGATGTAGGTGCAGGCGCAGGGCCAGGCAAAGTTGCCGCTGCCGGTGACGCTGCCGTAGTGACTGCCGCCTCCGCCGCCTCCGCCGGCGGCCGCCGCCGCGATCTGCGCTTCAAGCTCGGCGATCTTGTCGTCGATCAGCTTCTCGGCGTCTTCCTGGGCTTTTTTCAGCTCCTCGAGCTGCTCGCTGTTCTCATCGAGATCTTTCAGGATCTCCTCGATGAGATCGGTCGCTTCCTTGATCTCGGCCTCGAGCTTTTCCTGTTCGGCGCTCAGCTCGTTCTTTTTCTCCTCGAGCCCGGCCTTGTAGACCTCGTAATCGGCCTTGACCTGCTCGGTGTTCTCGCGCGCCGCGATATAGGCGTCCTCCAGGAGCTTGTCGCTCTCCATGATCTCGCCGATGTCGTCGATCGCGGTCAGGAACTCGCCGACGGAGTTGGCGTTGAGCAGCATCGCCAGCAGGCCGCCGTTGCCGTTCTCCTCCATCGCGCGCACTCTCGCGCGGTAGCGCTCGAGCTGTTCGTCCTCCAGCCGCTTTGCCTCGACGACCTCCTCGGCCTTCTGTTCGATCAGCTGGTCGTAGAGGACGATCTGCTCGTCGTTGAGCTGGATCTGCTGGAGCAGATACTCGTTTCGCTCGTCGAGCGCCTGTTTCTGTTCCATCACGCTGGCCTGACGGGCTTCCAGCTCGTCCACGACCGCCTGCTTTTCCTCGACCTTCTTTTCGATGGCTTCCTTTTTCTTCTCAAGCTGGTCGATCTCGGCCTGGGTGACCGCGAAGACCGGCGCGGGAAGGACGCCGAAGAGAAGCGTCGCCGACAGCACGACAACGAGCGCCGCCGAGAGGATGCTGTTTTTCCTTGTCTTTCTCATATGCTTCCCCACGTTTTATTCCGGTCCCTTCAGCCGACGTAGTCGGCGGGGTCCACACGCTGGCCGTCCACGAACACTTCCAGATGGCAGTGCGTGCCGGTCGCCATGCCGGTCGCGCCCAGATAGCCGATCGTCTCGCCCTGGCCGACTGTCGTGCCCTGTGCGACCGCGGTGCCGGACATGTGCGCGTAAAGCGTCTGCATGCCGTTGCCGTGGTCGACGATGATGTAGTTGCCGTAGCCGTTGTTGTAGCCGACCTCGGTCACAACGCCGTCCCCGCACGAGACGATGGGACCGCCGTCATGGCCGTAGCCGTCGATGTCCATGCCCGTGTGCATCCGGTTGACCTCGCCGGTGATCGGGTGCGTGCGGGTGCCGTAGTCGCTGCTGACGTTGTAGCAGCCGGGGACCGGCCAGATCAGCGTGCCGTCCCCGCCGACGTAGGGAGTCGAGCCGCCCTCATAGCTGTAGGTCGTATAGCCCTCGGTCCCGTTGGCGTATCCCACGGAGTCGTTCGCGTGCGCAGCCTGGTAGGCCAGCCACGCGCGCGTGATGATCGCGTCGATGGCGCGGTCCGCAGTCTCCTGCGCGGCCATCGCCGCCTCGTACTCGCGCACGCTCGTTGCCAGCTCTTCGTCGAGCTTTTTCATCAGCTCATCGGTCTCCTGCATGGCGGCCCTGATCTGCTCCTGCTCGGCCTTGAGCTCGTTCATCTTCTCGTCGCATCTGGCCTTCTCGGCCTCGAACTCGCCGCGGACGCGCTCATGCTCCTCGCGGGCCGCGATGTACTGGTCCTCGAGGCGGCGGTCGCTCTCCATGATGTCGCGCACGTCGTCGATGCCGGTGAGCAGCGAGCGCAGGTCGCCCGCTCTGAGGATAACGCCCAGCAGATCGACGCCGCCGTTCTCCTCCATCGCGCGGACCCGCGTGCGGTAGCGCGCGAGCTGCTCATCCTCCAGCGCCTTGGCCGCATCGACCTCGAGCTGCTTGTCGTCGATCATTTTCTGATAGAGCCGGATCTGCTCGTCGGTGACGACGATCTCCTCGCGGAGGAAGGCGTCGCGCTCGTCGTAGGCGGCCTTCTGATCGATCAGCGTCGCCTGCTCCTCCTGGAGCCGGGCGATCTTTTCCCTGCTCGCCTCGGCCATGGCGGCCAGCTCTTCCTTGCGCTTCTGCAGATCCGCGACGCTCCCCGCCGTGTTGACGGAGAAGTCCCCCTCGGCGTACACGCTCGCCGGCAGGACCGTTACGACCAGGCCGATGAGCATCAGCACCGCCAGCAGGACGGCGATCGCGGATATGATCTTCTTGTTGTTCAAAACAGGTACCTCCGTCTGTTGCCTTTTTCCGTGAAAGAAAGGCGGTTCGGATTCTCTCGCTTCCCTCTTCCCTGCAAAAGAGTCTGCGCTCTTTATACCTCGAGATAGTTCTTGATCGCGTTCACGCCGCCGAAGGCGCCGATGAGCACGCTGATGGCCATGTAGGCGATCAGCATCGGCAGGGCGATCTGCGCGAAGGGCACGACCGTGAAGATGCCGGCTACGGAGCCGACCAGCTTCTTGGTCAGGACTTCATAGATGCCCCACTCGGCAAGGAAGCCCAGGCCGCCGCCGAGGATGCCCAGCACGAGGCCCTCGACCACGAAGGGCAGGCGGATGAAGGCGTTGGACGCGCCGACCATCTTCATGATCGCGATCTCCTCGCGGCGTCCGAAGGTGGCGAGCTTGATGGTGTTGGACATGATAAAGATCGAGACGAACATCAGCATCACGATCAGCGCCAGCGAGACGACGCTCACGACGTTGCGGACCGTGATGAAGGTCCTGGCATAGTCCAGATGCGCCTTGACCTTGGCCACGCCCTCGATGCCCTCCAGGGCCGTCTTGGTCTCGGCCATGCGGGCGATGTCGGTGAGGTGGATGACGTAGCGGTCGCGCAGGACCTGGTCGTCAAGTCCCTCGGCCAGGTCGGTGGAATAGCTCTGCATGAAGGTGTCGAAGGCCTGCGTGCGGGAGACGAACTCGACCGTGCTGATGTTGTCCAGCCCCTCGATCGCGCCCTGCAGGGCGCGGGCGGATTCCTCGGTATAGCTCTCGTCGACGAAGGCCACGACCTCGTTTTGATTCTCCAGATCCTTGATGACCTTGTCGATGTTCAGGCTCAGCAGCGTCACGCTGCCCATGATGATGAGGCAGGCCATGATGATCGTGACCGTCGCGAAGGACATGAAGCCGTGCGTGCCGATGCTGCGGAAGCCCTCGCGGATCAGATAACCGCTTCTATTCAATCTCATAGTCGAAATAGCCCCCCTCTCCGTCGCTGATCACATGGCCGTTGTCGATGGCGACGACGCGCTTGGCCAGCGCGTTGACCAGCTCTTTCTCATGCGTGACCACAAGGATCGTGGTCCCCATCTCGTTGATCTTCTCGAAGAGGAGCATCAGCTCGAGGCTGCGCACCGGGTCGAGGTTGCCGGTGGGCTCGTCCGCGACGATCATGCGGGGGTTGTTCACCAGCGCGCGGGCGATGGCCACACGCTGCTGCTCGCCGCCGGAGAGCTCGTTGGGCATGCGCTTCTCGCGTCCCTCAAGTCCGACGAGGTCGAGCACGTAGGGCACGCGCTGCTTGATCTCTTTCCTTCTCGCGCCGACGACGCGCATGGCGAAGGCCACGTTGTCGTAGACGTTCATGTTCTCGATCAGGCGGAAGTCCTGGAAAATGACGCCCAGGGTCCTTCTCATCTTCGGGAGCTTGCGCCGCTTGATGTGGCGCATGTCGAAGTCATTGACGACGATCTTGCCGGACTTGGCGCGGATCTCGCCGGTGATGAGCTTCATCAGCGTGGTCTTGCCGGAGCCGGAGGGGCCGACGAGGAAGACGAACTCGCCCTCCTTGATCGAGAGGCTGACGTTGTCGAGCGCCTCGGTCCCGCTGCTCTCATAAACCACACTTACATTGTTCATCTCAACCATATGGTTCCAATCCTCCAAAAACGGGTTTTGCCGGTGTGATGCGTGTTTATGTAATGCCTCAGTACTTGCTCACGTTGAGCGAGTCGAGGTATTTCTTGACCATCATGGCCACCTTGAAAACGATGGCGTGATCGAACTCGCGCAGATCGAGGCCCGTCAGCTTCTTGATCTTCTCGAGCCGGTAGACGAGCGTGTTGCGGTGGACGTAGAGCTTGCGCGAGGTCTCCGAGACGTTGAGGTTGTTCTCGAAGAACTTGTTGATCGTCTCGAGCGTGTCCTCGTCGAGCGTCTCGATGGGATTTTTCTTGAAGACCTCGTTGAGGAACATCTCGCAGAGCGTGGTGGGGAGCTGGTAGATGATGCGGCCCAGGCCCAGGCTCTCGTAACAGATGACGGTCTTGCCCTCCTCGAAGACGCGGCCGACGTCGATGGCGACCTGCGCCTCCTTGTAGCGGTCGGCCAGCTCGCGCAGATGGCGGGCGTTGGTGGAGATGCCGATCACGCAGCGGATGCCGAGCTCGTCCTTCAGCGCCTTCTCGATCATCTGGGCGGCCTTTTTGGCCTCCTCGCTGTCCTCGGACTGGGGGATGGCCTTGATGACGGCCACGTCCGTCTCGTTGATGTTGATGACAAAGTCGTTCTGCTTGTCCGGGAACAGGCGCTGGATCGTCTCGACCGCGGCGCCGTCGCTGCTCTCGTTCTGGCGCACGAGGATCACGCTGCGCATCTCGTCGGTGACGAAGTGCAGCTCCTTGGCGCGCACGTAGACGTCGCCCGGGAGGATGTTGTCGGAGATGATGTTCTTGACGAAGGCGGCCTTGTTGTGCTTTTCCTCGTAGCTGTTCTTCGCCTCGTTGAAGGCCACGGCGGCCATCGTGCAGACCATCTTCGCGCACTGGTCCGTCCCCTCGGCAAAGGCGACGAATTCGACCCGGCCGCTGCCGGAGTTCAGAGGAAAGTAGGTCCGGTTCGCCGTGGTGAAGGTCTGCGCCGCGCCGTCAAGCTCGAAGAGATGAAAGTCGTCGAGCCGCGAGCCGATGATCGCCAGTTCGTTGCTGGCCACGACAAAGCCCTGGTCGTCGATCACGCCGACGGGCCTGTCGAGCGCATCCCTCATCTGGATGATCACATTCTGAAATATCCTGCTGGACATATCTGTTCCTCCCTATTTGGCAAAATCACCAGTACGGATCAATCTGTCTGGAAGGAATCATACCGCATTTTCTTGTAATTTTCAATAGAAAGCTACAGGTTTTTTTGTTAATTATTAATGGTTTGTGGATCAATCGCTCAAAAACGGCCCGTCTTACTTGTATTTTTTTGACTATCTCACCATAAACACTCTGCACAAATCGCTCTCGTCCAGTTCGCGCAAAGCGCCCTCGGCGAGCTCCTCGGGCAGCTCGAGGGCCCCGATCGAGAGGCGTTTGAGCGCCTTCACCGGCGCTCCGCGCGAGGCGAGCATGCGCTTGACCTGGTGGTATTTCCCCTCGGTGAGCGTGACGATGCAGGCCCCGCCGCCGAGGAGCTCCAGCCGCGCGGGACGGCAGCGCGTCCCGTCGCCGAGCGTAAGTCCCTCCCCGAAGGCCGCCGCGTCGGCGTCGCAGAGCGTTCCCTCCACCACGGCATGATACCGTTTTTCGACTGCGCATTTGGGCGAAATGACGCGATGGGCGAATTCCCCGTCGTCTGTGAGCAGCAGCAGGCCCCTCGTGTCGCGGTCGAGCCGCCCGACGGGAAACAGTCCCAGGCCCCGCAGCTCCGGCGGGAGCAGATCCAGCACGGTCTGCTGCCGGCGGTCCTCCGTCGCGGTCAGCACGCCGGCGGGCTTGTTGAGCATGTAATAGTGATGCGCCTTCCAGGCGAGCGTCTCGCCGTCGAGCGTCACGCGGGCGGTCTCGGGGTCGAGCTTCGTCTCCGGCGCCGAAACGACCCGTCCGTCGACGCTGACGCGTCCGGCGCGGATGCGCTCCTTCGCCTCGCTGCGGGAAAGCGCGCCGAGGCCGCAAAGATACTTGTCGAGTCGGATCGCGGCCGTACTCCTCGCCTCCCCCTTTTGCGAAAATCGGCGTTATTGTAGCATACTTCGGCGGAAATTTGAATACCTTTGACCGGGGGTGAGGCAATTGTTTGAAAACTGTTTACATTCTCTCTTCTCGTCCCGCGCCCGGAAAGCGGCCGTCGCGCTGGTCTTTCTCGCGCTCGCGGCGCTGTGTTTTTCGCCCCGCGCCGACGCCGCGCTCACGACGCGCGAGGAGCGCTGCGCCTATCTCGCCTCGCTCGGGCTCACGGCCGATCCGGAGAGCGAGGAGCTGCGCGAGGTCGAGCTGCCGGCCCGCTTCGACGCCCTGCTCGAGAACTACAACCGCCTCCAGCTGGACCGGGGCTTCGATCTGCGCACGGCCGCCGGGGAGCGCGTGCTGTGCTGCAGCTACGATCTCGTCGGCTATCCCGGCTGGGACGGGCGCGTCGTCGCCGTGCTCTACCTCCGCCGCGGACGCGTGATCGGCGGCGACGTCCACACCGCCGCCGTCAACGGATTCATGCTTCCGCTCCCCCCGCGCGGCGATTTGTAAGGATGAACAAAAAATCCGGCGGCGGATTAACGAAACTAACAAAAAAAGCCCTTTGCGTTGACAGTGTTTTTGCGCGTTGGTAAAATATATAAAGTAAACTCCCGCAAACTGCGCAACAAACAATGAAAAGAGGGATTATTGAGTGAGAGATCTGAAGTATCTGCAGTATTTTGAGGACTTGCTGCAGCAGGCAAACAACGCGCTCATCGTCCAGGCCAAGACCGAGGGGAAGGTCTGCGTCGCCTACACCTGCGAGAACGTGCCCGAGCCGCTGCTCAACCTCGACCGCGCGGTCTCGATCCGCCTGCACGCTCCGCAGACCGGCTCGATGGATATCGCGACCTTCTACATGACCAACCTCCTCTGCGAGCCGAGCCGCGCGCTGCTCGAGCGCGCCATCGAGGGCGGCTTCAATTTTGCCGACTGCGTCATCACCCCCGACGGCTGCACGATGATGAACCGCTGTGTGGAGAATATGGAGCTGCTCAAGACCATGGGCAAGGACAACCCCAGCTTCTTCCACGAGTATATGGAGATCGCCTTCAAGAACACCGACAGCGACGTCGAGCTCGCCGTACTGCAGTGCACCAACCACGTTCTCACCCCGCTGAAGGAAAAATACGGCATCGACGTCTCCGACGCCGCGATCCGCAAGGCCGTCGAGGAGCACAACCGCGTCTGCCGCGTGATCCGCGCGATCAGCGAGTTCCGCAAGGAGGACAAGCCCCGCATCACGGGCTATGAGTTCCATGTGCTGTGCCTGGCGACTTACGTGTGCCCGAAGTATCTCGTCATCGACAAGCTCGAGGAGACGCTCGAGGAGCTCCGCACCCGCGAGCCGGACGACAAGCCCTGGCGCGCCCGCGTGCTGGTCGTCGGCTCCGAGGTCGACGACTCCGGCTTCATCAAGCTCATCGAGGAGCAGGGCGCCTTCGTCTGCTGCGACCGCTTCTGCTTCGGCTCCTACCCCGGCCGCGTGCCGATCGAGCTGAGCGACGACGAGGACGCGCTCACCCAGGTCTGCCGCCACTACATCCGCAACTGCCACTGCCCGCGCATGATGAGCATGGACAAGGTCTACGGCCGCAAGCAGTACGTCGCCGAGCTCGCCAAGGAGTACAAGGCCGACGGCGTGATCTACCAGCAGGTCAAGTTCTGCGATCCCTGGGCCTATGAGAGAACGCTCGGCTCGTCGATGCTGCACACCGATTACGGCTACCCCGTGCTGTCCGTCGACCGGCCCTACAACGTCGCCTCCTCCGTCGGCCAGCTGCGCACCCGCGTGCAGGCCTTCGTGGAGAGCGTCGAGATCAAGAAGATTCAGAGAGGTGGGAAAGCATGAAGACCGTTGAAAAGATCGTCAACCCCGTCAGGCGCGCCGGCGAGGAATCGCCCGGCAAGATCTACAGCGACAAGCTGAAAGTCCGCGCGCGGCGTGAGTGGCGCGGCGTGAAGGACACGCTCTACGATTACACCCGCTGGCTCTACCTGCTCAGCGTCCTCGGACGCTTCATCATGGTCCCGCGCAACGTCAAGGGCTTCCTGCGCTACCGCTGGATGATGAGCTATCTCTTCGTCCCGCACGGCATGGACAAGTTCACGATCGGTCTGCGCGACGAGGCGCTGCGCATCGCGCACAGCTCTTTCAACTTCGTCATCGCCGACGTCACCCAGGCCATCGCCAACTGCTTCCGCGGCGACCGCCGCGTCGGCAACGACAAGGCCTATTCCGACAAGTGCGTCATCACCGACGAGAACTCGATGGTCACCTTCATGATGGGCTTCGACAAGGAGAAGGTCCACACGATCCTGCGCGAGGTGCCCACGATGTTCGCCTCGAACATCTTCCACCAGTTCAACGTCATGCAC
>CACWIS010000019.1 GCA_902761055.1 Oscillospiraceae bacterium
GCGCGCCACGGCCGCGGCCGCGGCGTCCTGCCCGATCACGCGGCGGCGGAGCTTCTCCTCGAGCCGCAGCAGCCGCTCCTTCTCCCCGCTGCCCGGCACGCTGACGGGGACCTCCGCCCACTGCGCCGCCACCTCGGCGATGTCGGCGGCGCCCAGTTCCCCGCCCGTCCCGGCGAGACGCAGCGCGGCGGCCGCCTCGTCGAGCAGATCGATGGCCTTGTCGGGGAGCCGGCGCTCCGGCAGATAGCGCTCGGAGAGTTCGCAGGCCGCCGTGAGCGCCTCGTCGCCGATCTGCACGCGGTGGTGCCGCTCGAGCGCGGGGCGGAGCGAGCGCAGCATGCGCAGGCTCTGCTCCCGGTTCGGCTCGGCGATGCGGACCGGCTGGAAGCGCCGCTCGAGCGCGGCGTCCTTTTCGATGCAGCGGCGATATTCCTCCGGCGTCGTGGCGCCGAGGATCTGGATCTCGCCGCGGCCGAGCGCCGGCTTGAGGATGTTCGCCGCGTCGATCGCGCCCTCGGCGCTGCCCGCGCCGACGAGCGTGTGCAGCTCGTCGACAAAAAGGATCACGTCGCCCGCGCGCTGCACCTCGCGCAGCACGGCCTTGACGCGCTCCTCGAAATCGCCGCGGTACTTCGTCCCGGCGAGCAGCGAGGGGATGTCCAGCGAGCAAAGGCGCTTGCGCGACAGCTCCGCCGTCGCGCCGCCGCGCGCCATCAGCACGGCCAGGCCCTCGGCCACGGCCGTTTTGCCGACGCCGGGCTCGCCGATGAGGACGGGATTGTTCTTCGTGCGGCGCGAGAGGATGCGGATCGCACGGCGGATCTCCTCGTCGCGGCAGACGACCGGATCGATCGCGCCCGAGAGTGCGAGCGCGGTCAGATCGCGGCTGTACTGGTCGAGCGTGCGCGTTTCCGCGCGGCGCGCCGCGGCCGCCTTGAGGATGCCGCCGGACATGCCCTGTGTTTCGCCGCCCGCGCCGAAGAGCTCCGCGAGCATGGCGCCCAGCTCCGCGGCGTCCGTACCGCCCGCCTTTAGGAGCCGCAGCGCGCAGCAGTCCTCGAGCGCGAGCATGGCCAGCAGGAGATGCTCGGTGCCGATATAGCCGCGGCGGCGCGCTCTCGCCTCGCGTCCGGCCCGTTCCATCACGCGCCGCGCCTCCTCGTTGAGCCCCTGCGCGGGCGCGCCGGGGCTTCCGCAGCCCTTTTCCTCCGCCGCGAGACGCCGCAGCTCTCCCGCGTCGGCGCCGCAGCGCCGCAGGGCGCGGGCGCCGAGCGAGTCCCGCTCGGCGAGGATGCCGAGCAGCAGGTGCTCGCTCCCGACGCAGCTGCGTCCCAGGGCGCGCGCCTCCTCCAGCGCGTTTTCGATCGCGCACTCGGCGCGCTGCGTGAAGCTCTCGTTGCTTTTCATGTTCGACCGCTCCTTCCGCCCGCGCCGGAAAAGAGGGCGCGGATCGCTCCATTATCCCCCGGCGCGGGCAGGCGAAAAGGGCGAAGCGTGGCGGGGGCATCGAAATTATCGCCAGCTTTTCGGGAATTGTTATCATCTTATTCAAATTTAATAATTGATTTTTATAAATCATGTGTTACAATGGTAGCGCAAAAGCGGTCCGGAGAGCCGGATCAAAAAAGATACGGAGGTTACATACATGGCTTTTGTTATCACCGACGAGTGCCTGTCCTGCGGCACCTGCGCTGCCAACTGCCCCGCCGAGGCCATCGACATGGGCGATCTGCACTACGAGATCGACGCCGACAAGTGCGTTGAGTGCGGCACCTGCGCTGCCAACTGCCCCGCTGAGGCGATCGTCAGCGAGTAAAACCTCATCCTGCGTTGAGGGACCGATGAGAGGACGTGCAAACGTCCTCTCATTTTCTTAAGGATAGGATACGATGAACGATTTTTGCGAGCTCTGGCCGGGCGGGCCTCTTTTTGCGCGGCAAGGCGGCTTTCCGCTCGGGACCGACAGCGTGCTGCTGGCCGACTTCATCGCGCCGGGGAGCGCGAAGCGCGGCGTCGATCTCGGCTGCGGCACGGGCGTCCTGTCGCTGCTGCTGCTGGAAAAAAGCGAAAAACTGCACATGACGGGGCTGGAACTGCGGAGCGAGGCCGCCGCGGCCGCGCGCGCCAATCTCGCGGCCAACGCGCTCGAGGCGCGCGGCGAGATCGTCTGCGGCGATATCCGCGCGGTGAGGACGCTGTTTCGGAGCGGCTCGTTCGATCTGGCCGCGGCCAATCCCCCCTATTTCCCGACGGAGCGCGGCGCCGTCGCGCCGGAGGACGCGCGCGCCGCGGCGCGCAGCGAGCGCTGCTGCACGCTCGAAGAGCTCTGCGCCGCGGCGGCCTTCCTGCTCCGCACGGGCGGGCGCTTTTGTCTGGTCCATCGCCCGGAGCGGCTCAGCGAGGTCTTCGTCTGCCTGCACGGCCACGGCGTCGAGCCGAAGCGGCTGCGTCTCGTCTGCGCCGGACCCGGGCGCGCGCCGAGCCTGGCGCTGATCGAGGGGCGCCGCGGCGGCGGCGCGGGACTGTCGATCGAGCCGCCGCTGCTGCTGCGCGGCGCGGACGGGAACGAGAGCGAGGAGCTGCGCCGCATTTACCGCAGATAAAAAGCATACCGCCCTTTCCCGAACGGAAGGGGCGGTATGCTTTTTCAATGAGCCGGAGGGCTTTCAAAGCCTGGCTTTGAGCTTGCTGATGCATTCGGGGCAAACGTTCTTGCCCATAAAACTGACGATATCCTTTGTGTTTTCGCAGAAAATACAGGCCGGATGGTACTTTTTGAGGATGATGCTCTCCCCGTCGACGTAGATTTCCAGCGCGTCTCTTTCCGCAATATCGAGCGTGCGGCGCATCTCGATCGGCAAAACGATGCGGCCGAGTTCGTCAACTTTCCTGACAATCCCTGTTGATTTCATGTGAAAAACTCCTTCCTAACGCTGCACTCCGGCGAGTATATTATATCACAGCGCGCGGAAAGTGCAAGAACTTTCGTTCATGCTTGGGTATAAATTCACATATTGTTGATTTATGACGAAAAAAACGATTAAATATTCTCCGGTCTCTCTGCCGCCGGCGCCCTCTTGGTTTTTGCGCCCGCATGTGATAGAATCAAGTGACAGGAATTGCCTGTTCGGGAAGGACGCCATGAAAAAACTGTTTGAAATCTCAACGCCGCTGGAACTCGCGTACGACCTGCTCTTTACCGTGATCGGCACCGCGCTCGTCGGCTTCGCGCTGGCGATGTTCACGATCCCCAACGACATCGCCCCGGGCGGCGTTTCGGGTCTCGCGACCGCGCTGGCCTACATCACGCCGATCCACGTCAGCATCTGGACGCTGCTGATGAACATCCCGCTGATGATCGCCGCCTGGCGGCGTCTCGGGCCGCGGACGATCTTCTTTACGATCATCTCCACGCTGCTGCTCTCGCTGTTCATCGAGCTCGGAACGCTTTATCTGCCGCAGTACCGCTCCGACACGCTGGCCGCCTCGCTGCTCGGCGGCGTGGTCAGCGGGCTGGGCATGGGGCTGCTGTTTATCCGCGGCGTGAGCACCGGCGGCACCGATCTGCTGGCGCTGATCCTCAAGAAGCTGCTGCCGAACGTGCCGACCGGCACGCTGCTGATGGTCGTCGATGCGGCCGTCGTCGCCGCCGCGACGCTGATCTTCCGCGATTTTGACGTGGCGATCTACTCCGCGATCACGATCTTCACGACCTCGAAGCTGATCGACACGATCACGCAGGGCGTGGATTACGCCAAGGTCATCTACACCGTCACCGAGCACGGCGAGGAGATCGCTCGCGTGCTCAACGAATCCACTCCGCGCGGCACGACGCTGATCCCCGCCGTCGGCGGCTACACGGGCGAGGGCAAGCAGATCGTCATGACCGTGACCAAGCGCAGCGTGCTCGCCCAGACGCTGCGGCTGATCCGGCAGGCCGACCCCAGGGCCTTCACCTTCGTCACCGACTCGACCGAGGTCCACGGCGAGGGCTTCCGCAGCGACTGAACCCGGCGCCGCCCCGAAACAGCGAAAAAGCACCCGCTTCGTCAAAACCGAAGCGGGTGCTTTTTTGCCCCGTGCGTTCAGCGGACGTCTTCGACGACGCGGGTGGGGGCCTTCTCCAGGATCTCGGGGTGCTGGAAAATGTAGCGGTAGGCCTGGAGGAACTGGGCGTAGTAGTGCCCGTCGGCGATGCGCTCGTCGAGCACGAACTTGCAGTCCACGTACTTGTTGTCGTCGACCTTGCCCCGGCGGTTGATCTCATAGGCGTGGCGCCTCGCGCCGAAGGCGATGAAGACCGGCAGCGTGCCGAAGTTGTAGATGTGGTGGAAAACCGGGCCGATGCGCAGCGAGCCGAGGTCGGTGATGATCATCGAGCCGTGGAAGGGGCTGGCCTCGATGAGCGAGTCGGGGATCAGGCCGAAGTAGTCGAGCATGCGCAGGACGGCGATGATGAAGCGCAGCAGGAAGCGCGGCGCCCGCGTGAGCGTCTCGGCGACCTCCTCGGTGTTGTTGTCCTCTTCGCTGGTCTTGATCTCCTCGATCTTCTCGTTGAGCTTACGGTAGACGTCGAAGATCGTGTCGGTCGGCTCGAAATGGATCTTGATGGTCGTCTCGGTCGCGTCGACGGACAGGGAGCGCTTGACGGCCATGACGACGGTGATGTCGTCGTGCGCGTAGATGCGGCGGCCCGCGACGAAGCGGTTGATGCCGGGCAGCATCGAGATGCAGCGGATGTGCGTCGCGATCAGGAAGTGCAGCATGCCGATGCCCTTGTAGCCGTCGACACGGAGACGGCGCAGGAAGCGGTCGACCGCGGAGACCTCAAAGCTCTCGTCATAGAGGATGAAAGCGTCGTTGCGCGTGGGCATGATGTAAGGGATGAATTTGGAAAAGGCAGGCAGGCTGCGCAGCAGGCGGCCGTCTCTTCTGTCGCCGGCGCGGCGTCTTGTCTTGCTCATGGATGGTCCTCCGAAATGTTTTATGATTTGAAGCGATTATACCGCATCGGTGTCGCTTTTACAAGTAAAAAGGATTCTTTCGGCTTTATCGGCCGTCTTTTCCGGCCGCGCGCTTGAGCTCGTCAAGGAAGGCGAGGGGGACCTCGAGGCCGCCCTTGCCGTCGCCGAGACGGATCTCCGGCTTGATGCTGCCGTGGAAATCGCTGCCGCCGGTCCGGATCAGGCCGTATTCCGCGGCGAGGGCCTCGAGATAAGCGCTCATGGCCGCGTCATAGCCGGAATAACGGCACTCCATGCCGCGCAGGCCGCTGCGCATGCACAGCTCGATCAGCGCGCGCAGCCCCGCGTCGTCGCGCTTGTACTGAAAGGGATGGGCCAGCACGGGAACGCCGCCCGCCTCGCGGATCAACTCGATCGAACGCTCGATGGGCAGGAAGCTGCGGCCCTGATAGTATTTCCGGCCCTTCTCGACATAGAGATCGAAGGCCTCGTGCATATCGTGCGCGAGACCCCGCTCGACCAGGATCTCGGCAAAATGGGGCCGGCCGATGACCTCGCCGAAGCGCGCGCGCATCTCGCCGTAGTCCACGTCGATGCCGTCGGCGCGCATGAGGGCGCAGATCTTTTCGTTGCGCTCGTCCCGGTCGCGCACGATCCAGTCGAGCACCTCCTGCAGCGCGGGGGAATCGACGTCGATGTAGTAGCCGAGGATGTGCACCGCGCCGCCGTATTTCGTGCTGATCTCGATGCCGGGCACGACCTCGACGCCGAGCTTCGCGCCCTCCGCGGCCGCCTCGCGGTAGCCGTCGCAGGTGTCGTGGTCCGTCACGGCGATGGCGGCAAGGCCGAGACGCGCGGCCTCGCGCACGACGGCCCCGGGACTCTCGGTGCCGTCGGAGGCCGTGGTATGGATATGCAGGTCGATGCGTTTCATGTTACGCTCCGATCTTCCGGACGAAGGCGCGCGCCTTCTCATAGATGCGCTCCGCGCTCTCGCCGACGAAAAACTCGCCCCGCTCGTAGCGCACGACGCCGTCCACCATCGTCAGGCGGACGTTCTCCTTCGAGCCGGCATAGACGACGTTCTTGATGATGTTGTTCTCCGGCTGCATGTTCGGCCGCCGCAGGTCGAGCACGACGAGGTCGGCGCACATGCCCGGCGCGATATCCGTGCAGTCGTCGAGGCCCATCGCGCGCGCCCCGCCGACACAGGCCATCTCCAGCACCGCGTCCGCCGGGCAGGCCGCGGCGTCTCCCTCCGTCACCTTCTGCAGCGCGGAGACGAGATACATCTCGCGGAACATGTCCAGCGCGTTGTTCGAGCCCGCGCCGTCCGTGCCGATGGCGAGGGGCACGCCGGCGCGGCGCAGCTTCTCGACCGGCGCGACGCCGCTCGCGAGCTTGAGGTTGGAGGCCGGACAGGTGACCGCGTACAGGCCGCGGCGCGCGAAGAGCTCGATATCGTCCCCGTTCATCCAGATGCAGTGGAAGCCGCCGCCGCCGTAGCGGAAGAAGCCCAGCCTGTCGAGCACCTGCGGAGGGGTAAGGCCGTAGCGGCCGATGCAGCCCTCCGTCTCGGCCTTCGTCTCGCACAGGTGCGTGAAGCAGGGCGCCTCGTATTTCTCCGCGAGCCCGGCGAGGTACTCCAGCCGCTCGAGGCAGGTGGTGTATTCGCCGTGGATGCCGAGACGGTAGCCGATCAGCGGGTGGAGGGAGTTGAAGCGCAGATACTCCCGCTCGATGTTCTCCACGTCCTTGTCGAAGTCGTTGAGCGCCGAGCAGAAGACCGAGCGGAAGCCGCAGTCGATATTCGCCTGCGCGACGGCCTCGTTGTGGATATACATGTCGAAGCTCGCCGTGATGCCCGAGGAGAGATACTCGAGGTCGCCGAGGCGCGTGAGATCGTAGACAGCCTCCGCGTCGAGCTTCGCCTCGTTGGGCCAGACCTCCTCGGAGAGCCAGCGGTCGAGCGGCATGTCGTCGGCCAGCGAGCGCAGGAAGGTCATGGCCGTGTGAGCGTGCGCGTTTTTGAAGCCCGGCAGCAGCAGATCGCCGCCGAGGTCGATCTCCCGCTCGAAGGCGGGCCTGTCCTCCCGCGGCGCGCCGACGTAGACGATGCGCCCGCCGTCGGTCCAGACCTCCTCGTCCGTCAGACGGGCGCCGCCGTCGAAGCGCAGCGTCTTTCCGTTGTAAAAACGTATCATGGCTCTGTTTCCTTTGTATATTGGATTTGCCCCGGGCGGGCGGAGGGACGGCAGGCGCTCGTCCCGCCGGTCCTCAAAAGCCAAAAAGCCGGGGCCGGAAGCCGGAAATCAAATCCGCGCGCTGATCTCGTCGTGGGCGGCCTGCTCCGCCGCGTCGTCGAGGGGCGCGAGCTCGCAGCGGCCGTATTTGCGCTCGAGCGCGGCGGCGAGGAGCATGTCGCAGAAGGCGGGGTTTTTCGGCAGCATGGGGCCGTGGCTGTAGGTGCCGAAGAGATTTTTGTAATGCGCGCCCTCGGTGCCGTCCTCGCCGTTGTTGCCGAAGCCGGCGAGCACCTTGCCCAGCGGCTCCAACCCTGCGCCGAGATACGTGCGGCCGCTGTGGTTCTCAAAGCCGACGACCGTGCTGCCGCCCGCGGAGGGCGTGCATGCGAACTTGTAGTTGCCGATCATGCGCTTCTTTCCGCCGACCGTCGTGAGGTCGATCGCGCCGATAAAGTCGCAGCGCTTGCCGTCGTAGGTCTCATACCAGTGGCCCATCATCTGGTAGCCGCCGCAGATCGTGAGGAAAACGACGCCGTCCTCGATCGCGGCGCGGATCTCGCGGTCGCGGCCGCGGTGCAGATCCTCGAGCAGGACCTGCTGCTCGAAGTCCTGGCCGCCGCCGATGAACACCAGATCGTAGGGCGCGAGCGAGCCGGACGCGCCGATGGGCAGCTTCGTGACCTCCGCGCCGACGCCGCGCCAGAGCAGGCGCCGCTTCATGCACAGGATATTGCCGCCGTCGCCGTAGAGGTTGAGCACGTCGGGGTAAAGATGGCAGATCTTCAGTTCCTGTTCCATGTCTCTCCCTCCTTATTCCCAGAAATCGGCGCCGCCGCAGTGTCGGATCATGACCTCGCGCAGCTCGAGCATGGCGGTGTAGGTCGGCATGAAGTACACGTCGCGCTCCTGTCCCTCCAGCTTGCCGACCAGCGTCTCGTAGTCGCGCTCGACCGCGATGGCCTCGTCGGGGATGCCGGCGTATTTGATGCGCACGCGCATGTCCTGCGCCCGGTCGCCGGAGACGATGACCTTTTCGATATGCCCGGCGATCGAATGGAGCCGCTCGAACTCCGCGTCCCAGATCCAGGAGACGTCCGTCCCGTCGGCCGCGCGGTCGTTGAGACAGATCACCAGCACGAAGCGGTCCTTCACGTTCTCGAGGAAGTCGAGGACCTGGTTGCAGCCCGCGGGATTTTTCACGAGCATCATCTTCGCGCCGACCGAGCCGAGCCGGAACTGCTCCATGCGGCCGAAGCCGCACTTGAACGCGCCGAGCGCGCGGATCGCCTCGTCGGCGCCGACGCCCGTCTCCATCGCCGCGGCGAGCGCGCCGACGGCGTTGTAGACGTTGTAGAGCGCGGGCAGGTTGATCTCCGCGAGACGCCGCTCGCCGCGGATCGACAGCGCGATGCTGCTGCCGTCGGGGCGCTGCTCGATCACGTCGGTCACGGCGTAATCCGCCGCGTGGCGGCGATAGCCGCAGGCCGGGCAGCGGAAGCCGCCGAGATGGCCGTAGCTGATGTAGTCGTATTCATACTCCGCCTTGCAGCGGATGCAGTGCGGCGCGTCGGAGATCTCCGACTTTGCGCGCGAAGGCACGGCCCCCTGCTCGAGCCCGAAGTACACGATGCGGTTGGGCAGCGTGAGCGCGAGCGAGGAGCACAGCGAGCAGTCCGCGTTCACGCAGAGCGTCGCCCCCGGGACGGAGGAGACGGCCGTGCGGATGTTCTCGAGCGTGTGCGTGACCTCGCCGTAGCGGTCGAGCTGGTCGCGAAAGAGGTTCGTGACGACCACGGCCTCCGGCCGCAGCTGCGGAAAGACCTTCACGGCGGCGGCCTCGTCGCACTCGATGACGGCCCAGCGCCTGCGCGGTCTGCCGGAGAGCGTGCTGTTCATGACGAATTCGGTCGTGATGCCGTCGAGCAGATTGGCGCCGCTGCGGTTGGCCAGCACGCCGCGGCCCGCCTCGGTGAAGGCCTGCTCGACGATGCGGGCGCTGGTCGTCTTGCCGTTGGTGCCGGTGATGGCGACGGTGCGCACATCCTTCGCCAGACGCGCTAGAAGATCGGGACAGAGCTTGAGCGCCCAGCGTCCGGGCATGGCGGTGCCGCCGCGGTGCAGCAGACGCGACACGCCGCGCAGCATCCGGCATACAAGGATGGCAAGTATGGCTTTGAAATTCATATCCTACGCTCCGATACTGTGAGTTGCTTTTATTATAGTTGCCGACAAAGTATTATATCACCCCGTCGCGGTGAGAGCAAGGCTTTGTTCCGCGGCGCAGCGAGGCGGAGGGACGTCAAAAGACCGGGGACGGAATCCCGTCCCCGGTCTTTGCGTCTGTGTTTTTTACTTCTTGCTCTTGATGTAGGCGTCGATGGACTTCGCGCCGGCCTTGCCCGCGCCCATCGCGAGGATGACGGTCGCGCTGCCGGTGACGGCGTCGCCGCCGGCGAAAACGCCCTCGCGCGCGGTCACGCCGCCCTCGTCCGCCACGATGCCGCCCTTCTTCGTGAAGGTCAGGCCCTCGGTGGTGTTGCGGATCAGCGGGTTGGGGCTGGTGCCGATGGCGATGACGACGGTGTCGACGTCCAGGATCCAGTTGCTGCCCTCGACGGCGACAGGCTTCCTGCGGCCCTTCTCGTCGGGCTCGCCGAGCTCCTGGCGCACGAGCTCGATGCCCGTGACGTGGCCGTCCTCGCCGCCGTGGATGGCGACGGGGTTGTTGAGCAGGTTGAACTCGATGCCGTAGCAGATGAAGACGTGCTCGGCGCCGAGACGCTTGGCCACGCGCGCCGCGTCCATCGCGACGTTGCCCGCGCCGACGACCGCCACGCGGCCGAAGCGCTTGATGGGCGTGTCGTAGTCGTCGCGGTAGGCCTTCATCAGGTTGACGCGGGTGAGCAGCTCGTTGGCGGAGTAAACGCCCAGCAGGTTCTCGCCCGGGATGTGCAGGAACTGCGGCAGGCCGGCGCCGGAGCCGATGAACACGGCCTCGAAGCCGTCCTCGAAGAGCTCGTCGACGGTCTCGGACTTGCCGACGATGGCGTTGTTGACGATCTTCACGCCCATGGCCTGGAGGTTCTCGATCTCGGCGGCCACGATCTCCTTCGGCAGACGGAACTGCGGGATGCCGTACACCAGCACGCCGCCGGACTTGTGGAAGGCCTCGAAGATCGTCACGTCGTAGCCGAGCTTGCGCAGGTCGCCCGCGCAGGTCAGGCCCGCGGGGCCGGAGCCGACGATCGCGATGCGGTGGCCGTTGGATTCCGGCGCCTTGACGGCGGCCTTCTTTTTCTTGTTCATGTGGTAGTCCGCCACGAAGCGCTCGAGGCGGCCGATGGCCACGCTCTCGCCCTTGATGCCGCGGACGCACTTGGACTCGCACTGCTTCTCCTGCGGGCAGACGCGGCCGCAGACCGCGGGCAGGGAGTTGGTCGAGGTGATGATCTCGTAGGCGGCGTCAAAGTCGCCCTCGGCGACCTTGGCGATGAACTCCGGGATGCGGACGGAGACCGGACAGCCCGTGCGGCAGCGCGGCTCGCGGCAGTTGAGGCAGCGCTTGGCCTCGTCGATGGCGGCCTCGGCGCTGTAGCCCAGGGCGACCTCGTCGAAATTGCCGGCGCGGACGATCGGGTCCTGCTCGGGCATGGGGTTCTTTTCCATCTTCATGTTAGCCATTTCTCTTCCCTCCCGTCATGTTGCAGATGTGCTGCGCGGCGGCGTCCTGCTCGTCCTTGTAGAAGGCGGCGCGCTTGAGCAGACTGTCGAAATCGACCTCGTGCGCGTCGAAGTCCGGCCCGTCGACACAGGCGAACTTGGTCTCGCCGCCGACGATGACGCGGCAGCCGCCGCACATGCCGGTGCCGTCCACCATGATCGGGTCGAGCGAGATGATGGTCTTGATGCCGTAGGGACGCGTCACGTCCGCGAGGAACTTCATCATGATGTCCGGGCCGATGGCGATGACGCGGTCGAACTGCGGCTTGCCCTCGGCGATGTTCGCCTCGATCTCGTTCTTGAGGAAGACAGTGGTAAAGCCCTTCTCGCCGTAGGTGCCGTCGTCCGTGCACATGACGAGCTTGTCCGAGGCGGCCTTGAGCTCCTCCTTGAGGATGACGATGTCGGCGCTGCGGAAGCCCGCGATGAAGGTGACCTCGATGCCCTTTTCGTGCATCTCCTTGGCGATGGGGTAGGCGATGGCGCAGCCCACGCCGCCGCCGACGACGCAGACCTTCCTGAGGCCTTCCATCTCCGTCGCCTTGCCGAGCGGCCCGACGATGTCGGTGATGTAGTCGCCCTCGGCCACCGTGTGCAGCATCTTCGTGGTGCGGCCCGCGGCCTGCACCATGACCGTGACGGTGCCCTTCTCGCGGTCGTAGCCCGCGACGGAGACCGGCACGCGCTCGCCCTGCTCGTCCAGACGGAAGATCACGAACTGGCCGGCCTGGGCGTGCCGGGCGATGAGAGGCGCCTCGATCTCAAAGAGGCAAATGGTCTTCGCGTCGTTGAGAAAACGCTTGGTCACTACTTTGTACATGTTCCACCTCTTACCTTTCTGTATTATGCTTGCCGATCGGCCCGTCCTCTCCCGCCCGCGGCGGAGAAAGCCGGGCGCGGTTTCGGCTGCGGTTTTCAATCCGATTTATTATATCATGGACGGCGGACGAATACAATCCGGTCCTTGCATGAATCTGCCAAAAAACGGCGTATCCGGAAATCACGGACAGGGACGGAGAAAAACTCCGTCCCTGTCCGTGCGGACGCCTCCGAAGCGCGTCAGCGGAAGCTCTCGGCCTTATCCAGGATGAACTGGCGCAGCCAGTCGCCCGCCTCCTCGTTTTTCAGCGCGAAGTCGATGATCGCCTCGAGATAGCCCTTGAGGTTGCCGGTGTCGTAGCGGCGGCCCTCGAAGTCCACGGCGCACATCTTTTCGCGGCGGCAGAGCTCCTTCATGCCGTCGGTCAGCTGGATCTCGTTGTTGCGGCCGGGCGCGGTGTGCTCGAGGATATCGAAGATCGCCGGCGTCAGCACGTAGCGGCCGAGGATCGCGTAGTTCGAGAGCTTCTCGTCGAGCCGCGGCTTTTCGTTCATGTCGCTGATGCGGTAGACCCGCTCGGAGAGCCGCTCCTCGAGCTTGACCGAGGAGTATTTCACGATCAGCTCGTCCGGCTCCTCGCGGACCGCGACGGCGCTGCAGCCGTTCGCCTCCGCCGCGGTGACGAGCTGCTTGAGGACCGGCGTTTCGGCGAGCATGATGTCGTCGCCGAGCAGGACGGCGAAGGGCTCGTCGTTGACGAAGCTCCGCGCGCGCCAGACCGCATGGCCGAGGCCCTTGGTCTCCTTCTGACGGACGAAGTACACGTCGGCCATGTCCGCGACCTCGCGGACGATGCGGGCGTCGTCCTCTTTCCCGTCGGCAAGCAGACGCTCCTCGAGATCGGGCGCGTAATCGAAATAATCTTCGATCGGGCTCTTGCCGCGGTTCGTGACGATCAGGATCTTTTCGATGCCGGCGGCGACGGCCTCCTCGACGATGTACTGGATGACGGGCTTGTCGACCAGCGGCAGCATCTCCTTGGGGATGCTCTTGGTGTTGGGGAGCAGTCTCGTTCCGAGACCGGCGGCGGGAATGATGGCTTTCCTGACTTTCATGGAACTCTCCTTTCCCCGGTTTCCCGGGCGCTTACCGGTTGACGCGATCGACAAATGCGCGGAAGGATCTGATCCTCGGCAGCTGGCGCAGCAGCGTGTAGCCGATGAAGTACAGCACGCCCAGCTCGCCGACGCCGACGCTGGCCGCGTTGAAGACGAAGGATTTGATCGGCTCGGGGGCGGGCCGGATCTGATAGCCCCAGGTGAGGACGGCGCCGACGATGACGGCATTGAACAGCACCGGCATCAGGCAGCCGAGAAGACGGTTTTTGACCGTGTCCCCCTTTTTCCCGAAGTATGCCGTGAACAGTGCGGCGAGCAGCGTGGCCAGCGAGCCGAAAACGATGTCGATCACGCTGCCGGTATAGAGATTGGCGAGGATGCAGCCGATCCAGAGGCCCCAGATCGTGCAGGGCATGAGGAAGGGCAGGACGGTGAGCGCCTCGCTCACCCGGAACTGGACCGCGCCGTAGCTGATCGGCGCGAGCGCAACGGTCAGCGCGGCGTAGGCGGCGGCCACGACGGCCGCAGTCGTGATGCGAAGGGTCGGGATTCTTTTTTGCATGATTTGCGTTCCTTCCATTTTTTATTACACAGGGTGTGGAAACCTGTGGAAATACAGGGGGGCGCCCGCCGCGGTCTCAGTCTCTCTCGACCGGGATCGGGCGCAGGGGGAAACGGCGCGCAAGGCCGTGCGTGTCGCAGACGATGGGCTTGGCCGTAAAGAGCGCCCGCAGCTCGTCCTCGTTCTCCTCGTACCAGCGCGCGGCGCTGTGCTCGCAGCTCTCCGAGATCCGGCAGAGCCGGGCGATGGCGGCGGGCGCGCAGACGCTGCGGTAGCGGAAATACACCGAGGGCGGCAGGAGCAGCATGGCCGCGGCGCGCTTGGCCTCGGTCTCGTAGCGCTGATAGCTCTCCTCGTCGTAGCTCTGGCGGGCGAGCGCGAAGCGCCGGTCCTCCGTGTGGCCGAGAAGCAGATGCATCAGCTCCTCCGCCATCGTAAAGCGGATGCGGTTGGGCGCCGTGCGGTCGTTGTAGCCGATCGTCCAGCGGCGGCCGGAGGACATCGCCACGCCGTCCGGGTTGCCCCAGACCGCGAAAACGGCGCTGCGCGCCATGCCGCCCTCCGTCAGTTCGCTCAGGGGCATCAGGCGCGCGCCGCAGACGCGGCAGAGCGCGGCGACGTCCACGGGCAGGCGGTATACGTATTTGCGGACAAGCTCGTTGACGACCGCGACGGCGGCGCGGTCAGATCCCGTCAGCATCGCGGAACTCCTCCGGAAAGGCGATCTGCAGCAGGCGGAGCATGTCCTGTCGCCGCTCCGGCGACATCTTTTTGCCCGCGCGGGCGATCATCGTGATCTCCGGCAGCTCCTCCGCGCTCTGTTCCCGCGCGTCCGCCCCGTCCCAGGGAGCCAGCGCGGAGGCGGGCAGGCCGAGCGCCGCCGAGAGCCGCAGCAGGCGGTCCATCGGGATCTTCTCGGTCGCGCCGGTCGCATAGCGCTGGATCGCGGATTTCGGGACGCCGGTGATCCGGGAGAGCTCACCGTAGCTGATCCTGCGTTCTATGATCGCGTCGTAAAGACGCTTTGCGATCTCATTCATGTTCATCACCGGGAGCATCATAGCACATCTGTCCCAAAAATGCAATAGTGTTTGGCTGTGTTTTTATTTTTGTCCCATTTTCGGGTTGACAATCCGCCCTCTTTGTGCTATGATAGGATCGTCCCAAAAATAAAACGATACATGATCCACCGCGCCGCAGAGGGTGCGTGGGTTCCTTTTTTGCGCCATTCGTCCCAATAATGGGACGAATGGCGGGACGGGCGGCTCCGCCCTTCGGAAGGGAGGCTTGCAATGGAAAAACCGGACTGGGACGCGATCGCCGCGGCCTACGTCGAGGGCGCGGAGAGCATGCGCGCGGTCGCGCGCCGCTTCGGCGTGCCGCTGACGACGCTGCGCGGTCACGCGCAGCGGGAGCGCTGGGAGCAGCGCCGCCGGGCGCGGCAGTTCGAGGCGCTCGCGCAGGAGCGGGCGGCGGGCGACGGCGGCGAGGCGATCTTCCGATTGACCGACAAGCTCGTCCGCCGGGCCGAGGAGCTGGTGGACGGCGGGGCGGAGATCAACGCGCGCGAGCTCGGCGAGCTGATGCGCGCGCTCAAGGGCGCCAAGGAGATCCGCATGCTGCGCTCCGCGCTCGACGAGCGCGAGCAGGCGGCGCGCGTCCGGGCGCTGGAGGAAAAGAACGCGCCGCCGGACAATGTGCTGCGCATCGAATTCGGCCCCGGCACGGAGGAGGCGGCGCAGTGAAGCTGCTCATCCCGCCGCCCTCGGAGAAGCAGCGGCTGTTTTTGAACGACGCCCACCGCTACGTCGCCTTCGGCGGCGCGCGCGGCGGCGGCAAGAGCTGGGCCGTGCGCGTCAAGGCCGTGATGCTGTGCGAGGCGCACCCCGGCATCAAGGTGATGATCGTGCGCCGCACCTACGGCGAGCTGCGCGCGAACCACATCGTCCCGCTCTGCGCGCTGCTGCGCTGCGGCGAGGAGGGCGCGCGGCGGCTCGCCGTCTACAACGACACGAAGAAGGAGCTCGCCTTCCCCAACGGCAGCCGGATCCTGTTCCGCTACTGCGACACGGACCGCGACGCCGACCGTTTTCAGGGCACCGAGGTGGACGTGCTGTTCGTCGACGAGGCGACGCAGCAGCCCGAGGAGCGCATGGACAGGCTGCGCGCCTGCGTGCGCGGCGTGAACAGCTTTCCGAAGCGCGTCTATTATACCTGCAACCCCGGCGGCGTCGGCCACGGTTGGGTCAAGCGGCTGTTCCTCGAGCGGCGCTTCCGTCCCGGCGAGCGGCCGGAGGACTATGTCTTCATCCCCTCGCGCGTCACGGACAACCTGGCCCTGATGCGCGCCGATCCTGAGTATCTGCGGCGGCTCGAGGCGCTGCCGGAAAAGCTGCGCGAGGCCTGGCTGAACGGGAACTGGGACGTTTTCGAGGGCCAGTTCTTCGAAGAATTCCGCACGAGCCCCGATCTCGCCGCGGCGCGCGCGGCCGGCTGCGAACTCGGCGAGGACGAGCTGCGCCGGCAGGGCCGCTGGACGCACGTGATCGAGCCGATCGATCTCTCCCGCGGCGCGGCCGCGGGCTGGAAGATCTGCCGCAGCTACGACTTCGGCTACGGCAAGCCCTTTTCCTGCGCGTGGTGGGCCGTGGACTACGACGGCGTGATCTACCGCGTGCTGGAGCTCTACGGCTGCACGGCCACGCCGAACGAGGGCGTGAAGTGGCCGCCGGAGAGGCAGTTTTCCGAGATCGCGCGCATCGAGCGCGAGCACCCCTGGCTGCGCGGCAAGACGATCGCCGGCGTGGCGGACCCGTCGATCTGGGACGCCTCGCGCGGCGAGAGCGTGGCCGAGACGGCGGCGCGCTGCGGCGTGGTTTTCACGCCCGGGGACAACAAGCGCGTCGCGGGCTGGATGCAGCTGCACTACCGTCTGCAGTTCGACGAGAACGGATACGCGCGGATGTACGTGTTCTCCGGCTGCAGGGCCTTTATCCGCACGATCCCGCTGCTGCTCTACGATCCGCGCGTACCGGAGGATCTCGACACTTCGCTGGAGGATCACGCCGCGGACGACGCGCGCTATTTCTGTATGTCGCGGCCGGTGCGCGCGCTGCGGAGCACGGCGGAGCCGGAGGTCTTTTTCGATCCGCTGGATCAGATGAAACGGAAAACCAGGAGGTAATCAAGCATGGACCAACAAACAAGCGCCCCGATCGTGGACAGCGCCCGTCTCGAGGAGCTGACGCGCATCCTGCAGCGCTACAAGAGCGGCAAGGCGCAGCTCGAGCGGCGCGTCGTCGCCGCGGAGAACTGGTGGAAGCTGCGCAACGGCGCCGAGGAGAGCCGCGAGAGCGCCTTCTCGGACGGCGGCTTCCGCTCGAAGAGCGGCTGGCTGCACAACGTCATCGTCTCCAAGCACGCCGACGGCATGGAGGCCTACCCCGAGCCGCTGATCCTGCCGCGCGAGCCGGACGACGCGGCGGAGGCCGGGATGCTCACGGCCGTCGTGCCGGTCGTGATGGAGCAGAACCGCTTTGAGGACGTGTACAGCGACGCGCTGTGGGCCAAGCTCAAGACCGGCACGGGCGTGTACAAGATCGTTTGGGACGCCTCGAAGCTCGGCGGGCTGGGCGATATCGCGATCTGCCCGGTCGATCTGCTCAATCTGTTCTGGGAGCCGGGCGTCAAGGACATCCAGGACAGCCGCTATTTCTTCCATACCGCGCTCGAGGACAACGATCTGCTCGCCGAGCGCTGGCCGCAGCTCAAGGGCGCGCTGCGCCCCGGGGCCTTCGCGGCGACGAAGTTCCTCTACGACGACGCGGTCCCGACCGACGGCAAGAGCACGGTGATCGACTGCTACTACAAAAAGTGGGACGGCGGCCGGCAGCTGCTGCACTACGTCAAGTACGTCGGCGACGTCGTGCTCTACGCCAGCGAGAACGAGGGCGCGCCGCTCTACGAGCACGGGCGCTATCCCTTCGTGTTCGACCCGCTCTTTCCCGTCGAGGGCAGTCCCTGCGGCTACGGCTTCGTGGATCTGTGCAAGAATCCCCAGACGGCGATCGACCTGATGGACAGCGCCTTCATCCGCAACACGATGGTCGGCGCGATGCCGCGCTATTTCAAGCGCCAGGACGCCGGGATCAACGAGGAGGAGCTGCTCGATCTTTCCAGGCCGCTGGTCGCCGTGGACGGCAATCTCGGCGAGGACGCGCTGAAGATCATCGACTTCAGGCCGCTGTCCGGCAATTACATCGAATACCAGCGCGAGCGCATCCGCGAGCTGCGCGAGACCTCCGGCAACACGGAGACGGCCACGGGCAACCTCGCCCAGGGCGTGACCGCGGCCTCGGCCATCGCGGCGCTGCAGGAGGCCAGCGGCAAGGGCAGCCGCGACAGCACGCGCGGCAGCTACCGCGCCTATACGGCGGCGGTCGAGCTCGTCATCGAGCTGATCCGCCAGTTCTACACCCTCCCCCGCCGCTTTCGCATCGCCGGACGGAGCGGCGCGGCGGAATTCGTCTCCTACTCCAACGCCGCGCTGCGGCCGCAGGATCAGGGGGCGCTCGCCGGACAGGAGCTGGGGCTGCGCATGCCGCTGTTCGATATTGAGGTCCGCGCCCGCAAGTCCAGCCCCTACACGCAGGTCAGCCGCAACGAGCTCGCGCTGCAGTTCTACAACCTCGGCTTCTTCGACCCGGGCCGCGCCGAGCAGGCGCTGCTGTGTCTGGACATGATGGATTTCGACGGAAAAAGCGAGCTGATGGAAAAGCTCCGCGCGCTCGGCGGCGAGCGGGAAAAGCTGCTGGCCTTCCGTTCGCTGGCGCTCGCGCTGGCGGCGAAGTACGAGCCGCAGCTCGCCGAGGGGCTGGCCGACAGCGCCGGAGACGAGACGCCGCGGTCAAAGGCCGGACCCCTGCCGCGGCTGCGCGGCGGGGAGAAGACGGAGCGGCCGCAGCTGCGCGCCGTCCGGGAGCGCACGCGCGCTGCGAGCCAGCCGGAGGCGGCGCGATGATCCGCGCGCGCTACGGCCGGCGGAGTCTTTCGCTGGAGCTCCGCGGCCATGCGGCGAGCGCGCCCAGGGGCGAGGACCTCGTCTGCGCGGCGGCCTCCGTGCTGGCCTTTACGGCGGCGGAGGCGCTGCGGGACGAGAGCGAGCGCTTTTATCCGCGCATCGTCACGCGCCCCGGCGAGCTGCGGATCGCCTGCGAGCCCGCGTCCGGCTCGCGGCGCGCCTGCCGCAGGCTGCTGGACACGATCTGGATCGGATTCGAGCTGCTCGCGCGGGACTATCCCGCCTGTGTGAGCGCCGAGAAGGAGGATTGACATGTTGATGGCAAAAGACAGCGGCGGCGCATCGCCGCTGAAAAAGAACGGGACGGCGAAAAAGGTGAAAAACACGCCGCCCGCAACGATCAAAAAGCCCTCGCTGCGCGAGCTGCCGCCCGTCGAGGAGGCTCCGGCCACGGCGCCGAAGCAGACGGCCTCCGGCGGCGCGTCCGGCGGCGGGAGCTCCGGCGGCAAGAGCAAGGGCGGCGCCTCCGGTTCCGGCGGCGCGGCCTGGACGGTCGATCTCGGCAGAGAGATCGCCTTCGAGGCGCCCGCGGAGGACGCGGAGGCCAGAGCGAATTACAACAGCGCGCTCGAACGCCTCGGAGAGATCCGCGGCGCGGCGCCGCAGTACGACAGCCGCTATGACGAGCAGATCCAAAGCCTCTATGAGCAGATCACGGGGCGCGGCTCCTTCCGCTACGACCCCAACACCGATCCGCTCTACCGGCAGTATGCGCAGGACTATGCCGAGCGCGGCAAACTCGCGATGGAAGACACGATGGGACGCGCCGCCGCGCTGACGGGCGGCTACGGCTCGTCCTACGCGCAGGCCGTCGGGCAGCAGCAGTACGACGCCTATCTGCGGCGTCTGGCCGAGGTCCTGCCCCAGACCTACGGCATGGCGCTGGACGTATGGAAGGCCGAGGGCGAGGGGCTGCAGCGGCAGCTCGAGACGACCGAGGCGCTGGAGCGGAGCGACTACGACCGCTACCTCGACGCGCTCGGAGAGCACAACCGCGAGCTCGACCGCGCCCAGAGCGCGGCGGATCAGGCTTACGAGCGCATGATCGCCGGCGACGAGCGCGCCTACGGCCGCGCCGTGGACGACTACGGCCGCCGCGTGTACATGGAGGAGCGCGACTACGGCCGCAGGCAGGACTATTACGACCGCCTCGTGCGTCTCATCGCCGCGGGCTACAGCCCCCGTGCGAAGGATTACGCGCTCGCCGGCATGAGTCCCGCCCAGGGTGCCGCGCTGCGCGCGCAGTATCTCGCCGGCACGAGCCGCTCTTCCGGCGGCGGAGGCGGCCGGAAGAAAAAGGGAAAAGATAAAAAGACCCCGGGCGCGGGCGGCTCCTATGCGGGCGGGCTGAACAAGAGCGGCGCGTCGGACAGAAAGACGCCGAACCGACGCTGACGCGGCCGTCCGGGCGGGCGGCGGGAAAAAAGCAGCCGGGGAAGGAGCAGACAGACGGGCGCGCCGATGCAGGCGCCTTTCGCGGCGCGATCCCGGTATTTGCAAGATGCGCGGGGGCGAGGTCCCCGGCGTTTTGAGAGCCGCGGGCTTAACCCGCAGAAAAAAGGAGGCATCCGATATGCAAAACAGGTTTTTGGCCGATCTCCAGCTTTTCGCCGCCGATGAGAGCGCTCCGGCGGCCGCGGAGACGGCTTCGGGCGCAGAAGCTGCCGACGCCGGGCAGCAGAATCCCCTGCCGGACACGCCGGAAACGGCGCAGCCGGCGGAGCGCACCCCGGCCCGACGGAGCTGGGAGGAGGTCCGCGCCGAGTACAAGGACGATTTCGACGCGGAGGTGCAGAGCATCATCCAGAAGCGCCTGCGCGGCGTGCAGGACAGGCTGCGGCGCTACGCCGAGCGCGAGGAGCGGGAACGCTCGGCCGGGCAGCGGCGCCGCAGCGAGGCGGGCGAGCACTTTGAGCGCCTCTGCGAGCAGGCCGAGGCGCTGCGGGAAAAGCTGCCGGACTTCGATCTGGCGCGCGAGCTGCGCAGCGACGCCTTCGCCTCGCTGACGCAGCCCGGCTCGCCCGTCACGCTCGAGCAGGCCTACCGGGCGCTGCACCCCGAGCTTCGGCTGCGGGAGGCGGAGGCCGTCGCCAGACGCGCGGCCGAGGCCGTGGGCGAGGCGGTGCGCGCCGGCGCGGCGAGGCCGCGCGAAAACGGCGCGCAGAGCGCCTCTCTCGCTTCCCCGTCCCACCGCGGTCTCAGCCCGGCGCAGCGCGAAGAGCTGCGGCGGCGGATCTACGCCGCGGGCGCCCGCGGCGACCACCTCCCCGCCGGAGGCTGAACCAAACATTTCAGGAGGAATTATGGAAAGGACTTTTGACTTCGACATCCAGTTTTTCGCCGACGCGGGCACGCTCGTGAACGCGACCGGCAACTACGTCAACGCAAACACCGGCGAGACGACCGCCTTCTCCGGCAGCAACACCCTGAGCGCCGAGATGAAGGACTTTTACGACACCGAGCTGCTGGAGAACGCGCGCGTCGAGCAGTTCTACGCGCAGTTCGCCAAGCGCCAGCCGCTGCCGAAGAACCACAAGGGCACCGTCGAGTGGCGCAAGTGGAACAGCTTTGCCCCGGCCGCCCAGCTGACCGAGGGCGTGATCCCCACCGGCCAGAAGTTCGGCGTGAGCGCCGTCACCGGCACGATCAACCAGTACGGCACCTATACCGCCATCACCGACCGTCTCGAGCTGCGCGCCTACGACGACGTGATCCTCGGCGCGACCGAGGAGATGGGCGCCTCCGCCGCCGAGACGCAGGAGAAGCTGATCCGCGACGCGCTGCTGGTCAACACGAACGTGCTGTACTGCGACAACATCGTGCTCGCCACCGGCGCGAAGACCGCCGACGCGGCCGCCTCGGGCGGCAACCCCGCCGTGAAGGGCACGCCCGACGCGCCGGGCTACATGCTCGACGACGGCACCAATCGCAGCGTGCTCACCCCGGCCATGGTCAACAAGGCCGTGACCATCCTCAAGAAGAACCGCGTGCCGCGCATCAACGGCCGCTACTACGCGGTCATCCACCCCTCCGTGGCGCACGACCTGCGCGAGTGCGAGGGCTGGATCGAGGCGCACAAGTACGCCGCGCCCGACGAGCTGTTCAACGGCGAGATCGGCGAGCTGCACGGCGTGCGCTTCATCGAGGACGTCTTCGCCCCGGTGCTGGGCGGCAGCACCTACAAAAACGCCCAGGAGGGCGTGACCTACGCCACTTACTTCTTCGGCAAGGACAGCTTCGGCTCGATCGATCCCGAAGGCGGGGCGCTGGAAATGATCATCCACGACAAGGGCGAGATCGGCGGACCGCTCAATCAGTTCTCGACCATCGGCTACAAGTTCGAGACCAACGGCGCGACGATCCTCTATCCCGAGCGCCTGCTGCGCGTCATGAGCTGCAGCTCTTACAGCGCGAGCGATTCCACGAACTGATCCCGACCGGGAGGGCGGGGCGACCCGCCCTCTTTCACAAAACCATGACAGGAGGTCAACATGAAGGACAACGAGTGCTTTGTCGAGGTCTTTATCCCGCGCAGCGCGGCCAACAAGGACCCCAATTTTTACGTCGGCATCAACGGC
Source organism: Oscillospiraceae bacterium (assembly GCA_902761055.1). GTDB lineage: Bacteria > Bacillota > Clostridia > Oscillospirales > Oscillospiraceae > Limivicinus. The sequence continues at coordinate 22,089 of CACWIS010000019.1, forward strand.
GTGAGCTACCTGCTGCCCCGCGGCAGAAAGAGCCGCATCCCCGCCGCCGCGGCCGCCGAGATCGAGCGCGCGCGCCGCGCCGAGGAGGCGATGTACGAGGCGCAGGACGCGCTCAAGAGCAAGGCCGAGCCCGGCGCCTGACGCGGGGGTGCGGCCATGACCGTCAACGAACTGATCGCCGCGGTGGATCTCAAGGAGCCGAACAGCTGCAGCGCCGAGGAAAAGCGCCGCTGGCTCTCCGCGCTCGACGGCAAGATCCACGCGGAGGTGCTGCTCGGCCACGAGGGCGGACCGACCGCGGCCTTCGCCGCCTATACGGACGGCTCTGAGGAGCTGCTCATCCCCTTCCCCTACGCCGAAGGCGTCTATACCCACTACCTGATCGCCATGATCGCCGCGCTCAACGCGGAGGCCGCGCGCTACAACCAGCAGATCGCCATGTACAACGCGAACTTCAGCCAGTGGTGGAACGCCTATCACGCGGCGCACACGCCGCTGCACGCGGGGAAACGATTTCTTTTTTAGGAGGTGCGCATCATGCCGCTTTATCCCAGGCTGCGTCCGACGCTGACGCAGCAGGATGTGATCGACTGCTTCGGCGGCTATGACCACCGGCTCAGGATCCCCGACGGCTGCTGGTACGACACGAAAAACCTGAGCTCGGACCACGCGCCGATGCTCGCGAGCCGGCCGCCGCGGGGCGATACGCACATCCGCGCCGCCGCCCTGGCCGAAAAGGACGCGCTCGCCTACGTCTCGGAGGACGGCACGCTGTATTACAATTTTCTGCCCACGCCGCTGACGGGCCTCGCCTCCGGCGACAAGCAGATCGTCGGCATGGGCGCCTATCTCGTGCTCTTCCCGGACAAGCTCTATCTCAACACCGAGGACCAGACGGACCACGGCTCGCTCGAGGCGCATTACCACGCATCGTCCGCGCACTATGAGATGGTGCGCGGCGACGGCGCCGCGATCGGCGCCGACTACATCCAGCCGCTCCCGCCCGCCGAGCCCGCCAACGGGGAGTACTGGATCGACACCTCCGGCGAGCGCCATGCGCTGCGGCAGTGGTCCGCCGCGCAGAACGACTGGGTCGGCATCGAGACGGCGTACGTCAAGATCACCTTCCCGACGCTCGGCACGGTCCCGGCGCTGTTCCGGGAGGGGGACGGCGTGACGATCTCCGGGTCGGAAACGGAGGGCGTGAACGGGGAGAGGATCCTCTGCGCCCTCGGTGGCGGAGAGGAGGAGGCCGACTGGATCATGGTCACGGGTCTGCTGGAGCAGGCCGTGACCGACGGCGGCCTCACGATCGAGCGCCGCGTGCCGCCGCTCGACTATGTCTGCGAATGCCAGAACCGTCTCTGGGGCTGCTGGTACGGAGAGGACGGCGGGCGCGCCGTCAACGAGATCTTCTGCTGCGCGCTGGGCGACTTCAGGAACTGGCGGCAGTACCGCGGCCTGTCCACGGATTCCTGGAGCGGCTCGGTCGGCTCGGACGGGCCGTGGACCGGAGCGGTGAACTATCTCGGCTGCCCGACCTTTTTCAAGGCCGACCGCATCCACCGCGTCAGCGTCTCGGCGGAGGGCGCGCACGCGATCGGCGAGACCGTCTGCCGCGGCGTGCAGAAGGGCAGCGCGCGCTCGCTGTGCGTGGTCAACGAGACGCTGTATTACAAATCGCCCGGCGACGTCTGCGCGTACCAGGGCGGCTTTCCGCGCGGCATCTCCGCCGCCCTCGGCGAGACGCGCTTCCACGGCGCCGCGGCGGGCGCCGTGAACGGCAAGTACTATCTGTCGATGCTCGACGAGGCCGGGACGCCCTCCCTGTTCGTCTACGACATCGCGCGCGAGCTCTGGCTGCGCGAGGACGCGCTGCACGCCGCGGCCTTCGCGCGCGTCGACGACGAGCTCTACGCGATCGCGAACGGCGAGCTGCTCACCCTGCTCGGCTCGCTGCCCGTCCCGGGCGCGACGGGCGAGGGCAGCGTGGACTGGGAGGCCGTAACGGGCGTCGAGTACTACACGGTGCCGGAGAACAAGCGCGTGTCGCGCTACCAGATCCGTCTGCGCATGGCCCCGGGCGCGCAGTTCTCCGTTTTCGTGCAGTACGATTCCAACGGCGTCTGGCGCAGCGCGGGCAGCATCAGCGCCGTGCGCGCGGAGACCGGCTCGCACCTCTTCCCCGTGCGGCCGCGCCGCTGCGACCATCTGCAGCTCAAGCTCGCCGGGAGCGGAGACGTCCGCGTCTTTTCGGTGGCGCGCATCCTGGAAGTGGGGAGCGATTACCGATGATCCGCGAGCTGCCCCCGCAGCCGCAGGGAACGGCCGAGCAGCAGCTCGCCGCGCTGCGGGATTATCTTGTGCGGCTCGCGCAGTCTCTCGACGAGGCCGCCGGGAGCGCTCTCGCCGCTCCGCTCTCCTCCTCCGCGCTGCAGCGGCAGAACGAGAAAGCTGTGCGCGACAGCGCCGAGACGCTCAAGGCGCTGATCGTCAAAACCGCCGAGCAGATCACCGAACGCGCGGACCGCAGGGCGGAGGAATACAAGGCGCTGTATGTGGCGCAGTCCGACTTCGGCAGCTATTACAGCGCGATCGAGTCGCAGGTGTGCGCCACGGCGCGGGGCACGGTGGAGAGCTTCCGCTATGACGAGGCCATCGAGGCGCTCGAGCGCTATACGCGCACGCTCGACGGCCAGATCCGGCGCGGCGCGGTCGAGGACCCGTACACGCACGAGATCCACCTCGGCATCGCGATCAGCGAAAAGCTGTCCTTCACCGGGGAGACCGTCACCGCGGACGGCCTCGCCTACCGGAAGCTCGCGGCCGGGCAGACGCTGGGGCTCTACACCTCCAAAGGCTGGCAGTTCTGGATCGGCGGCGTGCGGAGCGGCTGGTTTTCCTCGGAGGACAGCATGCTGCACATCGCCAACCTCGTCGTCGAGGAGCGGCTGCAGCTCGGCGCGAGCTGGGAATTCGGGGTCGACGGCGGCTTCGGCCTGCGCTACACGGGAGGATAAGATGGCATACGAATACGTCCGGACACAGTATATTGATATCGGCGGCACGGTCTACTGGAACACTCTCGGCACAAGGAGCTTCACCTATCGCTTCGCCCTCGCCGAGCAGTACGATCCGGAGGCGAACCGAACGCGGCTCAGTCTCTCCGCGGCGCAGCTCAGCGTGAACGTCAGTCAGCATGCGGCCGTTTACGGCAAGCTGCTCCTCAACGGCTCCGTCGCCGCCCATTTCCGCGGCGCTTCCGTGACGAGCGTGCCGGGCAGCTTCGTCGGCTTCGGCTCGGGCGGCTCGGTCACGGTCGAGCACGACGCGCTCGGCGCGGCGCCCAACGTCTCGCTCAGCTTTGCCAAGGCCGACGGCGCGCCGGCCGGTCTCGGCAGCAACTTCGGCTTCACGCCGGAGAGCGGCGTCGTGGTCGGCTTTTCCGTCGGCACGAAACGCTCCGTCCCGATCACGACGCATCCGCGCGCCTCGTCGATCGCCTCCTGCCCCGCCTCCGTCGAGACCGGCGCGGAGCTCGTGCTCAACGTCACGCGCCATTCGCAGAGCTTCCGGCACAAGGCCGTGTTCCTGGTCGGGGAGGACGTGCTCGGCGTGAGCGAGGCCTTTGATACGACGCTGCGCTTCACGGTCCCGCGGAGCTGGTTCGCCAATTATCCGGCGCTCTCCGTCCTGGACGCGGCGGTCTGCGTGCAGACCTACAGCGACGAGGCCTGCGTCACGGCCGTCGGCAGCGCGGCGAGCGCGCCGCTCTCCGTCCAGGCCGACGCGGGCATGAAGCCGGCCGTCTCCGCCGGCTGGGCCGTGCTCTCGGCGCTCAACGGCGGCGCGGTCGAAGGGCTGAACGGCTACATCCTGGGCTATTCGCGCGCGCAGGCGCTCTTCGACCCGACGAAGATCGACCTCACGGCTTCGCCCGGCGCGTCGATCGCCTCGTATGCGCTCGCCTGTCAGGGCGAGACCGTCTCGGCGAGCCCATACCGCACGGGCGTGCTGACCGCGCTCTCCGTCGAGGTCCTCTGCACGGTGACGGACACGCGCGGCCGCAGCGCGGGCGAGCGCTTCACGCTTTCCGTCATGGACTACGCGCCGCCGACGCTCGGCGGCGTCTCGATCTGCCGCAGCGACGAGGACGGCGCGCCGGCCGCAGACGGCGGGCATTGCGCCGTGAAAGCCGACGCCGTGTTCTCGTCGCTCGGCGGGCAGAACAGCTGCGCGCTGCGCTGCGCGATCATGCCGGCGGGCGGCGCCTACGGCGCGGAGAGCCGTCTTCAGAGCGGCGTGCGGAGCGTCTTCGATTCGATCTCGCCGGATCGGAGCTATACCGTGCGCCTCACGGCCGAGGACGCGCTCGGCAATACGGCGGTGTTTTACCGGAGCATCCCGACCCGCCGCTGGGCGATGAAGTTCCGCTCCAACGGGCGCGGCGTCGCCTTCGGCAAGGCGGCGGAGCACGACGACTGCTTCGAGGTCGGCGCGGACTGGAGCGTGAAGCTCGGCGCCCCGCTCGGGGTGACGAGCGGCGGCACCGGAGCGGACAGCGCGGCCGCGGCCCGCGCCAATCTCGGACTCAAGGGCGCGTCGACGCTCGAGCCCGGAGAGCTGCTCTCGCTGGTCTATCCGGTCGGCAGCCTCTATCTGTCCGTGAACTCGACAAACCCCGGCACGCTGTTCGGCGGGACGTGGGTGCAGATCGAAGACACCTTCCTTCTCGCTGCCGGCCAGACCTATACCGCAGGCGCCACGGGCGGCGAGGCGGCGCATACGCTGACGGTCGACGAGATGCCGAGCCATAATCACACGGTGGCGAGAGGCACCGGTACCGGCTCGGTCGAGTGGGGTCTCGTGCGCTACGGTTCGCAGAACTCAAGCGCGGACGGCACGCGCATCGCGCAAACCGGCGGCGGACAGCCGCACAACAACATGCCGCCGTATCTGGCGGTCTATATCTGGAAGAGGACGGCATGATGAAAGGCATCGATATTTCCAGCTGGCAGCGGGGCATCGATCTCGCGGCGCTCAAAACGGATTTCGTCATCTGCAAGCTCAGCGAAGGCTGCACCTGGGCGGACCCCTGCTTCGACGGCTTTTACGACGCGGCGCTCGCCGCCGCGCTGCCTGTCGGCGCATACGTGTACTCGCGCGCGGCCTCGTCCGACCGCTCGAAGGCGGAGGCGGAAAAGGCGCTCTCGCTGCTCGCCGGCAGGAAGCTGCCGCTGGGGCTCTACCTGGACGTCGAGGATCGCGCGCAGCTCGCCCTGCCGCGCGCCGCGCTTGCGGACGTGATCCGGGTCTTCTGCAGCACCGTACGCGCCGCCGGCTATACGGCGGGCGTCTACGGCTCGGCCGGACAGCTCTGGGCAAAAGTGAAGCCCGCGGAGCTCGGCGAGCCGCTCGTTTGGGTCGCGAGCTGGGGCGCGAAGCCGCGCATGGACTGCGACCTCTGGCAGTACAGCGACCGCGAGCGTCTGCCCGGCTTCGACGGCAGGCTCGACGGCGATGAATCCGTTTCCGCGCGCTTCGGGGATCTGATCCGGGGCGACGGGACGCAGGACGCGCCGGCGCAGGACGCGTCCGGGAGCTTTACGCTCACCGGCGTCCCGCTGCTGCGCGCCGGGGACGCGGGCGACGCCGTCAAAGCCCTGCAGGGCGAGCTGATCGCCTTCGGCTACCGCTGCGGTGGGCGGATCGTCGGCGGCGCGGAGATCCCCGACGGCATCTTCGGTACGCAGACGCGCGCCTCCGTCGCCGCCTTCCAGCGCGCGCACGGTCTCGCCGGGGACGGCGTCGCCGGGCGGGACACGCGCGCCGCCCTGCTGGGCATCAAAGGATAAGGAGAGAAAAGAACATGAACGCACCCGATAAAGCGACGGAGATCAAGGCCGTCATCACGCTCGCGCTGAGCTTCCTCACGGGACTGTGGGGCTGGCTGGGCTGGGCGATCGCGGTCTTTGCGGTCTCGATGTGCGCGGATTATCTCACCGGCAGCTGGGCCGCCCGCGCCTGCGGCGAATGGTCGAGCGCGGCCGCCCGCCAGGGCCTGTGGCACAAGCTCGGCGAGATCGCGGCGCTGCTGGTGGCGGCGCTGTGCGATATCGCCGTACAGGTCATCCTGCACAGCACGGCCGCGCCGCTGCTCGGCGAGACCCCCTCGCGGCACTATCTCACGCTGATCGTCGCGATCTGGTATACCTTCACCGAGCTCGGCAGCATCATCGAGAACGCCGGCAAGCTCGGCGCGCCGATCCCGGAGGGGCTGCGGCGCGGTATCGCCCTGCTGCGGGACAAAACCGAAAGCGGGAGCCCGGACAAGGGTTAAAAAAGAAGAGGATGTGAGCGTGCTCACATCCTCTTTTCTGTTTTCTCTCCTCAGCCCTCGAGCCCCTCCGGCGCGTCCTCCCGCCGCGACCGCAGCGAGAATTCGCAGCCGCAGTAGTCCTGGCGATAGAGGCCGTACTGCTCGGCCAGCTCCTGCGAGCGCCGCTCGCCGTCGCGCTTCTTGAAGTCCGAGGGCAGCCAGGCCACGCCGAAGGCCCTGCCCGCCTCCTCTCCGAGGAGGTTGATCCGCTCGGCGTCCTTGTAGCGCGAGACGCTCAGGGTCGTGCAGAAGTAGTCGAAGCCGTACTGCTTCGCCAGCCGCGCGCACTCGACGAGGCGCAGGCGGAAGCACTCGGTGCAGCGCGCGCCGCCCTCCGGCTCGTCCTCCAGCCCCTTGACGCGGCGCAGGTATTCCTCGTGCTTCCAGCTCTCGGCAAGGACGGGGACGTCCTCGGCAAGGCCCATTTTCTCGATGAGCTCAAGCTGCGTGCGGAAGCGCTTTTCAAACTCCGCCTCCGGGTAGAGGTTGGGGTTGAACCACAGCAGCGTCACCTCGAAGCTGCGCTCCAGCAGCTCGAGCACCGCGCTCGAGCAGGGGCCGCAGCAGCTGTGCAGCAGCACGCGGGGGCGTTTCCGGCCCTGCTTCTGTACGATCCGGTCATATTCTCTCATGTAATTTCTCTTGTTCATGCTTCGATCATACCACAGTCCGTTTCAAATTGCCACAGCGATTCATTATTCGTTGACTTGCGGCGCGGCGATGGGCTATAATCGAAGCACATACAGTATTACGGAGGGATCGCTATGGACAGCCGTACCGACAAACAGAACTATTATCTCGACATCGCGGATTCCGTGCTGGAGCGTTCGACCTGCCTGCGCCGCAAATACGGCGCGATCATCGTGCGCAACGACGAGATCATCTCCACCGGCTACAACGGCGCGCCGCGCGGGCGGCGCAACTGTTCGGATATCGGAGAGTGCACGCGCGAGAAGCTTCACATCCCCTCCGGCGAGCGCTACGAGCTCTGCCGCTCCGTGCACGCCGAGGCCAACGCGATCATCTCCGCCTCGCGGCGCGACATGATCGGCGCGACGATCTATCTCGTCGGCCGCGACGCGCTGACCAACGAGCTGCTGGCAAACGCCATGTCCTGCTCGATGTGCAAGCGCCAGATCATCAACGCCGGCATCGAGAAGGTCGTCATCCGCTCGACGCCGACCGAATACCGCACGATCCCGGTGCAGGACTGGATCGAAAACGACGACTCCATCTTTGATCTGAGTCTGTAAAAGGAGAAAGCGCCATGAGCAAGAACGTCATTTTCTGCTTTTCCGGCACCGGCAACTGCCTCGATATCGCAAAGAACATCGCAGGGGGCCTCGGCGACACGGACATCGTGATGATGCGCCGCGCTCCGGCGGTCACGGACGTGCGCTTCTGCGAGCGCGTCGGCTTCGTCTTTCCCTGCCACGCGGGCCGCATGCCGCTGGGCATGGAGGAATCCCTCCGCATGCTCTCGGTCAAGCCCAACCCCTACACCTTCGGCGTGGTCAGCTATGCGGGCTACCCCGGGATCGGCCTCGCGCAGCTCAACGACATCATCCCGCTGGACTACTGGACCGGCATCTCCCACCAGAGCGCCTGCATCTGGCTGATGCCGCACACGCTGATGTTCCCGCCGCTGACGCCCGAGAAGGCGCAGAAGCGCTCCGCGGAGCTCGCCGCGCAGGTCGCCGCGGACGTCAAGGTCTTCAAAAAGGCCGACAAGGCGCCCTCCGCGCCCCTCTTCAACCGGATCGAGGCCTCCGCGTGGCCGAAGATCGCGCCGAAGAAGGCCGAGGATTTCTCCGTCACGGGCAAATGCATCGGCTGCGGCCAGTGCGCGCGGCTCTGTCCGAAGGGCAACATCAGGATGATCGGCGGACGGCCGGAATTCGGCACGGACTGCATCCAGTGCCTCAGCTGCCTGCAGTTCTGCCCGCGCCGGGCGATCAACATCGGCGCGGCGAGCGAAACGCGCGAGCGCTGGCACAACCCCAACGTCACCGCCGACGAGCTCAACGAGAAGCTCATCCACATCGACTGATCCTTTACGAGGGGAGAGGCACCGAGTATGTCGCTTGTCTCCACGCATTTTCTTTTTCTGTTCCTGCCCTGTGCCCTCGCCGTATACTATCTGGCGGGCAAACGGCTGCGGGAATTCGTCCTTCTGGCCTTCAGCATACTGTTTTACTATTTCGAACCGAAACGTTTTCTGCTCCTCTTCCTCTGCACCGTCGCCTTTACCGTCCTTGTCGGCAGGCTCCTCGCGCGCAGCAAAAACGAAAGGTCCAGAAAGCTGCTGTTCCTCTTCGGCCTGGCTTTTCAGCTCCTCCCGCTCCTCTGCTGCAAGTATTCCGCCTTTTTTCTCGGAGAGCTGGGCCGTCTGACGGGGCGCGCGTATACGTTCGGCGCGCTCGCCCTTCCGCTGGGCATCTCCTTTTACACCTTCAAGGGCATCTCCTACCTGGCCGATCTTTACGGCAGGCGCGCTGTGCCCGAGGGCAGTCCCCTGCACGACGCGCTGTATCTTTCCTTTTTCCCTCAGCTGCAGTGCGGCCCGCTGAGCCGTTATGACGCGCTCCGGCTGTCCGATCGCTTCGAAGCCGGGCGCTTCGCCTTCTTTTCCGGCGGCGTGCGCCGCTTTCTTGTCGGCTTTTGCAAGAAGGTCCTGCTGGCGGACGTCCTGTTCAACCTCGTCGAAGAGGTCTTTTCCGCGCCCTTCTCCTCCTTTTCCTGCTCCTACGCCTGGCTGGGCTCCCTGTGTTACTCGCTGCAGCTCTACTACGATTTTTCCGGCTATTCCGACATGGCGATCGGCCTTACCCGGATGTTCGGCTACGACTGCTGCGAAAACTTCGACTACCCCTATCTGACGGACTCCGTCTCCCACTTCTGGCGCAGATGGCATATCTCGCTCAGTCAGTGGTTCCGGGACTATGTCTATATCCCGATGGGCGGCTCGCGAAGCGAAAGCCGGAGCCGTGTGTACTTCAACCTTCTGACCGTGTGGCTGCTCACAGGTCTCTGGCACGGCGCGAACTGGACCTTCCTGTTCTGGGGGCTCGGGTACTTTGTCCTGATCTCCTTCGAGCGCCTCACCGGGCTTCCCGGCCGGCTGAAGCGCGGCTGGGCCAGGGCCGCATGGCGCGTCGGGAGCCTGCTGTTCATCAACCTCCAGTGGATCGTTTTCCGCTCGCCTTCTCTGTCCTTTGCCTTCTCTTACATCCGCCGTCTGTTCCGATGCGCGGCAAACCCGCTCGCCGACAGCCGGGTGCTGTTCCTGCTGCGCGAATACCGCGTGTTCCTCATCGGCGCGCAGCTGCTGTGCTTTCCGCTGGGCGAGCGGCTGCGTCGGCTTTGCGCGAAGGACCGCCGGACGCAGTATGCCTTTGAGATCGTCTCGGCGCTTGTGATCGCTTTGCTTTTCCTTTGGGCGCTTTCCTATGTTTTTGCGGGGCAGAACAACCCCTTCGCCTATGCCAACTTCTGAAGCGGACCGTAAGCCTTTCGCCGTACGGCGTTCCCCGGGAGAGAACGTAATGGGTAATGACCGCCTTCAAAACCGAATCCTGTCCGTCTTTTTCCTCGCCTTTCTGCTGCTGAGTTTTGTTCTCAACGGCTTCTGGCCCGCCGCGGTCGACGGATCCGCGCTGGAAGGGGTCTCGCTCCGGCCCGATCGCTTCCTCGCCGCGGTAAAGCTCGGCTTTCTGGAAAATCTTTGGGCTGAGGATGCGTTCATCAAGCTCAACGGGTCCGTGACCAAAGCGATGGACATGCGCAGCTACTACAGCTCCAGGTACGGCTTTTACCTCAACGACGAGGGCATGATCGTCTCGGTCTACCCGCAGACCAGCACGGACTATGAATACGAGCAGCTGCTGGATTTCCGGGATTTCCTCGCCGCGAACGGCATCCGCATGCTCTACGTCTCGCTCCCGAACAAGTATCTGGACGACGCCGAGATCCGGGATGAGTTTTCCACGGAGAGCTACTGCAACCGCAATGTCGACCGCCTGCTTGAGCGGCTTCGTGCCGCGGACGTCCCGGTCCTCGATCTTCGGGAGGACATCGTCGGGGAGAAGCTGAACGTCTCCGATCTGTTTTACCGCACGGATCACCACTGGACGGTGGAGGCCGCCTTTTGGGCGGCGCGCCGCATCGCCGTCGGGGGGCTGGACCGCTTCTGCGGCTACGATATCGACCCCGCCCTGTACGACAAAGACCGCTATCTTTTCCGTCACTGGGAAAGCTGCTGGGTCGGCGAGCAGGGCAGGAAGCTCTCGGAGAGCTACGTCGGCTGGGACGATTACACCCTGATCCTGCCTGACTTTCCGACGCACTACCGCTTCAAGTCCGGCGACGGCACCTTCACGGAGGGCGGTTTTGAGGGCTTTATCGACACGGAACGTCTCAACGGGGACGGCCCCGTCCCCGGGAAGGGCCTGCACTACGCCTATCGGCTGCGCGACAGCGTCAATCTGGACGCAGCCGACGGAAAGGTCCTGCTGCTGCGCGATTCCTTTTCCAATCCGCTGGCGCCCTTCCTCTCTCTCGGCATCCGCGAGCTCGACACGCTGGCGCTCCGCTCGTATGACAGCTCGTTCGACCTGCGTGAACGGATCCTGCGCGAGGGCTACGACACCGTGCTGATCTGCTATTCCACCGCGATGATCGGCGCGCACGATACGCCCGAATCCGCGAATTACCGCATGTTCGACTTTCACTGATCCCGCCGCAGAAACGAAAAAACGCCCCTTCCGGCAAAGGCGGCGCAGATTAGGGACACTATGAAAACAGTGTTTTGAGCGGCGTCTTCAAGCGGGGAACAAAGAAAGACCACATTTACTGAGATTACTCGGTAGATGTGGTCTTTTTTGTTCAAGCAAAAAATGCAGATATAAAAAAGACCACTGGTTGCCGGCCCAGTAGTCGAAGCCTTTATACATCCCAAGCTATAAGCATAGGACTACAATGATATATTGATAGGAATCAGATATTTCCTTTTGAAAAAAGCAAAC
>CACWIS010000020.1 GCA_902761055.1 Oscillospiraceae bacterium
GTCCTCGGCGGCGTACATCTCGGCCTCCTTGACGGCCTTGTCGATGTCCTCCTTGGACATGTTGGACGAGGAGGTGATCGTGATGTGCTGCTCCTTGCCGGTGCCGAGATCCTTCGCCGAGACGTTCACGATGCCGTTGGCGTCGATGTCGAAGGTGACCTCGATCTGCGGCACGCCGCGGCGCGCCGGGGCGATGCCGTCGAGCTGGAAGCGGCCGAGGCTCTTGTTGTAGGCGGCCATCTCGCGCTCGCCCTGCAGGACGTTGACCTCGACGGAGGTCTGGTTGTCCGCGGCGGTGGAGAAGACCTGGCTCTTCTTGGTCGGGATCGTGGTATTGCGCTCGATCAGACGGGTGCAGACGCCGCCGAGCGTCTCGATGCCGAGGGACAGCGGGGTGACGTCCAGCAGCAGGATGCCCTGCACGTCGCCGCCGAGCACGCCGCCCTGGATGGCCGCGCCGATGGCAACGCACTCGTCCGGGTTGATGCCCTTGAAGCCGTCCTTGCCGGTGAGGGACTTGACCATCTCCTGCACGGCGGGGATACGGCTCGAGCCGCCGACGAGCAGGACCTTGCTGATCTCGCTCGGGCTCAGGCCGGAGTCGGACAGGGCCTGCTTGACCGGGCCGACGGTCTTCTCGACGAGGTCGTGGGTCAGCTCGTTGAACTTCGCGCGGGTCAAGGTGACGTCGAGGTGCTTCGGGCCGGTCGCGTCCGCCGTGATGTACGGCAGGTTGATGTTCGAGGTCGTGACGCCGCTCAGCTCGATCTTCGCCTTCTCGGCCGCCTCGCGCAGGCGCTGCATGGCGACCTTGTCGAGGCTGAGGTCCACGCCGTCGGACTTCTTGAACTCTTCGACCAGATACTTCACGATGCGCGCGTCGAAGTCGTCGCCGCCGAGACGGTTGTTGCCCGCCGTGGCCAGCACTTCGATGACGCCGTCGCCGATCTCGAGCACGGACACGTCGAAGGTGCCGCCGCCGAGGTCGTAGACCATGATCTTCTGATCGCTCTCCTTGTCCAGACCGTAGGCGAGGGCCGCCGCGGTCGGCTCGTTGATGATGCGCTTGACGTCCAGGCCCGCGATCTTGCCCGCGTCCTTGGTCGCCTGACGCTGCGCGTCGGTGAAGTAGGCAGGGACGGTGATGACGGCCTCGGTCACGCTCTGGCCCAGATAGGCCTCGGCGTCGGCCTTCAGCTTCTGCAGCACCATCGCGGAGATCTCCTGCGGCGTATAGGCCTTGCCGTCGATCGTCACTCTGTAGTTCGAGCCCATCTCGCGCTTGATCGAGGAGATCGTGCGGTCGGGGTTCGTAACGGCCTGACGCTTGGCCACCTGGCCGACCATACGCTCGCCGTTCTTGGCGAAGGCCACGACGGAAGGCGTGGTGCGCGCGCCCTCGGCATTGGCGATGACGACCGATTCGCCGCCCTCCATGACGGCCACGCAGCTGTTGGTGGTACCCAGATCAATACCGATGATTTTTCCCATGATGAATTCCTCCTGTATATCGACTGTTTTTATTAAACCTTTTATAACAAACGGCCTCTGCCGTCAGTTTGCCACTTTGACCATCGCGAAGCGGATCACCTTGTCGCCCAGACGGAAGCCCTCCTGAAAGACCTCGACGATCTCGTTCTCGCCCTTGTCGGGGTCCTCGGCGTGCATGACCGCGTTGTGCAGCGCGGGATCGAACTTCTGTCCGAGGCTCTCGATCTTTTCGACGCCCATCTTCTCCAGCGTGCTGCAGAACTGCGTCATGATCATCTCGACGCCCTTGCGGCAGGCCTCGTCCTCGGTGGGCGTGCTGAGCGCCCGGACAAGGTTGTCGTACACCGGCAGAAATTTCGTCACGGTGTCCGCCTTGATGTCGGCGTAGAGGCTTTCTTTCTCCTTCTGGCTGCGCTTGCGGTAGTTGTCGTACTCCGCGAGCAGTCTCAAATAGGCGTCGGACGGAGCCTGCGGCGCCTCGGGCTTTTTCTCCTCCTTCGGCGCGGCCTTCTCTTCCTTTGCCTTTTCCTTTTTGCTCTTTTTCTCTTCCTTCGGCGCTTCGGTTTTTTCTTTCTCCGGCGTCTCCGGTTTTTCTTCTGCTGCGGTCTGTTCCCTGATCTCGTCGATCTTTTCTTCACTCATCGTTCCTGTCTCCCTTGATGATCAGCTTATTGTGCATGCCCGCGGGCGGCGCCTCGCCCCCGCCGAGCCGCCGCGAGAGGCCGTCGGCCAGGAAGCGGAGCTTGGCCGCGACGGCGGAGTAGTCCATTCGCGTCGGGCCGACCACGCCGATCAGGCCGCGGGTGTTGTCGCCGGCGTCGTAGCTGGCGATCACGACGCTCGAGTCCTTCAGCTCCTCGGCGACGTTCTCCGGCCCGATGAGCACGCGGACCTCGCTGCTGTCGAACAGGCCGCTCTCTGCGGGGAGGAGCTGGCCGCCGCCGGAGAGATAGCTCATCAGCCGGTGGGCCTTGTCGGGATCGCGGAACTCCGGCTGGTTCAAAAGCCGGTTCTCGCCGGAGACGAAGGCCGCCGGCGCGGACGAGCTGCTGAGCACCTCGAGCGCGAAGGAGGAGATGACGGCGGTGATGCCCATCGTGTCGTCGGCGCTGCGCTCGGTCGAGCCGATCAGCACCGGGGTGATCGCCTCCTCGCCGATGTGGGTGAAGTTGGCGTTGAACAGCGTCGCAAGCTTGCGGATCATCTTCTCGTCCACCGAGATCGGCAGACGCACCAGCTTGTTGCGCACCGTGTGGTCGCTGAGCAGCACGACGATGATAAAGGTGTTCGCGGCGACGTAGATGAGATCGAAGCGGACGATCGTCACCGCCTCGCGGGTCGTGAGCGCCATGGCCGGGTAATTCGTGAGCTGCGAGGCGAGGCGGCTGACGTCGCTGATCGTGTCGTCGAGCTCCTGCAGCTTCTGGTTGAGGCGGCGGTTGATGTCCTCGCTCTCCTCGATCGAGAGCTTCTGCTTATCCATCAGCTCGTTGACGTAGAGGCGGTAGCCCTTCGCCGTCGGCACGCGGCCGGCGGAGGTGTGCGGCTGCTCGAGATAGCCCATCGCGACCAGCTCGGCCAGCTCGTTGCGGATCGTCGCCGAGGAGCAGCCGAGGCCCGCGTTTTCGGCGATGGCCTTGCTGCCGACCGGCTCGGCCGTGTCGATGTAGGCGTCGACGACGGCGGCCAGTATTCTCTTTTTTCTCTCGCTCAAAGCCATTGACACTCGACCCCAATCGATTTAGCACTCGGGCGCGCCGACTGTTGGCACTCTTTATTTCCGAGTGCTAATATACCATCCGCCGCCGCCTTTGTCAAGCGTTTCGTCCCCGCGCGCGGGGAAAATTCACAGATTGGACAAATAAAAAAAGCGCCCGCGGCGCAGCGCTTTTCCCGGCGGGGGCGCCTCTCCCGCGGAAAAAGCGGGACCCGGGGAGGCCGAAGCCTCCCCGGGTCCTGCCGCCGTGGCCGGACGGCCGCTACGTCCGCGTTTTCGGGATCGAGATCGTGAGGATCAGCGCCTCGTCCGTCTCCCGCTTCTCCATGCCGGCCGCGACCCCGCCCTGCTTCATCAGCTCGACGGAGCGCGTCACGCTGTTGAGGAACAGGCGCAGGTCCTTCATCACGAAGGTCCTCTTCCCCTCCTCTTTCTCCTCGCGCTCCTGCGCGAGGAGCGCGTCGATATAGCTCTCCGCGGCCGCGACGCTCATGTTCTTCTCCACGATCTTCCCGAGCGCGCGCCGCTCCCGCTCCGCGTCGCCGAGCCGCAGCAGCGCCCGGCCGTGCCGCTCGGAGAGACCGCGGCTGCGCAGCGTCTCGAGCACGTCCTCCGGCAGCTTGAGGAGCCGCAGCTTGTTCGCCACGGCCGACTGCGATTTGCCCAGGCGGCGCGCGGCTTCCTCCTGGCTCATGCCGAACATGCGGATCAGCTGGCGGATGCCGTTGGCCTCCTCGATAAAGTCCAGATCGCGCCGCTGCAGGTTTTCGACCAGCGCGATCAGCCCCGCGTCCTCCATGTTCACGTCCAGCAGCACGCAGGGCAGCTCCCGCAGCCCCGCGAGCTTCGCCGCGCGCAGCCGCCGCTCGCCCGCGACGAGCTCGTAGCGCCCGCCGCGCCGCCGCACTGTCAGCGGGTGCAGGATGCCGTAGCTGCGGATGCTCTCGGACAGCTCCGCGAGCGAGGCGTCGTCGAAGACCGTGCGCGGCTGGACCGGATTGGGCGCGATCTCGTCCGGACGCAGGTAGATGATCCCGCTGTGCGCCGCGGCCGGGCGCGTTTTTGTGCTCTGCATGGCTGTTCCTCCCGCTTTGTTCGTCGTGGCATCAGCATACGCCCCCGCCGCGGCAAATGCGCGCGAAAAAGAGTGCCTGCGCCGACGCGCAGGCACTCTTTTTCAAACCGCGGGATCAGTTGCAGGGCGTCAGGAACTTCTCGTTGATCCAGCCGCCGACCGAGCCGTCGTCCGTCTTGATCAGGGCGAAGCCCCCCTGTCTGGCGTAGACGGTGACCGTCGAGCCGTCCGTCACCTTGTAGCGCACGCCGGTCGCGACGCGGGACATCGCGTAGACCAGCTTGCCGTAGCTCGCGCGGATCTGCATCTTGACCGGCTCGTCGAGCAGGCAGGACTTTTTCGGTCTCTGGATCACGCTGTCAAAGCCCTTCATCAGCTCGTCGATGCGCTCCGCCCGCTCCTTGCCGTTGCCCGAGGCCTCGTCGTCCTCCGGGACGAGCAGGTTCTCGCTCATCCAGCCGCCGATCGAGTCGTCCTCGAGCGCGCCGAGCACCCAGCCGTACATCTTCGCGTAGACGATCACCGTCGAGCCCTCGGGGACGTCGGCGATCTTCTCGCAGTCGACCGGGTTGGTCATCGCGTAGATGCAGTAGCCGTGCGTGGATTCCACGACCATCCGCTCCGGCTCGCTGAGCACCGCCGAATACGGCGGTCTCTGCACGCAGACGCGGAAGTGGGACATGACGTCGGCCACGCGCATGCGCGGCGTCGGCACGCCGTCCGCGGGGACCTTCTCGAGCAGCGCCTCGTTCATCCAGCCGCCGGCCGTGCCGCCCTTTTCGACGGCGAGGACATAGCCTCTCTGCCTGGCGCAGGCGACGACCGTGGCGCCCTCCTCGATCTTGGCGACGACCACGCCGCTGCCCGGCCTGGTGAGCGCGCAGATATAGCTGCGGTAATCCGAAATGACGATGAACTCCTCTTCCTCCGCAAGGATGCTGCTCTCCTTCGGCGCCTGAACGCGCTCGTCGAATTTGGCCATCAGCTCCTCGACGGAGGACGCGCCCTCGGCAAAGGCCGCGGGCATCGCGCCGAGCAGCAGCACGGCGATGAGGATCAGAGAAACGATGCGAAGACTTGCTTTCATAGGACATCCTTCTTTCCATCCAGGTTTTTCCTTTGCTATGATACCACGCTTCGCCGTTTTTTTCAAGCCGCCCGCGGGGGCGAAGGCGGGGATTTCCCGTCGTCTGCGGGGGACAAAACGAAGCTGCCCGCGCCAAAGGCGCGGGCAGTCATCGCGGCTTCGGGGATCAGCCGCCGGAGGGCACGAGCAGTCCCTGCCCGAACCAGCCGCCGTACGAGCCGTCCTCGCTGCGCGCGAGCACAAAAATGTCCTGCTTGGCATAGGCCGTCACCTTCAGGCCGTCCGGTACCAGACCCGTGACGACGGTGCCGGGACCGTCCATCACGTAGACCCATTTCCCGCAGGTCGAGCGGACGGTCATCTCCTTCGGCTCGTCGAACAGCGCGGAGCTCGTCGGTTTCTGTGTCTTGTCCGGGAAGCTCGGCATCAGCTCCTCGATCCGCTGCTCCTTCTCGGCGCTGCTCCTGATCTCCTCCTCGTCCACCGGGACCAGAAACTCCACCTTCATCCAGCCGCTGACCGAGTATTCCACTGCCGCGGCGAGGGCGAAGCCGTCCTGATAGGCGAAGACCACCACATACGCCGCTTCGGGCACCACCTGCAGCTTCTTGGCGTCCTTATAGGGGTCCGACCAGGCGTAGATGCCCCTGCCGTAGCTCGACCTGATCTTCATGAGCTGCGGTTCGTACACCAGGCTGCGCTGCAGCGGCCGCTGCACTTCACTGGTGAAATAGATCATGACGTCTGACATTTTCGGCGGCTGGAGCTCGTCGCCGGTGTCGGGCACCAGGCAGCTCTCCTTCATCCATCCGCCGCCCGTACCGTCGTCCACGGTCGCGAGCGCGTAGCCGCTCTCGCGGGCGTAGACCGTGACCGGCGAGCGGTCGGTCACCTGCATGATGCAGTTTCCCGTGCCGGGCCGGGGAAGCACGGGGAGGGAATAGCCGTAATCCGTAAGGACGAACATTTTCTCCGGCTCGGCGAGCAGACTGCTCTCTTTCGGGCGCTGGACGCGCCGGTTAAAGAGCCCCATCAGCTCGTCGATGCTCCCGATCTCTCCGTTCTCGGCAAAGGCCGCCGGCATGACGCCGAACAGCAGCGCCGTGACCAGGATCAGGGAAAGGACGCGAAGGAGCTTTTTCATAAAGAGACCTTCTTTCATCAAGGCATAAAACCGACTGACCTCATGATAGCACGGTCAGCCGGTTTTTTCAAGGGAGCGGCCGCCTGTCTTTGCGGGCTTCCCGTGTCATTTTCCGGCAGGCGTAAGGAACTTTTCGTTGACCCAGCCGCCGATCGTGCCGTCCTCCGACATGGCGAGCGCCCATCCGTTCTGCCTGGCGTAAACGGTCATGGTCGACCCGTGCTCCGCCTCGAAAAGCTTGCCGGTGCCGATCCGGCTCATCACGACGACCACCCGGCCGTATTTCGCGTTGATCTGCATCTTGACCGGCTCGTCCAGAAGGCAGGCTTTTTTCGGCCGCTGAACGCCGCTGTTGAAGTCCATCATGATCTCGTCGATGCGCGCGTCCCGCTCGATCCCGTTGCCGGTGGCTTCGTCATCCTCCGGAACGAGCAGCTTCTCCTTCATCCAGCCGGCGGCCGAGTCGTCCTCCAGCGCGCCGAGGAAGCAGCCGTTCTGTTTGGCGTAGACGATCACGATCGAGCCCTCGGGGATTGTAAAAATCTCTACGCCGTCGACCGGCCTTGTGCGCGCATAGATATAGTTGCCGTGCTGCGACTCGACCTTCATGCGCAGCGGCTCGTCTAACAGATCGCTTTGCCGCGGCTTCTGGACCGCGCTGGAGAAATGCGACATGACCGAGGCCATGATGAGACGCGGCGACGGCTCTTCGCCTTCGGCGGGCGCCTTTTCGAGCAGCTTTTCGCTCATCCATCCGCCGGCGGCGCCGTCTTCCGTCACGGCGAGCGCAAAGCCGTTCTGTCTGGCGTAGACGGTCACGCGGGTGCCTTCTTCTACCTCAAACAGCTTGGCCCCGCTGCCCGGCTTGGAGAGAGCATAAATAAAGTTGCCGTGCTCGGACAGCACGATCATGGTCTGCGGTTCGTCGAGGATGCTTTTTTCTTTCGGCTTCTGCACGCGCTCATCGAATTTCTCCATCAGCTCGTCGATGCTCCCGGTCTCTCCGTTATCGGCAAAGGCCGCCGGCATGACGCCGAACAGCAGCGCCGCGACCAGGATCAGGGAAAGGACGCGAAGGCTTGCTTTCATAAGACATCCTTCTTTCCGGTCAGGCTTTTTCCGTTTCATGATAGCACACGTCGGCGCGCATTTCAAGCCGCTCCTCGCGCATCCCCGGCGGGAGCTTCAGCGGAAGCCGCCCTCTCCCGTCACGGCCGTCGGGCCGGTGAGCAGAAGATCACACACGCGGCCGTCCTCGCGGCGCAGCGCGACGGACAGCGTGCCGCCGGGCATCTCGATCTCCGCGCGTCCCTCCGGCAGCGCGCCGCGCAGCAGCAGCGCAACGGCGATCGCGCCGCAGCCCGTCCCGCAGGCGAGCGTGAAGTCCTCCACGCCGCGCTCGTAGGTGATCGCGCGCACGCGCCCCGGGCCGAGCGGGCTGTAAAAGTCCACGTTCGCCCCCCTGGGAAAGGCCGGGCTGAAGCGCAGCGCGCGGCCTCTTTTGCGCAGCGCGCCGAGATCCGCGAGCTCCTCCGCCGCGACCTCGACGGCCGCGTGCGGGATGCCCGGATCGCCGAGCTCGACATAGCAGCAGCGCTCGGTCCCGCGCTCCGTGACGGCGGGCCGCTCCGGGTCGATCAGGCTCGGGTCGTTGAGGCGCACCTCGTAGAGCGTCCCGTCGATCCGGCGGCAGACGACCTCGCCCGCCGTGGCGCGGATTCGGATGCGCTGCGGATCGCGCGCCAGACCGTGCTCAACGCCGTAGCGCGCGGCGCAGCGCGCGCCGTTGCCGCACATCTCGCCCATCGAGCCGTCGGCGTTGTAGAACAGCATCGAGAAGTCCTCGTCCCCTTCCGCGGGGCGCAGGACGATCAGCCCGTCCGCGCCGGGCCCGCTTTTCCCGTCGCATAAGCGCAGGGCGAGGACGTGAAGGTCCTCGCCCCGGAGCTCGCCGCGGAGATCCTCCGTCAGAACGAAGGAGTTGCCCGCGCCGTGCATCTTGGTATAGCGCATTTTTTACTCTTCCGGCGTCTCGGCCGCAGCCTCGGCGCTCTTTCTCGCAAGGGCTCTCTGCAGCCAGTCCTTGCCGTCGTTGTAGCGGGACACGACGTAGGAGGCCACGTAGTCGCCGGCCGCGTTGACCATCGTGGCGGGAGGATCGACCAGATCGCCGATCGCCTGGGCGATGGGGAAGGCGATGGCCAGCTGCTCGGGGAAGAACAGCGAGCAGAGCACGAGCTCGCCGGTGCCGCCGCCGCCGGGGATGCCGGACATGGCCACGGAGGACACCGTCGCGACCACGATCGCCAGGATCGCGTCGCCGGAGTTGAAGTCCATGCCGAACATGCCGAAGAGGAAGGCGACCTTGATGATCGCGCTCATGCCGGAGCCGTCCATGTTCATCGTCGCGCCCATGGGCAGGACGATGTCGGTGACGTCCTTGGAGATGCCGGTGTCCTCGGAGACCTCCATGTTGGTGGGGATCGTCGCGACGGAAGAGCAGGTGCCGAAGGCGACCGCCGCCGGGCGGAAGAGGTGCGAGAACATGACCTTGACCGCGCCCTTGCCGCCGCCGAAGCGCGCGTAGAGCGGGAAGATCAGGAACATGTAGGCGAAGGCCACGACGTAGTAGAGGATGATCGCGCGCGCATAGCTGGATACGAAGTCGGCGCCGTGGGCGGCGACGAGCGCGGCGAAGAAGCCGAAGAAGCCGATCGGGGCGTAGAAGCTGATGAGCTTGATGACCTTCATCAGCACCTGCGTGATCTCCTCGAGGAGCTTGGCGACCTTCGTCTCGGGTCCGCCGCACATCTGCACGCCGAAGCCGAAGAAGATGCCCGCGATGATCAGCTGCAGGATCGAGCGGCGGCTCCACAGATCCGGGAAGTCGGGCTTGGTGAAGAAGCCGACGATCAGTGCGCCCGCGCTCATCGGCTCGGAGGCGCCCGGCTCAAAGGCCGGCTCGCCGGTGTAGATCGGGATGAAGCGCACCAGCACGTACATGATCACCGAGGCGATGATCGTCGTGCACATGAAGGTCACGACCGTCGTGCCCATCAGCTTGCCCGCGCGCTTGACGCTTTTCATATTCGCGATCGACGAGGAGATCGAGAAGAACACCATCGGCACGACCACGCAGAACATCATGTTGATGAACAGCGTGCCGAGCGGCTCGAGCGCGCCGGCGCCGTCCCAGACGAAACCGACCACGATGCCGAGCACGATGCCGAGGATCATCGTAAAGAAGAACCAGTTGGACTTGAGAAACTTTTTCATAGCTGCGCCTCCTTGGGATTGATGCTGTTATCATACAGCAATCGATTTGCAAATAGAATTGCAATAACTGCTTGAAAACTTGCAAAAAGTGCTGTATTATGCTTCATAGTACCGCGAAGGGAGGGACGGCCTTGCCGCAGAAGCGTTACGCCCGCGAGGGCTATCTGAAGGAGAACTACCACTATTTCCACCTGCGCGACACCGCGGGACAGGAGCGGGACTTTCATTTCCACGAGTTCGACAAGGTCGTGCTGCTGATCTCCGGACGCGTGGACTACGCGCTCGAGAGCAGCGTCTACGCGCTCCGGCCCTGGGACATTCTGCTGGTGAAGCACCACGCGATCCACAAGGCCCTTATCGACAAGTCCGAGCCCTACGAGCGCGTGATCCTCTATCTCGACCGCCGCTTTTTCGACCGCATGATGCCGGACGCGCGGCTCTTCGAGTGCTTCGACCGCGCCGACGAGCGCGCGGCCTATCTCCTGGCGCCGGACGAGGCGCAGCGCGCCCAGCTCGCGGCGCTCCTGGGCGAGATCGAGGAGGACCTGCGGACCGACGCCTTCGGCGCGCAGGCGATGTGCGACGCGCACATGGTCCAGCTGCTCGTGCTGCTCGGCCGCCTCTCCGCCGACGACGGCGCCGCGCGCAGCGGCGAGGGTCCCCATGACGAGAAGATCGCCGCGGTGCTGTCCTACATCAACGAAAACCTCGGCTCGGAGCTGGACGTGGACGAGCTCGCGGCGCGCGCGCAGTTCAGCCGCTCCCATTTCATGCGTCTGTTCAAGGCCCAGACCGGCACGAGCGTGCATGCCTATGTACGCACGCGGCGGCTGATGCGCGCCGCGCGTCTGATCCGCGAGGGCATGAGCGCGGCGCGCGCGGCGGAGGAGTGCGGCTTTGCCGACTACTCCGCCTTCCACCGCGCCTTTACCGCCGCCTTCGGCATCAGCCCCGGCAAGCTCAAGAAGTAGCGCCGCCGCGCGGCCGCGGCGGGCGAGCTTTGTTCTCTTTGCGCGGCATCAGCTTTGCCGGGCCGGTGTCCGGCCGCCCGGCGGCCTCGACGCGCGCCCAGACCCGCCGGAAGCTCTCGTAGCGCTTTTCCGCTTCCATGTTCTTCCCTCCTTTTTGTTCGGGGTCCTCTCCCCTTATCCTATGCGCGTACTTGCAAAGCTGTGATTTTTGTGCAATAATTATGATGTTGTGAACTTATCGGACGATTCTTCCCAGATCGGAGGCTTTGCGATATGCCGAGATTCTTTATAGCCGGCACCAATTACAAGGGCGGGATGGCCGTCATCCGCGGCCGCGACGCCGAGCATGTGCGCGTGCTGCGTATGCGTCCGGGCGAGGAGCTCACCATCTGCGACACGCAGGGCACGGACTACAAGTGCCGCCTCGTCAGCGCCGATCCCGAGCAGGTCGAGGCCGAGGTGCTCGAGGTCGTCAAATGCCCGGCCGAGCCCTCCGTCGCCGTGACGGTGCTCTGCGGGCTGCCCAAGGGCGACCGGACGGATTACATCATCCAGAAATGCGTCGAGGCCGGCGCGAGCGAGATCGTCTTCTTCGACTGCAGCCGCTGCGTCGCGAAGCCCGACACGCCCGAGAAAAAGCTCGAGCGCTGGCAGCGCATCGCCGAGGAGGCCGCCAAGCAGTCCGGCCGCGGCATCATCCCCTCCGTGAGCTGGGCGGGCGAGTTCGCCGAGGCGCTGAACATCGCCAATCAGAAGGAGCTCAGGATCTTCCTCTACGAGACCGGCGAGCGCGAGGCGCTCGACGCGGTGCTCGAGGGCAACAAGGCGGCCAAAAGCGTCGCGCTCATCACCGGGCCGGAGGGCGGCTTCGCCCCCTTCGAGGCGGATCTGGCGCGCATCGTCGGGCTGCACGTCTGCTCGATGGGCGAGCGCATCCTGCGCTGCGAGACCGCGCCGGTCGTCGCCACGACCGCCGTCATGTACGCCACGGGGAATCTGTCGTAGATCTCGGAAAAACGGGCGGACGGGCTTCGCCCCTGCAATCGACAAAAAGCGCTTTCGGTTTTCACCGAAAGCGCTTTTTTGTTGGTTCAGGTTTCAGGCGTCCACGCCCTCCTCGCGCAGGCGCGCGCGGAGCTCGTCCACGTCGTCGTGGAAGACGATCGGATGCAGGCCGCAGCGGTAGGCGCCCTCGGCGTTCACGGTGTTGTCGTCGATGAACACGCACTCCTCCGCCCTGAGGCCGAAGCGTTCGAGGAACAGCTCGTAGATCTCCCGCTCGGGCTTGGTCAGCAGCTCGTCGGCGGAGATCAGCGTCCCGTCGAAGCACTCGCTGCCGGGGATGTCCGGCCAGTAGACGTGCTGGCGGCTCGCGGCGTTCGAGAGCAGGTAGATCCCGTAGCCCTTCGCCTTGAGCTCCCGCACGAGCGGGGCCATGTCCCGCACCGGGCGCAGCGGCTTGTCCCAGTCGTACACAAAGTAATGCACCTTGTCGTGCAGCCGCTCCGGCAGACGCGCGCACATGATCCTCTCCGCCTCGTCCTCGAGGAGCGAGCCGCGGTCCAGCCGCGCCCATTCCAGCGAATCGAACACCACGCGCGCGAGCAGCGTCCGGTCCTCCCCGCTGACCCCGGCCTGATCGAGGAAGAGGTCTTTGCGGAAGTAGATCATGACGTTGCCCATGTCGAAGACGATGTTCCGGATCATGCGTCCCTGACCTCCGCGGCCTTCTCTTTGCGGGACTCTCCGGTGAGGCGCGCCCAGAGCTCTCTGCGCTTTCTGCGGTGCTCGAGACGCTCGCCGAGGTCGCGCGCGCCGACGCCGTAGACGAGGTAGAGGATGATGCCGGAGACGATCATGATGAACACGGTCGAGGCGCAGCGCCGGCCGAGCGCGTTCATGTTCGCGCCGCGGGTCGCGTCGGCCGTCATGCCCTGGATGACCATGGCGTAGGAGATGGCCTGCGGGCTCTGGAAGGTGGCGGACATATCGTACTCGGTGAACAGGGCGTTGAAGTTCAGCGCGAAGACGGCCAGCACGCTCGGCAGGATGATGGGCAGCTTGACCTTGAGGAAGGTCCTCAGGCCGCTCGCGCCGAGGTTCTTCGCCGCGTCCTGCAGCTCCTCGTCTATGGCGTAGAAGCTGGCCTTGATCATGCGCAGCGAGAAGGGCAGCTTCGTCACCGTGTAGGCCATGATGATAAGGAAGCGCACGTTCTCCTTGAAGTACAGGTTCTGGTTGCCCACGTACCACACGGCGTTGCTGTTGAAGTAGATGCGGTAGGAGTAGCAGATCAGGATCGTCGGCAGCAGCCAGGGGAAGAGCAGCGCGTACTCGAGCACGACGCCGGTGCCCTTGTTCTTTTTCTTGAACATATAGTTGCAGGCCACGACGACGATCACGCAGGCCAGCGCCGCCGCGATCGCGGACATCAGGAAGCTCAGCTTGATGCCGCCGAGCGTTTTCTCGTTGGAGAACACGCCCGAGATCGCGCCCGCGACCGTCTTGACCTTGCCGCGGTCGTTGGTGTAGCTGTAATCCTGCTTGCCGATGTAGTTGATGATCGTCCAGCCGTTCATATCCAGCTTCTTGCCGCGGATCGCGCTGTGGTTCTGGAAGGAGAAGACGATGATCATCACGACCGGCGTCATATAGATGATGAACAGGATATAGGCGTAGATATGCGCGAGCACGTTGGCCACGGGGTTGTTGATCTTCTGCTTCTGCAGCTTGGCCTTCGTCTTGGAGACCGAGAGATAGTGGCCCTTGCGCTCGTAGGCCGAGAGCACGGTCAGCAGCACGATCGTGAACATCGCCAGGATGATCGACAGCAGCGCCGCGCGGGCCTGGGGGAAGGACTCGTCCGCGACGGAGGAGCCGGCCAGACGCACGATCTCGGGGTTGATGGAGTCATAGCCCAGCAGGGTCGGCGCGCTCATCGCGCACAGGCCGGTGATGAAGGTCATGACCGTCAGGGAGAAGAGCGTGGGGATCAGCGTCGGCAGCACGACCTTCCACAGCACCTTGAAGGGATTGGCGCCCATGTTGCGCGCCGCCTCGACCGTGTTGTAGTCGATGTTGCGGATCGCGTTGCGCAAAAAGAGCATGTGGTTCGAGGTGCAGGCGAAGGTCATCGTGAAGAGCACGGCGTTGAAGCCGGAGAACCACGAGGCGTTGAAATCCGGGAAGCGGTCCTTGAGGACGCTCGTGATCATGCCGTCGCCGGCGTAGAGGAACATGTAGCCCGTGACGAGCGCGACGCCGGAATAGATCATCGTCGTCATGTAGCCGACGCGCAGGATCTTCGCGCCCTTGATGTCGAAATACTCGGTCAGCAGGACGAGGGAGATGCCCACGACGTTGACCGTGATGACGAGGCACACGGCCAGCTTCAGGGAGTTCCACACGTAGCGGCCCATCGTGCCCGCGAGGAAGAAACGGATGACGGCGAAGGGATCGGCCTCGCCGGCGGCGTTCTTCTCGCGGAAGATGCTGGTGAGCGTGTTGAGGCACGGGAGCAGCATGAAGCCGAAGAACAGATAGATGAAGAACACCAGGCCGATCATCCGGACGATGAAGTCCGGTCTCAGCCGGCGGTCAAGGCTCTGGCTCATCCCCGCACCTCTTCTTCCTTTTCGGGCGCGTAGGCCATGATGTCCGCGGGGTCGAGGATGACCCGCACGCTCTGCCCGCTCTCGTAGATGCGCACGCCGTCGTTCTTTTCGATGACCTTGATGGTCTGGCTGCCGAGGTCGATGTAATACTTGATGTACAGCCCGTAGTACTCGCGCATCGTGACCTTGCCCTCGAGGGCGACCTGGCCGCCCGTCGGCTCGACGTTGACGTGCAGCCGCTCGAGACGCACGTAGTTGTGCTTCGCCGGATCGACGTCGGCGCCCGCCTCGACGAGCTTCGCCACGACCTCGTCGCCGAGACGGTTGATGTCGCCGATGAAGTTGCAGACGAACTCGGTTTTGGAGAAGTTGTAGACCTCGTTGGGCGTGCCGATCTGCTCGATGTAGCCCTTGTTGAACACGGCGATGCGGTCGGAGAGCGTCAGGGCCTCCTCCTGGTCGTGCGTGACGTAGATCGTCGTGATGCCGAAGTCCTTCTGCATCTTCTTCAGCTCGTTGCGCAGCTGGACGCGCAGCTTGGCGTCGAGGTTCGAAAGCGGCTCGTCCATGCAGATGATCGCCGGGCCCGTGACGAGGGCGCGGGCGATGGCCACGCGCTGCTGCTGGCCGCCGGAGAGCTGGCTGACCGCCTTGCCCAGCTGCTCGTCGCTCAGGTCGACCTTGCGGGCGATCTCGCGGACCTTTTTGTCGATCTCGTCCTTCTTGAGCTTTTTGATCTTCAGACCGAAGGCGATGTTGTCATAGACCGTCATCGTCGGGAAGAGCGCGTAGCTCTGGAAAACGATGCCGATGTTGCGGTCCTCGATCGGGACGTGGGTGATATCGCGGTCCTTGACGACGACCGTGCCGGAGACGGGCTCGATGAAGCCGGTGATGGTGCGCAGCGTCGTCGTTTTGCCGCAGCCGGAGGGGCCGAGGAAGGTGAAGAATTCGCCCTCCCTGACGTGGACGTTGATGTTGTGCAGTGCGGTAAAGTCGCCGAATTTGACGACGATGTCGTTGAGCTTGATCATGGGGCGTCGCTCCTTTTTCTTAATATGAAACAGATGAAACGCGGGATCGACCTTTGCGTCCGCCCGCTTCTGCGGGCGCACAGGTCGTCCCCGCGTCTGATGCGTATGCTGCGAATATGGCATATGGCGAGCCGGTTGCCCGGCTCGCCATATGGAATTGTGTGCGTCTGGATTATTCGGCCTTCTGGGTCAGCACGGACCAGTCGAGGTTGGCCCAGTCGGGCTCGGCCTTCGCGTCCGCGGGATCCTTCCAGTAGAAGCCGAGGTTGGTGAGGATGTTGGTCCACTCGGCGCTGTGAGCGGCAACATACTCGGCATAGGTCATCTCGGTGCCCTCGACCTTCGTCAGCGCGAAGTTCGGGATCTGGTAGATGGCGGGGATGCCGTCGGGGTACAGCGCGGCAGCGGCGACCTGGTTGCAGGGGAAGGAGTCGAACTCTTCGCCCCAGGCAGCCTGGACGTCAGCGGAGCCGAACCACTCGGCAAAGGCCTTGACAGCCTCGGTCTCCTCGGCGCTGCGGCCCGGACGATCGAGGATGCCGAGGTACTCGGCGATGTAGTAGGTGCCGTCCTTGATGTCGACGAGCGCCCAGTTCTCGGGATTCAGCGTGCCCTTGAGCGGATGATCGCTCGTGTCGGCGGCCGTGTCGATCGAGCCGTACAGGGAGGACGAATAGAACTCGGTCACGGCAACGTCGCCGCGGTTGAGAGGCTCGATGCCGTACTTCCAGTCGTCTCCGCCGAACTTGCCGTCGGCGCAGAACTTCCACAGGGTCTTCCAGCCGTCAACGGAGACGCCGCCGGCCGGGGACGCGGGATCAGCGAAGGGGAAGAGCATCGCGGAGTTGATGTTGGCGTTGGTGGTGCCGCCGACCTTGTTCTGGCGGTACCAGGCATAGCCGGAGTCGACCACGTCGGCCCAGTGATCGAAGTGGAGCTCCGTGCCGTTGGTGCCGAACTCGTCGTTGCGGTAGAGCATCAGGACGTTCTGGATGACGATGCCGTAGGCCTTGCCGTCATACTTGTACTCGCCGACCTCGTCAGCCCAGGACGGAGTCCAGTCCATGACCTTGAGGTTCTCGTACTTGCCGTTGACAAGCTGGCTCCAGCGGGTCTCGTTGAGGCCGAAGATCAGGTCGCCGTCTTTGTTCTCGTCGGCAGCCTGCACGGCGGCGGAGTCGCCCGAGTAGACCTCGTTCGTGTCGAGGCTGATGGTGAAGCCGGCGTCGGCCGCTTCGGCGACGAGCCACTCCACGCGCTCGGCGGAGTTGGAGTTGGAATAGATGCGGATCTCATAGCCGGAGTAATCCTTGGCCTCCTCGGCGGGAGCCTCGGCAGGAGCCTCGGCGGGCGCTTCGGCGGGAGCCTCGGCGGGCTTCTCGGCGGGGGCCGGAGCCGCCTGCTGGCCGCAGGCGCACAGCGCGAAGACCATGGCGAGAGCCAGGAGCAATGCCAGTGCTTTCTTCATTTTTTTCATTTCCTCCTATGATAGTTTTAAGTTTCCGTACGAGGCGGATTCTTAACAGACATGATTGTACCGCCACCTATTATAAAAGTCAAAGGGGGAACGCCGCGGCGCGCGAGAGTTTGTAGCGCTCTACAAAAAAGATGTTAAAACTTTGTAAAATCTGCCTATTGATTTTGCTTTCCGGGCGCGCTCCGTTCTCCGAAAAAAAGATCGAAGCCCCGTCTTTCCGACGAGGCTTCGATCTATCATCAAATTTACTTGATGCCGTACTTCCTGTTGAACTTGTCAACGCGGCCGCTGGTGTCGACCAGCTTCTGCTTGCCGGTGTAGAAGGGGTGGCACTTGGAGCAGATCTCGACCGTGATGTCCTTCTTGGTGGAGCCGGTCTCGATGACGGCGCCGCAGGCGCAGCGAATGGTGGTCTGCTCGTACTTCGGATGGATTCCTGCCTTCATGTTGTGTTCTCCTCGATCATAGGCTGTCTTGATTTGTCAGGATCAGACATAGTTACAAGACGCAGAGAGGATTGTAACACAGCGGTGACGGGAATGCAAGTGTTTTTTCGCAGGTTTTGCCGGGAATCGCCGCCCTTCAGACAAAGGCGTATTCCTTTAGCCTTTCCATGGCCTCCCTGAGCTGCGAGAGCGGCAGGGCGAGATTCATGCGGATCGACTCGGGCCAGACGAAATCCTCGCCGTTCTGCCAGATGACGCCCGCGCGCACGCCGCGGCGCTGCAGCTCGCCGATCGGCACGCCGTGCGCGGCGCACCAGTCGCGGCAGTCGAGGAAAAGCATATAGGTCCCCTGCGGGCGCATGACCCGCACGCCGGGGAAGTTCGCGGCGATGAAGCCGCAGGCGTAGGCGAAGTTGCCGTCGATCGTGCGGATCATCTCCTCGGCCCACTCCTCGCCCTCGGGCGAGAAGGCGCCGAGCAGGGCGTACATGGACAGCACGCAGCCGGAGTTGTAGTGGCTCAGCGCGCTCTGGCGCTCGACGCGCTCGCGCAGGTATTTGTTGTAGATGACGTGGTACGAGCCGACGAGGCCCGCCAGCGAAAAGGTCTTGCTCGGCGCGTAGAAGGCCATCGTGCGCTCGCGCGCGTCGGCGCTGACGGACTGGGTCGGGATGTGGCGGTATCCGGGCATGACGATGTCCGACCAGATCTCGTCGGAGATCACGAGGCAGCCGTTGTCCCGAAACAGCTCCGTCGCCCGCTCGAGCTCCTCCCGCTCCCATACGCGGCCCGAGGGATTGTGCGGCGAGCAGAAGATCACGAGGTGGATGCCGTGTTCCCTGATCTTCGCGTCCATGTCGGCGTAGTCCATGCGCCAGATCCCCTCCGCGTCGCGCACGAGCGGCGAGTGGACGAGCACGCGCCCGAGCGTCTCGACGGCGTGCGTGAAGCCGATATAGGTCGGCGAATGGACGAGGATCTTCTCGCCCGGCACGGTGAAGGCCTGTACGGCCGAGGCCACGCCGCCGAGCACGCCGTTTTCGTAGCCGATGTGCTCCTTCTCCAGCCCCTCGACGCCGTTGCGGCGGCGCTGCCAGGAGCGGATCGCGTCATAATAGGCCTCCGGGAAGCCGTAGTAGCCGAAGCAGGGCTCCTCGAGACGGCGGCGCATCGCCTCGCGCACCGGCGGCGCGAGCGGGAAGGCCATGTCCGCGATCCACATCGGGATCGGCTCGAAGCCCTCGTCCGGCTTCACGTCGAAGGGGACGACGTCGGCGGCGACCGAATCGTGTCCGCGGCGGTCCACGACGGTCTCAAAATCGTATTTCATGGGCTGACACCTCGCGTTTTTTGATCACGGCATCACTATATCACAGATTTTCCGTTGAAAACAGCCCCCCGTGATGATAAAATATCGTTGTTATTCATCAAAACGGACGGGAGGATGCCGCATGGATCCAAGCAGACGCATCGGGACGGGCATTGAGGGCCTGGACCGCGCGATCGACTGTCTGCGCGCCGGGGACACGGTGCTCTGGCAGGTCGCGCACATCGGCGACTATATGTTCGCCGCGACGAAGTTCGTGGCCAGCACCGCGCGCGACGGGCAGCGCATCGTCTATCTGCGCTTCGGCGACCACGACGAGATCATCGACGCCCAGGCGCTCGCCGAGCGCGGCGCGAACGTGAAGAAATACGAGCTCGACCCCAGCGTCGGCTTCGAGACCTTCGCCGTGCAGGTGCACCGCATCGTCGCGGCCGAGGGCGCGGGCGTGTTCTATATCTTCGACTGCATCACCGACCTGCAGAAATACTGGTTCTCGGACATGATGGTCTGCAACTTCTTCTGCCTGACCTGCCCGTTCCTGCAGGAGCAGCAGTCCATCGCCTACGTGCCGATCCTCTACGAAAAGCACATCTACGAGACCGTTTCGCGCATCCGTCACGCGACGCCCGTGCTGATGAACATCCGCACGATGAACGCCGCGACCTACATCCACGTCGTCAAGGTCGAGGGGCGGCGGACGGAGTATATGTACTTCCCCATCCGCATCGAGGGCTCGAGCTGCACGCTCGTCACCTCCAGCGCCGAGAGCTACGGCATCTTCGACATCTTCACCCAGACCGGCGAGCGGCGCGACTGCTGGGACAGCATGTTCGACTTCACCGCCGTGAGCGACGAGGAGCCGAACGACCCCGAGAGCATCGCGCACCGCGACAACATCATCCGCTGCCTGCTCGGCACCGAGCCGCAGCGCTTCGAGCTCTGCCGCAAATACTTCTCGACCGCCGACCTCATGGCCATCAAGAAGCGCGAGATCGGCACGGGCTGCATCGGCGGCAAGGCCGTCGGCATGCTGCTGGCCCGCCGCGTCCTGCAGGCCACCGATCCCGAGCTCTTCGCGCGCCGCGTCGAGGAGCACGACTCCTATTTCATCGGCGCGGACGTGTTCTACACCTACTTCGTGCAGAACGACGCCTGGAGCCTGCGTACGAAGATGGTGAACGTCGAGGACTATCTCGCTGTCGCGCCCGCGATCCGCGAGAAGCTGCTGCACGGCATCTTCATGCACTCGATCAAGGAGCAGTTCCGCTCGATGCTCGAATACTTCGGCCAGTCGCCGATCATCGTGCGCTCCTCCTCTATCCTCGAGGACGGCTTCGGCAACGCCTTCGCGGGCAAATACGAAAGCGTCTTCTGCCCCAACCAGGGCACGCCCGAGGAGCGCTACGCCGCGTTCGAGGCCGCGGTCCGCACGGTCTACGCCTCGACCGTCAACGAGGACGCGATCCGCTACCGCGCCGACCGCGGGCTCCTCAGCCGCGACGAGCAGATGGCGCTGCTGGTCATGCGCGTCAGCGGCGACATCCACGGCGACTACTATTATCCGCACATCGCGGGCGTGGGCCACTCGCAGAACCTCTACGTCACGAGCGCCGCCTCCGCGGAGAACAACCGCGGCATGCTGCGTCTCGTCTTCGGCATGGGCACCCGCGCCGTCGACCGCGAGGCCGAGGATTACGCCCGCCTGCTCGACATGGCCCGGCCCCTCGCGCCGCCGAAGGTGGCCTACGGCGACGAGTACAAATACTCCCAGCACAAGCTCGACGCGATCAACCTGCGGGCCAACCGCTTCGAGACCGTCGCGATCGATTCGCTCGACAAGGCGGACTTCAAGACCGATCCGCTGCTGTTCATGGAGCCGGACGCCCCGACCCGCGCGCGCTTCCGCGAGCTGGGCGTGGACTATCCGGTGCCGGACATCGTGAACTTCGACAAGCTGCTGCGCCGCACGGACTTCTGCGAGGTCATGACCAAGCTCATGCGCGACCTCGCCGAGAAGTACGACTACCCCGTGGACGTGGAGTTCGCCTGCAATTTCCGGCCCGACCGCGAGTACAGGATCAACCTCCTCCAGTGCCGCCCGCTGCAGACGCGCGGCATCGGTCCGCAGGGGCTCAAGCCCAAGGTGAAGGACTATTTCTTCCGCATCAACGGCAACTTCATGGGCGGCAACGTCTGTCTGCCCGTGCGCTACATCATCCTGGTGGACGTCGAGGCCTATCTCGACCTGCCCGAGGGCCGCAAATACCACGCCGCGCGCTGCATCGGCAAGCTCAACGCGCGGCTGCGCGGCGAGCACACCGTGCTGATGGGCCCGGGGCGCTGGGGCACGACGACGCCGTCCCTCGGCGTGCCGGTGAACTACACCGAGGTCTCGAAGTTCGACTGCATGTGCGAGCTGGCCTACAGCTCCCACGGCCTGCGCCCGGAGCTGAGCTACGGCAGCCACTTCTTCCAGGACCTCGTCGAGGCCGGCACCTTCTACACCGCGATCTACCGCGGCGAGCACGGCTGCGAGTTCAACGACGCGCTCTTCGACGAATACGAGAACTGCTACTGCGCGCTGCTCGGCGACGAGGCCGAGGAGGAGATGGCAAAGGTCATCCGCGTCTGCGACACGGAGGGAAAGGCCATCCTCTATTCCGAGATCGCCAGCCAGGAGTGCTTCCTCGCAAAGATCTGAACCGCCGCGCCGTCTCCACATCAACCGAAAAGGGGGATCCGTATGCCTTCCGGTCACAGCTCCAGCTCCCATTCCTCACATTCTTCCTCTTCCCATTCTTCCTCTTCGCGCTCCTCGTCCTCGCGCTCCTCGTCGAGCTCTTACCGCTCCTCTTCCTCCTCGCGCCCCTCTTCCTCCTCGCGCTCTTCTTCCTCCTCCCGCTCGAGCGCGGGCGTTTACCGCTCTCCGTCCTCCCGGGGGCCGAGCGCGCATTCCTCCACCAGCTACGGCAGCCGTCCCGCCCGGCCGGCCTCTCCCTCGCGTCCCGCCGCGCCGGCGGGCAGGCCGCGTGTCAACCAGCCCACGGGCTTCCTCTCCGGCATGGGGCGGCCGAAGTACGTCTACGGCCGGCGCCACGACTATGTTTACTACCCCGTCGCCTGGACGGACAGCTCCTCGGGCGTCCGCTACGAGAAGGGCTACTATGACGAGAACGGCCAGCGCTACGAGGACGTGGCCTTCGAAAAGAACGGCAAATACGAAAACGTCGTCTGCCACTGCCCCTACTGCGCGCAGGACTCGCTCGTGAACCTCGACGCCGACGCCGTCGGCGCGCAGGCGCTGCAGTGCCCGTACTGCGGCGCGCCGATGGAGATCCGCTCCCTGCTCGACCAGAGCGCGGGCGTCTCCGACCTGCGGACGGACGCCGCCGCAGCGGACTTCGGCGGCGGCGCGTACACGCAGCAGCCGAAAAAGAAGTCCCGCGTCTGGCTCGTCGCCGCGATCCTCCTGCTCTCGCTCTTCGTGATCGGCAGGGCCGTCTCGCGCATCGGCCGCGCCGGACAGCAGCTGCAGGAGTTCCCGACCGGCCAGTACGACGTCGGCGGTCCTTCCTCGAATGTCGAGCTCTTCGGCGAGACGATCGCCCTCTCCTCCGGCGAGGACGGCGCCTTCTTCATCGGCGGCGGAGAGGCGGACAAGCTGCTGGTCTGGAGCGCCGGGGACGAGAGCTATTACGACGCGCAGTCCGACTGCTGGCTCTGGTACAACACGGACGTCGAGCCGCCCGTCTGGCAGTACTGGTACGAGGGCATCTCCTCGGACTACGGCGACTACGGCTGGATGGAGCACGACGCCGACGGCTGGTACATCGAGGCGTCCGGCGGCAACTGGATCCAGCTCCCGCCGCGATACGACGCGAGCGCTCTGTGGTACATCGCCGATTGAAGCGGTCTTATGAAAGGAGCGTCGGACATGCAGTTTTCAAAGAAGCCGAGTATGGACTACCGGCAGGTGCGCGACCGCGTCGCGCGCGAGAAGCAGGCCCTGCGGGGCATCGTGATCGAGACGGGGATCGGGATGCTGCTCGCCCTGCTCGCGGCGATCTTCCTGCTCCGCTGAACACCCGCATCGAAACAGAAGAAAAGGACGCCTGTCCGCAGCTGCGGACAGGCGTCCTTTTCCTTTTTTTGCGGGGGCTTCCCGATCAGGTCAGGAAGTCGCGGAGCTTCTTCGAGCGCGAGGGGTGGCGGAGCTTGCGCAGGGCCTTGGCCTCGATCTGACGGATGCGCTCGCGCGTGACGTTGAATTCCTTGCCGACCTCCTCGAGCGTGCGGGTGCGGCCGTCGACGATGCCGAAGCGCAGCTCGAGCACCTTCTTCTCGCGCGGCGCGAGCGTGTCGAGCACCTCCTCGAGCTGCTCGCGCAGCAGCGAGAAGGACGCGGCCTCGGAGGGCTCGGAGGCCTCCTCGTCGGGGATGAAGTCGCCGAGGTGGGAGTCCTCCTCCTCGCCGATCGGCGTCTCGAGCGAGACGGGCTCCTGTGCGATCTTGAGGATGTCGCGCACCTTGTCCACGGGCATGCCCATCTCCGCGGCGATCTCCTCGGCCGAGGGGTCGTGTCCCAGCTCCTGGAGCAGCTGGCGCGAGACGCGGATGGTCTTGTTGATCGTCTCGACCATGTGCACGGGGATGCGGATCGTGCGCGCCTGGTCGGCGATGGCGCGGGTGATGGCCTGGCGGATCCACCAGGTGGCGTAGGTGGAGAACTTGTAGCCCTT
>CACWIS010000021.1 GCA_902761055.1 Oscillospiraceae bacterium
ACGATCACCAAAAAGCTGATGCAGCGCTTCGGCGGAGAGGTCTCCGTCATCTACCACGACAACTACTACAAGGCGCACCACGACATGCCCTACGAGGAGCGCGCCAAGCTCAACTACGACCATCCCGACGCCTTCGACACCGATCTGCTCGTGCAGGCCGTGAAGGACCTCAAGGCCGGGAAGGACGTGGTCTGTCCCGTCTACGACTACTCGATCCACGACCGCAGCGACAAGACCGTGATCGTCAGGAGCGCGAAGGTCGTCATCGTCGAGGGCATCCTGATCTACGCCAGCCCCGAGCTGCGCGAGCTGATGGACGTCAAGCTCTTCGTCGACACCGACGCCGACGTGCGCATCCTGCGCCGCATCCGCCGCGACGTGCGCGACCGCGGGCGCAGCCTCGAGAGCGTGATCGACCAGTACCTCACGACCGTCAAGCCCATGCACGAGCAGTTCGTCGAGCCGAGCAAGCGCTACGCCGACCTCATCATCCCCGAGGGCGGACACAACCAGGTCGCCATGCGCATGGTCGTTGCGCGCGTGCGCGCGCATATCTACGGAGAGGAAGACTGACATGGCCAAGCTGTATTTCAAATACGGCGCGATGGGCTCGTCCAAGTCCGCCCAGGCGCTGATCACCAAGTTCAACTACGAGGAGCTGGGCATGCGCGTCTGGCTCATCAAGCCCAGCGTCGACACCCGCGACGGTGCGGACGTCATCAAAAGCCGCATCGGGCTCTCCGCCTGCGCGCAGGTCATCACGCCCGAACAGGATCTCATCGAGGAGTACCGCCGCGCCGGGAAGCACGACGTCATCATCTCCGACGAGGCGCAGTTTTTCACGCCCGAGCAGATCGACCAGCTGCGCTTTCTCGTCGACGAGGACGATCTGCCCGTGCTGTGCTTCGGGCTGCGCACCGACTTTCTGACGCACTTCTTCCCCGGCGCGCGGCGGCTCATGGAGCTGGCCGACTCGATCACCGAGATCAAGACGGTCTGCGCCTGCGGCCGCAAGGCCACGGTCAACGCGCGCATCGACGCCGACGGGAGGATCGTGACGAGCGGCGGACAGATCCTGCTCGGCGGCAACGACAGCTATATCGCCATGTGCCACCGCTGCTGGAAGAAAAAGATCCGCGAGCAGAACCGGGACGCCGGAAACCGATAAAAGAAACAAAAAAAGAAGGAACGCGGCTGCGTTCCTTCTTTTTTTACGCCTCCGCGGCGGCGCGCCCGGCGCGGTAGGCCGCGAGGTTCAGCTCGAGGAATTTCGGCGGGACCGTCTCGCGGATGACCTGCTCCCAGTCGATCTCGTCGAGACCCAGCACGTGGGCCAGCGCCCCGAAGAGCACGATGTTCATGCACTTTGCGCTGCCCAGGCCCTCGGCGATCTCCGCCGCCGGAAGCACGACGCAGCGGAAGTTGTCGCGCATGGCCTCGAGACAGCCCGCGGGGTATTCCGCCAGGCCCGCCGCGATCGTTGCGGAGGCCTGCTCGTAGTCGTTGATGACGGCCACGCCGTCCGGCTTGAGGAAGAGCGCGTAGCGCACGGCCTCCATCTTCTCG
Source organism: Oscillospiraceae bacterium (assembly GCA_902761055.1). Taxonomy (GTDB): domain Bacteria; phylum Bacillota; class Clostridia; order Oscillospirales; family Oscillospiraceae; genus Limivicinus. Next base: position 1,567 of record CACWIS010000021.1, read on the forward strand.
AAGGCGACGAGCACGTCCGCTCCGCCGGGCCCGACGAGCGGCGCATAGACCTTCTCGCCCCAGCGCACCTGGGTCGAGACGCTGCCGCCGCGCTGGCTCATGCCGTGGACCTCGGACATCTTGACGTCATAGCCCGCGCGCATGAGGCCGTTGACCAGCACCTTGGCCGTCAGGATCGCGCCCTGACCGCCGACGCCGACAAGGATCGCAGTTTTGACAGCCATCACTTGCCCTCCTTTCTCGTGATCGCCCCGACCGGGCAGACCTGCGCGCAGAGCGTGCAGCCCACGCACTGGTTGGGATCGATCGAGGACCTGCCCTCGCGGATCATGACCGCCGGGCAGCCGACCTTCAGGCATTTTTTGCAGCCGACGCACTTCTCGCGGTCGACGACGCACAGGCCCTTCTCGTGGGGGATGCGCTTGATGAGCAGGCAGGGCCTGCGGCAGATGATCGCCGCGGGGACGGCCGAGGCGAGCGCGTCGTCCACGGCCTTCTGCATGGCCGCGAGGTCCTGCGGATCGACGACGATCACGTTCTCGTAGCCGTAGGCGCGCAGCACGTCCTCGATCCGGATGGCCGCGGCGGCCTCGCCCTGCAGCGTGTAGCCGGAGCCGGGGTTGTCCTGGTGGCCGGTCATGCCGGTGATGTGGTTGTCGAGCACGACGGGGATCACCGCGCCCTTGTTGTAAAGGATCTCGGCCGCGCCGGTCATGCCGCTGTGGAAGAAGGTCGAGTCGCCGACGACGCCGAAGATCTTTTTCTTCTCGCCCGTGGCGGCGAAGGCCTTGGACATGCCCATCGCGATTGAGAAGCCGCCGCCCATGCACACGCAGGTGTCCAGCGCGTCGAGCGGCGCGGCGCCGCCGAGCGTATAGCAGCCGATGTCGCCGGCGATGACGAAGTCCCTGCCCTTGGACATCGTGTAGAAGAAGCCGCGGTGCGGGCAGCCGGGGCAGAGCACCGGCGGGCGCGGCACGGCCTTGACCGCCGGTTCCTTCACGACCGGCTTTTCGCCGAAGACCATCTCGCGCAGGCGCTGGGGATTGAGCTCGTAGAGATTGCTCACCAGCTCCTTGCCGACGCAGGGGATGCCCGCGGCCTTGATCTGCTCCTCCATGAAGCCCTCGAGCTCCTCGATGACGTAGAGCTTTTCGACCTTCGCGGCGAAGTCGCGGATCAGGCCCATCGGCAGCGGGTTCGTCAGGCCGAGCTTGAGGAAGGAGGTGTCCTCCGGGAAGACCTCCTTGGCGTACTGATAGGCGATCGAGGCCGTGATGACGCCGACCCTGCTCCCGCGCAGCTCGAGCTTGTTGATCGGGCAGCTCTCGCCGTAGGCCGCGAGGTCCCTGAGGTTCTGCTCCACCTTCGGGTGGTTGCGGTAGGCGTTGGCCGGCGCGCAGTTGAACTTGCGCTGGTTGCGCACGTAGGGCTCGCAGCGGTGCTCCTCCCGCTCGGAGAAGCGCACGAGGCTCTTGGAGTGGGAGATGTTCGTCGTCGTGCGGAAGATCACCGGCATGTCGAAGCGCTCGGAGATGGCATAGGCCTCCTTCATGAAGTCGATGCACTCCTGCGAATCGCTCGGCTCGACGAGGGCGACCTTCGCGCTTCTGGCGTAGTAGCGGTTGTCCTGCTCGTTCTGGGACGAGTGCATGCTCGGATCGTCGGCCGTGACGATCACGAAGCCGCCGCGCACGCCGTTGTAGGCGGCGGTGAAAAGCGGGTCGGCCGCGACGTTGAGCCCGACGTGCTTCATCGCGCACAGGCTGCGCACGCCGCCGATCGACGCGCCGTAGGCCACCTCCGTGGCCACTTTTTCGTTGGGCGCCCACTCGCAGTAGAGCGCGGCGCCGTACTGGGGCAGCGATTCGAAGATCTCCGTGCTGGGCGTGCCGGGATAGGCGGAGCAGACCTGGACGCCCGCCTCATACGCTCCCCGTGCGATGGCCTCGTTGCCGGAGAGCAGATGCTTTTCCATGATACGCTTTTCCTCCTTTGCCGGATCTTGCTCCGAATATTGGATATTTCCATTATATAGTTGTTCTTGTCGAAAAACAAGACATGTGATACCATTAGGGAAGAAAACGAAGGGAGGGGAGCGCCATGGTAAAGGAAAAACAGAAGACAAAGCTCCTGGTCGCGCTCATCGCGCTCGTGCTGGTGCTGACCGTCGTGCTGATCATCGTGTACGCCGCGCGGAAGAACGGCGCCGGGCCTGTCCCCGCCGTCACGCCGCGGCCCTCCGCGGAGGTCGTCGTGCGCGAGCGGGAGGTCGAAAAGCTCGTGACCGTCGAGAAGGAGATCAGCTCCGAGATCCTGCGCGACGGCCTGCGGGACATGGGGCTGCTCGTCACCGAGGAGTACTATTTTACCGAGGTCGTCAGCTACTCGAGCACGAAAAAGCTGTGGAAATTCGACCTGCCGCTCACCGAGTCGAGCTATCTCATCAGTTACGACGGCGTCGTGAGCGCGGGCGTGGATCTGACGCAGGCTGCGGTCGTGAAGGACGAGGAGCACAAGCGCATCACCGTCGCGCTGCCGAAGGCGGAGATCCGGTACACCGATATCGATCTGGACAGCTTTCTGCTTTACGGCGAAAAGCAGGGCGTCGGCAACCGCATCTCGGTCGCGGACTTCAACGACTCTCTCGTTGAGCTCAAGCAGAACGCGCAGGACAAGGCCCTCGCGCGCGGCGTTCTGGACCGCGCGGACAAAAACGCGCAGCTGATCGTGCGCAACTTCGTCGCTTCGCTGTGCGATCCGCGCGAATACACGCTGGTCTTCGAGGTGAAGGCGTCATGAACGAACAACAACTCAAAAAGCTGCTGCTGGCCGTGCTGCTGTTGCTGCTGGCGGTGTTCTCCTTCCTCTTTCTCGCCGACAGGGCGAGCGCGCAGACAACGCACGCCGGGACCCTCGCCGTCATCGACGAGAAGACCGAGGACGTGCTCAAGCTCACGGCCTCGGCCTCGCTGGCCTCCTTCGGCGTGTCGGCCATCCCGGGCGACACCGCGACGCCGATCGCGACGAAGCTGGCCGATTTCTCGGAGTATTTCCTGCTGATCCTCTGCGTGCTCTATTCGGAAAAATACCTCATCGGCATCATCGGCGCGGGCACCTTCAAGATCCTGATCCCCATCGCCTGCGCGCTCGGGATCGTCTCGCTGTTCTGGAATCCGCGGCTGATGCGCCGTCTCGCGGTCAAGCTCGCGGCGGTGGGACTTGCGATCTATCTGATCATCCCGATCAGCTTCAAGGTCTCGGACCTGATCTACGGCGCTTACCGCAGCTCGATCGATTCGACGATCAGCGCGGCCGAGCAGCTCACGGACGAGACCGCGCCGCTGGCGGACGCGGACGACCGCAGCATGGTGGACCGTATCCTCGACCGCATCTCCGAGACGACCGCCTCGCTGACGGACAAGGCCGTGGACGCAGTCAACCGCTTCGTCGAGACGCTGGCGGTCATGATCGTGACCTCCTGCGTGATCCCGCTGCTGGTGCTGCTGTTCTTCTTTTGGGTCATCAAGCAGCTCACCGGCGTGGACCTCTCCGAGTCGCTGCCGCACCGAAGGCGTGGGCACGCGCCGCGGGAGGAGAAAGGAGAAGGGAAATGAAGCTGCTCAAAACGGCGCTGTGCCTCGCGCTGGCGCTGCTGCTCCTCGCGCCCGGCGCGGCCGCGCTGGCCGAGGGCGAGACGCTGATCTTTGACGCGCAGGGCCTCGCGGCGATCGCGGACGATCCCGCGGGCAGCTACGCGCTCGCGAGGGACATCGATCTCGGCGGCGCGGACTGGACGCCCATCGCCTTTTCCGGCACGCTCGACGGGCGGGGCCATACGCTCTACAACCTGCGCGTGCGCGTCCCCGGCGCGGACGAGCGCGTGACGCGCGACGGCAATCTCAAGGCTTACGAGACGGTCTTTGCCGGACTGTTCTCCGTACTGGAGGAGGCCGAGCTGCGCGATCTGCATCTCAAGGGCGTCGACGTCGAGCTCGAGACCGACAGCCACTGCTTCGCCGCGGCGCTCGCGGGCTATATCGACCACAGCAGCCTCGTCGGCTGCTCGGTCGAGGGTCGCGTGGCGATGACCGGCAGCGCCGTCATGGTCGGCGTGGGCGGTCTGGCGGGCTACGGCTGCGGCGCGCTGCGGGACTGCAGCGCCGACGTGGAGCTGTTCTACGAGGACTGCTGCTTCGAGGCGCGCTGCGAGCAGTTCATGGGCGGCGCGCTCGCCTGCGGCATCGCGGACGTCGACGGCTGCACCGTCAGGGTCGACGGCTGGGACTCCTGCCACGGCTACGTGCACAACGGCGGTCTCGTCGGGATGTGGTATCTGTGCGGCATGAACTATCCGCTCGGCTCCTTCACGGACAATTCCGTCTCCGGTCAGATCTGCTTTTTCGAGGACAACCCCGACCGCCGCGCCTACTGCGCCCCCTTCCGCGGGGAGTCGCTGTCCGGCGTGCGGCGCTATGACGGCAACGAGGAAGACTTCACGCGCAGCGAGGTCTACGATTACGACGTCGTGCTGCGCCCCGAGCGCTGCGAAGCGCCCGAGATCGACGAGGAGATCACGCCCGCAGGCTGCGGCAGCTGGGGCTGGACGCGCCACGTCTGCCGCGGCTGCGGCCGTGCGTGGACCGACCGCTACACGCCGCCGGCGCACAGCGCCGGGGACTGGGCGCTCGTCGAGGAGCCCGGCTTTGACCGTCCGGGGCTGGAGCGCAGGACCTGCACGGTCTGCGGCGCGGTGCTGGGCGAGCGCGCCGTTCCCGCTCTGGTGGCGAGCACGAGCTGCCTGCTCGACCGCCACGAGACCGCGCTGCGCAGCGGCGAGAGCCTCGCCCTGACGGCCTCTGTGACGCCCGCGGACGCCTCGGGCGGCGCGCTCGTCTGGACGAGCAGCGACGAGAGCGTGGCGCGCGTGGACGGGGCGGGACTGGTGACGGCCGTCGGCCCCGGCAGCGCGGTGATCCGCGCCGAGACCGCGGACGGCTTGTGCGCCGATTCCTGCACGGTCACGGTCCGCGGCGGCGCGCTGCATTGGCTGCGCTCGCTGTTCGAATAACGCGGAGGCGCGCGGCCTCTCCCGGAAATCAAAAAGCCCAGAGCCTGGCTCTGGGCTTTTTTTCTGCCGGAAAGCGCCGTCTACAGGGACTTCGTGTCCTCCGGCGGGAGGAATTCCTTTTCCGGCATGCGGTAGCTCTGCGTGCCGCGGCGCTCGGCCTCGAGGCAGTCCTGCACGAAGTTGATGAACTCCTCCGCGAGTTCCGACCTCCGGCTGCTGCGCGGCCAGACCAGCGCGTACTCGACCTGCCGGGGGCTTTCCGTAATGATCTTTTTCACGACGAGGTCGCTTTCGTTATAGGTCGTCATCGGGTAGATGCAGATGCCGGCGTTCTGCTCGGCGAGGGCGACGGCGTCGATATAGTTCGACAGATCGCCCGCGATGCAGGGCTCTTCGCCGAGCTCGTCGAACCAGGCCCGGAGCGATTCGGCGCGCGAGCGGCGGTTGGGGACGAACAGCGGCTGATCGACCAGCTTGCGGAGCGGGAGGAAGTCGCCCTCCTCCGCGGCGAGCGGATGGTCCTTCGACATCATGGCGACCCAGGGCTCGCGCCCGACGCTGAAGCCGTCGAGCAGCTCGGGGTTATAGGGCGCGGCCACCAGCGCGAGATCGGCCAGGCCGCGGTGCAGGCGCTCCATGACCTCGTCGCCGCTGCCGTTCCAGAGATGAAAGCACACCTGCGGGAATTCCGAGCGGAAGCCCGCGATCCAGCGGGCGAGCAGATAGGGCGCGCGGCCCTCGACCAGACTGATGTTGAGATCGCCCGAGAGCCCGTCCAGCGAGCGGATCTCCTGCTGCGTCTGCTCGGACAGCTCCAGAAGCTGCCTGGCGCGGCGATAGAGCAGCGCGCCGGCTTCCGTCATCGTCAGGTGCCGCTTGCCGCGGATGAAAAGCAGTACGCCGAGCTCCTCCTCGAGCCCCTTGATCTGGCTCGAGAGCGGCGGCTGGCTCATGTTCAGACGCTCGGCCGCGCGCGTGATGTTCAGCTCCTCGGCGACGACCGTGAAATAGTGCAGAGATCGCAGATCCATCGCTTATGCCTCCCTCGTTGATATCGATGCAAACCAGTATACAGGAATCTCCCTCCGACTGCAAGCGGATCACGTTCCGCTCGCGCCGTAGTTCGAGAGCACGCGGGCCGAGGGGTCGGAAACGCGGCAGCCCTCCCAGTCCGGGTTCGGCATCCAGAAGTCGGCGATCATCTCCGCCTGGCCGGGGTAGTGCTTTTCGAAAAGGTCGCGGTAGAGCAGGCTCTCCTTCGTGAAGGGCGGGCGGTAGGAATAGCGCGCGCAGCCCTTTCGGAAGTCCTCGTCGCTGTAGACGGTCTCGGCATAGGCCTTGAGATCGTCCACCATCGAGTGGCCGACCGCGTCGGAGAAGGCGGCCTTCTGCCGCCAGAGGATCTCGTCGGGCAGGATAGCATCCTTTTCGAAGGCGTGCCGCAGCAGATATTTGCCCATGTTGTAGCGGTTGAGCTTCAGCTCCGGGTCGATGCGCATGACGGTGCGCACGAAATCGAGGTCGCCGAAGGGCACGCGCGCCTCGAGCGAGTTGACGGAGATGCAGCGGTCGGCGCGCAGCACGTCGTACATGTGCAGCTCGTCGATGCGCTTTTTGCTCTCCTGCTGGAAGGCCTCCGCCGAGGGGGCGAAGTCCGTGTACTTGTAACCGAACAGCTCGTCGGAGATCTCGCCCGTGAGCAGGACGCGCACGTCGGTCGTCTCGTGGATGGCCTTGCAGCACAGATACATGCCCAGGCTCGCGCGGATTGTCGTGATGTCCCAGGTCCCGAGCAGGCAGACCACCTCGTCGAGCGCGGCGAGCACGTCCTCGCGCGTCATGTGGAAGGCCGTATGCTCCGCGCCGATGTAGTCGGCGGCGATCTGCGCGTATTTCAGGTCGATCGGGTCGAGGTCCATGCCGATGGCGAAGGTGCGGATCCTGCGGCCCAGCAGCTTCGCCGAGATCGCGCACACGAGGCTGGAATCGAGGCCGCCGGAGAGCAGGAAGCCCAGCGGCGCGTCCGCGTCGAGGCGCTTTTCCACGCCGGCGATCAGCTTTTCGCGGATCGCGGCGCAGACGCTCTCGAGATCGTCGGGCGAATACGCGTCCACCGTGGTCAGATCGGCGTAGCGCACGAAGCGCGCGCCGTCGTAGTAATGCCCCGGCGGGAAGGGCAGGATCTTCGCGCACAGGCCCATGAGGTTCTGCGCCTCGCTGGCGAAGGCGATCGCGCCGTCGTCGAGATAGCCGTAGTACAGCGGCCGGATGCCGATGGGGTCGCGCGCGGCGATCAGGACGTCCCGCTCGCCGTCGTAGAGGATCAGGGCGAACTCGGCGTCGAGCCGCTCGAACATCCCGAGACCGTACTGCTCGTAGAGCGGGAGCAGCAGCTCGCAGTCCGAGCCGCTGGCGAAGGAATAGCCCTTCGCCTCCAGCGCCCGGCGCTGCGCGCGCCAGCCGTAGAGCTCGCCGTTGCAGACGACCTTGTTCTTCCCGCGCGAGAAGGGCTGCATGCCCTCGTCGTGCAGGCCCATGATCGCGAGGCGGTGGAAGCAGAGAAGCCCGCTGCCCGCGCGCTCGATGCGCGTGTCGTCCGGACCGCGCGACTTCGTCCGGTCAAAGTACGGCCGGATCTGCTCGGCGCCGAAGCGCGGGGAGAGAAAACCCATAACGCAGCACATGAAAAAAGCACCTCCGAATTTTATCGCAGCTCGTCCTGTTTCAAAAGGACGGATCGCTGCGCATCCGTGGTGCCACCTTTTTTACCGCCGAAGCGGTCACTCGTCGGGGTCAAGCAACCCCCCGCCCCCGTAACGCCGGGCCTGCGGCGCCCCTACTTGCTCTGCGGGAGCTTTCGGTTTGCGGCTCCGGAGTGTTCCCGTTCGGAAGCGCCCGCGCCGGGCTCTCAGCTCCCCCGGCTCTCTGTGGCGGCTTTCTTCCGCGGCCTGTCTCCATCCATGCCTTTGCTTTATTGATGCTGAAAGCATAGCACAGCCGCGCGGAAAAATATAATACCTGTCGCATGCGGCCTTTCATACGTTTTTCGTATCATAGGACGCGAACGGGGGTGGACGCGCCGCCATTCGCGGATCGTTCCGTTTCCATAGGAAAGCGGTATCCCGCTTTGCTTGACTTCGCGCCGTCCCTCCGCTATAATGCGCGGCATAAACGGACGGCAAAGGCAGGCGCGGCGCGCGGGTCTTTGCTTTTCCCTTTTCGGAGGTGCTTGGGATGAGTATGTCGATCTGGTTTCTTGTCGGCGCGATCCTGGTGTTTTTCATGCAGTGCGGCTTTGCCATGGTGGAGACCGGCTTCACCCGGGCCAAGAACGCCGGCAACATCATTATGAAAAATCTGATGGACTTCTGCATCGGGACGGTGATGTTCTTCCTGCTCGGCTACGGGCTGATGATGGGACGGCACGGCGCATACGGTCTGATCGGGCGGCCGGACTGGAGCATGCTTTCGGACTTCGCCGGTTTTGACTGGTCCGCTTTTGTGTTTCAGCTCGTGTTCTGCGCCACGGCGGCGACCATCGTCTCCGGCGCGATGGCGGAGCGGACGCGTTTTTCGGCCTACTGCCTGTATTCGGCGCTGATCAGTCTGCTGATCTACCCGATCGAGGCCGGCTGGGTCTGGGGCGGCGGCTGGCTGAGCCGGCTGGGCTTCATCGACTTCGCCGGCTCCTGCGTCATCCACATGGTCGGCGGTCTGTCTGCGCTGGTCGGGGCGGTGATCCTCGGCCCGCGGATCGGGAAATATACGAAGGGAAAGGACGGGAAGCTCGTCTCAAACGCGATCCCCGGCCATTCCGTCACGCTCGGCGCGCTGGGCGTGTTCATCCTGTGGTTTGCCTGGTACGGCTTCAACGGCGCGGCGGCGGCCGACGCCGGGGAGCTGGCGAGGATCTTCGGCACGACGACGATCGCGCCGGCGCTCGCCACCGTCAGCTGCATGCTGTTTACCTGGAAAAAGAACGGCAAGCCCGACGTCTCGATGTGTCTCAACGCCTCGCTCGCCGGACTGGTCGCCGTCACGGCGGGCTGCGCCAGCGTCGACGCGCTCGGCGCGGCCGTCATCGGCATCGTGTCCGGCATCCTGGTTGATCTGGCCGTGGAGCTGCTGGATGTCCGCTTCCATGTGGACGATCCGGTCGGCGCGGTGGCGGTCCACGGCGTCAACGGGATCTGGGGCACGCTGGCGGTCGGCCTTTTCGCCTGCAACGAGAACTACGGCTCCAGGGGACTGTTCTACGGCGGCGGGCTGCGCCAGCTCGGCGTACAGTGCCTCGCCGTCGTGACGATCGGCGCTTACACGGTCCTGAGCATGATCCTGATCTTCAAGCTCATCCGGGCGACCGTCGGGCTGCGGGCCGGCGCGGAGGAGGAGATCGAGGGGCTGGACGTGACCGAACACGGCCTTGCCAGCGCCTATGCGGATTTCCTCCCCATCGAGTCGACGCTCGGCATCCGTTCCGACGGGCCGGTCGACACGGAGGGGCTGAGCCCCTTCCCGCTCACGCTGTCCTCCGGGCTGCACGAAACGCCCGTGGGCCGGAAGCGCTACACGCTCGTGCGCATCCTCTGCGACGCGGATCGTTTCGGGACGCTGCGCGACACGATGGCGAGCATCGGCGTGACCGGAATGACCGTGACGAACGTGATGGGCTGCGGCACGCAGAAGGGCAAGAGCGGCCAGTACCGCGGCATTGAAATGAGCATGCATCTCACGCCGAAGCTGCAGGTCGATATCGTCGTGTCCAAGGTCGAGCCCGGGCTTGTCGTCGCGGCGGCCAACGCGGCGCTGCACACCGGCGAGATCGGAGACGGAAAGATCTTCGTCTGCGACGTGGAGGACGTCGTCCGCATCCGCACGGGCGAATCCGGCTACGACGCGCTGCAGATCGCAGAATGAGCTTTTTCGGATCATAGCAAAGAGCTTGCCATTTCCATACGAAAAAGCTATGAAAGCGGCGCTGGCCGGGGCCGCGGGCGTTGATGCCGCCGGGCCGCCGTGCTACAATGCTTTCTGTGATTTTTCAACCGGGAGGGATGACGCCATGTGCGGGATCGTCGGATATACGGGGCGGGAACAGGCCGCGCCCATCCTGCTCGACGGGCTGGAGCATCTGGAATACCGCGGCTATGACTCGGCCGGGATCGCGGTGCTCTCGCCGGACAAGGGGCTGCAGGTCCGCAAGGCCAAGGGCCGGCTGAAGGTGCTGGAGGCGCTGACGGACGGCGGCAGGAGCCTTCGCGGCACGATGGGCGTGGGGCACACGCGCTGGGCCACGCACGGCGAGCCGAACGACGTCAACTCCCACCCGCATCTGAGCGAGGACGAGCGGATCGCCGTCGTGCACAACGGCATCATCGAAAACTACGTCGAGCTCAAGAGCTTCCTCATCTCCTCGGGCGTCAGCTTCCGCTCGGAGACGGACACGGAGGTCGTCGCGCAGCTGCTCGGTTACTACTACCGCCGCTGCGGCAGCATCCTCGACGCCGTCTACCGCGTGCTCGACCGCATCGAGGGCGCCTACGCGCTGGGCATCCTGTGCGCCGATCTGCCCGACAGCTTCATCGCCGCGCGCAAGGACGCGCCGCTGCTGCTCGGCTACGGCGAGGGCTGCAGCTTCATCGCCTCGGACGTGACCGCGATGCTCAGGCACACGCGGGAGGTCGCTTATATGGAGGACGGCGAGGTCGCCGTCGTCTCCCCCGAAAGGATCGTCGTATACAACGCGCTCGGCGCGGAGGTGGAAAAAGAGCACCACACCGTCGACTGGGACGTCAGCGACGCGGAAAAGGGCGGTTACGCGCACTTCATGTTCAAGGAGATCATGGAGCAGCCCGAGGCCATCCGCAAGACCGTCTCCCCGCGCGTCCGCGAGCGGCGCATCGTCTTCGACGAGCTGAAAATGAGCGACGAGGAGCTGCGCGGGATCGACAAGCTCTATATCGTCGCCTGCGGCTCGAGCTATCACGTGGGCATGGTCGGCAAATACAATCTCGAGCGGCTGCTGCGCATGCAGGTCGACATCGCGCTGGCCTCGGAGTTCCGCTACGCCGATCCGCTGGTCGACGAAAAAACGCTCGTGATTGTCATCAGCCAGTCCGGCGAGACGCTCGACACGATGGCCGCGCTGCGCAAGGCGAAATCGCTCGGCGCGCGCATCCTCTCGATCGTCAACGTTGTCGGCAGCTCGATCGCGCGCGAGAGCGACGACGTGCTCTACACCTGGGCCGGGCCGGAGATCGCCGTGGCGACGACGAAGGCCTACAGCACGCAGCTCGTGCTGCTGGACATGTTCGGGATCTATCTCGCGGAGCTGCTCGGCAGGCTCCCGCCGGAGGCCTACGACGAGCTGATCGGCGAGCTGCTGGCGCTGCCGGCCAAGATGGAGAGCGTGCTGGAGGACACCGAGAAGATCAAATATCTCGCTTCCCGCTCCTTCAACCGCGACTCGATCTTCTTCATCGGGCGCAACCTCGACTACGCGCTCGGCCTCGAGGGGAGCCTGAAGCTCAAGGAGATCTCCTACGTCCACTGCGAGGCCTACGCGGCCGGCGAGCTCAAGCACGGGACGATCTCGCTGATCGTGGACGGGACGCTGGTGGTGGCGCTGTGCACCTACAAGGCGCTGTTCGACAAGAGCGTTTCGAACATCGTGGAGGTCCAGTCCCGCGGGGCGGACGTGATCGCCCTGACGGACGAGAGCCTGGCCGACACGCTCTCGAAGACCGTCCCGAACATCCTCACGATCCCCGACACGCATCCGATCTTCGCGCCCTCGCTCGGCGTGGTGCCGCTGCAGATCTTCGCCTACTACGTCGCGCTGCAGCGCGGCTGCGACATCGACAAGCCGCGCAACCTCGCCAAGAGCGTCACCGTGGAATGATACGCTTTTCGTATCGTTCCGCGTACAAACAACATATTTCCCAAGCCCGCGCCGCCGTGTTATGCTTCGGAGCGGGGAGTGCAAGAGTTTTCGGGGCTGCCGGTCCTGTTTTTCAGACGGCAGCCCGATCCGTTTTTATAAGGAGGAATCACGATGAGTACCGTACCCGAGCTGTTCGGAAGCATGGTCTTCGACGACAAGGTCATGCGCGCGCGGCTGTCCGCGGAGGTCTACGAGAGCCTGCGCGACACGATCCGCAAAGGCAAGAAGCTGGATCTGTCGGTCGCGAACGCGGTCGCGGACGCGATGTGCGCCTGGGCCGTGGAAAACGGCGCGACGCATTTCACGCACTGGTTCCAGCCGCTGACGGGCATCACGGCGGAGAAGCACGACGGCTTTATCTCCCCGGCGCCCGACAGCCACGTGCTGATGAAGTTCTCCGGCAAGGCGCTCATCCAGGGCGAGCCGGACGCCTCGAGCTTTCCCTCGGGCGGGCTGCGCGCGACCTTCGAGGCGCGCGGCTACACGGCCTGGGACCCGACCTCCTACGCCTTCATCAAGGAAAAGACGCTGTGCATCCCGACGGCCTTCTGCTCCTACGGAGGCGAGGCGCTGGACAAAAAGACGCCGCTGCTGCGCTCGATGGAGGCGCTCAACACCCAGGCGCTGCGCATCCTGCGGCTGTTCGGCAACGCCGAGGTGCAGCGCGTGGTGCCGAACGTCGGCCCGGAGCAGGAGTATTTCCTGATCGACCGCGAGATGTACCTCAAGCGCAAGGATCTGATCTATACCGGCCGAACGCTCTTCGGCGCGAAGCCGCCGAAGGGGCAGGAGCTGGAGGACCACTATTTCGGCGCGATCAAGCCGCGCGTGAAGGCCTTTATGGAGGAGCTCGACGAGGAACTGTGGAAGCTCGGCATCTACGCCAAGACCGAGCACAACGAGGTCGCGCCCTGCCAGCATGAGCTCGCGCCGATCTTCACCGTGGCGAACGTGGCCTCCGACCACAACCAGCTGATGATGGAGATCATGAAGAAGGTCGCGCTGCGGCACGGCATGGTGTGTCTGCTGCACGAAAAGCCCTTCGCGGGCGTCAACGGCAGCGGCAAGCACAACAACTGGTCGCTCTCCACCGACACGGGCGTGAACCTGCTCTCCCCGGGCGAAACGCCCTATGAGAACGCGCAGTTCCTGCTCTTCCTCGTGGCCGTGCTCAAGGCCGTGGACGAGTATCAGGGCCTGCTGCGCCTCGGCGTGGCCTCGGCCGGGAACGACCACCGTCTCGGCGCGAACGAGGCGCCGCCCGCCGTGATCTCGGTCTTTCTGGGCGACGAGCTGAGCGCCGTGCTCCGCGCGATCGAGACGGAAAGCCCCTACGCCGGGACCGAGAAGCGCCGTCTGCGCCTGGGCGCGGACGTGCTGCCGCGCTTCAACCGCGACACGACCGACCGCAACCGCACCTCGCCCTTCGCCTTCACGGGCAACAAGTTCGAGTTCCGCATGGTCGGCTCGAGCGATTCGATCTCCTGCGCCAACATCATGATCAACGCCGCCGTGGCGGAGGCGCTGCGGCAGTTCGCCGACCGGCTGGAGAGCGCGGAGGGCGATTTCGACGCGAATCTGCACGAGCTGATCCGCGAGTCCGTCTCAAAGCACAAGCGCATCGTCTTCAACGGCAACGGCTACGACGAGGCATGGATCAGGGAGGCCACGGAGCAGCGCGGCCTGAAGAACCTGCGCACGACGCCGGACGCGCTGCAGATGGTGCTGCACCCGGAGAACGTGGAGATGCTCGTGCGGCACGGGATCTTCTCCGAGGCGGAGATCCGCTCGCGCTATGAGATCACGCTGGAAAACTATGTGCGCACGGTGCGCATCGAGGCGCTGACGATGGCCGACATGGCGCGGCGGGAGATCCTGCCGGCGCTGATGCGTTACCGCGGCGATCTCGCGCTGTCCGTCGGCGCGGCGAAGCAGGCCGTCCCGGTGCTGCCCTGCCGCAGCGACGTGAAGCGGATCACGCAGCTCTCGAGCCTCATCGACGCGATCGACGAGGCGACGGACGCGCTCGCCGGCTGCATCGAGGCGATGGACGGCGACGTGACCGCACAGGCCTTCTACATCCGCGACCGGGTGCTGGACGCCATGTCCGCCCTCCGCGGGGTCTGCGACGAGGCCGAGACGATCACGGCTGCGTCGTACTGGCCCTTCCCGACCTACGGCGATCTGCTCTTCGGCGTGTGAGCGCATGACAAGGAACCAGGGACGCGTTTCACGTCCCTGGTTTTTTTATCGGAATATGACAAGCCCCGCTCCTGTCAGCGCAAGAGCGGGGCTTAATCGTCAGTCTGGATCTTCCGTCTTGTCATCGGCGCGTCTCAGCCTCTGCCGTGAATGAACGTGACGTACAGCTCCTCGAGCAGAACGGATACCTTTTTCATGATCGTTTCCTTCTTTCGTTTTTTATTTCGTCCCTTTCCCCCGGGACGACTGTATCGTAACACAGAACGACGAAAAAAGGAAATACATATCGCAAGAGCTTTATGATCTGAATTCCGTATGATAAGTCGTCATCAGAGAACTCGCTGAAAGTATTTGGACGCCCGGCCGTCCTCAACGAAATCCTCGCGCAGAACAAAGCCGTTCTTTTCGAGTACGCGGATCGAGGCGGCGTTGTCGGAAAAGCAGAAGGCGCCGACGGTTTTCAGTGCGTATTTCCTGCGGGCGTCCTCCAGAAAGAGGGCGACCGCCGCGCTCGAGATCCCCCGTCCCCAGAGAGCGGCTTCGAAGAGGCAGAAGCTCAGCATCGCGTTCGGCTCGTCGTCGGGATCGATGGCATAGCACCAGACGTCGCCGACGTAGACGCCGTCGGCCAGGATCGTTCTGCCATAGCTTGCCGCGCCGGGCAGCAGGGTCTCCCGGTAGTCCGCAAGGGCCTCCCCGACGCTCTGCGCCTTCTGCGGCAGGACGGCCTTGATCCTCGGATCCTGCGCTTTTTCAAAATAGGTCCGGACCGTATCCTCCGTCCGGCTGCCCAGGCGGATGTCCATACGCGCCGCCTGTTCACTCATATTCCCTAACTAAACCTATGTCTTAAACATTTTTGTTAGGGTTTTCTGTTACGATTTGATTTCATTTGGTTTCAGCTGTCCATATTACATAGACTGTATCAGCTAATGTTATCAAATTGTTATCACAGGAGTGTTATCAAAGAGTCATTACATATATCTGACATGGATTCCATTCATCCCATAAAGTTGGGAATACTTCAAACTCTTTAAAGCCAAGTGACAGATAGAATCTATTTGTGGCATCATAATCCTCATATCGACCCATTTGAACGGTCTTAACCTGCATAAATGAATACCCAGATTGAAGGGCATTTTCCTTAGCTTGTTCAAAAAGTTTTCTACCCACACCTTTTCGATGATAATCCTTTAGCACTCCCATAACGCAGAGTTCTACGGTTTCTTTTCCCGTCTCTTTAAGACAAAGAAAACCTATAGGTTTTTCTGAATCATATGCCACAAAAAAAGGCTGAGATACACTTTCTTTTATGTATTGTTCCCTAGATTCAGGAATTCCAAACCAATCAGGAAGCGCTTCAAGTATTGTTCTGGAAATCAACTGCTTCTCTGTTGGTTCCTCTACATTAATAATTCTTATGCCCACATCCTCAAGCTTATCATCACCTTCAAAGCGATAAACTAAATTATAGCTGTCGGGAACATCGTCATCAATATAACCGGTGTCAACGAATCCGGCCTTCTCATAAACATGTATTGCTTGCGCATCTTCCATTTTAACGCAAACTTCCACACAGTCATATTTCTGCTCATCTTTAAGCCTGGCAAGAATAAGTTTCAGCGCTTCAAATCCGTATCCTTTGCCCTGAAAATTCCTATCGATCATAAACTGCTGCAATTCATAGCATGCCGGTTCATCATCCATATCCCTTACCATAGCCAGTCCTATGGGAGTTCCGTCAAACACAATTCCAATGACATTTGCCCTAGAATAACGATAAACATACCCTCTTGCCAAGATGCCAATATTACTTGCCAGATAGTGTTTTTGATTTTCATCAACGGATAGTCCGGCAAAGTCCATCCAGTTCTCTTCACTTAATTCAATTAAGTTGACCATTTTTTAATCCTCCGATTTTTATTGGAGGGTCAAATTTCGTGGGCCCTCCGTACACGATTATTTTTTTTCATAAAAGACCACTCCTTTCTCTTTAATTTACTATTGTAAAAGAGGTTATAACACTTAAAATATCAACCTCTATAACAATCATATTAAGCTGCAATTACTGTTATTTCTATCCCTACTACACCATACTTTTCTATATCTTCTCTGGAATAGTACAAAAACATATCATCCGGATTCGCGGTTTCATCTTCTTTGTAACCGATCGATATCTTGTTGTGATGCTTATATAATTCTGCAAAATCTGCGTATTTATATAAGTCCACAACCTGACAGAACATTTTCTCCTGTGTAGTTGTATTGCTAAACTCAATAATATCGCCAATATTGATAATCGATCTTTTCTCATCATTCAAGCGCATTTCAACAGTTTTCCAGCCTTCTTTAATCGCATGGAAAGAGTCATCCCACAAGTTCATATAATGCGTCATACTTACCATCGCTCCATGTTTTTCATATATTTTTCAGAATATGTTTTTTTCAATTCTTCTGCCGAAATCCCATAGCAAAGCATCACATCATTGTAGTACATGAGCACATCTGCCATTTCTTCAACTAAGTCCTTTCTGAGCGCCTCATCATAGCAAGCTTTTGCTCCGCCATTTTTCTTAACTATGTCAATGACTTCTCCAATCTCTCCAATCATCCAGAGAAGTTTATTTTTTCCTGTCTCCGGACCAATAGTTTCCCATTTATCCTTGTATTTTTCCTGCAATTTCCTTTGCATGTCCTGCATTTCATTTATTGTAAAATCTTCCACCTAGTTCACCTACTTTTTTATTATTTCACAAGCCACGATCCTGTCTTCTTTGATCCGATTCGTTCAATCACGCCTTCATCCAGCAATTCCTTCATTAACATTTGTATTGTTCTTCTAGATTTATTCATCATATCCGACAGTTCAGTTTGCGTTAATGACGGATTTTCCTTTATTAGCAACAATAAGTGTTCTCGATCCGACATCATGCTTTTCTGCGCTTTATTTTGCGCTTTATTTTGCGCTTTATTTTGCGCTTTATCAAAAGCATAGTTCAAATTCCAAAGCGTCAAAAAGAAATTGTATCCATCCGTATAAAACACCGGCTTTAGTTCTTCGTTATATCGTTCTTGAGCCTCGTAAGCGTCAAGAATAGTCTTAAATCCACTACCTCTCCGCTCCATAAGACGCATTCGGCCAAAAACATCTGCCAAAATCGGGTTTCTAAGTTTTGACGGTACGTGTCTTAAGTCAAGCAACTGAACTTCAGAGCCATCAAACATTCCTCCGGGATTGGTGATTACAATCCTATCATCATAAATATCTACCTGACTGTGAGCACCTGTCTGAAGATAGCTCCTATGAATAAGAGCATTGACCAATCCCTCTTCCAAAGCTCGTTCCGGATAATCTGGTAACTCTACATGTTTATCACTGTCTTTGCGCCATCCTTTTTTTGTATTGTTTTTTATAAAAGCCATGGTGCTATCATATAGTTCTATAAGTCCGCCTGTATATTCCGCATCATCAAGTGCATCCTGTGTAGAATTAGCTTTCTCAAGGCCATTCCATCTAGTGCAGAAGATTCTTGAATGATGAATATTCCATTGATCCGCAAACAAAATCCCCGCATTTGTCATTTGACCATCTTCCTGCATGAGCTTAAAGCTCACCAGGTCATCATCAAGTTCTAATGGCTGACGTGTTGCCTTCAAATATCTTTTCTTAAGGGATTCAAATGTAAGTTTCTCTCTGGGAATATCCGATGTCATTTCATCATAAGATGTTCCCGTGCTTTTTATAATGAACTCAGTAAGCTCAAATCCAGTAATCTCTTTTTTTACACTACCGGTTCTGTAATAATATCTGCCATGCAGATTTAACGGAAGCTTCGATTTCTTTACTTCAATCTGTATATATTTTTTCTTATTCTTTTCTTTAAGATTCACATCACAAGTCATTCCAAAAGCTGCGGTGATTTTATTAGGGATGTCCTCCATCAGCCTTTTCACAATCTTGGCCTCCAATCCCAAAACATTACCTTCATCATCTATACCAATGTACAAAGTCCCACCCTGCGCGTTGGCATATCCGCAAATCCATTCCAGATATTTATCCTGCCATGATTCTTTCCATTCAACAACCTGGCTTTCGTTTTCGTCAATGATAAGGTCTATTTCACGCATAAGTACACCTCATTTCATACTGTCTTTTATAAGAATATCACTTTTGCGCTTTAAATTCAATTCTAAAGCGCAATTATTATTTATTCCTTGCGCTTTACAAGCTTTAAATATTTATCTGTCTTAATGACATATAACGGGAGCGTGTCACGCCCCCGTCACTGTCACACAAGGAAGAAGCCTAATCTAGCTCCGGTCCTCTTTGCTTTTTCGGAACCAACGGTTTCCGTGACTGTTCTGAAGTTTCTTTCTTTAACTCCGCGAGTCTGCCAAGAACACTTTCCCTGGTCTTTTCTTCAACTTCCTTACGCTTGTGCATATCCCACCACTCTTTAAACTTCCGCCATGCTCCGGCGACAAGTTTCCCGATTGGTGTTTTCGGTTCTTTCAGAAATGCGTATCTCATAAATTCTTTCTGTGCTTCCGTTTCAACCATTGTCTGAATCGTTTCTTCAGTCTGCTTGTTCAGTTCCTCCAAAACGGTTTCCTTAACCTCAACAGCATTCGTAGTTGCCATATACTGTTTGTTCAATGATTCAAGGGCCTCGGCTTTTTTTCTTACAAAGAACTCTTTGGACCAATCGCTGTTCCGCCCCTTTTCAATCTCCTTAAGGTCCTCGCCTTCGAAGATTTCCGGATGTTCGTTCATTTCCTGTTCGGCGTACTTATGCATCTTGTCCTGAAGCTCTGTGAGGCTTTCTTGGGTGAAGACTCTTGTCTTTGCTGCCTGCTTCTGCATACCGCGCTTGTATCCCCGTCCAATCGGAAGTCCAATCACATGAGCATGGGGTGAATGTTCATCCAGGTGAACAACCGCTGATACGATCCGGAAGTCCGGTACAAGTTTCTGAAGATGCTTCAGCTGATCTTCGAAGATCGGAAGCATCTGCTTCTTCATCTCCAATGACTTGTCATGCCAAAACTCGGCATCTCCGAGTTGGATGACAAGCTCAGCTGCCACATCGTTCTTTCCGCTTTCGGAAACGTATTTTAAATAATCATCAATTTGTCGATCAGCACGCTTGCCCTTGTTGTATTCTTCAAGGCAAGCGTCAAATTCTTGATGATATGCTTCCTTCAGATCATCAAGAATGTTATCTCCACCGACAAGTACGAAGATGTTGTCCCGGCAATACTGGGGACTTTCGTACTGGCGGAGATTATGCTTGCTCGCAGCCGCCACTTTTTTCGTGGTGGTAAGAGCATGCTTCTTGTTGGATAAATGTAATGAATACGTGATCATATTTCTCCTTTCATGATCGAGTGTGAATTACATGTGAGACAACAAGAACGCCTCGCAGAGCCCTCGGAGAGCCCCCGGATAATGATGCGTAGTGTCATTATCCATAGGGGGTTATCGATTATGTCTGTGGTGCTACGCGCCACATAATCGGTAAGCCGCCTTCGGCGGGAAATTCTGTTGTCAAGGTTCATATAACGACCCGTTTTCACCGGATCGTATTCTATTAGCAAAGAGAAAGTTACCACCTGAAATCCGGATGAATTCCCACCCTGTCAAGATATTCCTGCCGTGACTTTTCTCTTTCTTCTTCCGTTGGTGCTGTTTTCGATTTTGAATAAATCTCATGATTCACCATTGTGTTAAGTTTTGCTTCAAGGCCTTTTTCGATTTCTTCCTTTTCTTCAAATTTATCCAAAAGGTGATAGCTCAAAAGTTTAAAAAACAGCTCCCGTGTTATCTGTACATATTTCATAAATCGCTCCTTTCAATCAAGTCCGCAACAACGCAAGGTGTTTAGTTTTTTGCAACCTTGCATTCTTCAAGTCCGCAATTCTTGACACATTGCATTGTTGCGTTCTTCCTTATTCTGTGTCTTCCTTAAGGACCCAGTACCAGGTATCGTTGATCTTTTTTGCTTTGATACCGAGAGACTGTTTTGCATTTTCAAGCGTCCTCTTCGAAATGTCTTCTTCCCTTGCCATCTCGAAGATTTCGTTGCTTGGAATAATCCGTCTATCCTTCATAAGTTCTTTCAACAGGGCCGTGGCACGGTCCTGTTTATTCACTTTAGGAGCAATGCCTCCGAGGACTTCATCTGCGGTTATCTCATAATCCCCGATCCATCTGAATCCACTTTCTGAGAGTTCAAAGGCCTTGGAATGTCCGAAAGCAGCAAGGTTATTTTTTATCTGAACCATAGCCCTTAAGTTCGGTTCTCCCTCAATCCTATTTATATTTTTCTGCTAACGCTCCAAGCCGTTTAGTCATATCTCTTGCTTCATTTGCCCGATTCATATCCATCCCGCCGCCAAGATATGCCTGTATAGGATCAAGGATCAGGAGCTTCGCTTTGGTCGTTTTCAACGCTTCTTCGATTCTCTCATCCACCATGGATAATGATTTATCACTTTCATCGATCACCATTACCCTTGTGCAATCCGCACCGGCACTTTCGAGCCTCGGCTTAACTGTGTCGGCAAGTCCGTCCTCAGCAGTCTGGTAAATTACATTGACCGGTTCACTGCAATCCATTCCTTCATCAAGTGTTTCACCCTTTGTCAGTTTTGCCGCAAGGTTCAACACCATTGTTGTTTTACCATCCCCTGGATCTCCCTGGATGATGGTAAGTTTTCCGTAAGGGATGAACGGATACCAGAGCCAGGACACTTCCTCTGCCTCAATTTCCGACATCTGAATCAGTTTTAATTCTGTCTTGTTTTCTTCCATTTACATTTTTCCTCCGTTTTCATATTTTTGTATTGAATGTAAGCGGAAGCCTTGTTATACTTTGAATTAAGTAAATTTGTATAAGAAAGCTTCGGCTTTTTAGGAAAAGTCCTCTGTTCCAGCAGAGGACTTTTTCGTTTACCTCCAGTCGTCTTCATGCTGCATTCCTTCCATGATGGTTGCTATTTGTCTGATAAGTACAATCAGGTCAGGATCCACTGATGAACCGGCCTCAATCCTAGAAAGCTCATTCAGAACCTTTTTCAGTTCGTCCTTAAGTGCTTTATACACTTTAGGATTTCCCTGGACGGTTATTGTTTTGTTCATCAAGCGACTAATAATGTAATCCTGCTTCGTGTGACCTGAGAGGCGAACTTCCGCTTCAATCAGTGCATCTTCCTCAGGTGAAACCCTAAACGCCACTATCTTGTTTCTAAAGCGGCCCCTCTGATCCAAATTCTTTGCTGACATCCTTATGCCTCCTTTTCTGTGTCATTGCTAAATCTTTCATTATCAAGGAAATCTGCCATCTCATCCTGTTTTGTGGGAAACAGATGTGCATATCGGTACGTGATCCTTTCTGTTTCATGCCCTACACGATTTCCAATCTCCAGTGCTGTAAATCCCTTATTGATTAGAAATGATACATGGCTGTGCCGCAAATCATGAATTCGGATAACCTTTACTCCTGCGGCTTTGCAACCCCTTTCCATTTCTGTAGAGAGAACATGTTTGGATAATGACTGAAATATCCTGTCACCGGGCTTGATATCGTAAAACATCTTCAGACAGTCCTTCATTTCCTCACACAGGAACTTTGGAAGTTTTATAACCCTATTGCTCTTTTTGGTCTTAGGCGTCGTTACAACATCCTCTCCGTGCATTCTCTGATAAGACTTATTGATCCTAAGCGTTGACTTTTCGAAATCAAAATCAGCCGGAGTAAGTGCAAGCAGTTCTCCTTCACGTATTCCGCACCAGTACAAGATTTCAAAAGCGTAATAGGAAATCGGCCTGTCCATGATTGCCTCGGCAAAAGCAAGATATTCTTCTTTAGTCCAAAATGACATTTCCTTTATATCTTCCTGCCCCATACAGCCCGCATTTCTCGCCGGATTAACGCTCAGGTGATAATACTTAGCCGCATGGTTGAAAAGTGCGCTCAGTTCCGCATGTATCGTTTTCAGATAACATGGTGAAAAAGTTTCTCCGTTGGCTTTCGTCAAACGCATCATCTCATTCTGCCAGTCGATCACATCCTTTGCGGTTATTTCCGAAAGCTTACGTTTCCCAAGATACGGAAGGATCTTCTTTTCATATATGACCTGCTTTGTCATCCAAGTGTTTTCCTTAAGCCTCGGTCTTACATCCTTCTCGTACAGTTCATAGAAAGCTTCCAATGTCATATCGATATCAGCTGCCTGCTGAAGCTTAAACTGTGCTTCCCACTCAATAGCCTCTTTCCTTGTTGAAAAACCTCTCTGACATTTCTGCTTATTTGTCCCGGTCCAATCCTTGTAGCGGATCATCGCATACCAGGTACCGTTCTTTTCGTTCTTATATACCGGCATTAAGCATCCCTCCTCTCATAATCTTTGGTCTGATAGAAGTGTTCATAGAAGAATTTGGTATCGATCCTTCCCTGAATCGTCTGAAATCCCATTTCCTGCATTTCCTTGTTAAGCTTTCTTATCAGCTTATAGGCGTAACTTTCAGAAACGCCGAGAATTTCCATAACATCTGCAACTCTCAAAAACATTTTTTCCATACATTTCTTTCCTTTCTTTGGTTTCGTTTTTGTTGATACTTCATTTGCCGTTTTCCTTTGACACTTTCCTGACGGGTAACCTCTGGGTTCGTTAGCCTTATAGACTGTTTTGGACTGCGCCGTTTTCGCTCCCTCCATACGCTCGCTTTCGGTCCTCGCATACTTTTCCGGAGTCATATCTGTGTCTCAGACGATCATTCAGTTGTCACTTAACATATTTGTTTAAGTTCATGGTTATAATACTAAACATATTTGTTAAAGTCAAGTGAATTATTAAACATTTTTGTTTAATTGTTCTTGATTGTCCTAAACAAATATGTTAAGATAATCCCATCAAGCGAAAGGAGCCCTCACTATGGCAATAGGAGAACGAATCCATTTCTTCCGTAGTAAACGCGGAATGACACAAAAATATGTAGGTGCACAGATCGGCTTTGATGAAAAATCTGCCGATGTCCGTATGGCTCAATATGAGAGCGAAAACCGTGTTCCAAAGGATAATCTTGTTCAGGCTATGGCTGAGCTTTTTGACGTAAAACCCGATGCCCTGAAGGTTCCCGATATCGACTCTTTCACAGGGCTTATTCATACCCTCTTCGCTATTGAAGATCGCTACGGTCTCAAGATTGAAAAGGCAGAAGACGGACAGCCTCAGCTTTATCTTGATTTAAGGAATAACCCTGGCAGCATGCAGTTTTATGACATGCTGATGGATTGGATGGATAAGTCCGAAGCACTCAGATCCGGTCAGATCACCCAAGATGAATACGATGCCTGGAGATATCACTATCCAACCCCCGGTCAGACAACTCATTCACACTTTGAAACTGTTCCACCCCAGGAATAATCTGAGCAAATCCTATCTGAACGGTTTCTACCGGCTAACATAAAGGCAAAAAGAAAAGGCCTTGCTAAGCTATTCATTAGCTTAACAAGACCTTTTTAAATCTTTGCTGAAACCTCACCTGCTAACCTTTTGCATTACTCATAAATAATGCTCAGTTATCAAGTGTTATCATTTTGTTATCAAATCGCTTTTCCAAATCCCTGAAAGCCGCTTAAATACGGCATTCTTTGGACTTCGTTAATTATTCATATTCCACGGTGGCGGGGGGCTTGGAGGTGACGTCGTAGAGCACGCGGTTGACGCCGCGCACCTCGTTGACGATGCGCACGGAAACGCGGTCGAGCAGTTCCCAGGGCAGGCGCGAGAACGCCGCCGTCATGAAGTCGCGGGTCTCCACGCTGCGCAGCGCGACCGCGTAGTCGTAGCTGCGGCCGTCGCCCATCACGCCGACCGAGCGCATGTTCGTCAGCGCGGCGAAATACTGGTCGGCGGCGATCCCGGCGCGGGCCATCTCCTCGCGGAAGATCGCGTCCGCCTCGCGCAGCAGAGCGAGCTTTTCCTCCGTGACCTCGCCGATCACGCGGATCGCGAGCCCCGGACCGGGGAAGGGCTGGCGGCTCACGAGCGCCTCGGGCAGACCGAGCTCGCGCCCGAGCTCCCTCACCTCGTCCTTGAACAGCAGGCGCAGCGGCTCGAGGATCTCCTTGAAGTCCACACAGTCCGGCAGTCCGCCGACGTTGTGGTGGCTCTTGATGACGGCGGCCTCGCCCTGACCGGATTCGATCACGTCGGGGTAGATCGTGCCCTGTACGAGGTAATCCACCGCGCCGATCTGATGCGCGACCTCTTCAAAGACGCGCACGAACTCCTCGCCGATGATCTTGCGCTTGCGCTCCGGCTCCTCCGCGCCCGCGAGACGCGCGAGGAAGCGCTCGGCGGCGTTGACGCGGATGAAATTCAGCGAGCGATGGGCAAAGGCGGCCTCGACCTCGTCGCCCTCGTTTTTGCGCATCAGGCCGTGGTCGACGAAGACGCAGCTGAGCTGATCGCCGACGGCCTCGCTCATCAGCGCAGCGGCCACGGAGGAGTCCACGCCGCCGGAGAGCGCCAGCAGGGCCTTTCCGTTGCCGACCTTCGCGCGGATCGCCTCGATCGCCTGCGTCTTGTAGTCCGCCATCGTCCAGTCGCCCGCGGCATGGCAAACACCGTAGAGGAAGTTGCGCAGCATATCGCGTCCCCGCTCGGTGTGCTCCACCTCCGGGTGGAACTGCACGCCGTAAAAGCGCCGCGCCTCGTCGCAGATCGCCGCCGTCGGGCAGGCCGCGCTGTGCGCGGCGAGCGAAAAGCCCGCCGGGATCGCGGCCATGTAATCGCCGTGGCTCATCCAGGTCACGCTCTCGCCGCCGATGCCCTCGAAGAGCGCGCAGGACGTGTCGAAGGCCGTCGGCGTCTTGCCGTACTCGCGCGCGGAATCGTCCTGCGCGGCCGTGACGCGCCCGCCGAGCAGCTGCGCCATCAGCTGGCAGCCGTAGCAGATGCCGAGAATCGGCACGCCCAGATCAAAGACGCCGGGGTCGACCGTCGGCGCGCTGGGGAGATACACGCTGTGCGGGCCGCCGGTGAAGATCAGGCCGATGGGATCGAAGCGGCGGATCTCGTCAAGCGTCATGCCGTGCGGATGCACCTCGCAGTAGACCTGCTGCTCGCGCACGCGCCGGGCGATGAGCTGGTTGTACTGTCCGCCGAAATCGAGGATCAAGACTTTCTGCATGCTCTATTCTTTTCCTTTCATAGCCGCCGCGATCAGGCCGACGAACAGCGGGTGCGGCCGGTTGGGGCGGCTCTTGAATTCGGGGTGGTACTGCACGCCGATGAAAAAACGCCTGTCCGTGAGCTCGACCGCCTCGACGATGTGTCCGTCCGGAGACTGCCCGCAGAGGCAGAGCCCCGCGCCGGAGAGCAGCTCGCGGTAGTCGTTGTTGAACTCGTAGCGATGGCGGTGCCTCTCGGAGATGTTCTCCGTGCCGTAGCATTCGGCCATGCGGCTGCCCGGCTCGATCCGGCAGGGCCAGGCGCCGAGACGCAGCGTGCCGCCCTTGGAAACAGTATCGCTTTGATCGGGCAAAAAGTCAATGACCTTGTGCGGGGAAGCGGCGTCGAATTCGCCGGAGTCCGCGTCCGCGAGGCCGCAGACATGGCGCGCGAACTCGATCACGGCCACCTGCATGCCCAGACAGATGCCGAGATACGGGACGTCGTGCTCCCGCGCATACCGGGCCGTGACGATCATGCCCGGCACGCCGCGGTCGCCGAAGCCGCCCGGGACGATCAGCCCGTCGCAGCCGGCCAGCGCCGCGGCGACGTTTTCTTCCGTGACCGTCTCGCTGTCGATCCAGCGGATCTCGACCTTCGCGCCGCACGCATACCCGGCGTGATGCAGCGCCTCTGCCACGGAGAGATAGGCGTCGTGCAGCTGCACGTACTTGCCGACGAGCCCGATCGTGACGCTCCCCGAGAGCGTGCGGATGCGCTCGACCATCGCGCGCCACTCTTCAAGCTCCGGCGCGCGGGTCCAGAGCCCCAGCTCGCGGCAGACGATCAGCGAAAAGTCCTCCCGCTCGAGCATCAGCGGCGCCTCGTAGAGGATGGGCAGCGTGCGGTTTTCGATCACGCAGTCGGGCTTGACGTTGCAGAACATCGCGATCTTGCGGAAGATCTCCGGCTCGAGCGGCTCGTCGCAGCGCAGCACGATGATGTCCGGCGCGATGCCCATGCCCTGCAGCTCCTTGACCGAGTGCTGCGTCGGCTTGGTCTTATGCTCGTCGCTGCCGCGCAGGAAGGGCACGAGCGTCACGTGGATATAGAGCGTGTTCTCCTTGCCCCTCTCGAGACCGACCTGCCGCGCGGCCTCGAGAAAGGGCTGGCTCTCGATGTCGCCGGTCGTGCCGCCGATCTCGGTGATGATGACGTCCGCGCCGGTCTTTTTTTCCAGACTGTAGATGAAGTCCTTGATCTCCTGGGTGATGTGCGGGATGACCTGCACGGTCTGGCCGAGGTATTCGCCGCGGCGCTCCTTGTTCAGCACGTTCCAGTAGACCTTGCCGGTCGTGAGGTTGGAAAACTTGTTGAGGTCCTCGTCGATGAAGCGCTCGTAGTGCCCGAGGTCGAGGTCGGTCTCGCTGCCGTCCTCGGTCACGTACACCTCGCCGTGCTGATAGGGGCTCATCGTCCCGGGGTCGACGTTGATATAGGGGTCGAGCTTCTGCGCCGCGACCTTCAGCCCGCGGCATTTGAGCAGACGGCCCAGCGAGGCCGCCGTGATCCCCTTGCCCAGGCCCGAGACCACGCCGCCGGTCACAAAAATGTATTTTGCCATGATCGCATCCTCCCGTAAAACAAACTGTTCTCCGACGCCTTAAGGGGGCACTTGGCCCCTGGCTCCGGAGAACAGTTTTGCAAACGTACGTTATTCAAGACGGGAAAAGCATACCACGCGCGGCGCCGCGGTGTCAAGGAAGCTCGCGGCTTTCCATACGCCGCGCGTATCGCTGCCCCCATGCGTTCCGTATGGCTCCGCAGGGCGCGCCCGCGCCGCTCATTTCAGCTCGTAGAGCTTCGTGAACTTTTCCTCGAGGTAGTCGAGATAGTAATCCGCGTTCAGCCCCTCGCCGCTGATCGCGCGGATCCACTCGTCGGGCGTCGTGAGCGAGGCGATCGGGAACACATGCTCGCACAGCCAGTCGCGCACGCGCCACAGCTCGCCCGCGCGCACGGCCGCGTCCACGTCGAGATCCCGCTTCATCGTGCGCAGGATCTGCGCGCCGTAGGCGTTGCCCAGCGCATAGGACGGGAAGTATCCGAAATACACGCCCGACCAGTGCACGTCCTGCAGGCAGCCCCGCGCGTCGTCCGGCACCTCGACGCCGAGGTACTCTTTGTACTTGGCGTTCCACAGCGCCGGGATCTCGTCGACGCTGATCTCGCCGTTGACGAAGGCCTTTTCCAGCTCGTAGCGCACCAGGATATGCAGGCAGTAGCTCAGCTCGTCGGCCTCGGTGCGGATCAGGCTCGGCCGCGCGACGTTGACGGCCTCGTAGAGCTCGCGCTCGGAGACGTCGTCGAACACGCCGCCGGCGAGCTCGCGCAGCTTCGGCGCGACGAAGCCGATGAAGGCCTCGCTGCGGCCGATCAGGTTTTCGTAAAAGCGCGAGATCGTCTCGTGCATCGCGTTGGACATATTGTCGGCGCAGTGCTCGTCGTAGAGCTCGCGCGGCTCGTTCTGCATGAACAGCGCGTGCCCGCCCTCGTGCAGGGTCGTGAAGACGTTGGAGATGAAGCTGTCCTCGTGATAGTGCGTCGTCACGCGCACGTCGTCGGGACCGTAGTGGTCGGTGAAGGGGTGCTCGGTCGTCATCAGCACGAGCGCGCTCTTGCGCAGGCCCTCGAGCTCGAGCAGCCAGCGCGACATGGCCTCCTGCGCCGGGATCGGCACCGGGCGGGACATAAAGTCCTCGCGGATGGGCTTGCCCTCGGCGACGATCCGGCGCAGCAGCGGCACGATGCGCGCGCGCAGCGCGGCGAAGAAGGCGTCGAGCTGTTCGATGCCGCCCCCCTTCTCCATGTCGTCGAGGCAGCTGTCGTAGACCGTGGCCTTTTTCTCGTCGCGCAGCTCGACGGCGAGGCGCTGATAGCGGATCAGCTCGCCGAGGCTGTCGCGGAAGAGCGAGAAGTCGTTGGCCTTCTTGGCCTTCAGCCACGCGCCGTAGGCCTTGTTCGAGGCGAGGTCCATCTCGTAGTCGAGCTTGGCCGGAATGTTTTTGACCTTCGCGTAACGGTCGTAGAGATGCTCGACGGCCTTCCTCTGCACGGCCGTGAGCCCCTCGCCGTCCGCGTGCAGCTCCTCGAGCAGCCTGCCGTAGCGCGGCGCGTGCGTGAGCTTGTAGAGCCGCTTGCCGAGGATCGCCATATCCTCGCCGGCCTGTTCGATGCCCTCCTCGGGCGCGCAGCACTCCATGTCGAAGCCGACCTTGCCGACGCAGCGGGCATAGGCCTCGATCTCGTCGAGCCGGCGGGAGAGCTCCTTCCATTTCTGTTGATTGGTCATCGTTCAATATCCTTTCACGGTCAGCCCGAGAAGTGCTGACAAAGATGCCGCACGCAGCAGCTCTCGCACAGCGGCCTGCGCGCGTCGCACACGGCGCGGCCGTGCAGCACCAGACAGTGGCAGAAATCGCTCGAGCGTTCCGGCGGCAGGACCCTGCGCAGCTCGCGCTCGATCTTCTCCGGCTCCTTGAGGCCGTCCACCAGCCCCATGCGGTTGGACAGACGGATGCAGTGCGTGTCCACGACGACCGCGCCCGGCGCGTGGAACACGTCGCCGAGGATCAGGTTCGCGGTCTTGCGCCCCACGCCGGGCAGCGCGGTCAGCTCCTCGATCGTGTCGGGCACCTTCCCGCCGTGCCCGGCGAGCAGCGCCTGCGCGCAGGCGACGATGTCGCGGGCCTTCGCGCGGTAAAAGCCGCAGGAATGGACGTACTTCTCGACCTCCTCCACGTCGGCGGCGGCGAAGGCCTCCAGCGTCGGGAAGCGCGCGAAAAGCGCGGGCGTGATCCGGTTGACGCGCTCGTCCGTGCACTGGGCGGCCAGCCGCACGGAAAAGAGCAGCTCATAGTCCTTGCCGTAGTCGAGCGTGCAGCTCGCCTCGGGATATTCCGCCAGCAGCAGCCGGACGATCTCGTCGATCTGTTCCTGTGTTCTCATGGGCGTTCTCTCTTTCTGTCTTTCTGCCAGAAGTATACCCCGCCGCGCCGCGGCCTGTCAACAAAAGCGGAGGCGTGCCGGGCACACCTCCGCTTGTTTCGTATGTTCCCGCCGCGGTCTCAGCGGCTGACGGTGATCGTGCCGCCGCATTCCAGCGAGGGGATGTAGTTCCCGCCGATCGTGCCGTTGAACTGCCAGCTGACGTTGACGGACAGATTCGTCGCGGCGCCGGCCGGCGCGCGCACGGTGAAGTTCTGCGCGCCGAGATA
Organism: Oscillospiraceae bacterium; assembly: GCA_902761055.1. GTDB lineage: Bacteria > Bacillota > Clostridia > Oscillospirales > Oscillospiraceae > Limivicinus. The sequence continues at coordinate 31,241 of CACWIS010000021.1, forward strand.
GCTGGTGGCCAGCGTGGCCCCGTCATAGTCCACGGGCGCGGCGTCGATCGTCGAATACTGGCCGGCGACGCTGATCCCGAGCGGCACGACGCCGCTGTGCAGCGCGTAGGACAAGGCGTTGACGCGCACCGTCACGTTGACCGAATCGGCGTCGATGGCGGTCACGCTGCAGATCGCCTCGATGTCGACGCTGGTCCCGGTCAGGCTCTGGAAGCGGGTGCTCGCAAGCGAGTCGCCGTAATTGAAGGGCTGCACCTCGCTCGGCACGTCAAAAAGCGGCGCGGGCGTCGGCGTCGGGACGGGCGTGGGCTTGGGCGTCTCGACCGGCTTGGGCTTCGGCTTGGGCGTGATGAGCACGGCGGTCGGCTCCGGGGTCGGGACGGGGGTCGGCGTCGGGGCGGGGGTCACGGCGGGAGCGGGCTCCTCCGGCGCGTACTGCGGGTCCTTGCTGACGATCCACGAGCAGACCAGCGCGACGGCGAGCAGCAATATGATAATGATGAGCACAGCTTTGATCTTACCGGCAGTCATGCGATCAGTCCTTTCCGGGAAAAGTCTGTAGGTTCATTATACAGCGCGGCGGCGAAAAAGTCCACGCCGGCGGAAAAAGTTTTAGATTCCTTAATATTCGCGCGCATTCGCGGCGCGGCAAAAAAGCTCCCGGTCTTTTCAGACCGGGAGCTTTTTTGATCGCAGAGAGATCCTTACAGCTGCTTCTGGGCGTTGATCTTGACGCCGGGGCCCATCGTGGAGGCCGTGACGCAGGAGCGGATATACTGGCCCTTGGCGGTGGCGGGCTTCGCCTTGATGATGGCGGTGATCAGGGCGGTGTAGTTCTCAAAGAGCTTCTCCGCGCCGAAGCTGACCTTGCCGATGGGGCAGTGGATGATGTTGGTCTTGTCCAGACGGTACTCGACCTTACCGGCTTTCGCCTCGCTGATGGCCTGGGCGATGTTCGGGGTGACCGTGCCGGCCTTCGGGGACGGCATCAGGCCCTTCGGGCCGAGGATCTTACCGAGACGGCCGACGGTGCCCAT
>CACWIS010000022.1 GCA_902761055.1 Oscillospiraceae bacterium
ATAGACCGGCATTGTAAACCTTGTAACCGCAGTAATGCAAAAATAATGTAAAGTGCGAGTCTGTTCTTGTATGCATTATACTCGATGCTCATATTCGATTGTCTCCTTTCTGAGGTCCCTCACTTAAACAAAAACAATCCGGGGAAAAAGGAAGGGCTAACTCTGCCGTCCGTGATCTACGTTTCCATCGTGATCTTCTGGATGTTCCAATTGGAGGTAATGGCCGGGGTAATATACTGCAGCTTAATATCTTCTTCGGACATCTGCTTCTTACTCAGAATCATGCAGTACCCCTCCTCTCACATGTGATCATTCGAGCGCATAACAATACATAGTAAATATATCGCAAGCCCTGGAAAAACACAATTACTGCAGTTTCCAAGACGAGCAAATTCAGGGCTTTTCCCCTTCGGTTTTCCGGTGGGGATATTTTTTTGCCTTTTTTTCAAAAAAGAATCGGTCAGAAGGCAATTGTTGTCCAGAAAGAGGTACGGGAGCAACTCTCTTACCGAAAAAAAGTTTCAGAAAACACCTTAACAAAGCTGTGATGTTTTCTCCGTATAGTGAGGGATTTTGCACAGTATCTTCAACTTTTGATCTTTCCTGTGGCTACTGAAGGGGAGGCATCCATTTCTTTTTTCGGCAAAACCGCATTCTTTTCTCTTTTGGGGTATGGGAGCCCCTCAATTCCCATAAAGTACGCGTGTTTGTCCACCCCGCCGCTTATGAGAGTAGCTGCCCGGAGTTCCATAAATGCAGAACAGCTTTTTTTAGAAATATTCAACTTTTGACCATTCTCGTGGCCACTAAATGCGCGGTATTATCCTCTCCTCTGACAAAACATGCCATATATCACCGCGTTGTGAGAAAACTCTCACCTAACGGTAAGTTTTACCGTCTCCCGTGGACTGCTTATAGAAGCTTAACGTAAACACCTTATCAAAATCACCGTTATTTCTCCGTAAGACGAGATGCTCACCTGAGATAGGCTTCGGATCTGTTGCTCCCGTGAGTTACCTGTAGAAAGGAAAATGAACAGAGGCGGTGATCTTACTCTAGACAGTTTACAGATGCCTTTCAAATCTGTGAGCAACGGAGCATCGGCTCCGCTCAAAAAAAAAACAAAATATCGAAAGCCTGATTACGTATAAGGGTCGAGATACATACTGAGCGCCGCGATTCGTTCAAAGCGACCAGTATTATCTAGGGGATAAGTGCGCCCTTTTTCAGGTAATCAGGCTCCCGGATAGCGTATTTCGGCTCTTTTCCGCATCAGGCGGAAAGGAACCGAACATGATCGTTAAGTACAAAGACTACTACGAAGGCACTGTCAACGTCGACCTCCCGGACAATACGCCGCCGGAACTGTTGGATGAGGTCCTGGCTTTTTTCAAAGAGGATTATCGTCATGAATACAACATGCACCGGCGCGACGAACGACATGAACTCTTCTCCCTGGATGCATTTGAGTATGAGCCCGCCACTCCATATGATTACAGTTCCTTGGCATACCACATGACGCCGGAAGAAATCCTGTTACTTAAGGAAGAGGATGAGCAGGGCGTGCAGCGCCTTGATATTCTGACGGAGAAACAGCGCCGGAGAATGTTGCTGAAGATGTATGGCTTCTCAATGCGCGAGATTGCCAGGATCGAAGGCGCCGATCACACCAGCGTTACCGAGTCGATAGCGGCGGCGGAGAAGAAATTAAAAAAATCTTTTGAAAACACCCCCACAAAATGACCCCCGGATGGCTTGTATAGTGAGAGGACTTCTCTCAGAAAGGAGCCATATCATGAAAAACAATTTGAAAAGGGGCCGGAGCCATGAAATCGATCACGATCTATACGGCTAACCGCCGCGGGGATAAGTTCAACACTTTTTATCCCGAGAGGCGGATCATCAGTTCCGCCGAGGATTTGACTGAGGCTGCTCAGTACGACCAGGTCTTCGCCACATATGAGGGCAATCATCGGTCAAAGGATAACTTCATCTGCTCGGACTGCCTCCCGCTGGACTGCGACAACGATCATTCCGATTTGGAGTCCGACTGGAAGACCGCCGCGGACGTGGAGACCGCATTCCCGGAGGTCCCGTTCTACCTGATCTACAGCCGACACCATATGAAATGGAAGGACAAGTTCAGCCCGCGGCCCAGGTTCCACATAATTTTCCCCATCGATCCGATTACAGACGCAGAGGCCTATCGTCAGCTGAAAGAGGCGGTCATCGCGCGTTTCCCATACTTTGACACGGGAGCGAAGGACGCAGCCAGGTTTTTCTTCGGCGTCAAGACCCCGGTCGTAGAGCAGCACGGAGGTGAGCCTGTTGCAGCTGAATGAATTCATGTCGCAGCAAGCCCCGCCTCCGCAGCCGGAGAAGGAGCCGCCTGTTGACACAGAACAGGCTGTCAGCTTTGAGGACCTGCCGGACCAGGTGATCCCCGAGGGGCAGCGCAACACGACCATGTCACATATTGCCGGAAAGCTGATCAAGCGTTACGGCAATACCGATGAGGCCAGGAAGCTGTTCGTAGAGAAAGCAAAGGCCTGCGATCCGCCTCTCGGCCGGGATGAACTGAAAAGCATCTGGAAGAGCGCTGTCAGCTTCGGCAAGAAAGTCGCCGCCCAAGACGGGTATATCCCGCCGGACGAATACAACGACCATACCCCTCGCAAGCCGGCGGATTACTCCGACGTCGGACAGGCCTACGCTTTTGCAAAGCAATGCCGCAGCTATGTCCGCTATTCCCCCGCGACGGATTATATCGTCTTTGACGGCATCTGCTGGCAGGAATCAAAGCCCAGATCTCAGGCGGCAATGCAGCAGTTCACTGACGCCCAGCTTGCAGAAGCGGAAAAGGAAGTTGAGCGGGCGGAGGAACTGATGGAGTCCACGGGAGCCAACCAGGTCATTGCCGATCACGGGAAAAACGCGCTGGATTTCATGACCGATGAGCAGAAAGCCGCATTTTATACCCATCAGAGCGCAGTCAACTATAGGAGGTTCGTACTTCAGCGCCGGGATTCCAAATATCAGGTTGCCGCGCTGAAGGAGGCCCGCCCCATGGTCGAGATCGATCAGCGCGAACTGGACGCCAACGCGTTTCTGCTGAACACACCGGACTTCACCGTGGATCTCCGTAAGGGCATGGACGGCAAGCAGCCCCACCGGGCTGAGGATTTCATTACCAAATGCACCGCGGTCGTTCCCGGCAGTGAGGGAGAAGATATCTGGCAGGCGGCGCTGAAGACGTTCTTTTGCGGAGACGAAGCGCTGCAGATCTATGTGCAGCAGATCGCCGGTCTCGCCATCATCGGCCATGTCTATGTCGAAGCCCTGATCATTGCTCACGGCGACGGCAGAAACGGCAAGTCCACCTTTTGGAATGTGCTGTCCCGGGTCCTGGGCAGCTACAGCGGCAATATCTCCGCCGATGCGCTGACGGTCGGCTGCAAGCGTAACGTTAAGCCGGAACTGGCAGAGACTAAGGGAAAGCGCCTGCTGATCGCCGCCGAACTGGAAGAAGGAATGCGGCTCAACACATCCCTGGTCAAGCAGTTCTGCTCCACGGACGAGATCTTTGCTGAGAAGAAGTACAAGGATCCCTTCGCATTCACGCCTACGCATACCCTCGTTCTCTACACCAACCATCTGCCGAAGGTGGGCGCGAACGATCCCGGCACCTGGCGCAGACTGATCGTTGTTCCTTTCAATGCCAGGATCGAAGGCAGCGGAGATATCAAGAACTACGCGGACTATCTATTTGACCATGCAGGCCCGGCCATCCTCGCCTGGATGATCGACGGCGCGCGGCAGGTGATTGCTGCAGATTTCCACATTGAGCAGCCGGAATGCGTCAGGGAGGCAACGGCGCTCTATCGGGAGAACAGCGACTGGCTTGACCATTTTCTCTCAGAATGCTGCGAGGTTGGCGATGCATATCAGGCGGCATCCGGGGACTTCTACATGGCCTATCGGGATTTCTGCAACAGAACCGGCGAGTACACCCGCTCGACCACAGATTTCTATGCCGCCATCGACCTTGCCGGATTTGTCCGGAAAAGGACGAGCAAAGGCCGTTTCATCTGCGGGGTGCGGCTGAAGCCGGATTTCGAGCCGCCGGATTACAACGACGAGTCCTGGAACCAGTAGGATGTGTCAGTCTGGTCAGTCATTCTATAAAACCCATTATAGGGCCAAAATCCGAAAAAATATCTCTATAGAGGGTTTTAGGAAATGACTGTCGGGACTGACATGCCCCCATCCAGATGAAGAAAGGAGAAACGACAGCATGAAATTTATCCCCATCGGAGTCAGCAGCGATGCTGAAGCCCGCAGATTTATGAGAGCAGAGGATTTCAGTGATCACCGGTACGACGGTGTTCAGCTGAGAACGGACGGGAAGAAGAACCCCGTAATCATCATGGAGAGCAAACGGACCGACCCGCTTAGATGGAAAGTCGTGTACGGCTTTTCCCAGGTCTTCTTCCGTTCCTTCGCGGAGGCTGTGGAGTTCTGCAACAGCAGGGGCTTCCAGCTTGTGAAAGACCAGGTGGACAGCTAATGGAATACATCCGATACTATCCGCTTATTGACATGGATACTGACGGCTTTGAAAAGCAGGGCTTTCTTCCAACGGGCGATCTCGATTCCATCCAGGCGCATCACCGCTTCTGGCTGGAGGAGGTCGTCCCTCATTATTTCCGGCTCTGCGCGGCAAAGCCCCAGTCCCGGGATACCGTGTCCCGGTTCAGGATCCACTGCCCTTACTGCGGTGGGATCCTCAGTCCCATTTCATCCAATGTAGACGGAAAGAGATACTTTCTCTACGCCTGCGACAAATGTACTCGAAAAGAGAAGGAGAGAAGAAAATGAACGCTTACCCGCTTATCGTCCCTGAGAAGGGAAAATACCTCGCGCCCGTATCTACATCGAACACCGCTGATTATGTCAAAGAGACCCGTGACATGAGTCTGCTCGAGCATGTTGTTGATGGAAGCGACGGACATCACAAGTACCGCTACCGCCTCCACACCAAAGAGCCGACTCGTTTCGAGGATACCCTCGAATACGATATCGGCTGCCCGCGATGCACCAGTCAGCTGCGGCTCTGCGGCAGACCCCTGGACGCTTACGACCACGGCCTCTACAAGTGCCCGGTCTGTGACAAACACTAAGGAGGGAAAACCATGGATTACAGAAAACTCATTACAGACTGCGGTCAGCCCGAATACGACCGCACGTTCTGGAACCTTATGCGCGGCGATAAAACCGCCGAGCAGAAGCTGGCGGAAGGCCGCACAGCAGATACCGGAGCCTATGCTCTGCCCAACAGCGCGGGCGGCAGTTATGAGAAAGCCGTCACCCGGGAGAGCGTCATGCGGCAGATCAGCACGGTCCTCTGTCATTACAGCGGATCGGTCGGTGTCTGGGCGGCGCTGTCTGACGATGTAGCGGAGTTCGTGCCGGAAAACGGATCTATCAATGTGAAAGACGTGATCAACGATTTCACGCGGCTCCTGATCGGCAGGCACAAGCTGACCACGCTGCTCCGGCTTCCGATGGACTTCGTCTCCGACACCGCTTTCGACCTGGAAGGCTACCTTACCAGGCGTCTGGCCAAGGCCTTTGCCAGGACAGAGGATAAGGGTTTCATCTCCGGCACCGGTGTCGATGAGCCCTATGGCCTGCTGCATAACGAGGAAGGTGCGGAGATCGGGGCTGCCGCTGACGCTCTCAGCTATGACGCTGTGATCGATCAGTACTTCTCTGTCAAGCCGGAGTACCGCAAGAACGGCGTCTGGCTCATGAATGATGAGACCGCCCATGCCCTGAAGAAGCTGAAAGACGATGCCGGAAACTACCTCTGGCGCGGCAGCGACGACACGATCATGGGCAAACCTGTCATGATCTCGGAATACATGCCGAATGCCGAACCGGGAGACAAGCCGATTCTTTTCGGAGACTTCAGATACTACTGGATCGTCAAGCGCAGCCCTGTGACGGTGAGGACGCTCAAGGAACTGTTCGCTCTGAAAGGGCAGATCGGCTACCTGGCGTTCGAATTCATCGACGGCAGGCTGATCCGCCGCGAGGCTGTGAAAGCGCTTCAGATCACATCCGCATAATTCCCTGAGGCCGCGGGGTCACCTCCTTCCCGCGTTTGCTCATGGGGCAGTCGGGCCTGTTCGGTTCTTCCCGGCTGCCCCACTTTTGAATAGGGGGTATATACCCTTTTGAATTCGCTTTTTTTACGCGTGAAGGGGGCCGTCGGTCTCCAGGTAAAAAAGGCGTAGAGATTTGACCCGCCCCCCGGGGCTACGGAGAACTCTATGGAACATATACAGTCTACTTACCAGGGAAGGCCGTGCTGCGTGGCTCAGATGACCATCGGCAACACGGCCTTTACCGTTATATCCGTGCAGAGCGATCATGCCAGCGAGACAGCCTGCCAGAAGCTCAAACGGCTCATCCTGGACAATGCATCGCCCCAGCGTCTCCTTTCCGAAAACTCGAAGGCAAGCTGAGAAATAACTTGCTATTTCCGCGGTAGTACGGGAATATAGAGTACCGCTTGAAGACGGTCGGAAAGGAGGATTTTCAATGAACAACAGCACAATTCAATACAGACCGTCTCATACTATCGCAGGGGACAAGATCACAGCCCTTTATTGCAGGCTCTCCCAGGAAGACGATCTGCACGGCGAGAGCAACAGCATCACAAACCAAAAGGCGATTCTTCAGAAGTATGCGGACGAGCATGGCTTCCCCAACACCATGTTCTTTGTCGATGACGGGTACAGTGGCACGAACTTCAACAGGCCCGACTGGCAGCGCCTGATCGGCATGATCGATGAAGGCCGGATCGGAATCATCATCGTCAAGGACATGAGCCGTCTCGGACGAGATTATCTCCAGGTGGGCATGTATACGGAGATGGTTTTCCCCAACGCCGGTATTCGGTTCATTGCCATCAATAACGGCGTGGACAGCATCAACGGCGCCGAGAACGACATGACGCCGTTCATCAATATCTTCAACGAGTTCTACGCCAAGGATACCAGCCGCAAAATCAAGGCTGTTTTTAAGGCGAAGGGCAATTCCGGCAAGCCCCTCGCGACTACCCCGCCGTACGGTTACATGAAGGATCCGGAGAACAAGTTTCACTGGATCATCGACGAAGAAGCCGCCGCGGTCGTCAGGGAGATCTTCCGGCTCTGCGTTGCCGGTTACGGTCCTTCCCAGATCGCCTCAGAACTGGAACGCAGGCAAATTGAGAATCCTGTGCACCATGCAAAGAAGAGCGGCAAAACGCTGCCCGCCCGCTCTAACGGCTACAGTCCCTATAGATGGGATGAAACCACCATTTCCCGTCTGCTCTCGCGTCAGGAGTATCTCGGACGCATCGTCAATTTCAAGACTCATACCAAATCTTTCCGGGACAAGAAGACCGTGGACAATGATCCGTCTGAGTGGGCAGTGTTTGAGAACGCCCATGAGCCGATTATTGACCAGGAGACATTTGACATCGTCCAGCGCATCCGCGACGGCAGAAGACGGTTCACTCCGATGGGTGAGATGCCGATTCTGTCCGGTATGCTCTTCTGCGCTGACTGCGGAGCCAAGCTCTACCAGGTTCGCCACAGAGGATGGACGCATGAACAGGAAATCTTCGTCTGTGCCAATTACAGGAAGCATAAGGGAATGTGCTCTCCGCACCAGATCCACAATGTCCAGGTGGAAGAGATCCTTCTCCGTGAACTAAAGCGCATCACAGCATATGCCCGGTCTCATGAGAGCGAGTTCGTGGAACTGGTCACCAGGCAGAACGAGAAAGAACTCTCCCGCCTGATGCGTGACAGCAACCGTGAACTGACTCAGGCGAAAGAGCGCATCGGCAGGCTGGACGGCATCATGCAGCATCTTTATGAAGACAATCTTGACGGCAAGATTTCAGATGAACGATTCGCAAGAATGTCCGCCACCTATGAAGCTGAGCAAAAGCAGCTGGAAGCCAGGGTAGCGGAACTGGAGTCCGCCATCGCGGCGGCGCGGGAACAGCGTCTGAACGTGGATTCTTTCCTTGGCATGGTGCGCCGGTTTACCGACATTACCGAACTGTCTGCGGAGATCATCCGCTCTTTCGTGGAAAAGATCGAAGTGCAGAAGCCGGAAAAGGTCCCCGGTACACGGACGAAAAAGCAGACTCTGGTCATCTGGTGGAACTTCATTGGCGCAGTGGATATTCCCGAGGAACTGGTAGAGAACAGAAAAACGGCATAGCCTACATGATCGTAAGCTATGCCGTATTCTTTTTTGTGGATCAAATGCTCCCTAATCCGCAGGGACAAATCGGGAAGGGGCGTTTTTTTCGTTCGCTCTTACTTGAGCGTGTCCAGGAAATCGCAGATGCGGCCGACGGTGTCGAGCTTGATCGCGTCGTCGTCGGAGATCTTGATGCCGAACTCGTCCTCAAGCGCCATGATCAGCTCGACGATGTCGAGCGAATCGGCGCCGATGTCGTCGATGAGGTTGGTGTCGCGGGTGATGGTCTCGGGGTCCAGTTCAAACTGCTTGGCCAGGACGTCTCTGATTTTTTCGAACATGATATGATTCCTCCGAATGTAATTTGTTAACAGATTAGAGAAGCGTGCGGGGCATGACGGGAACGCCTGTTCGCGGCCGCCGGCGCGGGATCGGCCGGAGCGCGCGGAACGCTTTTCCCGAAGGGCTGCCGGATCAGGCCCACTCGCGGCTCTGCGGCTTGTTGTCGCCCGGCTCGGGGCGGACATAGCTGACGACGACGCGGCGGTTCGGCTCCACGCCCGTGGAGGAGGTGGTCACGCCCTCGTAGTTCTGCAGCGCGGTGTGGATGACGTGCCGCTCGTAGGAGTTCATCGGCTCGAGCGCCATGCTGCGCTTGTACTTGATCGCCTTCTCGGCCATCTTCTCGGCCAGCTTGGTCAGCGATTCCTCGCGCTTGGCGCGGTAGTTCTCCGCGTCGACGCTGATGTGCAGGTGCTTGTCGCTGTCGCGGTTGACGACGTAGTTGGTCAGATGCTGGATCGCGTCGAGCGTCTCGCCGCGGCGGCCGATGATCGCGCCCATGCCGCTGCCGGAGAGGTTGACGTTGATCCCGCCGTTGTCGCGCGCGCTGATGTCGATCTGCGCGTCGACGCCCATGCGCGTCATCAGTCCGGAGACGAAGGCGCGGATGGCGGCGTACTCGGCGCTCTCGTCGACGGGCGCCGGGGCGGGAGCGGGCTTCGCGGGCGCCTTCTCGGCGGCCTTTTTCTCCTTTTTCGGGGCGGGGGCGCACTTCTCCTCCGCCTTCTTCGGGGCGGGGGCGGGCTTTTCGGCCGGCTCGTCCGGCACCTCGTAGCTCACGCGGACGACCGCGGGCTTCGCGCCGATGCCGAGGAAACCGCTCTTCTCGCGCTCGAGCACCTCGACGCTGATCTCGTCCTCGGTCATGCCGAGCTCCGAGAGGGCGGCGGCGACGGCGTCCTCCATCGTGCGGCCCGATTTTTCAAGGTATTTGATCATGTTTCTTACTCCTGTCCGATGACGGCGCTCTCCTCGGCGGCCGTCTCTCCGAGCGTCTCGACGGCGGGGAGCTCCTCGGCGACGTTCTCGTCGATGGAGACGTTGCCCTCGGACTCCTCGGCCGCGGCCAGCGTGGCCTCCTCGGCATGCTCGGGATTGGTGAAGCGGTCCGGCACATAGGCGCGGCCGCGCGCATAGCGGCGGTTGCCGACCTGGGAGGCGGGCTTCTCCGCTTCCTTGATGCCGAGCATCTCGCGGCGGGCGGCGCGCTCTTCCTTGGCGATGGCGGCGCTGCGCTCGGCGTTGCGCTGCTTCTCGTTCTGCTGGATCTTCTTCTTGCTGGTGTTGGCGTTCTTCTCGGTCTTGCCCTCGGCGCGCAGGCGCTCGGTCTCGATGCGGCGCTCCTCCAGTTCGCGCTCACGCTGCTGGCGGGCGGCGTTGCGCTCGGCGTCCTCGAGATCCAGCTTCCGCTTGTAGATCTTGGTCAGGATCAGGTCGCGGATCATGCCGAAAACGCTGTTGCCGATCCAGTACACGCCCATGGCGGCGGGCATGATGAAGCAGAACCAGAGGCTCATGAGCGGCATCATGAGGTTCATGCTCTTCATCTGGGCCTGCTGCTGCGTCTCGACGCCGGTCTGGGGATTGGCCATGTTGGCGACCTTCATGCTCAGCCAGGACAGTCCGGCGGAGATCAGCGGGATCAGCGCCAGGCCGATCGTGGCCATGCTGACGACGGCGGTGCCGGCGAAGATCAGCTTCATCGTGTCCCAGGGCACGGTGCCCAGGTTGATGCCGAGAGAGGTGAAGTCGAGGTCGATCAGCTTGTCGGTCGGCAGGCCGAGGCCCTGCAGATGCGCGACGGTCTCGCTCCAGTGATCGTGCACGATGTTGGCGAGCTTGATCTCGACGTAGGCGTCGGTCTTGGCGGGGGCGGTGTACCAACCGCTGGAAATGCAGAATTCCTTGATCGCGTCGAGCACGTCCTGGCCGACGAACATCATGCGCAGGAAGGGCTGGCGGATGACGCTGTAGAGCGCGATGAGGATCGGGAAGGGGATGAGGGACCAGAGGCAGCCGCTCATCGGGTTGACGCCCTCCTCGCGGTAGAGCTTCTGCATCTCCTCGTTGAGCTTCTGCTGGTTGCCCTCGTGGCGGCGCTGCAGCTCCTGCAGCTTGGGCTGCAGGCGGGTCTGGCGCATCATGCCCTTCTTGCTCTTGGCCATGAAGGGCGTCATGATCAGGTTGACGACGAGCGCGAAGAGAAGGATCGCGGCGCCGTAGCTCCCGGTCAGGTTATACAGCCAGACGAACAGCCACGCAAAGGGTTTTGTGATTGCTGCCCACATAGGATGATAACTCCTTTTTCTTGTTGTGCTTCACGGTACGGGGTCGTAGATGTCATAATCCTTCCCGTGAAAAGGATGACAGCGGCAGATGCGCCGGAAGGCCAGCCACCCTCCCTTGAGGGCGCCGTATTTTTCGATGGCCTCGAGCGCATACTGCGAGCAGGTCGGGATAAAGCGGCAGCAGGGCGGGCGCGAGGGCGAGATGCGCTTTTGATAAAAGCGGATCGCCGCGAGCAGAAAGGCTTTCATTTCTCCTCCTCCCGCAGCAGTCCCAGCTGCGCGCAGGCGTCAAGATAAGCGCGGTCCAGCTCCGGATAGGACGCGCCGACGGCGCGCGCGCGCGCGACCACGACGAGGTCCCAGCCTGTTTTCAGGCGCGGGGCGTTGAGGCGCGCGATCTCGCGCAGACGGCGGCGGACACGGTTGCGCACAACGGCCCCGCCGAGCTTCGCCGAGACGGTGTAGCCCATGCGGTTGACCGCGCCGCCGTTCCGCCGGCAGTAGACGGCGAGACAGCGGTTGACGCAGCTCTTGCCCTTGGCGTACAGACGGCGGAAATCGCTGTTCTTTTTCAACGTGCATCTGCTGTTCATCGCAAAAGCGCCGTCCTTCCTCCGCGTCCCTGCCTCCGGATCCGGGCTTTCTCCCGAAACGCCCGAAAGGGCGGATCGCTCCGCCCCGAAAAACTCTTATCTTTTTGACCTGCCTGCCAAGGGGAACTCAATAGCTGAGCTTGGCTCTGCCCTTCGCTCTTCTGCGGGCGAGGACCTTGCGGCCGTTGGCGGTCGCCATTCTCTTGCGGAAGCCGTGCTCCTTCTTGCGCTGCAGCTTCTTGGGCTGATAGGTGCGAAGCATGTCGTAATCTCCTTTCAGGTATGATACTCAACATCCCGTCTCCGCGTGGGAGCGGGAAGTAGTTGACAAAAGAACCACTCGACGGCCCTGGGGGCGTCGAGTGGTCATTATATCGTATAAAGTTACGGTCTGTCAACAAAAACTTGTCCCGACGGCAGCTTTCAGGCCTTTTTCAGGTCCTCGCCGCGGAAGTATTTGCCCAGCGGTTTGTTGAGGATCGCGAACACGACCAGGCAGATCACGATGTTGGGCAGCATGTAGGCGAGGTTGTAGAGCAGCGAGTAGAACCAGGGCGTGTGCATGGTCATGCCGAAGAACTCCTCGGGCATGTAGGCGGCCCAGACCGTCGCGCCGACGACGTAGTGCACGAGGAAGCGCGCAAGGCCGCCGATGAGCGTGCCGGTGAAGATGCCGTTCTTTTTGCCGTGGCCGAGGCCAGCAAAGCCGAGCACCGTGAACGCCACGAGATAGTCGCCGACGATGGACTGCCAGCCGATGGCGAAGCCGCCGTCAAACGCGAACTGCAGCACGCCGAACACAAAGCCCGCGAGCAGGCCCGGGCCGAGGCCCCAGCGCACCGCGTAGAGCAGGATCGGGATCATCGCGAGCGTGACGCTGCCGCCCCAGGGCATCTCCCAGAGCTTGAGCATGCTGAGCACCTGGGCCGCGGCGACGAAGACCGCGCCCTCGGTCAGCGCGCGGAGCGTGAGTTTGTTTTTCATGTTTTCTTTCCTCCTTCATTTTTGGGAGGCAAAAATGCAAAAGGCAGATCCAATACGAGATTGAACCTGCCGTACATGCATTCGTGCTTCCTACGCCGGCATTATCCGGATCAGGTTCCAGGGTTTACGAGGTCGACTCCCCGTCTCTCAGCCGGGCGTACCCAGCTCCCCTTTTCGTTTGGCATTATAGCCCCGCGCGCGGGAAAAGTCAAGATTTTTGAAGGGCTCCGCGCCGCTCTTCCGTTTCCACCCGGCACGCCTTTCCGGCCGCGAGGAAATAGAGCACGCACTCCTTCACGCGCTTCGAGAAAATTCGCTCGAGCGCGGCGGCGTAGGCGCGCAGCTGCGGCGTGTAGAGCGCGCGGCGCTCGGCGATCTGCGCCTCGCTGCGGACCGCGTCGGTCTTGTAGTCGATCACGACCAGCTCGCCGTCCTCCTCGAGGCAGCAGTCCACCACGCCCTGCAGCAGGATTCGCTCGTCCGCGTCCGCGCCCAGCAGCTCGCGCGCCCCGCACAGCAGCGAGAACTTGAACTCGCGCCGGATCGCGTCCGCGTGCAGCATCCGCTGTCCGAGCGGCGAGGCGAAGAGCTTGACGATCGCCTCGGCGTCCACGGCGGCGGCCTCGCGCTCGCTCAGACAGCGCGCGCGGAGCATCCGCTCGATCTCGCCGCGCACGGCCTCGACGCTCCCGGTCTGCGAGAAGTCCATGCCCTGCAGCACCAGATGCGTCGCGGTCCCGCGCTCGGCCCCGCTCAGGGGCTTGTCGGCGCGGCTGAAATCCGGCCGGCGGAAGGCGCGGCGGCGCCGCGGGGCGATGCTGCGCGCCTCGCCGTCGGCCTCCAGGCGGTCCTTGAGCTCCGTCGCCGTGACCTTGCTCGGAAGCGCCGTCGCCGCGGCGTGCGGATAGACGAAGGCCAGCCTGTGCGCCAGCGCCGCGGCAAAGGCCTCGTCCGGCGCGGCGGCCTCGGCCGCCGGCGTCTCCGCGTCCTCGTCGCCGGCGCTCTCGACGATCCGCAGCTTCAGATGCCGTTCGCCGTCGGCGAGCGCCGCGCTCAGCAGCCAGTCCAGCGGGCAGGCGGCGGAGGCGAGCTGCTCGGCGTCGAGCGGGAGCCTGGCCGTCGGCCGCGCTTTCGCGATCAGGGCCGCGGGGTCCTTCACGCTCGCGGTCATGAGCAGATACTCTTTCGCGCGCGTCATCGCGACATAGAGCAGGCGCATCTCCTCCGAGAGCATCTCTCGCTCGAGCCGCCGGGCGATCGCCGTGCGGGCGAGCGTCGGATACTCCGCGCGCCGCTCGAGATCGGTGACCTTGGCCCCGAGGCCAAGCTGCGGATGGATCAGCACGCGCGCGGCGCCGTCGCGGCGGTTGAAGCGGTGCGCGAGATCGCACAGCAGCACGATCGGGAACTGCAGGCCCTTGGACTTGTGCACCGAGAGGATCTGCACGCCGGCCGCGCCCGCGCCGCCCTGCTCCCGGCCCTTCTCGGCCAGGCGGCGCAGCCAGAGCACGAAGCGGTGCAGTCCGCGGTAGCCCGTGGACTCGAAGCGCTCGGAGAGCGCGACGAACTCCATCAGGTTGGCGCGCCGCCGCTCGCCGTCGTCCATCGCGCCGGCGATGGGCAGCATGTCGAGCTCGTTGACGAGCTTCCACACCAGCTCCGCGCAGGCGAGGTCCGGCGCGAGCTCGCGCAGCGACCCGAGCGCGGCGAGGAAGGCGCCGCAGCGGCTGTCTCCGGCCGCGGCGCGCTTGCACAGCGCGGTATAGAAATCGACGCTGCGGTCCGCCGCGCGGATCGCGGAGAGCTCGTCGGGCGTGAAGCCGAAGCAGGGCGCGCGCAGCGCGGCGATCAGCGGGATGTCCTGATGCGGATTGTCGAGGATCGCGAGCAGGCTCATGAGCGCCGCGATCTCCGGCGAGGAGAAGAACTCCCCTCCCTGCGCGGAGGCCACCGGGATGCCCCGGCGCACAAGCGCGCGCCGAAAGACCGGGCCGACCGCGTTGGCCGTACGCAGCAGGATCGCGAAATCGCCCGGGCGGGCGGGCCGCGCCGTTTTCTCCTCCGTGACCGGGACGCCCTCGCGCAGCATGCGCTCGATCTCCCGGGCGACCAGCTCCGCCTCGTGCTCGAGCCGGTCGGGCGTTTCCTCGTCGCCGGCGCCGCCTCGCGCCGCGAGCAGCAGCTCCGGACGGCGGCCCTCGCCCTCATACTCCTTTGCGCCGAAGCGCAGCGCGGCGGTCTCGTCGTAGTCGATCTCGCCGAGCTCGCGCGACATGCAGGCGGAAAACACCGCGTTCGCCGCCTCGAGGATCTCGCGGCGCGAGCGGAAGTTCTCCCGCAGCAGGATGCGCCGCGGCTCGCCCTCGCCGGCCTTTTCCCAGTCGGCGAAGGCGTCGTATTTCTTCGTGAAGATCTGCGGATCGGCCAGACGGAAGCGGTAGATCGACTGCTTCACGTCGCCGACGAAGAAGAGGTTGCGCCCCTCGCGCGACACGGCGCGGAAGATCGCATCCTGCACCAGGCTGACGTCCTGGTACTCGTCGACCATGACCTCGGTATAGCGTGCCGCGACCGTTTTGGCCAGCGCGCTGGGCGTGCCGTCCTCCTCGGTGAGCAGGCGGGCGGCGAAATGCTCGAGATCGGCGTAGTCCACGAGCGAGCCGCGGCGCTTGTCCTTCGCGTACTGCTCGTCGAAGCGCAGCGTCAGGCGCAGCAGCGCCTCCATCGCGTCGTGCGTCCGGGCCATGCCCGCGAGCAGCTTCTCCGAGGGCGAGGCCATCTCCGCGGCCATCCTGGCGCAGGCCTTTTTGCAGCGATCGCGCCGGGCCTTGATCTCCTCGGCCAGCTCCGGCTCGAGGCTCTTCATCGATTTGGTCACCTTTTCGAAGGGGATGGGCAGCCGCTCGCGCGCCGCGTCCCAGCCGATGCGCAGCGCGCGGTCGAATTCCCGCAGCGCCTCCGCCGTCTGCATCAGGCTCTCGCCGTAGGTGCCCTTGCCCATCTCCGCCTCGCCGAGCAGGCCGAGCAGGCGCTCGGTCTCGCCCGACCAATAGGCGGCGCGGCGGCGCAGGCTTTCGAGCAGATCGCCGCCCCAGGGCGTTTCGGAGAGATCCCCGGCCGGGGCGCGCAGCCGCTCGATCACCTCTTCGGCCCATCGCTCGGGCCGCGCGTGGCACTGCATCTTGCCGTGCAGCTCCAGCACCAGCTCGCACAGCCGTCTGTCGTCCCGCCCCGCGCCGACGGTGTCGGCCAGTTCGAGAAAGCCGGGCAGCGAATCCGGCGCGGCGTAGCAGGCGTCCATCACGCGCTCGAGCGCCGCGCTCTTCATCGCGTCCGCGCGCTCTTCCTCGATGACGCGGAAGTCCGGCGCCAGTCCCGCGCTCTGGCAGTTCTGGCGCAGCAGCTCGGAGCAGAAGCCGTGGATCGTGCCGATCTGCGCGCGGCGGCAGAGCGCGCTCTGGCGGCGCAGGTGGCGGTTGCCGGGATCGGCGGCGATCTGCCTGGCGATCTCCTCGAGGATGCGGCCCTTGAGCTCGGCCGCGGCTGCGCGCGTGAAGGTGATAACGAGGAAGCTGTCGACGTCCCGGGGATTCTCCTTGTCGGTGAGATAGCCGATGAGCCGTTCGGTGAGCACGCGTGTCTTGCCGCTGCCCGCGCCGGCGGCGACGAGGATCGCGCTGCCGCGGCTTTCGATCGCGGCGCGCTGCGAGGGCGTGAAATCGGTCCCGCTCATGCTTCCCCGCCTCCTTCCAGCCTCTTCCAGACCTCTTCGGCGGCGAGCTTCGGCAGATAGCGGCTGTGCTCGCCCGCCTCGCCGTCGCGGAACTGGCAGGCGTCGAAATAGTCGCAGTTGCGGCAGGCCTGCTCGCTCGCCGAGCGGTAATAGGGATCGGCGGCGATCGTGCCGCGGCGCAGCTCGCCGGTCATGGAGGTGAGCGTCTTGCGGATATGGCCGTAGAGCCGGCCCATCCGCTCGGCCGAGGCGAAGGTCTCGCCGCTGACCTTGCCGCCCTTGAGCAGCTTCATCGGGATATAGAGCTTGTCCTTCTCCTCGCCCTTTTCCCAGGCGTCCGGGACCCCGTCCTCGCCGAGGACGAGGCCGCTGCGCCGCACCTCCCTGCGCAGTTGCTTTTCGATCGCCTCCGCGTCGTCCTCCGAGTCGACGGAAGCCATCGCGCTGCGCGCCGGGACGTACATCACGCCCGCCGGGACGATCTCGCGGCCGTAGCGGGCCTCTCCGTCCTCCGAGAGGGCGAAGAGATACAGCAGCATCTGCAGGCCCATGCCGTACCACACGTCGCCGAGCGAGAATTCCTTGCGCCCGGTCTTGTAATCCACGACGCGCAGATACAGCTTGCCGTCGTGCAGCCAGCCGTCCACGCGGTCGGCCACGCCGATGAGCTGCATGCGCTCCTCGCCCTCGCCGAGCAGCACGGGCGGCAGCGCGGCGGCGTCGGCGAAGTTCAGCTCGAAGTCCAGCGGCTCGAAGTCCGAGCGGCGCAGCTCCTCGGCCATATCGCGCACGATCTCCCACACGTCCCGCCGCAGGCGGTTGAACAGGTGGCGGAAGCGCGCGCTCTTTTCCGAAAAGCCGCCGAGCGTGTTTTCGGCGTAGTCCTCGATCGCCTGCTCCGCGAGGGCGCGGAGCTCGTCGTCGCCGACCGCGGCGTAGCCTCCCCGCTCCTTGACGGCCCTGGCCGTGCTCTCGAGCACGGCGTGGATGAAGGTGCCGATCTCCGGGGGGCGGAAATCCGCCGGCTCATAGGGCTGCGCCTTGAGTCCGTAGCGGCAGAAATACGAAAATTTGCACTGTGCGAAGCTGTCGATCCGCGAGGCGCTCATGCGCGGCGTCGCGCCGTAGAGCGAACGCACGGCCTGCGCCGAGAGACGGCCGCGGCTCGCCTTCGCAGCGCGTCGCAGCGCGTCGAGGCGCTCCGGGTCGTGGGTCTCGAAATAATCCGCGGCGGCCCTGGCGCGTCCGTCGCGCGCGGCGAGCGAGACGAGCGAGAGCGCGCTCGCGGCGGAGGCGGCGCGCACCTCGGCGAGATCCGCCCGGCGGATCGGGAGGCCGAAGAGCGCCGCGGCGCGGTTCATCACGAAGCTCGGCCTCTGTTCGCCGTCCTCTCCCGCGGCGGAATAGCTCATCGTCAGGCTCTCTGACGGCAGGGAGAGGCAGTTGTAGATCAGCGAGAACTCGCGCCAGAGCTCGTCCTCTCCGGCGCCGCCGAGGTCGATGCCCAGCTCGAGCATGCGGGCGCGCTCCTCCTCGGAGAAAACGCCGCCGCTCTCCTCCGCGGCGGGGAGCCGCGCGTCGGAGGCGCCGAGGACGATCAGGTGGCGGATGTTGCGCCGCCGCATGCGGTCGAAGTCGCCGGCGGTGACCGCGTCGAGCGTGACGGGGATCGTGCCGACGTCGTACTTTGAGAGCATCGTCGTGAACAGGCGGCCGAATTCCTCGGCCTCCATGGCGCTCTCGCCCAGCACGGCCGCGCTCTGCTCGAGCGCGCCGAGCGTGATCTCCCAGAGCTGCTGCGTCTCGGCCGCCGCGCTCTCCCGCCCGGCGGCGGAGAGGGCCGCGGCGCGCGCGTCCAGCCGTTCGTCCAGCCGCAGCTCCAGCAGCAGCGAGGCGAGCGCGGAGGCCTGTCCGGCCGCGGTCTGCGCCAGCTTCGCGCTGCGCGCGAAGCGCTGCAGCGGCCCGGCCGCGCGGCGGCGCAGGGCGTTGATGCGCTCCAGGCGCTCCCGGGTCTCTTCGGTGAATTCGACGCCGTAGCCGTCGGGGTGCTGGCGCCAGTCGCTCTCGCGCTCCCAGGCCGGGGCGCGCAGCTGCCATTTATAAAGGTAGTTCTCCAGCTCGTCGCACTCCTCCGCCGTGAGGCCCGTCAGCCCCGTGCGCAGATAGAGCGCCACGTCGTCGAGGTCCCAGCCCCCGAACACGATCTCATAGGCGGCCGCGATCAGCGCGGGCAGCGGCTTTTGCAGCAGCTCGCTCCTGCGCGCCGTGAACAGCGGCACGCCGTAGTGCTCGAACACGCTCTCGAGCGTGCGGCGGTAGTCCTCGAAGCCGCGGACGGCCACGGCGACGTCCCGCCAGCGGCAGCCCTGCTCGCGCACGAGCTCGAGGGCGCGCGCGGCGGCCAGCTCGCACTCCGCGGCGATCGTGGGCGCGGCGTACAGCCGGATCTGTTCCCCGCCGTCCTCAAAGCGCTCGGCGGAATAGTCGAAAAGATGCTCGCAGAGGGTCTCGAGCACGGCGGACTTGTCGCCGCGCGGCTCCATGCGCTCGATCTGCACGTCGCAGCCGAGCTCCTTTGCCGCGCCCAGCAGCTTGCGCGCCGCGGCGCGCGAGACGGCGAAGACCTCCTCGCTGCCGTACAGCTCGTCGAGCGTCAGGCAGACCGTGACGGAGGCGCCGCGGCCGAGCAGCGCGCGGAGGATCTCGCCCTCCTGCTGCGTGAAGTCGAGGAAGCCGTCGACGTACACGCGCGCGTCGGCGCCGATCGCGCCGGCGCGGATCTTTTCGGCGAGCAGATCGAGCCGCTGCGCGGGGTCAGCCCGGCCGTTGGCCACGACGGCGTCGTAGCTTTCGAGCACGAGCGCCATGTCCCAGAGCTTGTCGGCGAGCGCGCCCTCGGCCTCCGCGGCGGCGGTGTAGAGCGCCTCGGGCGTGACGGCCGCGCTTTTGCACTCGTCCGCGGCGGCGAGCAGCGCGCTCTGCATCTCCGCTCTCCGCGCGGCCGCGCCGTAGAGCCGCAGGCGCGTGCCGACCTGGCTGAGCGCGAGCGCCATGCACAGCATCCGCCCGCCCTTGTCGAGCCAGTCCGCAGCCGCGCCGCCCTGTTCGGCGAGGACGCGCCGCGCGAGGCCCGTGAAGCTGAAGACCTCGGCGTAAAGCGAAAGGCTGTCGCCGCAGCGCTCGCACAGCTCGCGCTCGGCCTCGTGGCTGTACTGCTCGGGCACGAGGAGCATGCTGCCGCCGCGGCCCTCGCGGACCGCCCCGGCGATCTCTTCCATGACGGCGGCCGTTTTGCCGCTGCCGGCCCGGCCGATGATCAGCCGCAGCATCGCGCTCACTTCCTTTCGCATGATCTCTGTCCGTAGTTTACCAAATCGCGCGCCTCTTCGCAAGAGAGCGGACGCGCAGCGCGGGAAAAGAACGGGGCCTTTCGCCGAAAAAGCGCCCTCCCGGGGAGGGCGCTTTCCGGATGAACGGTTTATTTCCCGTTGTTCCGGTCGTGGTAATTCACGTCCGGCTCCCAGCCGGGGAGCGGCAGGCGCTGCATCGCGCCGAAGACCTTGGATTTCATATCCGGATACACCGCGCTCATGGACGCGAGGAGCTGCTTGATCTCATAGCGCTTCGAGCCCTTGTCCATCGGGCAGGGGTTTTCGACGACGGGGAGCCGCAGCGCCTCGGCGAGCGAGGCGATCTTCTTCTCGCCCGCGTAGAGCAGCGGGCGGATCTGCGTCACGCCCGAGCGGTCGAGGTAAGTCACGGGGCGGAAGCAGCTCAGCCGCCCCTCGAAGAGCAGCGAGAGCAGAAAGGTCTCCACCGCGTCGTCGAAGTGGTGGCCGAGGGCGAGCTTGGAGATCCCCCGCGTGCGAATCGTGTCGTTGAGCGCGCCGCGGCGCATCTTCGCGCAGAGCGAGCAGGGATTGTCCTCCCTGCGCACGTCGAAGACGATCTCCCGGATGTCCGTCTTCACGCGGGTGTAGGGGACGTCCAGCTCCCCGCACAGCGCCGCGACGGGCGCGAAGTCCATGCCCTCGAAGCCGAGCTCGATCGTGACGGCCTCGAGCGTGAAGGGCAGCGGATAAAAGCTGCGCAGATGGTTCAGCGCCAGGAGCAGCAGCAGGCTGTCCTTCCCGCCCGAGACGCCGACGGCGACGGCGTCCCCCGCCTCGATCATGTGATAATCGTCCACCGCGCGGCGCACGGTGCCCGTGAATTCGTTGAGCAGCTTTTCCATGGTCCTTCTCCGAAAAACAAAAATCCGTTTCCAGCATTCGGGAGAATACGGGAGCATTTGCGAGCATTAGCGAGATTTCAAAATCAAAATCAAAAAAGTTGTTGACAGGGCAAAAACGCTGTGATATAAAGAGAAAGCTCGCTTGAAGGCATTGTAACAAGCGGGCCTGAAAATGTCAAAACATTTGATTCTATACGGAGGCTCAATCTATGTCTACTACCATGGTAACCAAGGAGTCCGTTACCCGCAAGTGGTACGTCCTTGACGCAGCCGGCAAGCCCATGGGCAAGACCGCTGCACTCGCCGCCGACATCCTGCGCGGCAAACTGAAGACCGACTACACCCCTCACGTTGACTGCGGCGATTACGTCATCATCATCAACGCGAAGGACGCCGTCCTCACCGGCAAGAAGCTGGAGCAGAAGTACTACCGTACCCACTCCGGTTACCCCGGCGGTCTGAAGGAGACCCAGTACAAGCACCTGATGGAGCGCAAGCCCGAGCTCGCGATGCGTCTCGCCGTCCGCGGCATGCTCCAGAAGAACACCATCGCCGAGTGGCAGCTCAAGCGCCTGCGCATCTTCCGCGGCCCCGAGCACGACCACGCCGCCCAGAAGCCCGAAGTCTGGGATCGCTGAGAAGGAGGTAACAAAACATGGCTACTTATAAGTGCAAAAAGCCCTATATGTACGGCACCGGACGCAGAAAGTCCTCGATCGCCCGCGTTCACCTCATCCCCAACGGCAGCGGCGTCATCACGATCAACGGCCGCGACATCGACGATTACTTCGGTCTCGAGACCCTCAAGCTCATCGTCCGTCAGCCCCTGGTCACCACCGGCACGCTCGGCAAGGTCGACATCGAGGCCTCTGTCTCCGGCGGCGGCGTCTCCGGCCAGGCCGGCGCCATCCGCCACGGCATCGCCCGCGCGCTGCTCGTCGTCGACGAGAACAACCGCGCCGCCCTCAAGGCCGCCGGTCTGCTGACCCGCGACCCGCGCATGAAGGAGCGCAAGAAGTACGGCCTCAAGGCCGCCCGCCGCGCTCCGCAGTTCAGCAAGCGCTGATCGGTATATCAGAACAGCCAAAAGTCCCGGAAACTCAACAGTTTCCGGGACTTTTCTGTTGACAGGGGACGGCGGGTGTGGTATCTTGCATGTGGAAATGA
>CACWIS010000023.1 GCA_902761055.1 Oscillospiraceae bacterium
CACATTGATCCGCTGCGCTCAAAAAACGCTTCGCGTTTTGGTGTCCGGGGTTCGAGTTTTTTCGACGAAGAATAAAAGAAACAGCCGCCCCGGAGGGGGCGGCTGTTTCTTTGGTGCTCCAGCGGGGACTCGAACCCCGTGACCGCGGCATGCGCCGCGATCACATGGATCCGCTGCGCTCAAAAAACGCTCCGCGTTTTGGCGTCCGGGGTTCGAGTTTTTTCGACGAAGAATAAAAGAAACAGCCGCCCCGGAGGGGGGCGGCTGTTTCTTTGGTGCTCCAGCGGGGACTCGAACCCCGGACACCCTGCTTAAAAGGCAGGTGCTCTACCTCCTGAGCTACTGGGGCGTCTGGCTGGGATGGCGGGACTCGAACCCACTATATCGGAGTCAAAGTCCGGTGTGTTACCATTACACTACA
Organism: Oscillospiraceae bacterium; assembly: GCA_902761055.1. Lineage (GTDB taxonomy): Bacteria > Bacillota > Clostridia > Oscillospirales > Oscillospiraceae > Limivicinus. Next base: position 422 of record CACWIS010000023.1, read on the forward strand.
TCCCAGTATCCGCGTCGATCAGTAAGGGAAAGAGGTCGGCGGCGGCCGCCGGCCTCTTTCAAATGGGGTGGGATATGGGGCTCGAACCCACGACACCCGGAACCACAATCCGGTGCTCTCCCAGCTGAGCTAATCCCACCATATCGTCCTCGCAAGCTGCGGATCGTCTCGCTTCCTCGGCAAGCTCGAAAGCTCGCTCCCTCCGCTGCTCGTCCTCCCAAAAACGAATCCGCTTCGCCGGGTTTCGTTTTTGAAACGGGAGGTCCCTCGCAAGCTGCGGATCGACTCGCTCCCTCGGCAAGCTCGAAAGCTCTCTTCCTCGGCAAGCTCGGAGGTTTTTCGGTTTTGCCGAACCAAAGCCTTTCGGCTTTGCTTCGGCACTGGCACGCCAAGAGGGATTCGAACCCCCGACCTACTGCTTAGAAGGCAGTTGCTCTATCCTGCTGAGCTATTGGCGCGTATCCATGCCGCCCGCTCAACACCGCGTCTCCCCAAAACAAAGCCCGGCGCAGGGGCTTGTTCCGAAGTTGGAGCGGGTGATGGGAATCGAACCCACGTATCCAGCTTGGAAGGCTGGTGTTCTACCATTGAACTACACCCGCGAGGGGTTCAATCCACATTCAGCCAAGAGATAATACCATAAGCGGGGCGGGCGTGTCAATCGTTTTTCGGAATTTTTCCGCACGGAAACGAAGGGATTTCCGAAAGCTGGAAGAAAGAGAATGGAAATATAGGAAAAAACAACAAAAAAATGAGAATTTATTTAGACATTTTAGCGGATTCAAACGTTGAATCCAATTGACAAAGGGAATCCGAATCGGTATAATAAAAAACCGAAAAATACATACCCCAGCAGTTTCGCGTATGTATTTAAAACAAATAGGAGGAAATGAAATGAAGAAGTTTCTCGCAATGCTTCTCGCAGTTGTGATGGTTCTTTCTCTGGCTGCCTGCGGCCAGCAGGCTGCTCCGGCTCCCGCCGGCAACGAACCCGCTCCTGTCGAAGAGGTAGACCCCGACACCCTCCCCGCAGTGGACACCTGGTCTTACGACACGGCGAACTACTACGCGGACTCCGAGGTCGTGTATGAAGGCGTCCTTGGTGGTTACTATGAGTACTACCAGCAGGCGCTTGCCGCCACCGACGTGTCCGAGCGTTACGCGCTCGAGGCCATTGCCGAGGCCAAGCTGCTTGACTCCGCCATCATGCTCCCGACCACGACCCGGGGAGGCAACTACTCCATCAGCCGCGTTGCTCCGAAGACCGCGAACAGCACGCTGTGGGGCAACGACAGCGACCGCTTCCACAACGTCCTTGTCGCGACCGAGTTCATCAAGCCGGCCGATCGCGATGAGATCAAGGCGAAGTGGGCCGAGCTCTCCGGCACCGGCGAGTTCGAAGCCTGGGCGAAGCAGTTCCTGGCCGACAAGGGCTACGAGCTGAAGGACACCTACACCATCGGCTACACCAGCGATCCCCAGACCTGGGACGGCCTGGCGACCTACCGTGCCGCCGACTCCGAGGCGATCGTCAACACCATTGACGGCCTGCTCGAGTACGATATCGAGAACGTTCAGCAGCCCGCTCTCGCCGAGAGCTACACCGTGAACGACGACTATACCGTCTACACCTTCACGCTCCGTCAGGGCGCGAAGTGGTCCGACTCCCAGGGCCGTGAGATCGGCGAGGTCACCGCTGACGACTTTGTCGCCGGCATGCAGCACCTGCTCGACTCCCAGGGCGGCCTCGAGGGTCTGGCTGCCGACGACGGCGTTAAGATCGTCAACGCCGGCGCTTACATCAACGGCGAAGTCACCGATTTCGCGGAAGTCGGCGTCAAGGCTCTTGACGACTACACCGTCGAGTACACGCTCGAAGAGCCCTGCCTGTGGTTCACCACGCTGCTCGGCTACAACCCCTTCTTCCCGCTGAACCGCGCTTACTACGAGGCCAACGGCGGCAAGTTCGGCGCCGACTACGACGCCGAGGCAGCCGACTACCTCTTCGGCAAGGATCCGGACCACATCGCTTACTGCGGCCCGTACCTCGTCTCCAACGCCACCGAGGCGAACACCATCGTCTTCACCGCGAACCCGAACTACTGGAACAAGGATGGCATCACCATCAAGACCCTGACCTGGATGTTCAACGACGGCTCTGACGACCTCAAGGCCTACAACGACGCCAAGGCCGGTGTCATCGACGGTGCCGGTCTGAACAACGCCGCTGTCGAGGCCTGCAAGGCCGACGGCCTGTTCGACCAGTTCGCCTACATTTCCGACACCGATGCCACTTCCTACATGGCGTTCTTCAACGTCATGCGCAACCAGTTCGCCAACGTCAACGACGCTTCTGTCGGTGTTTCCCAGAAGACCGTCGGCCAGGCGAAGCTGTACAACGCTGCGATGCAGAACATCCACTTCCGTCACGCTCTGGCCACCTCTCTCGACCGCGGCGCCTACAACGCCATCTCCGTCGGCGAGGATCTGAAGTTCAACAACCTGCGCAACTCCTACGTCCCGGGCAACTTCGTGTCTCTGCCCGAGGAAGTCACCGTTGAGATCAACGGCACCGCCACCACCTTCCCGGCCGGCACCTACTACGGCGAGATCATGCAGGCCCAGCTCGACGCCGACGGCTTCGCCGTCAAGGTCTGGGATCCCACTCTCGACGGCGGCATCGGCTCCGGCGACGGCTACGACGGCTGGTACAACGTGGAGTACTCGCACGCCGAGCGCGATCTTGCGATCGAAGAGCTGAAGGCCGCGGGCTATGAGATCTCCAAGGACAACCCGGTTGTCATCGAGATCCCCTACGCCGGCAACAGCGAAGTGCGCACCAACCGCGCCAACGTCATCAAGCAGAGCATCGAGGCCACCTTCGAGGGCGTCGTTGTCGTCAACCTGATCGACTGCGTCGACACGGCCGGCTGGCTGTACGCGGGCTACTACCCCGACTACGGCTATGAGATGAACGCCGACTTCATGGACGTCTCCGGCTGGGGCCCCGACTACGGCGATCCTCAGACCTACCTGGCGACGATGACCCCCGCTCCCGGCGGCATGGTCAAGTCCTGCGGTATCTATTGATCCGCCTCCAAGACGGGATATAACCAACTCTACAATTATATCCGGGGGAGAATGGGTTTTTTACCCATTCTCCCTGTCTTGGTTAAATAAGAGGCTTTTTTTTCGCGGTGATTCGCGCCTCTTCCTGTACATTCCGCCCCGGCGGACAGACTGCACAGGAAGAAGCACGAATCCCATCCCTCCCGCGCACAGGGGAGGAATACACAAGTAAAGCGAGTGGTGTGCCTTATGACGAAATACTTACTCCGGCGTATCCTGCACGCGGCGATCTCGGTGTGCATCGTGGTGCTGATCGTCATGGTGATGATCTATTCCATGCTCGACCGCAACCAGATCTTCGCATCCGACCCGCAGTTCACCAAGGTGTCGAACAACGACAAGACGCTCTATAAGTACCGCAACTGGAAAGACTTCGGCTACGTGGATTACTACACCTACACCGACTGGCTTCAGGAGCTTGCCGCGAAGGGCGAGATCGACGAGGACACGCGCAAGGCGGCCTCGGCGATCGGCCGCACGGCCGAGGGCGACAAGGACGAGGTGAAGCCCTATGTCGAACGCTTCACCGCCGAGGCGGAAGCGAACGGCTATACGGTCATCCGCCTCGATGCGATCATGCAGACCAAGTCGAAGATCGCCCCGGGCGGCCAGCAGAAGCTCTTCGCCACGCGCGACCGGCCGCTGTACACGCGCCTGCTGAGCTACTTCGGCCATCTTGTCACGGTCGATTCGATCCACTCCGTGACCGAAGACGTGGGCGAGCGCGGCATTTCCTTCACGCTGCACGACCCGCTCTACGGCGGGGAAAAATTCTCGCCCGCCATCATCGGCAACGGAACGCTGCACAAGTATCTGCTGTACTGCGACGGAAAATTCCCCTATGTCCACCAGAACCTGGTCAGCATCAACCTGGGCAAGTCCTACTCGATCAACAAGAACATCGAGGTCACGACCACGATGACCAAGGCGCAGGGCTCCTTCGTCAACACGCTCGTCACCTACCCGACGGGTCTGACCGAGATGAGCGCGGACGATCTGCACAGCGCGATCTACCAGAGCGGCTCGCTCGAGGGCAACGTGCTCAACGAGGCGCGCTTCACGGACAACTATACCAACGTCCTGACGAACAAGAGCGGCATGTCCCGCTGGGGCTACTCCTTCACGATCGGCATCATCTCCGTTTTCCTGGCCTATCTCATCGGCGTGCCGATGGGCATCTGGGTGGCGCTGAAGAAGGACAAGCTCGTCGACAAGATCGGCACGGCCTACATCGTCTTCATCATGGCCGTCCCGTCGCTGTCCTATATCCTGATCTTTAAGGCCCTGGGCAACATGGCCGGCCTGCCGACGACCTTTGATATGGAGTCGAAGAGCAAGCTGATGTTCGTGCTGCCGGTGGTCTCGCTGGCGCTTCCGTCCATCGGCGGCCTGATGCGCTGGCTGCGCCGCTACATGATCGACCAGATGAACGCCGACTACGTCAAGTTCGCCCGTTCCGGCGGTCTGAGCGAGGGCGAGATCTTCTCCAGGCACATCCTGAAAAACGCGGCCATCCCGATCGTCCACGGCATTCCGGGCGCTCTCCTCGGCTCGCTTGTCGGCGCGTTCATCACGGAGCGCGTGTACGTCGTGCCGGGCATCGGCGGCCTGCTGATCAACGCGATCGGCGCCTATGACAACGGCGTCATCGTCGGCGTGACGCTGTTCTACGCGACCATTACCGTCGTGAGCATGATCCTCGGCGACGTGCTGATGTCGCTGGTAGACCCGCGGATCAGCTTTACTGCGAAAGCGAGGTGAGATTCTTGGATCAGGAACTGAGAAGCTTTGAACAATACGGCTTGAGCGACGAAGAGCTCTTCTCCCACGTCGACCACAGCGCTCTGGAGTCCGAGAAGATCACCGCGCCCCGCTACTCTTACTGGCGCAGCGTGTTCCGCGTGTTCTTCCACAAGAAGGTCAACATCGTGATCCTCTGCGTGCTGGCGGTCGTGCTGGCCTTCACGTACATCTATCCGGCGCTGATCGACTACGACCCCTTCGCCAACCTCATGGACTCCACGGCCAAGCATCTGCGCCCGGCGCAGGCTTTCGCGCGCTTCGGCCCGAGCATCCATTTCATCCTCGGCACCGGCGCGGCCGGCCAGCCGACCTTCGACGCCGTCTGGAACGGCGCGCGCATCTCCCTGTCCCTGGCGCTGATCTGCGCGGCGATCAACATGACGATCGGCGTGCTGCTCGGCGCGGTGTGGGGCTTTTCCAAGAAGATGGACCTGATTATGACCGAGGTCGTCAACACCATCGGCAACGTGCCCTACACGCTGCTGATCGCGGTGCTGGTGCTCGTCCTCTCGCCCAGCTTCTGGACCATGGTCCTGGCGCTGACCGTCACGGGCTGGCTCTTCATCGCCTACTTCTTCCGCACGCAGGTCATCATCATCCGCGACCGCGAGTACAATCTGGCCTCCCGCTGCCTGGGCACGCCGATCACCCGCATCGCGACGAAGAACATCCTGCCTTTCATGACCTCGCTGATCGTGACGCAGCTCGCGATCGAGATCCCGTCCTACATCTCATACGAGGTGTTCCTGGCCTTCATCGGCATGGGCATCTCGGATATGTCTCTCGGCCGTCTCATCGGCGCGGCGCAGAGCGCCATGCTCACCCCCGGCTGGGGCTTCGAGTTCTGGAGCCCGGTCATCGTCTCCGCCATCGTGACGATCGTGCTCTACGTGGCCGGTCAGAACCTCGGCGACGCGTCCGATCCGCGGACGCATATGTAAGGGAGGCGCGGCATGGAAGAGAAAAAAGTTCTGCTCTCGGTCAGAGACCTGAGCGTCAAATTCCGCGTCCGCGGCCGTATCCTCACGGCGATCCGCGGCATTTCCCTCGATATCTATGAGAACGAGTCGATCGCCATCGTGGGCGAGTCCGGCTCCGGCAAGTCCGTCTTCACCAAGACCTTCGCCGGCATGCTCGACCAGAACGGCTTTATCGACAACGGCTCGATCTACTTCAACGACAACGAGCTGGCCAAGACCGACGTCACGCTCAATTCCGTCGGCAGGAGCATGATCGCCGATCTCCACCGCAGCCTCAACGAGTCCGCCAAACTCGAGCCCGGCGCCGAGACCTACAGGCAGATCGTCGAGCTCAAGAGCGAGCGCAGCAAGAAGGCCAGCCTCAACGACGAGGAGGACGAGCGCTTCGCCGCGGAGCTGCACGATCTCGTCTACCGCAAGACCGAGGCCGGCAACCTCAAGCAGACCCTCGACCCGAAGAAGGAGAAAGAGGAGATCCGCGCCCTGTCGCTGGAGATCGAGAGCCTGGAGAAGGCCATCAAGGCCAAGGAGGCCGAGAAGGCCGCCCTGCAGCGCGAGCGCAAGCGCTCCGTCGAGCAGGATGCGGAATACAACCGCAGCTACAGCGAGCGCCTGCACGCGCTCGAGGCCAAATACAAGGAGGAGACCTCCCACCCGATCAGCGAGGCGACCGACCGCCGCAATCTCGAGATCGCCAAGGAGTTCTACATCTCCATCGGCCGCTACAGCTATCTGCAGCGGATCAAGACGATCCGCGCGCTGAAAAAGGCCGCGCACGATGCGATGCAGCTCGGCGTCGATCTCGACAAGCGCGAGGAGCGCATCCGCGTCTTCGGCGACATCGCGCTCTACGCCTACCTCGAGAGCGAGGAGGGCGACACGCTTCACGGCCGCTGCGTCAACAACCTGGTGAAGATCAAGAACGCCAAGGACTGGACGCAGATCCGCGGCAAGCGCATCGCCACCGTCTTCCAGGACCCGATGACCTCGCTCAACCCGATCATCACGATCGGCAAGCAGATCACCTCGGTCATCCTCAAGCACCAGGACTGCAGCGAGAGCGAGGCCCGCGCCCGCGCGATGGAGCTGATGTACAAGGTCGGCATCCCCAACGCGGAGAACCGCTTTGACGACTATCCCTTCCAGTACTCCGGCGGCATGCGCCAGCGCATCGTCATCGCCATCGCGCTTTCCTGCCAGCCGAAGATCCTGATCTGCGACGAGCCGACCACGGCCCTGGACGTGACGATCCAGGCGCAGATCCTCAAGCTGCTCAAGGACCTGCAGAAGGAGTACAACTACACGATCGTGTTCATCACGCACGACCTCGGCGTCGTCGCCAACGTGGCCGACCGCGTCGCGGTGCTCTACGCCGGACAGATCGTGGAACTCGGCACCGTCGAGGAGGTCTTCTACGACCCGCGGCACCCCTACACCTGGGCGCTGCTGTCCTCGCTGCCGCAGCTCGCGCAGCGCGACACGCGGCTGTTCTCGATCACCGGCACGCCGCCGAGCCTGTACAACAAGATCGTCGGCGACGCCTTCGCGCCGCGCAACCCCTACTGCATGAAGATCGACACGCTCGAGGAGCCGCCGATGTTCCAGATCACGGAGACCCACTTCGCCAAGACCTGGCTGCTCGACCCCCGCGCGCCGAAGCTCGACAAGCCCGAGATCATCCACGACACGCACGAGAAGCTGAAAAAGGCATTCAACATTTAAGGAGGGACGCGTCATATGAGCCAGAACAACGAAAAGCTGACGCAGACCGCGTCCACCTTCCCCGAGCACGGCCCGCTCGACGAAAACGGCCGCGAGATCCTGCTGTCGGTCAAAAACGTAGACATCACCTTCGGCAAAGGCGAGGGCGCCGTGCGCGCCGTCAAGGACGCGAGCTTCGACATCTACAAGGGCGAGACTTTCTCGCTCGTGGGCGAGTCGGGCTCCGGCAAGACGACGATCGGCCGCGCGGTCATCCGCGTCAACCCCTGCGCCGCCGGCGAGATCGACTACAAGGGCGTGCGCATCTCCGGCAAGATCCCGCGCTCGCTCGACCGCGAGGTCATCCGCAACATCCAGATGGTCTTCCAGGACCCGGCCGCCTCGCTCAACGAACGCGCGACGGTCGACTACATCATCTCCGAGGGCCTGTACAACTTCCACCTCTACGAGAACGAGGCCGACCGCGTGAAGAAGGTCGAGACCATCATCGAGGAGGTCGGCCTGCTGCCCGAGCATCTGACCCGCTACCCGCACGAGTTCTCCGGCGGCCAGCGCCAGAGGATCGGCCTGGCCCGCGCGATGGTCATGGAGCCCGAGCTCGTCATCGCCGACGAGCCGATCTCTGCGCTCGACGTCTCGATCCGCGCGCAGGTGCTCAACCTGATGAAGGACTTTCAGAAGGAGCGCGGTCTGACCTACCTGTTCATCGCGCACGACCTATCCATCGTCCGCTTCATCTCCGACCGCATCGCCGTCATCTACAAGGGCAACATCGTCGAGATCGCCGAGACGGACGAGCTCTTCGACTACCCGCTGCACCCCTACACGCACTCGCTGATCTCCGCGATCCCGATCCCGGACCCGCAGCTCGAGAAGAACAAGGTCCTCTTCACCTACGACCCCTCGATCCACGACTACAGCACGGACAAGCCGGAGCTCGTGAACATCGGACACAACCACTTCGTCTACGGCAACAAGGAAGAGATCGAACGCTACAAGGCCATCCGCGAGAAGGGCGAGCCGATCAAGACCATCACGATCCTCACGCCCGAGGAGCGCGAAGAGGCGGACCGCAAGCGCCTCGAAGAGGAGCGGGAGCACCGCCCCGTCGTCTCCGCGGACGACGTCATCATCAACCGTCCGTCGAAGGACACCGGCAGCATCTGGTACGGCATCCTGGCCTTCCTGCTGCCGATCCTCGGCCTGATCGCCGCGGTGATCTTCCGCAACCACAACTATATCCGCAACTACAAGATGCTCAAGCGCGGCGCGGTCGCCGGCTTGATCGTACGCGCGGTGATCATCGCATTCTTCTTGCTGATGCTTTTGATCGCAACGCTATAGCCTTCAGCGCATAAAATGCCGCGCATCCTGATGCGCGGCATTTTTGACAAAAAGGAAAAGGGGAAACTGCCTTGCGCAACCGAGACAACAGAGATATCCTGCCGCGCGTGGAGCATGTGGAGATCGAGCCGATGCGTCCGAAGCTGCGGCTGCTGGCGGTCGTGCTGCTGCTGCTCGCGGGCGCGGCGGCGATCGCCTGGGGCTTCCGCGCATCGGCCGCGGCCCGGCAGGGCTGGGCGGAGATCACGGCCAACGCCTCGCAGAGCGAGGACTGCAGCGCCGAGTTCCGCTTCCGCTATCGGCTGGGAAAGAACAGCGCGGTGGAATACCGTTCGGCCACCGAGGTCTATACGGAGGCCTGCGCGCGCGCCTTCCGGGTTTTCCACCCCACGCGCCGCTTTGAGGGACTGGGCAATCTCGCCGCCCTCAACGCCGCCCCGAACGAGCGCGTCGCGCTCGAGCCGGAGCTCTATACCGCGCTGGAGCTGCTGGAGCGCAGCGGCGATCGGGGGCTCTTCCTCGCGCCGGTCTATCAGCAGCTCGACGCCGTGTTCCGCAGCACGGACGACGCCGAGGCCGCGCTCTACGACCCGGCCTTCGACGCCGAGGCGCGGCGCTATGTCGAGCGCTTCACGGCCATGATCGCCGATCCGGAGGCCGTCTCGATCGAGCTGCTCGGCGGAAACGAGGCCTGCCTGCATCTGCGGGAGGACTATCTTGCTCTCGCGGCGGAGTACGGCGTTTCCTGCTTTGCCGACTTCTACTGGATGCGCAACGCCTTTGCCGCGGACCTAATCGCGGACCGGCTCGAGGCGGCGGGGCTGAAAAACGGCTATCTCGTCAGCACGGACGGCTTCGGCCGCTGTCTCGAGGAGGGGGACGAGAGCTATTCCCTGCGCGTGACCGACATGGACGGCGCGCATCTGCTCGCGGCGGCGGAGTACGCCTACACCGGACCGCTCGCGCTCGTCGATCTGTGCAATTTCCCGCAGAGCGAGGGCATCGACGACTACTTCTACCGCTACGCCGACGGCGCGCTGCGCACGCCCTATCTCGACGCGGAGGACGCGTCCGAGCGCGGCTGCGTCAGCGAGCTGATCGTCTGTGCGCGCGGCCGGAGCTGCGCCGAGCTGCTCGAGCGGGCCAAGCCGATCTTCTTCGCCGGGCGCTTTGCGGACGCGGAGGCGGAGAAGCTCGCGGAGGACGGGATCGCCGTGCTGTGCTACAGCGGGGGCGCGCTTCGCGAAAACGCCGCGGCGTCCCGTCTGCTGGAGCGCACGGCGTAAAAAGAACAGAGCAAACGGCCGGGAGGATGTCCTCCCGGCTGTTGTCATCTTCCGCGCGCGGTGATATAATATAAGACAATCATTTGCGAAGAAGGGGACCGACATGGCAAAAAGCGATTGGTACAAGGAGATGGCCGTCTATCAGATCTGGCCGCGGAGCTTCTGCGACGGCAACGGCGACGGCATCGGCGACCTCTGGGGCGTGCTGGAGAAGCTGGACTACATCAAGTCCCTGAACGTGGACGCGATCTGGTTCTCGCCGCTCTTTCCCTCGCCCAACGCCGACTACGGCTACGACATCTCGGACTATATGGACATCCATCCCGACTACGGCAACCTGGAGGTCTTCCGCCAGGTGCTCGACGGGGCGCACGCGCGCGGGATGCGCGTCTTCATGGACCTCGTGGTGAACCACACCTCCGACGAGCACCGCTGGTTCGTCGAGAGCCGCAAGAGCAAGGACAATCCCTATCACGACTACTACTTCTGGCGCAAGGGCCGCCTGACGCGCCGCGGCCGCCGCCTGCCGCCGAACAACTGGTCGAGCATCTTCGAGGGCGGTGCCTGGGAATACGATGCGAAGCTGGACGAGTACTATCTGCACGTCTTCGCCAAGAAGCAGCCGGATCTGAACATGGCCAATCCGCGCGTGCGCGACGAGGTCAAGAACATCCTGCGCTTCTGGCTCGACATGGGCGTGGACGGCTTCCGCGAGGACGTCATCACCTTCATCGCCAAGGACGAGGGCCTGCCGAACTCCTACCCGGTGCTGCCGGTCGCAAACGGCGTCAACCACTATGCCAACCGCCCCAAAGCGCACGAGTATCTCAAGGAGTTCAAGCGCGAGGTGCTGGATTTCTACGACTGCTTCACCGTCGGCGAGAGCCCGATGACCAGCCCCGAGGTCGCGCTGAGCTATATCGCCGAGGGCGAGAACAAGGTCCTCGACGAGATGATCGCCTTCTCGCACATGGAGGCGGACTGCTTCATGCTCGACATGATCCAGCTGCCCTTCAATCTCGTGAAGATGAAAAAGGCCTTCAGCGAATGGCAGTACAAGCTGCACGGCAAGGCCTGGAACGCGCTGTACATAGAAAACCACGACCACCCGCGCATCATCAGCCGCTACGGCAGCGAGGAATACCGCACTGAGAGCGGCAAGATGCTCGCGGCCATGTACATCCTCCAGCGCGGCACGCCCTTCGTCTATCAGGGCCAGGAGATCGGCATGCTCAACATCAACCTGCCGGAGCTGGGCATGTATAAGGACGTGATGGCGGAGAACAATATCGATATCGCCACGCGCTTCCTGCCGCGCTCGACGGCGATGAAGCTGCTCGCGCGCTCGAGCCGCGACAACGCCCGCACGCCCTTCCAGTGGGACGACAGCCGGAACGCCGGCTTCACGACCGGCACGCCCTGGTTCTTCGTCAACGAGAACTACCGGGAGATCAACGCCGCCCAGCAGGAGGAAGATCCGAACTCGCTGCTGAACTTCTACCGCGCGATCCTGAAGTTCAGGAAGGAAAGCCCCGTCGCGATCTGGGGCGACTACAAGGAGTATTTCCCCAAGGATAAGAACTTCTACGTCTATGAGCGCAGCTACGAGGGCAAGCGCCTGCTCGTGATCTGCTCCTTTACGCGCAAGGCGCTGCGCTTCGACGCGCCGGAGGGCTTCGATCTCGGCGCGGGGCGGCTCGTCTTCGCCAATTACGAGAGCAACTTCTTCATCATGAACGGCTTTACCTCCAGACCTTATGAAATGAGAGTGTATCTGTTTGAGTGAGAAAACGCCGCTTCTCCCGGTCCGGGAAAAGGCTTACGCAAAACTGAACATCTCGCTGGACGTCACGGCCCGGCGCGGCGACGGCTATCACGACATGCTGATGATCATGCAGACCGTGTCGCTGTGCGACGAGATCACGATCGAGCCGGACGAGGGGGGAGAGGTCAGCGCGCTGACCGGCCTGCCCTACGTGCCGGGCGACCGGCGCAATCTCGCCGTGCGCGCGGCGCTGCAGTTCCTCGAGCTTGTCGGCGACGAGGGGCGGGGCATGAAGATCACCATGCGCAAGGCCGTCCCCGTCGGCGCCGGCATGGCCGGCGGCTCGGCGGACGCGGCGGCCGTACTGCGCGCGCTCAACCGCGCCTACGGCGAGCCGTTCGGAGCGGAGGCGCTCTGCGCCGCGGGGGAGAGCGTCGGCTCGGACGTGGCCTTCTGCCTGCGCGGCGGGACCGCGCTGGCCTCCGGCCGCGGCGAGCGGCTCACGCCGCTGCCCGCCCTGCCGCCCTGCCGCTTCGTCATCGTCAAGCCGGACTTTTCGATCTCGACGCCGGAGCTGTTCCGCAAGCTCGACAGCGTCAAGCTCAGCTGCCACCCGGATACCGAGGGGCTGCTCGCCGCGATCGGGAACGGCGATCTCGACGGGATGTGCCGCAGGATGTACAACGTCTTCGAGGACGTGCCGGATCGCCGGATGCGCTCGATCCGCGCCGCAAAGGGCGCGCTGCTGGACTGTGGGGCGCTGGGCGCGCTGATGACCGGGACCGGCTCGGCCGTCTTCGGCGTGTTCCGCGACGCCAAGAGCGCCGAGGCCACCCGCGAAACGCTGCGCGGAGAATACCGCTTCTGCCGCACGGCCGAGAGCGTGGGACCGCTGCTGTAGGAAAGCGCGATCCCCCAGCCGGCGCTGCGGCCGCTCCCCCCGGAGGGGGAAGCAAAGAGGAAACAGACAGGATTAAAACAACAAAAAACCGCCGATACTGTGTATATCACACAGCAAAGGCGGTTTTTTCATGTACGGCGATCCGACATATCATTTGAAGCGCTGGGAGACGGCGCTGCTTTTCGCGCTGTGTCTCGCGCTCTGCGCCTGCGTCTGGGCGCAGGGGGAGGAGGAGCGGATCGGCAATTCGCTGATCCGTCTGCACGTCCTCGCCGTCGACGACAGCGCGGAGGAGCAGGCGCTCAAGCTGCGCGTGCGCGACGCGGTGCTGGAGGATCTCACGGCGCGCCTCGAGGGCGTGGAGAGCAGAGAGGAGGCGTCGCGCGTCCTGCGCGCCTCGCTCGGAGAGATCGAGCGTTCCGCTGCCGGAGCCGCCGAGGGGCGGCCGGTCACGGTCACGCTGGGGCGCGAGCATTATCCCACGCGGCGCTACGACGGCTTCGCGCTGCCGGCGGGGGACTACGAATCGCTGCGCGTGATCCTCGGCGAAGGGGAAGGGCGCAACTGGTGGTGCGTCGTCTTCCCGCCGCTGTGTCTCGCGGCCGAGAGCACGGAGCGCCTCGAGCAGGCGCTCGGGACGGAGAGCGTCCAGATCCTCGCCGGGGACGGCACGGCCCTCCGCTTCCGCTTGCTGGAGCTCTGGGGCGGCCTTGTTTCCCGGGAATAAAACGAAAAGCTCCGCTGTGCAGGCACAGCGGAGCTTTTCGCGCCTCGCGCCCCCCGGATCCTACACGGGGCGGCAGGTGAAGAGGATGACCTGGCGTTTCTTTGCGATGTCCCTGAGCAGCTCCATCGCCTGCTGCAGACGGGTCTCGTCGAGATTCACCAGCGCGTCGTCGATGATGAGCGGGCAGGGCTCGCCCTCCGGCAGCGCCAGCTCGCAGACCGCGAGGCGCACCGCAAGGTAGAGAAGGTCCATCGTCCCGGCGCTGAGATAGTTGCTGTCGTGCGCGACGGCGTCGCTCTCCGTGCGGGTCATGGCCGAGAAATCACGGTTGATGAGCACCTGCGAATAGCGCCCGCCGGTCACCCGCGACATATACTCCGCCGCGACGCGGCCCAGCTCGGGCGAGAAGCGGCTCTGCAGCTCCTCGTCGGCGGCGCGCAGGACCTCGGCCGCGAGGGAGATGTCCTCGTACTCGGTCTCGAGCTGCGCGCGCTCGTCCTCCATCGTGCCGAGCTCGCTGCGCAGCACCATCGTGTCGCCCATGGCCGAGAGACGGCCCTTGAGCGTCGCGATCTGGGCGGAGAGGCGCTCGGCCTCGGCGCGCCTGGCGTTCAGCTCGCGCCCGAGACGGGCGGCAGGAGAGCTGCCGGAGACAAAGTCAAGATCGGCCAGCGCGCTCTCCTCCAGCCCCGCCTGTCGGCGGCGCGCCTGCTCGTAGGCGTCGCGCGTGACGCGCTCCGTCTCTTCGGCGGAACGGACGGAGGCCCAGAGCCTGCGGTAGTCCTCAAGTGCGCGGTACAGCTCGGAGCCGTGGGAAACGCCGTATCTGCGCAGGATGGCCCGACGCTCGGACATCGCCTGCGCCGCGCCGCGCTTGGCCTTGAGATAAAGCATGAGGAAAACGATGGCCGCAATGAGGAACACTCCCGCCGCGGCGATATACGCGACGGAGCCGAGCGTGGTGTAGAGCGTCACGCCCAGGGCGGTCAGCACGAAGAAGAGGATCATCAGCAGCGGGGAGATCTTTTTCTGATAGACGGCCTTGAGCGCCGCGATCTCGCGCAGGTCTTCGGAGACGCGCTCCTCGGTCTCCTGCGGCGCGCCGACGCCGAAGGGACTGCGGCGCAGTTCGTCCCGGCATTCGGAGAGGCGTTCGATCGCCGCGTCGTGCTCGGCGCTGGCCTCGCTGAGGGCCGCGCGGCCGCGCCCGAGCGTTTCGATCGATTCGCGGCGCTGGCGTCTGCGGCTCTCGGTCACTTCGTTCTCCAGCCGCGCGCAGTCGGCGCGGGTCTGCTCAAGACGGCTCTCGAGAGCCTTGATGTTCTCGGCCGAGCCGTCCATGTCCTCGAGCAGACGGCGCGTGTCGTCGATCTTGCTTTCAAGCTCCGGCAGCATGCCGCGGCGGTTCCAGCGGCGCTTGCGCAGCCAGGTGCGCAGCCGCGCGTCGGCCTCGGTGAAGGAGGTCTCCTCCTCGCCGGTGGAGACGATGGCGTTGATGCGCCGCTCAAGATCGGGACTGCCCGACACGGCGACGGCGCCCTGCTCGATGAAGGCGCTGCGGCGGAACACGTCGCGCGAGACGCCCGTGAGCTGCTCGCCCGCGTTCTGTCCCGTCATGCCCTCGACCCGGACGTTCGAGCCGGTGTAGGTCGCGGTGAACTCGCGCATCGGGGCGCTCTTGGACTTGGTCGTGCGCGTGAGCGTGATGTTGCAGCGGTCGACCGTCAGATCCATCTCGCCCTCCATCGCGGCGCCGGACCAGGGCGCGTAGCGCTGCTTGTCCGGGATGTAGCCGCCGCGTGCGCGCTCGCCGGAATCGACACCGTAGAGCATCGCGCGGATGAAGGCGCACCAGGTGGATTTGCCGCTCTCGTTGGGGGCGTGGATGACGTTGAGGCCTTCGTGGAAGCTCAGCGTCTCGTTTTCCAGCTTGCCGAAGGAGGCCGTCAGCTTACGGATCATCATGGCGGACCACCTCCTCCCGGTTGTCGAGCGCGGCGAGACCCCAGCGGGCCGCCTGCTCGATGTTCACGCGCTCCTCGTCGGTCTTCGCGGCGTCATAGCGCGCGCGCAGCTTGTAGAGGAACAGACCGCGCAGCGAATCGTCCCCGGCCTTCTCCCAGACGCTGCGGCGCATGCGCGTGGCGTCGCGCAGCTGCAGCTCGAAAAAGAACTCGCCGAGGTTTTCGTGCAGCCGCCGCAGATCGGGCGGCGCGTCGGTCTCGCCCGTGAGGACGATGCGGTAGATATCGCGCACGGTCTCGTCGGGCAGCTGGGTGTGGATGGCGAGCAGCGGGTCGGCGGCGGAGACGTCGACCTCGAGGGTCTCATAGCGCCGTCCGGCCACCGAGACCGTGCGCAGCGAGCAGCTCTCGCCGTCGAGCTCGACGATGCTGACGGTCTTTTCGCCCGTCTCGTCAAAGCCGCGTCCCTCGGGACAGCCGGGCCAGGAATACCAGGTCGCGCCCGCGCGGCGCAGACCGCTCGGCTTGTGGATATGGCCGAGCGCGGCATAGTCCATGCCGCTGCCGGCAAGATCCTCCTCACTGATCGGGTCATAGACCGAATCGCGCGCGCCGACCTCGCCGTGCAGACAGAGGATGTTCGCCACGCCCTCGCTCCGCACGGCGCGGAAGCCGCGCAGCAGCGCGCCGCAGCGCGGCTCGGTAAAGGCGGCGCCGTAGACGCGCGCTCCGAGGTCCGGCAGCTCGCAGTGTTCGATCGTCTGCGAGGTGAAGACGTGGATGTTCTCCGGCAGCTTGAGCCGCGAATAGGGCGAGCGCTCGGAGTAATAATCGTGGTTGCCGGGGGAGATGAACACGGGCACGGGGATGCGGCTGAACGTGCGGATCATTTCCTCGCCCGTCTCGTAAAAGCTGTTGTCGCTGTCGAGAAGGTCGCCGGCGAAGAGCACCAGGTCGACCTTCTCGTCGATCGCGAGCCGGGCGATGCGGCCGAGGAGATCGCGCTGTTCGCCGCGGCGCAGCGAGGCCTTGCTGGCCCCGAGCCCCTCGAAGGGGGAGTCGAGATGCAGGTCGGCCGTGTGCAGGATGCGGATCGCGCTCACGTCAGACGCACCCCCTCCGCATGCAGACAGCGGCCCGTCTCCGGGTCGATCTCGAACAGGCAGCCCTCCAGCTTCGCCGGGCCCTTGCCGGCCTCATAGCGGCGCGGGGGATCGCCCATGAATTTGCCGATGCTCTGCTCCGGGTCGATGCCGAGCACGGAGTGCACCGCGCCGGTCATGCCGAGGTCGGTGATGTAGCCTGTGCCCTTGGGCAGCACCTGCGCGTCGGAGGTCTGCACGTGCGTGTGCGTGCCCCAGACGGCGCTGGCCCGCCCGTCGAGCAGGAAGCCCATCGCGCGCTTCTCGCTCGTGCCCTCGGCGTGAAAGTCGACGAGGATGATCTTCTCGCGGATCTCGTCCATGAAGCCGTCGGCGATCACAAAGGGGTTGTCGGTGTTGACGTCCAGCGTGAAGCGGCCCATGAGATTGAGCACGCACACGTCGCCGAAGTCCGTGGCGTAGACCGCGATGCCCTTGCCGGGGCACTGCGGGGCGAAGTTCGCCGGACGCAGGATGCGGCGCCGCTCCTCCAGATAGGGGCGCAGCTCGGTCCGCGTCCAGGTGTGGTTGCCCAGCGTGACGACGTCCGCGCCCGCGCGCAGGATCAGGTCGGCCTGCTTGGGCGTGATGCCCACGACGTTGGCGTTCTCGCCGTTGACGACGACGAAGTCGACGCCCTGTTCGATTCGGTAGTCTTTGAGTCTGTTGTTGAGAAATGCCAGGCCGGGCTCGCCGCAGACGTCGCCCACGGCCAGGATCTTGACGCTCATTTCTCCGCCTCCTGCCGATGCTTTGTTTCCGGCTCTATTCTATCACAACTGCGCCGCCGCTATCAATGGATTTTCTGTAACCATTTTGCTTCGCGCCCGTTTTCTTTTCCAGTATTTGCACGCGGCGCGCGCGACAAAACGGCGCATACTATAAGCGAGGATTTTGTTTGCCGCGCCCACGCGCGGAGAAGGAGAGAGCATGAACAACAAGGATCTGGCCCTCGGCATCGGGATCGGCCTCGCGGCGGGCGCGCTGTCCGCGCTGCTGATGCGGCCGAGGAAAAAGGACGTGAAAAGCGCCGTCGCCCGCGTGATCGGGGACGTGGCGGACTCGGTCTCGAAAAACATGGGTTGGTAAAAGTTTTTCCCGCGAAGGCGAAAAAAGTCTTGCAATCCATTCCAAGCTGTGCTAATATAGCAAGGCCGTCGAGAGACGGAACAAATGCGCCGTTAGCTCAGCTGGATAGAGCGTCTGGCTACGGACCAGAAGGTCAGGGGTTCGAATCCCTTACGGCGTGCCAAAAAGGACCATCCCATCGGGATGGTCCTTTTTGGCACATTTCAGCGGAAGTAAGGGATTCGACAGCGTGCCATCAAAGAAAGCTCTTTCGTCTGCCGACGGACGGAAGATGCTTCTTTATTGTTTTTTTCGGCGCTGCATGTTACAATTTTCCCGACCGATCGATCGTTCGCCGCCATTCCGCGGATAACAGAGGAAGGAGTTTGCCATGATAACCGATTCATTCGACGACAAATCCCCGGCCAAGATCAATGTGAAGAAAAACGAGAACGCCGTTCAGGTTGACGCGGTCATCTTTACTTTCTCTCAGGAGATCGAGAAGCATGTGGTTTCCTGCTATGACTGTGAGAAGGCAGGAGAATACCTGATGGCCTGCGGGCGAACTTCCGTATATGTGCTCAAATACCACGGGAAGAGATTCGGCTTCTTCAGGACTTGGGTAGGAGCTCCTGCTTGTGTGGCGCCGATCGAAGAATTATCAACTGTCCTGAACACAGATAAAATCATCCATTTCGGCGGAGCAGGATGTTTGAACAAGGAGATCGCCAGAGGCAAGGTCATGATCCCGACGGAAGCTTATCGGGACGAAGGGACCTCCTATCACTATGCGCCGGCGACAGACTATATCCGGATCAAAAACTGCGGCATTGTAAAAGATTTCATGGAAGAAAACAGAATACCCTGCGTGATGGGCAGGACCTGGACTACGGACGCCTTCTACAGAGAGACCTTCAACAATTTCGAAAAACGCAAGGCCGACGGCTGCATATCCGTGGAGATGGAGGGATCTGCCGTGCAAGCCGTCTGTGATTTCCGCGGCCTGGAAGTATATATGTTCTTCACGGGCGGAGATCTGCTGGATGCGCCGGAATGGACCGACAGAAAAGAAGCGGGGCAGATCGAACACACGCAGCATGATCCCGGGCATTTTGACATCGCGCTTGCGCTCGCCGAATATGTGGTGAATCGGCTGTAACAATTTCCGGGCCGCCGGAATAATCAGCATGTACCTTTTACGCGCGCTTGCACAGAAAAGAAACCTCTTTCGTCTGCAAAAGGACAAAAGAGGTTTCCTGTTGTGCCGCGGGGGCGATTATAGTATAATCATCTCAATTCAATAAATCGGGATTTATAGAGGTGTGTAAGATGTTGGAATTACTGAAAGCGAGATTTTCCGAACACCGGGAACGTCATCCGAATTTGGAGTGGTCTGAAGTTGAGCACAGGCTGCGCGAGGATCCCGCCTCAATCGCGATTTTACAAAAGATGGAGGAAAGCGGCGGTGAGCCGGACACTATGGGTTATGACGTAAAGACGGGAAAACTCATTTTCTGCGACTTCGCAAAGGAATCGCCCGTCGGGCGCAGAAGCCTGTGCTATGACGAAAAGGCATTGCAAGGACGAACGAAAAACCCGCCGTCAGGCAGTGCCGAACGGAAAGCGAAAGAAATCGGCGTTTCAATGATGACGGAGGAACTCTATCGTCGACTGCAAAGTCTCGACTCTTTTGATTTGAAAACATCAAGCTGGATCGCTACGCCGGATGATATCCGCAGCAAAGGCGGGGCGCTGTTCTGTGAACGGCGCTATGATACCGTGTTCACTTTTCACAACGGCGCGGATTCATACTATTCTGTGCGCGGGTTCAGAGGGTATATTCTTGTCTGAGTACCGAATGATAAAATCGTTGCGATTTCTTGGACTGTAAAATCGACAAATTCTAGTTTGTCGGGGCACCTGTTGGCAAGAAATTTCGGAAGATAGCTTCCAAACGTAGAATTAGCAGATTTAAATATTCTGATCCATCATTACGAATCAACTGAAGGAGACCAGCGATGCCTTTTATCCAAAAAGACTTACCCCAGTATCATTACGCAGATGATGACGGATTGATCGGTCTGCGCGGTGCAATGTATTATTTCCAGAACATCCACACCTGGCATCTGCATTCAATCGACAAAGGGAACGATGTCCTGCCGCAGAAATATGAAGCAGGCTGGATCTATACCCGATATCATGTCGTTTTGAAACAAAAGATGGACTACCGTGGAGAACTGACACTCCGTGCCTGGATGGAGCCATACCGGCAGCCGGTGTTGGTGAATGAAAACATCGAAATCTTGCAACATGGAAAAATCGCCGCCTGCGGAAAGTTGGAGTGCTGTGTGTTCAGCCTCGCCAGGCAGCGTCCGCTGCGCCTGACCGCAGTCGATTTTCCGGAGAATTTTGCCGAAGATGTCCCGAATGATATTCCGGATTTCCTCGGAATTGAGAAGACAGCGGACGGAACGGAAGAGCGTTATATCCGTACAGTCCGGGCATCCGACCTTGATGTAAACCGGCATATGAACAACCTGCACTATATTGCCATGTTCCAGGATGCCTGTGACAGCAGTTTCTGGCGGGATTTTTCCCCGAAGGAAATGGAGATCTGCTTTATGTCCCAGTGTAAGGAAGGAGAAGCAATCTCGGTCCGCAGCAAAATGACAGGAGATGCTGTGCATTTCGCCGCGCTGCACCAGAATGGACAGATTGCTTCCGTGGCCGATTTCAGGAGATAGATGAATCATTTACTTGCAATGAAACTCGGAAGCTCTTCCTATGAGGTACCCGCTTTCCCTGCCTGCAATCACGCCGTTCACACATACGCAGGCGCTAAAGGCAAATATCCGAAGAAAAACAGTCTTGACCGATGAACTTCAGCAAAAGGAGTACTGCATGAAAAAGACGTCCTGCATTTTACTTGCCTTTGCCGTAGCGATGATCCTGTTTGCTTTCGGCTGTGCGAGTGCCGACATGACTGACGGACTGGTATATGACGAAACCAATAACATTTGGGCCGCCGGGGATGAAGATCTGGCGGAACTCGTCAGTGTCATGAAACGCGAATGCACGAAATCACCCCTGATCAAGGGCACATATATATTAGCTACGGACGACCGGGTTATTTTCATCGGCGGGATCAATTCTTCCGACATTCACGGAAACAAGGTTGACGCATACACCACTTATGAGATCGGCTCACTGACCAAAGCGTTTACCGCGACGGCCGTTCTTCAGCTCTGCGAACGGGGGAAGCTTTCCCTTGATGACACGCTTGACCTTTATTTTCCTGAATTTGAATATGGGAAAGATATAACTGTTTATCAGCTTCTGCATATGCAGGCAGGACTCAGGAAGGATTTTGTGACCGACGATACCTTCATGGATGAAAAAGGAAACCCGGATATGGAGGAATTCAGGAGGTATTACTATGACGGATTCACTGATGAAGAATTGCTCTCCATGCTTTTCTCCTGTGAGCTGGAGTTCAAACCCGGTACAAAGTATTCATACAGCAACGCAGGCTACACGCTGCTGGCAATGATCATTGAAAAGGTCACGGGAGAAAGCTACGCGGAATACGTACAGAAAAACATTTTCGACGTATGCGGTATGGAGCATTCAAGCAGCATGGCCACAGGAGACGTCACGAGCATTCCCGAGTTTGTCCCGGACGGCAGTTCTCCGTTCACTGATCCGTATGAGGTTGTCGATACGCTGTATATGCAGCTGATCAAACCTGAAAGAGGCGTCGGGGATATCCATTCCTGTGCCGCGGATCTGCTCCTCTTCGACAGGGCGCTGATCGGAGGAAAACTGATCAATGAAGACTCCCTTGCCGAAATGTTCCATATGGACAAGGGTTACGGCTGCGGATGGGTGCCGGCCAGGCCTGACTCCGATATCTTTTATCACGGCGGCGAAACATACATTTACAAGGCGTATAACCTGTATGCCAAAACAGAAAAATACGGCAATATTTATCTGATCCAGCTTAACCTGTATGCCAAAACAGAAAAATACGGCAATATTTATCTGATCCAGCTTCATCCGACTGTTGCAGGAGACCGGTACTCAAATGAATGCATGAGGGAAATCATCCGGGCTGTGATGAAATGATCCGTCATTCTGTTCACACTACGGATGAAAACAGTTGGATCTTTTGTACAGTTCGTCCTACCGACTGAGCTATGCCACCGGCATTTTTCTGTTGATGAATGCCGACGGAGAATGGGAATAACAGGAGCGTGTATAACATGAGAATCAGGCATTCAACAGAACAGGATTTTGATCGAATGATGGATATCTACAACTATGCCCGAGCGTTCATGGCAGAGCACGGAAACCCCTGTCAGTGGGGTCCGACGAACTGGCCGCCGGAGGAACTGATCCACAAAGACATTCATGACGGAAACAGTTACGTCTGTGTCAACGATGCGGGGAAGGTTATCGGTACGTTTTTCTTCATTCACGGGAAAGATATTGAGCCGACCTATTGTGAGATCACAGACGGTGTGTGGCTCGATGACAGCCCTTATGGCGTTGTTCACAGAATTGCCGGGGACGGGTCCGAAAAAGGAATCGGAGCGTTCTGCATCAATTGGGCGTATGAACAGTGCGGTCATCTGCGCATCGATACCCATTGTGACAACACAGTCATGCAGAATCTTGTCAGAAAGCTGGGCTTTGTCCACTGTGGCACGATCTATGTGAAAGAGGATAATTATCCGCGGTTAGCCTTTGAGAAAACAACCCGGACCGATTAAATTCAGCGGAAAGGGAAGGCAATACAGAACCTGCAGGGATTCTGACGGAAAGGAAAATCCGAAGGTATTCCCTGTTGCTTCCTTGACGACGGGAGCGGAACTTTCCGGCAAGGGATAAGGAGGACGAGGAAATGATTCAGGCGCTGCTGACAATTGATGATATTCCGTCAGGAAATACCTGTGCTATTGTGGATTACCTGAATGAAGCCGGAATCCAGGCCATCATGTTCGCCGAGGGAGAGAAGGCGGAAAAGAATCCGGAACCTGTGATATATGCGCTTCAGCACGGAATGATTGTCGGAAACCACAGCTGGTCCCATCCGCATTTTTCGGAGCTTTCTTTATCGGAAGGAATCCGTGAAATGGACCGCTGCGAAGCCGTGCTGACCCGGATCTATGATATGGCCGGCATGAAGAGAACTTACCGGCCCTTCCGGTTCCCCTACGGGGACAAAGGACAGAAAAACAGGGATGCCTTCCAGGCCTGCCTGCGGGAAAAAGGTTTCAGCAAGGTGGATGATACAGAGATTCCATATGCCTGGTGGCGGAAAAACGGACTGGACCGGGATATCGATACATTATGGACATTTGATTTTGCGGAATATAATATCCGTCCGAACAGCGGTTTCACGATTGAGGATGTATGGAAAAGAGTCCGGAACCCAAGCCCTGAGAATGGGGCGGCTTTGTATATGCCGGAAGGCCGGCATATCCTCTTACTGCATGCTCATGATGAAACGGATGAACTTGTTCCGGGATATTACCGGCTTTTGCTGGACGATCTGCTGAATCACGGAGTGCAGTTTGTAAAGCCGGCTTTTGTCTGATTCTGATCAGTTTACAATACGATTGTTCTGCAGCCTGCCGGAAAACCGTGATCATAAGGTAGAATTGGATCGGCAGCAGTACTGAGCTGCCGGGTCAACGGAAGGAGTTAATTTCAATGAAAAGAAGAGCAGCTGCATGCCTTATCTTCTTTCTGATGTTCATGGCCGTTCTGCGCGCTTCAGTATCAACTGCTGAACGGGCCC
>CACWIS010000024.1 GCA_902761055.1 Oscillospiraceae bacterium
AGAGTCTTTCGACTCTCTTCAAGAACCCTTTTCTTGGTGCTTATTTTGCATAAGCTGTTCTTACATTGTTCAATTTTCAAGGTGCATCGCCCCGCCCCCTCTCAAGGGGGCAGCTTGTATAATATAGCACGCGCGAAAGGCCGTGTCAAGCATTTTTTATCATTTCCCGCCGATTTTCCGGCGTTCCGAAAAAGCTTGACAAAAGGCGCTTTTCGCCCGGGTAAAACGTAATATAGCACCTGGTTTGGAACTTGTCAACGCTTTTTTGATGCTTTTTTGAGAAAAATGCGGATACCCCAAATATAGTGGTTTTCCTTGATGTGCCGCCACAAAATACATTTTGTCTTTTGGCAAAAGTAACAAAAGCCGGGAGCCCCGTCCTTCGCCGTCGGCGTGTGCAAAAAACGGACCGGAGCAGCGGCTGCTCCGGTCCGTGAAGGGCAAATTTTTTCGCTTTATTTCTCTCCCAGTCTGCCGACGACGGGCAGCTCGGCCATGACGCCGTTGGAGACGTTTTTGATGCCGACCACGGTGAGTGCGAGCTGGAAAAGCCAGACGACGGCGTTGACCCCGGGGATCCAGCTGAGGACCAGCGAGGTGAAGAAGAGCTTGCGCCCCTGTTTGGCGTGGAAGCGCGTAAAGGGATCCGTCACGCCGAGGATCGAGGGCAGGAAGCAGAGGAAGCTGATATATGACAGATAGGAGAGCAGGCGGCTCTCCGTCGCGCTGCTGCGGATAAACTCCGCCGTGTTCTCGGTCGCGCGGTGGATGCGGTAAAAGCCGTCCTCATTCGGCTGACGCTGACTGTCCCACTCGGCGCTGCGCCGCGCGGCCTCCTCCTGGCTGCGGCGGAAATCCTCCGCCTGCTGGCGGCGCCGCTGCTCGCTCTCGGCCCATTTGCGGTTCAGCTCCTGCTGCTCGCGGCGGCGCTGTTCGGCGCGTTCACGCGCGGATTCCGCCTCGCGGCGCTCCTCCTCGCTCAGCTGCGCGTAGGCGTAGGCTTTGTCGTTTTTCCGTTGTGTTTTCTCGGCGGCCTCGTCAAAGCCGCAGGCAAGACAGACCTCCTGCCCGTCGGGGATATAGGCGCCGCATTTCTTGCAGTATGACATGTCAGCCTCCAAAGCGTTCTTTGGAGAGATTATACCTTATAATATCTTTCTTTTCAACCAAGATTTGTGAACAAAATCACGCGCAGAAGCGGTGGTTGCCGATCGTGACGAGCAGCGGCCGCGACCAGATCCAGGCGCTGGTGGCTGTGGCGGGGTTGAAATAGTAGAGCGCTCCCCCGCTCGGGTCGCTGCCGTTGAGCGCATCCTGCGCCGCGCGGTAGGCGCTCTCCGCGATGGGTTTGTTGAACTGCCCGTCGGAGACGGCGGTAAAAGCGTCGGTCTGATAGATCACGCCGGAGATCGTGTCCGGGAAGGAGGGGTGCCGCACGCGGTTGAGCACCACCGCGCCGACCGCGACCTGCCCGGCGTAGGGCTCGCCGCGCGCTTCGGCGGAGATGATGCGTGCAAGCAGATAGACGTCGCCGCTGTAGCTGCCGCTTTTCGCGCCGCCGGCAGACGGGATGCCCAGCGCCGCGAGCGTCTGATCGCCGACCTGTCCGTCCACGGACAGGCCGTTCCTGCGCTGGAACCAGCGCACGGCGGCCTCGGTGCGGCTTCCGTAGACGCCGTCCACCGAGCCGTCGTAATAGCCCCATGCCTTCAGCCTCTTCTGGATCTCCGACACCGTCGCGCCGGAGGCGCCGCGCTTGTAGAGATCCGCGTGCACGCGGCCGACCAGCACGATGGTCAGCATGTTCACCGCGAAGAGCAGGCACAGCGCCAGCAGCAGTTTCTTCTGTTTTTCGCTCATGAGCAGGTCACCTCAATAAAAAAAGATTCTCACAGACAAGTCTGTGAGAATCCTTTGTGAATTATACGCTTTCAGTTCGCTCTGCTGCGGATCTCCCCGGTGATCTTCGCGAGGAAGTCCTCCAGCGGCATCGCGCCGAGATCCTTCCCCGCGCGGGTACGGACGGCGACCGTGCCGCTCTCGGCCTCCTTGTCGCCGACGACCAGCATGTAGGGCGTCTTCTGCATCTGCGCCTCGCGGATCTTGTAGCCGATCTTTTCGTTGCGCAGATCCGTCTCCGCGCGCACGCCCGCCGCGTCGAGCTTCGCGGCGACCTCCTTGGCGTAGTCGGCCGCGCGGTCGGTGATGGGCAGCACCGCCGCCTGCACGGGGCTGAGCCACACGGGGAAGGCGCCGGCGAAGTGCTCGGTGATGACGCCGATGAAGCGCTCGATCGAGCCGAAGACCACGCGGTGGATCATCACGGGGCAGTACTTGCCGCCGTCGGCGCCGACGTACTCGAGATCAAAGCGGCCGGGCAGCTGGTAGTCGAGCTGGATCGTGCCGCACTGCCAGGTGCGGCCGAGGGAGTCCTGGATATGGAAGTCCAGCTTCGGGCCGTAGAAGGCGCCGTCGCCCGGGTTGACGATATACTCCTTGCCGATGCTGGTGATCGCGTCGGCCAGCGCGGCCGTGGCGACGTCCCAGTCCTCGACCGAGCCGATGTGGTCCTCCGGCATCGTGGACAGCTCGATCGTGTACGGCAGGCCGAAGAGGGAGTAGACCTCGTCGAAGAGCTGCGCGATGCGGATGACCTCGTCCTTGATCTGCTCGGGCGCGAGGAGGATGTGCGCGTCGTCCTGCGTGAAGCAGCGGACGCGGAACATGCCGTGCAGCGCGCCGGAGAGCTCGTGGCGGTGGACCAGGCCCAGCTCGCCGTAGCGCAGCGGCAGGTCGCGGTAGGAATGCGGCTCGAGATCATAGACCAGGATGCTGCCGGGGCAGTTCATGGGCTTGATCGCGAAGTCCTCGCCGTCGATGACGGTGGTGTACATGTTGTCCTTGTAGTGATCCCAGTGGCCGGAGGTCTCCCACAGCGTGCGGCGCATGATCTGCGGGGTCGAGATCTCGACGTAGTCCCACTTCTTGTGGACCTCTCGCCAGTAGTCGATCAGCGTGTTGCGCAGCACCATGCCCTTGGGCAGGTAGAACGGGAAGCCGGGGGCCTCGTCGCGGAAGGCGAAGAGTCCGAGCTCGCGCCCGAGCTTGCGGTGGTCGCGCTTCTTGGCCTCCTCGAGGCGGACGAGGTACTCGTCGAGCTCCTGCGTCGTGCGGAAGGCGACGCCGTTGATGCGCGTGAGCATCTTGTTGCTGCTGTCGTCCTTCCAGTAGGCGCCGGACTGCTGCGTGATCTTGAAGGCCTTGAGGGCCTTGGTGTAGGTCAGGTGCGGTCCGAGGCACATGTCGACGTACTCGCCCTGCTGGAAGAAGCTGAACTCCGTCTCGTCGGCGAGATCGTCCATGTGCTCGAGCTTGTACTTCTCGCCGCGCTCGGCCATGAGCTTCTTGGAATCCTCGCGGCTCAGCACGAAGGACTTGATCGGCAGGTTTTCCTTGACGATCTTCTTCATTTCCTTTTCGATCGCCTCGAGATCCTCGTTTGTCAGCTTGCGCTCGCCGAGGTCGACGTCATAGTAAAAGCCGTTCTGGGTCGCGGGGCCGAAGGCGAAATCCGCCTCCGGGAACAGGCGCTTGATCGCCTGCGCCATGACGTGCGCCGCCGTATGGCGGATGACGTGCAGCTCTTCCTCCTGCGGGCACTCGCCCACGTGGCCGTCCTTGTAGATGATCTTCATAGCTGTTTCCCTCCGTAAAAATGACGAAGCACCTTTGGCGCTTCACATAGAATCTGCGCCAAGGGTGCGGGTAAGCACGGTTCCACCTTGAACTTTTCACTCATTCATGCGCGTAACGCGCGCCGCGCGGGAGGGCATTTTCTCCCTCCGGCTCGGGAGCGGTGGCCGTTCTCCGATCCGTGAGCCGCTCTCAGCCGGCGGCGGCTCTCTCTGTCCGGATGCTTTTGAAAACGGTCTTCTCCGTCAAAGCCTTTGACAAGAAAGGATTGTATCATCCTTATTCTGCCCTGTCAAGGGCGGATTGATCCCCCGCCGGAACCGTCCCCCTTTTGTTTGCGAAGTGGACCGGAACGCTCGCCAAAGACAGGAGCACGATCCCGCCGCCGACCACATAGTAGCTCGCGACGTCCGCCGTATTCAGGAGCTTGGACAGCAGGAACGAGCCCAGCGGCATGAAAAGCACGGCGACGGTAAAGATGATGCTGAACACCCTCCCCAGGTAGTTCTCGTTGACGGCCACCTGAACATAGGACATAAACTGGATATTGAACGCGGTCAGCGATACGCCGAACAGGGCGAAGGGAAGCTGGCACAGGACGAATTGCCCGCTCCGTGCGAGGAGCGGCAGCAGCGCGAGCACGAAGCCCGTGCCGAACAGAAACAGGATCAGCGCCAGAACATTGTCCCGGAAGCGGTTGATGCGCTTTGCGAAGAGCGCGGAGCCGATGATCCCGCCCAAAGCCTCCATGGCGAGCGCCTTGCTGTAAAAGGCGTCCGCAAAGTCCCGGAAGATCAGATCCGTATAGGGAAGCAGCAGGTTGTACCCCGCCAGAAAAAAATTCACGAGAGACGACAGGATCACCAGGAAAAGGATCCTCTTCTCTTTTGCCAGATAGCCAAAGCCCTCCGCGATATCCGTCAGGAGCTTCTTCCCGCCCTTTCCGCTCGCGGCGCATCCGTCGATCTTCGTCAAAAGCGCCTCGGCCGCAGCGGAAGCGGCGAAGGTGAAGGCGTCGAAGAGCAGTGCGCCTCTGACGCCGATCACGCCGACCAGCCCCACGCCGACGATCGGCCCGATCACACGGATCAGCTCTCCCCCGGCATGGGAGATACCGTTGAAAAAGCCGATCCTCTCTCTTTCGACGACCTCGCGGATCAGCGATTTATAGGTCGGAGAATTGAAGGCGTAGACCAGCGCCAGAATGGCGTTCGCGACGATCATGACCTCGGCCATGAAACGCGACTTCACGAAAAAGCTCAGCACGCCGCAGATGAGGGCCGCCAGCAGATCGGTGATGATCACGATCTTTTTTCTGTCGCCCTTGTCCGCCCTGGCTCCTCCGATCAGATTGAAAACGATCTGGATGACCGTCTCCGAGCTCTGATAGGCCGCCAAGACCCACGGCTTTCCAGTAAAGGCT
This sequence comes from Oscillospiraceae bacterium, assembly GCA_902761055.1. GTDB lineage: Bacteria > Bacillota > Clostridia > Oscillospirales > Oscillospiraceae > Limivicinus. Next base: position 5,117 of record CACWIS010000024.1, read on the forward strand.
CCGACGATGCTGACGCTGTTGGCATAGTCGAAGATCAGATTGCCTATCCGCGAGGTCCAGCTCCCGAACCACAGAAGGGCTTCGTTTTTCCTTATCCGCTCAATTTTCATGACAGGACCTCCGCTCCGTAGTGAGATCATTATAATCCCCTGCGGCCGGAGGTCTCCGTTATTTGCATATATGCAAAATCAAATCGCGTATTTCGCGAGGTCTTCCCGGTAGTTTCGCGCCAGATGAGGGCAGTCCAGCCATTCATAGATCTGTATGGCCCGGGTCATTTCCTCCTTCCCGCGTTCTTTCTCCCCGCTTTTGAAGCGATGGAGCCCCGACAGGAAAAGGTAAAGATTCCTTTCGTACAGCATCGTCTCGTCCTCCAGCAGCGGCAGGATGCTGTCCCGGTAAAACCCGGCCGTTTTCAGCTCGTCCCTGTGCAGACAGGTCTCCCAGACGTTCAGCAGCGTCACGGTGACCAGCCCGGTATTGGCTCCGTTACGGGAATGGTTCGCCACGATCTCCCGTCCCATCCGGTCAAGAAGCGGGATGTCCATAAACAGATACAGGTTCCCGATGAGGATCAGCTCGTAGATCTTCCACTCTTCGACGGAGAACAGATAATCCGTCACCTCGTCCATATACTCCTTTGGAAAGGGCACGGTCTCGTCGCACTTGCAGATGAAGCTCTGCGCCAGGATCATGTTCAGGCGGTACTGGTACACCGAGGGATTCTTTTCGTATTTGCTCTTCTGTTCCCGGAAAAGACGCTGAAAGCCGGCCTTGTCCCTCTGATACTCGAGCGGGACCAGCTGGCTCATGAAGCGGATCGTTTCGGTCTTGTCGTTGCCGCGAACCGCAGCCATAAACTCATTCATTTCCACATGCATGTTGTCGAGCACTCTCAGAAACCTGCTCAGGGAAATGTCGCTCTCTCCGCGTTCAAAGCGGGAGATCTGGGACGCGGAGACGTTTTCATCCGCGATCTGCTTGAGCGAAACGCTCCGGTTGGTTCTGAAATCGTGAAAGACCTTTCCCAGTTGTTCGTAGTTCGGCATGACGTCCACCGTCCTTTCCGTCAGACGAAGCGGCGCAGCGCGGCATCATAGCGGAACCCGGCGGCGGCGAGCGTGTCCTCCAGCTCGCGCGCATCGAGCTCCAGATCCTCGCACAGCGCGTCGAGCGACTCGTACTCGTCGCGCAGCTTCGTGTTGAGAACGCTCAAAAGGATCATCGGGTCCTTCGGCAGCATCGTCGTTTCCTCCCAGGTCTTATTTTATGAAAGCGGGCGGCCCGTCCGGGCCGCCCGCGCAGTCTTATACGTTGAAGCGGAACATCGTCACGTCGCCGTCGGCCATGACGTAGTCCTTGCCCTCGAGCCGGAACAGGCCCTTTTCCTTCGCGGCCGCCATGCTGCCGCAGGCCTTGAGGTCCTCGAAGGCGACGATCTCGGCGCGGATGAAGCCGCGCTCGATGTCGGTGTGGATCTTGCCGGCGGCCTTCGGCGCCTTCGTGCCCTTCACGATCGTCCAGGCGTGCACGTCGTCCTCGCCGGCGGTGAGGAAGGAGATGTAGCCCAGCAGCTCGTAAGAGGTCTTGATCAGGCGGTCGAGCCCGGTCTCGGTGAGGCCGAGGTCGGCCATGAACATCTCCGCCTCCTCAGCGTCGAGCCCGGCGATGTCCTCCTCGAATTTGGCCGCGACGGGCAGCACCGCCGCGCCCTGTTTTTCCGCATGCGCGGAGAGCGCCTTGAAATTGGCGTTGTCCGCGAGCGCCGCCATGCCGCTCTCGTCCATGTTCGCGGCGTAGATCACGGGCTTGACGGTCAGCAGGCCGCCGTCGGTCAGGATATCCCGGTCCTCGTCGGTGAAGACAAAGTCGCGCGCGGGCTTCTCGGCCTCAAGGTGCGCGAGCAGCGCCTCGCACATCTCGACCTCCCGCTTGAACTTTTTGTCGCCGCTCTTTGCGTTTTTCTTCGCGCGCTCGAGCCGGCGCTCGACGATCTCGATATCGGCGAGGATCAGCTCCAGCTCGAAGCTCTCGGCGTCGCGCACGGCGTCGGCCGGCTCGAGGAAAATGCTCTCGTCGTCGAAGCAGCGCACGACCTCGACGAGCGCGTCGACCTGGCGGATGGCCTGGAAGACCTCGCTGCCCTTGCCGCCGCTCGCCACGCCCGGGACGTCGACGAATTCGATCGTCGCGGGGCTGTATTTCTTCGGGTGATAGTATTCGGCCAGCCAGTCGAGCCGCTCGTCGGGCACCTTCGCCACGCCGACGTTGGGCTTCGCCCCGGCCACGGTATAGGCGCCCGTCTCGGCCTTCGAGCCGGTGAGCGCGTTGAAAAGCGTCGTCTTGCCGACGTTCGGCAGACCCACGATGCCTAATTTCATCTTGTTCGCGTCTCCTTCTTCGGATGCTTCCGGAGGAAAAGTATATCACAGCGCGGAGCTTTTCACAAGAGCGCGGCCGCAGCTCTTTACAAAAGAGCGCTTTCTTTTTATACTGGTGTGCGTGAGGTGAGGCGCATGAAAAAGATCGTTATCCTGATCGGCAACTACGGCTCCGGCAAAACGGAGATCGCGCTGAATCTGGCCGTACAGTCGGCGGCCGAGGGCAAGCGGACGCAGGTCGTCGACCTGGACAAGATCAACGACTATTTCCGCATGTCCGATCACGTCAAGCTGCTCGACGAGAAGAAGATCAATCTCGTCTCGCCCACCTTCGCGGGCGCGGGCCTGACGCAGACCAATATGAGCGCCGCGGTCGCCAGCGCCTTCGCGCAGGACTGGGATCTGGTCGTCTTCGACGTCGGCGGCGATCCCGCGGGCGCGATGTCGCTCGCGCGCTATCACAGCGATTTCGCCGCGCTCGAGCCGGGCCAGCTCGAGGTCTGGGACATCATCAACGTCCGCCGTCCCATGTCCGAGACGCCGGAGAAGATCCTCAAGCTCAAGGCCGACATGGAGGGCTTCGCCCGCCAGACGGTCACGGGCTTCGTCCACAACTCGAACCTGCAGATCTGGGCCAGCGCGCAGGACCTGCGCGACGGCTATCCCGTCGTGAAGGCCGCAAGCGAGATGAGCGGCATCCCGATCGTGTACACCACCGGAAAAGCGCCCTTTCTGGAGGAATTCCTGCGCGGCGAAGGGCTGGACGAGAAATACGTCGGCAGGCCGCTCCCGCTCGTGACCTATATGCAGCGCAGCTGGGACAGCTTCACGAACGGGATCTGAACGCATCAAGGAGAAAGCATGAGCGAATCGATTGAACAGCGCCCCGGGGAACAGGGCTATTCGGGCGCGCACGAGGTCGTCTTCATCGCGCCGGAGTTCCTGCAGGCCGCGCAGCAGCGGCAGGACCGTCTCGGAGCGCTGCGCGAGGCGGCCGGGAGCGGCGACCAGGCCGCGCTGCTGGAGCTCGGGATCTACGATCTCGGCGATCTCGGCGGTCCGCCGCGCAATGCGGAAGAGGCCTTTTCCTGCCTGTCGCGTCTGCCGGAGGACAACGCGGCGGGGCGCTATTATCTGTCCTATTGCTACGACCGCGGCGTCGGCACGGCGGCGGACGTCGCGCGCGCCTTCACGCTGCTCTCCGAGTCCGCCGAGAGCGGCTTTGCGCCCGCGCTCTGTGCGCTCGGCCTGTGCTTTGAGAACGGCCACGGGACCGAGAAGGACCTCCCGCGGGCGGCCGAGCTGTACCGCGCCGCGGCGGACAAGGGCTTTGCTCCCGCCATGAGCAATCTCGGCGTGCTCCTGCTCGACGGCGCCGGCACGGAGCAGAACGCCGAAGAAGCCTCCGCTCTCTTCGCCCGGGCCGCCGCGCTGGGCCAGCCGCGCGCGCAGTTCCTGCTGGGCCTGTGTTATGAGTCCGGTCGCGGCGCGCCGTGCGATCCGCGCAAGGCGCTTTCCCTGTATGAGCAGGCCGCCGGGCAGGGCTTTGACGAGGCTGTCTGCGCGCAGGGCGTGCTGTATTTCCACGGCGTCGGCACGGAGCAGGACCGCGAGAAGGCCTACTCCCTCTTCCGCGCCGCGGCGGACCGGGGCCTTCCCCGCGCGCAGTACTTCACCGCGCGCTGTCTCGACGACGGAACGGGTACGGCGGCAGACGAGGCGGAGGCCTACCGCTTCTATGCGCTTGCGGCAATGAACGGCTACGCCGACGCGATGTTCCGCGCGGGGCTCTGCTGCGCCTGCGGGCACGGCACTCCGAAGGACGACGCGCAGGCCGCGACCTGGTGGCAGCGCGGCGAGGCCTGCGGCGAGCTGCGCTCGACGGCGCAGCTGGGCGTGTGCTACGAGACCGGGCGCGGCGTGGCGGAAGACATGGACCGCGCCATCGAGCTGTACACAAAGGCGGCCGAGCTCGGCGGCGCGGAGGGCCAGTGCAACCTCGGCGTGCTGTACTACTACGGCACCGGCGTCGAGGAGGACGACGCGAAGGCCGTGGAGCTGTTCCGGAAGGCGGCGGAGCAGGGCCTGCCGCGCGCGCAGTTTTTCCTCGGTCTCGAGTACGAGGCCGGACGCGGCGTGGAAAAGGACCGGGAGAAGGCCGCGCAGCTCTACCGCACGGCCGCGGAGCAGGGCTTCGCCCCCGCGATCCGCGCGCTGGGCGTGTGTTACGAAAACGGGATCGGCGTGGAGCGAAACGTCGCGCGCGCCGCCGAGCTGTACGACGACGCGGCAAAGCGCGGGGACGTATTTGCCTCCTACTTTCTCGGCAATCTCTGTTATTTCGGCGAAGGGGTCGAAAAAGACCTGGAGCGCGCACGCGACCTCTATCGCTTCGCCGCCGAGCAGGGGCACGCGGGCGCGCAGTGCCAGTACGGTCTCTTTTTCGATCTCGGCTGCGCCTGCGAGGAGGACCCGGCCGAAGCCCGCCGCTGGTATCAGAAGGCGGCGGACCAGGATCATGCGGCGGCGACCGCGCATCTCGCCTCGATGGCGGAGCTTGGCCGCGCCTGTCAGAAGGACCCCCGGCTCGCCGTCGAGCTGTACGAAAAGGCCTACTCTCTCGGTCTCCGGAAGGCCGCGATCGCGCTCGGGGATATGTACCTGAACGGCAAGGGTGTGAAGCGCGACCGCAGGAAGGCAAGGGAATGGTACGAAAAGGGCGGAGGCGAGCCCGACAGGCTGAAAAAGGAGCGGCAGCACGCCAACGCCGTCGGCCACTGGATGCTGCGCGTGCTCGCGGACGCCGCGCTGGTCGGCTGCTTCTTCGCCGGGATCAGCGGCTTTTCCCTCGACGGAGGCCGGGAGGATCTTATCGGCGCGGCCTATCTCGGCGCCGTCGCGCTGATGTTCCACGCGCTGGCACGGTATATGCGCCCGAAGGATCCGAAGCGCGCGCCGCGCTGGCTGCATCTCCTCCTCGCTTCGCTTTTGCTGATCCTGCTGCTGGGCATCGTGTCGGTGTTCCTCGGCGGCGGGGTCGTCGATCCGGTGGACGTCTGGATCGTGAGCTGGATCGCCGCGCTGATCGCACTCGCCGCCTGGCGCGGCTTCCGAAAACCGAAAGAAAACGCTTGAAAAACGAGAGGGCTTCCGGACGGAAGCCCTCTCGTTTTCTCTGCGGACGGATCACTTCTTCTCCGCCAGCAGTCTGAGGATCTGCACGGCGTTCGAGGCCGCGCCCTTGCGGATCTGGTCGCCGCAGCACCAGAGCGTGAGGCCGCGCTCGTCGGTGAGGTCCTCGCGGATGCGGCCGACCCAGACGAGGTCCTGGTCGGTCGTGTCCAGCGGCGTGGGATAGCAGCGGCCCTCGTAGTCCTCGATCAGCCTTACGCCCGGGAAGGCGGCGACGGCGGCCTTCGCATCCTCAACGGAGACCTTCTCCTTCGTGCGCAGCGTCACGGCGATGGAGTGCGAGCGCATGACCGGCACGCGCACGCAGGTGCAGTTGACCTTCAGCGCGGGGCAGTGCAGGATGCGGCGGCCCTCGTTCTGCATCTTCATCTCTTCCTTGGTGTAGTCGTTGCCGTAGGGCGCGTCGATGAAGGGGATGACGTTCATCGCGATCTGCGCGGCGAAGGTCCTGACCACGGGCTTCTCGCCCTTGGCGAGCGCGGCCATCTGGGCGTCGAGCTCCGCGATGCCCGCCTGCCCCGCGCCGGAGACGGCCTGGTAGGTGCACACCACCATGTTCTCGATCTCCGAGAGCTTCGCGATGCCGGCCACGGCCATGAGCGCGATGATCGTGCAGCAGTTCGGGTTCGCGATGAGGCCCTTGTTTTCAAAGGCGTCGGCGCCGTTGATCTCCGGCACGACGAGCGGTACCTCCGGCTCGAGGCGGAAGGCCGAGCTGTTGTCGATGTAGACCGCGCCGCTTTTGCGGATCGCGGGGGCGAAGCGGCGGGACATGTCGCCCTCGACCGCGCCGAGCACGAAGTCGAGCCCTTCGAAGCTCTCGTCCGTGGCCGCCTGAATGGCGACGTCTTTGCCCTTGAATCTGATGAGCGTGCCCGCGCTGCGCGCGCTGGCGAGCGGCCGCAGCTCCGCGACCGGGATGTCGTATTCCTCGAGGATCTTCAGCATTTCCTGCCCGACGGCGCCCGTTGCGCCGAGGACGGCGATCTTGAGTTCTTTCATGGCTTGTTCTCCTTTCATCAACCGGCGAAGCCGTCGTACAAGACGCGGATGGCCGTTTCAAAGTCCCTGTTGTCCACGCCCACGGTGATGGCCAGCTCATCCGCGCCCTGGGCGATGGTGCGGATGTTGACGCCCACATCGCCCAGCGCCTTGAACAGGCGGCCGGAAATGCCGGGGCGGGAGCTCATCTTGCGGCCGACGGCCGCGACGAGCGCGATGTCGTCCTGTACGCGGATATCGTCCGGGCGGCAGGTCTTGCGCAGGTCGGCCAGGATGTCGTAGAGCGCGTCGCCCATGACGGCCGAGGACGAGACCAGCGCGAAGCTGTCGAGACCGAGCGTGATGTGCTCGACCGGGACGTGATAGCGGTCCATGATCTCCAGCGCCCGGGAGAGCGTCAGATTCGTGCTCATGTCCCGTTTGGCGAGCGTGATGATCGTGAAGTTGCGCTTGCCCGCGATGCCGGTGATGAAGCGCTCGCCGTTGTCACGGTCGTCCGCGCCCTCGACGATGAGGGTGCCGGGATCGTCGGGCCGGTTGGTGTTGCGGATGTTCAGCGCGATGCCCTTGTCCTTGACCGGCTGGATCGACTCCTCGTGCATGACCGAGGCGCCCATGTAGGCCAGCTCGCGCAGCTCGGCGTAGGTGACCTTCTCGATGGGCCGCGGGTCGGGGACGATGCGCGGGTCGGCCATCAGGATGCCGGAGACGTCGGTCCAGTTCTCGTACACGTCCGCGCCGACGGCGGCCGCCGCGAGCGCGCCGGTGATGTCGCTGCCGCCGCGGCTCATGACCTTGATCTTGCCGGTCGGCAGCTTTCCGTAGAAGCCGGGGATCACGATCCTGCCGTTCTGCGCGAGCGCCGCGGCGATCGCCTTGTCGGTCCGATCGCGGTCGATCTGTCCGTCAAAGCCGAAAAAGATGCAGTCCGCCGCGTCGACGAAGCGGAAGCCGAGATACTCGGCCATCAGGCGGGAGGTGAAATACTCGCCGCGCGAGACCAGCTCGTCGACGCTCATGTCGCGGCTGAGCCGCGCGCGGAGCTTTTCCGTCTCGCCCTCGACGTCGAAGCGCAGGCCGAGCTGCGCGCGGATCTCGGCAAAGCGCTGCTCGACGGCGAGCATGATCTCGTCGCAGGACACGCCGTAGGTCAGATGCGCATGGCAGAGGTACAGCAGATCCGTCAGCTTGTGGTCGTCCGCGCTGCGCTTGCCGGCGGCCGACACGACCACGACCCGGCGGGAGGGGTCCGCTTCTATTATATTTTTGACCTTTTCAAACTGTTCCGCACCGGCGACCGAGGAGCCGCCGAACTTTGCGACCTTCAGCATCGTTCAATCCTCCATCGCGGCGAAAAAGACCGCCGCGCCGCTCTCGCGCAGCGCTTTGACGCGCGCGTGCATGTCCGTGACCGCAAGCGGCTCCGTCACGCCGCGCAGCAGCGCGCCGTCGAGCTCCTTTTCCGCGAGCGGCAGCGCGTCGGCGCAGGCCGCCGGCAGGCGCACATAGTAGCGGCAGGAGCAGACGCTGTTGTCCGCCGCGACGCGCTCGCAGCTCGCCTTCATCATCGTGCGGCGGCCGTGGGCGATGTCGCTGAGGTCGCGCACGACGGCGGAGGCCGTCGGGTAGCGGCCCGCGCCCTGGCCGATGAGGAGGATGTCGCCCGCGTTCTCGCCGCGGTACTTGGCCATGTTGAAGTTCTGCAGCACCGAGGCCTCCGGCGAGGAGGCGGCGAGCAGATACGGCTGGACGAAGGCATAGATCCGTCCGTCCCCGCTCTCGCCGCCGCGCACCAGCAGGCGCAGCACGAGGCCCTTCGCCTGAAAATGCTTCACGTCCGCGGCCGTGACCGACTCGATCCCCTCGAGCGAGAAGCCCTCGCAGGGCAGCTTGTCATAGGCGACGGCGCAGGCCAGCATGATCTTGCGCAGCGCGTCGAGCCCCGAGACGTCGGCCGTCGGGTCGGCCTCGGCGTAGCCGAGGGCCTGCGCCTGGCGCAGGGCGTCGCCGTAGTCCATGCCGCTGCGCTGCATCGAGTCGAGCATGAAGTTCGTCGTGCCGTTGAGGATGCCGCCGAGCGCGAGGATGCGGTCGCTCTCCGCGGCGAGGGCCAGGTTGTGCAGGAAGGGCACCGCGCCGCCGCAGGCCGCGCTGAACAGGAAGCCGACGCCCTTTTCCGCCGCGAGCTTCGCCAGCTCCGGCCCGCGGGCCGCGACGAGGGCCTTGTTGGAGGTGACCGCGTGCTTGCCCGCGCGCAGCGCCGCCGAGAGGTAGCTGTACGCGGGCTCGACGCCGCCCATGACCTCGACGACCGCGTCCACGCTCTCGTCCGCGCAGATCTCCTCGATCGAGCAGACCTTGAAGGGCTTGTCCGCCTTGCCGGGCCGCACGAGCACCTTGCCGAGCTCCAGCCCCTCGGCCGCCTCGATCATCTCACAGACGCCGACGCCGACGGTACCGTATCCCAAAACCGATACTTTCATGCTTTTCTCCTCTCTCTTCCCGCAGGAAATCCGCGAGAAAAAGACACTTGTTTTTTTGACGCGAACAGTGTATCATAAGGCCTGTGAAAAAACAAGCCTCCCGTCGGCTTTTCCACAAAAGGGTAGAAATCTTCCCTCTTTTGCGGTATTCTGTTAGTTAAGATCAACAGAGGTGATGCGTTGTGAACTATCAAAGCACCCGCGGCGCGCTTTTTGCCCGGGCGCCGGAGGCGGTCCTCAAGGGGATCGCGGAGGACGGCGGGCTGTATGTCGACCCGTCGCTCGGCGAGCGCCCCTTCGACTGGCGCGCCGCGCTCGCGCTGCCCCCGCTCGCGATGCAGAGCCGCATCCTCGCGCATCTGCTGCCCGGCTTCGGTGATATGGACGCCCTTGTGGCGGAGGCCTATGCCGGGAAATTCGAGACCGATGCGCTCACGCCGCTCGTCCGCGTCGGCGGGGACTATCTGCTCGAGCTCTTCCGCGGGCCGACCGCGGCCTTCAAGGACGTCGCGCTCTCGATGCTGCCGCGGCTCGTCACCGCCGCGAAGGCGCAGACGGGCGACAGGGGCACGAGCGTCGTGCTGACGGCGACCTCCGGCGACACGGGCAAGGCCGCGCTGGAGGGTTTTCACGACGTGCCCGGTACGCGGATCTTCGTGTTCTATCCCGACGGCGGCGTCTCGAAGATCCAGCGCGCGCAGATGGTCACGCAGGAGGGCGCGAACGTCACGGTCTGCGCCGTCCGCGGCAATTTCGACGACTGCCAGACGGGCGTGAAGCGCGCCTTCGCCGCCCTCTCGGGCAGCGAGGCGCTCCGTGCGCGGGGCCTGTCGCTGACCTCGGCGAACTCGATCAACATCGGGCGGCTCGCCCCCCAGCTGGTCTATTATTTCCTCGCCTACGCCGCGCTCGTGCGCGAGGGACGCATCGCCGTCGGCGAGCGGGTCGACTACGTCGTGCCGACCGGCAACTTCGGCGACATCCTCGCAGGCTGGATGGCCAAGCGGCTCGGTCTCCCGGTCGGGAAGCTCGTCTGCGCCTCCAACGCCAACCGCGTCCTGACCGACTTTTTCGAGACCGGGACCTACGACCGCCGGCGCAGGCTCCTGCGCACCGATTCCCCCTCGATGGACATTCTCGTGTCCTCGAACCTCGAGCGGCTGCTGTTCTACGTCTCGGACGGCGACACGGCGCTGGTGCGCGCCTGCATGGACGGGCTCGCGAAAGAGGGCTGCTACCGCTTCCCCGAGGCGCTGACGGAAAAGCTGCGCGAGGATTTCGCGGCTTTCTGCTGCACCGACGCGGAGGGCGCGGCGTGCATCGCGCGCCTGTGGCGGGAGCAGGGCTATCTCTGCGATCCGCACACGGCGGCCGCCGTCTTCGCCGCCGAGCGCTTCCGCAGCACGCGGACGGACGACGCGCCGCTGGTCCTGCTCTCGACCGCGTCGCCCTATAAATTCCCCGCCGCGGTGCTCGCCGCCCTCGGCGCCCCGGCGCCGGAGGACGAGTTCTCCCAGATGGACGCGCTCGCGCGTCTGACGGGCGTTCCGGTCCCGGCTGCTCTCGCGTCGCTGCGCGGGAAGAAAGAGCTTCACGGGGACCTCGTCGACGTCGACGGCGTCATCCCCTATATTGAAAAGAAACTGACAGAAGGTGTTTGAATGATCGTACGTGTACCTGCAAGCTCCGCCAACCTCGGTCCCGGCTTCGACAGCTTCGGGATCGCCTGGCAGCTCTACGATGAGATCGGCTTCCAGATCGCCGAGGAAACGGTGATCTCCGGCTGCGAGGAGCGCTTCTGCAACGAGCAGAACCTCGCCTTTGCCGCCTACCGCCGCGTGCTTGAGCGCTGCGGCGTCCGCGACGCTTCCGGCGTCGCGATCCGCTTCGGACGGACGGGCATCCCCGTCTCGCGCGGCCTGGGCTCGTCCGCGGCGCTGATCGTCGCCGGCGTCATGGCCGCCAACGAGCACTACGAGCTCGGCCTCTCGCGCGAGGAGCTCTTCCTCCTGGCCACAGAGGTGGAGGGCCACCCCGACAACGTCGCCGCGGCGCTCTACGGCGGGCTGACCGTCTCCGCGATGGACGGCGGCCGCGCGCTGACGAGGCGCTTCCCGGTCAGCGACAAGCTGATCTTCACGGCGCTCGTCCCGCCCTTCGAGCTCTCGACGGCGCTGGCGCGCAGCGTCCTGCCCTCGGCCGTGACGCGCGAGGACGCGATCTTCAACGTTTCGCGCGGCGCGCTGCTCCTGCGCGCGCTGGGGGACGGCGACGGAGAGCTCCTCGCCTTCGCGATGGACGACCGCATCCACCAGCCCTTCCGCTCGCGGCTGATCGACGGCTTCCGGACCGCTCGCATCGAGGCGCAGGAGTGCGGCGTGCGCGGCATGTGCATCTCCGGCGCGGGCTCGACGCTGCTGTGCGTCTCCGACCGGCAGGACTTCGCCGACCGGATGGAGACCTCGCTGGAGATGGCGCTGCCCGGCTGGGAGCTGCATGTGCTGACGCCGGATCTCTCCGGCGCGATGATCGCGGCGATGTAATGCTGTTATACGAAAAAAAAGATGCCTCTGCTGACTGCAGAGGCATCTTTTTCGGATCAGGCGCGGGCGGCGCGTTCGTGCTGCGCGCAGCGCATTTTGTTCTCGATCACGCAGACGGCGCCGGAAATAGCCGCCATCGGAAGGGTCAGGGCGTCGGCGTAGATCATCGGCGCGCTGAGATCCTGCGTCGAGAGGAAGGCCAGGAGACCGACCACCGCGAGCATGGCTTCGACGGCGAGCGCGAAGCGGCCTTTTGCGGCAAGCGCCTCGACGCGCTCAAGTTTCTTTTTGAGCGTGAGGAGCGGGAGAAAGCCGTACAGCGCGAGACCCAGCAGGAGCAGGTTAAGGATGGCCCAGCTGCTGCCGCTGTTTTCAGCGATCGCGGTCGGGGCGGCCATCGGGATCTCGCTCTCCTCGATCACTTCGACGACTGGGGCGACGGGACGCACGGGCTGCTCGGCGGACAGGTTGACGATCTGTCTGTTCACGGGGACCCCGCCGGGCATCGCGGGTGCCGCAGGCGCGGCCGGGGCGGCGGGATCGGCGGGAGCGGCCGGGGCGGCCGGGGTAACAGGCTCGGCGGTCTCGGGCTCGATGGTCTCGGGCTCGGTGGTCTCGGGCTCGGCGCTCTCGGGTTCGGTGGTCTCGGGCTCGGCGGTCTCGGGCTCGGCGGTCTCTCGGTGGTCTCGGGCTCGGCGGTCTCGGGCTCGGCGGTCTCGGGCTCGGCGGTCTCGGGCTCGGTGGTCTCGGGCTCGGTGGTCTCGGGCCTGATGATCTCCTCGATGACGGTCTCGATGGCCTTCAGCTTGGTGCTGAGCACGCCGTTGATGTTCCAGCCGTCATTGCTGCCGGACTGGTACTTGACTTGGCACCAGAGGACCGCGTAATTCTCGGTCGTGAGGGCGTCGGCCTCGATGCGCTTTCCGTTCTCGTCGCGCATGGTCGTCATGCCTCTGCTGACGAAGGAGGAGATCCTGTTGAGGACTTCCTCGTCGGTCGGCAGGCTGTCGAGCTTCCAGGTCACGTCGCCGGACTCGGAGTCGTCCGTGTGGATGCCGGTCTCGGCAAGGGCGCGGATCTGCTTGTCTGCCTCGATGATCGACGATCCCATGTAGGAGACCATCATGTATTTGCCCTGGTTGTTTTCTTTGAAGCTCAGCTCGGGGTTGTTGTAGATGTTGCCGATGTTCTTGCCTTTGTTGCCGTGGGAGGGAGAGGCGAGCTCGTCGGGGGTGATCGTGTTGCCCTCGTCGTCAATGCCCACCATGATGGAGCCGCCGACGGAGGGAGTGTAGCTGGACAGGCTCTCGCCGAGGAGCGTTCCGTCCTCGAAGCAGTCGTTGGCGCTCATGGCGTCGGTCCAGAGGGAGAACTTGGCGAAGGGGGTACCGCTGCCGGACTTCCAGCTGCCGCTCCAGGCAGAGGAGAGAACGGCGACGCCGTCGCCGTCGGCATCCAGGGTCTCGGCTGCGACTTCGCTGCCGGGCTTGACGATCTCGCCGCCCTCGGTCATCCAGCCCTTGAAGGCGTAGCTGACGTAAGCGAAGCGGTCCTTCTCGTTGCCGGTGAAGGTCTGGTAGCTGTGGGCCTCGAGATCGCGGATCGTCACGTCCTCGGCGCAGCCGACCTGTTCTTCCTCGTCGCCGACGACGGAGGGGAGCTCTCCGTAGAGGCTGCCTCTGGTCTTGCCCTTGGTTTCGACGACGTTGTAGACGATCGTCAGCGCGTCTTCGCTCTGCCCGGCAGGCTCTTCGACGCTCTGCCCGGCAGGCTCTTCGACGCTCTGTCCGGCGGGCTCTTCGGCGCTCTGTCCGGCGGGCTCTTCGGCGCTCTGTCCGGCGGGCTCTTCGGCGCTCTGTCCGGCAGGCTGATCGGAGACGATTTCGACGATTTCTTCGGCGGTTTCAACGGCTGCCTCTTCGACCGGCTCCCTGGCAGGGAGATCCTCGTCTGCATAGACGATACTTGCGGGGCAGGCAAAAGCGGCAACCATGGTCATCACCAGGAGCATGATCAGCGTACGTCTGAATTTCATCATTTTTATTTCCGCCTTTCTTTCAGGTCTGTTTGTTTATGATCTCACAGATGGATCCGCGGGCTGTTTTCCTTTTCTGCCTCGATCATAGCAGGCCATTTGTCAACGGAACCGTCAACAAATCGATGAACACTGCGTTTTTTTGCGGAAATATTGATTGTTTTTCGTCAACGCGCATCGAAAGGCCGTAAAAAGTCCCCCTGATCCTTTTCGGATCGGGGGGACTTTGGATAGCCGGCTCGGAACCAGGGCTCAGCCCTCTTTTCCTTCGTTGGGGGGCGCGGCGTCCTTTTCCTCGGCCGGAAGCGTCTGTGCGCCGTCTTTCTTCTTTTCTTCTTTTTCTTCGGCGCGGCCGTCGGTCATCGAGATCTTGCGCGCGGGGCGCTCGATCGTGCTGTCCGCGGCGGCCCTCTTCGCATCCTTTGCGCTCTCGGGCATGAACTCGCCGTGCTCGAAGTAGTAGTTGAACTCCTCTGCCTCCATCGACTCGTGCACGAGCAGGTACTCGGCGATCGCGACGAGCTGGTCGTGGTGGGCCGTGAGGATCTCCTCGCACCTTGCGGCGGCCTCGTCGAAGATGCGCTTGACCTCCTCGTCGATCAGCGCGGCGGTCTCCTCGGAATAGCTCTTGGTCGTGCCGAAGTCGCGGCCGATGAAGATGCTGCGCTCGGAGCTGTCCCGTGACCATGTTGCGCGCGATGGCCGTCGCCTGCTGGATATCGCCGGAGGCGCCGGTGGAGATGTCGTCGAGGAAGAGCTTTTCGGCCATGCGGCCGCCGAGCGCCATGACGATCGACTCGAACATCTCGGAGCGCGACTTGAAGTTCTCCAGATCCTCCTGAGGCCGGAAGAGCGTGAAGCCGCCCGCCGGGCCGCGCGGGATGATCGTGATATAGTGCACGGGATCGACGTGCTCGAGGAAGCGGCCCGTGACGGCGTGGCCCGCCTCGTGATAGGCGGTGAGCCGCTGGGCGCGGGAGGACATCTTGCGGCTCTTCTTCTCCGGGCCCATCTGGACCTTGAGGATGGCCTCGTCGATATCCTCCATCGTGATGAAGCGGTGGCGGCGGCGCACAGCCAGCAGCGCGGCCTCGTTCATCAGGTTCTCGAGATCCGCGCCGGCGAAGCCGGGCGTGCCCTTGGCGATGGAGTTGAGATCGACGTCCTCCGCGAGCTGCTTGCCGCGGGCGTGGATCTTCAAGATGGCCTCGCGGCCGCGGATGTCCGGCATGCCGACGTAGACCTGGCGGTCGAAGCGGCCGGGGCGCAGTAGCGCCTGGTCGAGGATGTCCGCGCGGTTGGTCGCGGCCATGACGATGACGCCCTCGTTGTTCGAGAAGCCGTCAAGCTCGACGAGCAGCTGGTTGAGCGTCTGCTCGCGCTCGTCGTTGCCGCCGCCGAGGCCGCTGCCTCTCTGGCGGCCGACCGCGTCGATCTCGTCGATGAAGATGATCGCCGGAGCGACCTTCTTGGCCTGTTCGAAGAGGTCGCGCACGCGGCCCGCGCCGACGCCGACGTACAGCTCGACGAAATCGGAGCCGGAGATCGAGAGGAACTGGACGTTCGCCTCGCCCGCGACGGCCTTGGCCAGCAGGGTCTTGCCCGTGCCCGGAGGGCCGACGAGCAGCACGCCCTTGGGGATGCGCGCGCCCATGGCCGTGTAGGCCTTCGGGTCCTTGAGGAAGTCGACGATCTCGGCGAGCTCCTCCTTCTCCTCGTCGCAGCCGGCGACGTCGGCGAAGGTCTTTTTGTTCTTCTCATCGCTGCCCAGGCGGGTACGGGCCTTGCTGAACTTGGTAAAGCCGCCCGCTCCGCCGCCGGCCTGCTTCATCATCGACGACCAGAACCACATCGCCAGCGCGATGAGGATGACATACGGCAGCAGACCGACCCACCAGGGGACGACAAAGCCTTCCCTGTAGTCGTAGCTCTCGATCACGCCGCGCGCGTGCTGCTCGGCGATCTGCTCGCGGAAGTCCTCATAGAACACGGAGAAGCTGTAGAGCTCCACCGTGCGGCTCTCGGTCATGTCCTTGCCTTCCGCGTCTTTTTCGCCGGTGCGGACGTGCAGCTCGATCTCGTCGCCGCGGGTGACGAAGGACTGCACCTTCTCCTGCGCGAAGAGGTCGACCATGTCGGAGTAGACCGTCTCCTGCTGCTTTTTTCCCCCGAGCATCGAGAAGATCGTCGCGGCGAGGATGACCAGGATCAGGACGTAAAAGCCGATCTCCCGGCTTCTGTTTCGTTCAGGTTTCAAATGTGGGTCACATCCTATCTAATCGCTTAAGAATAAAGTTCGCTTTTCAGCACTCCGATATACGGAAGGTTGCGGTAGCGCTGGTTGTAGTCCAGTCCGTAGCCGACGACGAAGGCGTCCGGCACCTCGAAGCAGGCGTAGTCCGCGTAGATGTCCGCCTTGCGGCGCGAGGGCTTGTCCATCAGCGTCGCGATCGTGATCGAGGCGGGCTTGCGCACCATCAGGTAGTTCTTGAGATAATTCAGCGTCACGCCGGAGTCGAGGATGTCCTCGACGAGGATCACGTGCCGCCCCTCGATGGGCGCCGATAGGTCCTTGTCGATGCTGACCGCGCCGGTCGAGGTCGTCCCCTTGTAGGAGGAAACGGCCATGAAATCCATCGAGCACTTGACGTCGACGCAGCGCATCAGGTCCGCCATGAAAATGAAGCAGCCCTTCAGCACGCCGATGAACACGGGGTCCTTGTCCTTAAAATCGCGGGTGATCTGCGCGCCGATCTCGGCGACGCGCGCGTGGATCTCCTCTTCGGAGATCAGGATCTTCTGAATATCCTTCTCCATAAATCCCTCTTATATCCTGATTATTTGGTCTCTTCGATCTCAATGACGAGCAGCCGGTCCCCCGGCTGCGGCGCACAGCGCTCGGCCGCGCCGAAGGGCGGGACGAGCACGATGCCCGTCTCGTCGCGCAGCACCGGCGTGAGCCGTTTTTCGAACTGCGCGGCCTTCCTCTCCGCGAACAGGCTGCGCAGCGTTTTCGTGCAGCCGCGTCCGGCGGGACGGTAGCGCTCCCCCTCGCGGGGGGAGGAGACGGTCAGCCGCCCATTAATACTCTCATATTTGAGCGGATAAGTCTTGAACGCGCTGTGAATTTCTGCGTCCGGCGCCTCGATCCGCGTCCGGATCACAAGGCCGGCGGCGGGAAGCGTCAGCGTCTCGCCCGGCCGCAGCGCCGCCTCCTCGATCTCCGCGTCCGCGCCGGCGTTGAAGTACAGCCTGCCCCGCTCAAAGCGCAGCCGCGCGCCCGGCAGGTCGGCGAAGCCGCGCTCCGTGCCGCGGCACAGCGTCAGGACGGCCTCGATCTGTTCTCCCGAAGCGCCGCGGGGCAGCAGCTTGCGGACGACGCGGCTGGAAACGGCCTCGTGGAGCGAGAGCAGCTCCCGCGCCGGGAGGCTCTCCGCGTCGAAATGCCGCGCGATGAAGTCCTCCGCCAGCGCGTCGAGACAGTCCTCGTCGCGCCGGAGCAGCTCCGTCATGCGCCCGACGCTTTTTTCAAAGGCGGGATTGAGCTCGCGCAGCGCGGGGACGACCGTATGGCGCACGCGGTTGCGGCTGTATGCGTCGCTGTCGTTCGTGCTGTCTTCGACGTGGGGCACGCCGCGCTCGCGCAGCAGCTCCTCGATCTCGGCGCGCGTCAGGCCGAGCAGCGGCCGGATGATCCTTCCGCGCCGCGGCGGGATGCCGCCGAGACCGCGCAGGCCCGTTCCGCGCGCGAGGTTCAGCAGCACGGTCTCCGCGTTATCGTCGGCCGTGTGGGCCGTGGCGATGTACTCGAAGCCCTGCTCGTCGGCCGTGCGCTCGAGAAAGGCGTAGCGCAGCTCCCGCGCCGTCTCCTCGAGCCCCGCGCCCCGCTCCCGCGCGATGCGCGGGACCTCGGCGTGTCCGACGAAGCAGGCGACGCCCGTTTCGCGGCAGCGGTCCTCGACGAAGGCGCAGTCGCGCAGGCTCTCCGCGCCGCGGATGCCGTGCTCGAAATGCGCGGCGGCGAGCGTGTAGTCCCCCGTCTCGCCCAGCAGCGCGAGCAGGCACATCGAGTCCGCCCCGCCGGAGACGGCGCAGAGCACGCGCGCGCCCGGCGGCGGCAGGCGCAGCCGCGCCCTCAGCTCATCCTTCATTTTCGCGGTATTTCTCCACGGAATAAAAGCTCGTGTATTCGGGCACCCAGGTGAGGTTCACCGTGCCGGTGCCGCCCTTGCGGTTTTTCAGCACGATCGCCTCGGCGGCGTTCGGATTCTCGCACTCGCGGTTGTTGTAGCCCTCGCGGTAGAGGCCGATGACGACGTCGGCGTCCTGCTCGATCGAGCCGGATTCGCGCAGATCGCTCAGCAGGGGGCGCTTGTCCTGGCGCGCCTCGGCAGCGCGGTTGAGCTGGGACAGGCACACGACCGGCACGCCGAGCTGCTTTGCCATGACCTTCATCGTACGGCTGATATCGCTGACCTCCTGCGTGCGGCTCCCGTTCGGGCCGCGGCCGTTGCCGGCAGAGGACATCAGCTGCAGATAGTCGATGATGACGAGATCGAGATCCCGGATCGTGCGGCACTGCGCGTTCATGTCCGAGACGGTGAGCGTGGAGTTGTCGTCGATGAGGATGTCCGCCGCGCTCAGCGAGTTTGCCGCGGCCGAGACGTCGCGCCACTGCTGATTCGACAGGCGGCCCATGAACAGATCCTGCGAGGGGATCAGCGCCGCGCGGGACAGAAGGCGCGTGACGAGCTGCTCGCGCGACATTTCCAGCGAGAAGATCGCGACCTTCTTGCGCAGGGCCGTGGCGGCGTGGAAGGCGATGTTCAGCGCCAGACTGGTCTTGCCCATGCCGGGGCGCGCCGCGATGATGACGAGCTCGGATTTGTTCAGGCCGAGGATCAGGTTGTCGAGGTCCGGCAATCCGGTGGAAATGCCCGGGATCTTGCTTCCCGCGGCGGCCGCCTCGCTCATCGCGTCAAAGACGTTCTGGATGACGTGGCGGATCTCCTTGAGCCCGCCGCTGCCGCGGTTTTCCCGCACGGCGTGCAGCTTGCTCTCGGCCGCCTCGAGCACGTCCTCCGCCGCGCCGCTGCCCTCGTAGACCATGGCGTTGACCTCGTCGGCGACCGTCGAGATCGAGCGCAGCAGCGCGCGGTCCTTGATGATCGTGACGTATTCCATGGCGTTGGCCGAGGTGGGCGTGATGCGCATGATCTCGGCGAGATAGCCGGGCGTGCCGTCCTCATAGACGCCGCGGACCTTCATCTGGTCGATGACCGTGACGGGGTCGACGGTCTGGCCGTAGGAGAACATGGCGACGATGGTCTCGTACACATCGCGGTTGGCGCGGACGTAAAACTCATCCGCCCGCAGTTTTTTCACGACCTCCGCGATGCAGCGCGGGTCGATCAGCATCGAGCCGATCACCGCCTGCTCCGCCTGGGAGGAATAGGGGATCTTCTTCCCCAGCAGCTCGTCCATGCTTACTCCTCGACGACCAGCAGATTGATGCTGCCGCTGATCTCATATCCGAACTTGGCCTTGACCGTGTAGGCGCCGTAGCTCTTGATCGGGTCGCCCTGCACGATCTTGTTCTTCTCGATATCGATGTCGTACTGCTCCTTGAGGGCCTTGCTGATCGCCTCGGAGGTGACCGCGCCGAAGAGCTTGCCGGCGCCGCCGGATTTCGCGCGGACGATGACCTGCACGCCCTCGAGCTTTTTGGCGTTCTCGATCGCCTGCGCCTTCTCCATCTCGATCTGGCGGGCGCGGGCCTTTTCCTTCACCTTCAGGGCGTTGATGTTGTCGACGGTCGCCTCGGAAGCCAGCTTGCGCGGGATGAGATAATTGCGCGCGTAGCCGTCGGAGACCTCCTTGAGCTCGCCCTTTTTGCCCTGTCCTCTGACGTCGGTGTTGAAGATGACTTTCATTTCCTGTACTCCTTTTGGCGTTATTTATCCAGATATTCGTCGATGGCGGCGCGGATGCGCGCGACAACCGTCTCCAGGTCGCTGCCCGGGAACTGGGCCGCGGCCGCGCTGCGGTTGCCGCCGCCGCCCAGCTTCTCCATGAGGATCTGGGCGTTGATATCGCCGATCGAGCGGGCCGATGCGAAAATGTCGCCCTTCTCGTCGGGCGCGACGACCACCGATGCCTCCACGCCGGAGATGTTCAGCAGCTCGTCCGCCGCCTGGGCGGCGACGATGCGGCTCTGCGGCTCCTCGGGCGCGGCGATGGCGATGTTGCGGTACAGCTCGGCCTCCTGCATGATGCGGTAGCGCGCGACCGTGTCCTCCATGTCGTTCTGCAGCAGCTTCTTGACATAGATCGTGTCCGCACCCGCGCGGCGCAGATAGGCCGCGGCGTCGAAGGTGCGCTCGCCGGTGCGCAGCGTGAAGCTTTTGGTATCCAGCACGATCCCGACCAACAGCGCCTCGGCTTCGATCTTGAGGATGTCGCCCGACTCGGCGACCTCCTGGAGCACCTCGGTCAGCAGCTCGCAGGCCGAGGAGGCGTAAGGCTCGATAAACGCGAGGGCCGCGTTTTGGATATAGGTCGCGGCGACGCGGTGGTGGTCGATGACCGCGACACGGTTGCAGGACGCGAGCAGATCGGGGTCCTCCACCCGCTCGGGGCGGTTTACGTCCACGACGACGAGCAGCGTGCGCCCGTCGGCCCGCAGCATGGCCTCGGTCCCGGTCATGAAGACGTCCCGGTACTCCGGCTGGCGGTGCAGCGCCGCGATGAGGCTTTTGGCTGCGTTCTTCTCCTGGTCGATGACGATGTTGGCGCGCACGCCGAACTTGCGCGCGAGGCAGCATACGCCGACCGCCGCGCCGAGCGCGTCAAGGTCCGCGAAGCGGTGTCCCATGACGAGCACGCGCGAAGAGTCGCGGATCAGCTCGCAGAGCGTCGTGGCCATGACGCGGGATTTGACCTTGGTGCGGCCGTCGACTTCGGCGCCGCGGCCGCCGTAAAAATCGAAGTTGAGCCGGTTTTTCACGACGACCTGGTCGCCGCCGCGCGAGAGGGCCAGCTCCGTCGCCACCTGGGCGAACTGCATGGTCTCCTGCAGCGTCGCGCCCTCGGTGCCGAGGCCGATGGAGAGCGTGGCGTTCACGCCCGCGGGGCTCACGACCCCGTGCGCCTGCTCGAGGATCGCAAACTTCTCTTCCCGCAGCGAGTCGAGATAGCGGCTCTCGAAGATCGTGAAATAGCGGTCGCGGTCGTAGCGGCGCAGGATCGCCCTTCTCTCCTCCGCCCAGGAGCCGAGCATTTCCTCCACGGCGTCGCGCAGGTCGTTCTTGATGCGCTCGGGCTGGTTCTTCACCAGCTCGTCGAGATTGTCGATCACGATCGTGCCGACGACCGGGCGGCTGTTGGCGAATTCCTCGCGGACCTGGTCATACTCGGTGACGTCGACCCAGTAGGTGATGCCCATGAAGGCGCTGGTCTCGTCGCTCTTTTCCGAGCGGATGATGTTGCCGTGGAGCTGGTACTTCCTCCCCTTGACCTCCAGCAGCGTGGGGTACTGGCTCTTGCCCTCGAGCAGCCACTTGCCCGTAAAGCCGGGCACGGTGTCGGAAATGCTGGCGTCGAGCCGGCCGCCGCTGCTGCCGCTCATCTCGAAGAACATCTCGTTGCCCCAGACGATGCGGGAGTCGGACAGGCGAAAGACCGCGATCGGCAGCGGGAAATTCATCAGCGTGTTGTTCTTCGCGTTTTCGGTGTCGTAGGTCACGGACTCGATATACGCGGCCAGCTGCTTTTCCCGCCGGCGGCGGATGATCATCGAATAAATGATCAGCAGCAGGATGATCCCGCCCTCGATGATGGCGAGATTGTACATGTCCAGCCCGTAGACCGAGAAGAAAAGCGTTGCCGCCGCAAAGAGCACGAGAAAAACCAGATAGAGTCTCGAGCCCGGCTCGGCGAGGCGTTTGAGCGTGTTGTTCATAAGATCCGTCCTCTTGATCCTTTTTATTTGCGCTCGGAGAAAAGCCGGTTGGCTGTTATTGATATAGTACGGGATAGTATATTATATCAAAAGGCTTTTGACTTTACAAGGCTTGCTTTCGCCGCGCGGGAAATAATCTGCGTGCGCGCCGCCCATACTAAAGGCGATATTGCAGCAAAGGAGCGGATCGCGGAAATGAAGGCGGTCATTCTGGCCGGAGGCGAGGGAAAGCGTCTGCGCTGCGTCACGGGCGAGCGGCCCAAGCCCATGGTGCCGCTGCTGGGACGCAGCATGATGGAGCACATCCTGCTCCTGCTGCGGCGCTGCGGCTTCACGGAGCTCTGCGCGGCGCTGCGCTACCGGGCGGAGGACGTCGTCTCCGCCTTTGGCGACGGGAGCGCGCTGGGCCTGTCGCTGTGCTACCGCGTCGAGGACGAGCCGCTGGGCACGGCGGGCGCGGTGAAGAACTGCGAGGACTTTTACGGCGGCGAGGATTTCCTGCTGATCTCCGGCGACGCCGCCTGCGACTTCGATCTCGGCGCGCTCTACCGCCGCCACCGCGAGAGCGGGGCAGCCGTCACGATCGCCCTGCGGCGCGAGCCTCAGCCGCTGCGCTTCGGTCTGGCGGTGACGGACGAGAGCGGCGCGGTGCGGGGTTTCATCGAAAAGCCGGACTGGAGCCGCGTCGTCAGCGACCGGGTCAACACCGGGATCTACGTGCTCTCGCCGCGCGCGATGGCGCAGGTGCCTCCCGGCAGGCCCTTCGATTTCGCGCGAGACCTCTTCCCGCTGCTGCTGCGGCGCGGCGAGCGCATCCAGGGCGTCGAGCCGGCGGGCTACTGGCGCGACGTCGGAACGCCGCTGTCCTACTATCAATGCTGCGTCGACGCGCTCGAGGGGCGCTGGAAGATCGAGATCCCGGAGGCCTTCCGTCCGCCGGAGGGCGAGTGCGGCCCGCGGGCGGAGGAGCCCGCCGCCGCGCTGCTGGATTTCCCCTGCCGCGACCGCGCTGCGACGATGGGCGCGCTCTCCGGGCTGATGCTCGAGCTCGGCGCGGACTACTCCGACGGCATCCGCCTCACGCTCCCGCGCGGCTCGGCGCACATCTATCCGTGCGCGGAGCGCAGCGCCGTGGCCGTGGCCGTCGATTCGCCGGACGCGGAGTTCGCCTCCTCCCTCGCGCTCTCGGCGGGCGAGATCATCAGGGCGCTGGGGCTCTGAAGGAATATTTCCGAGCATCCCGCGATTTACAAAATGCCCTCTGTCCTGTATAATCGGGACGAGAGGGCTTTTTGTTTTTCCGTCAAATCATCAAGGAGGGAACACGCCATGGATGTAGAAAAAACCATACGCAATCTCAAGAGGCGCGGTTACAGCGTCAAGCGCTTCGCCACCGGCGCCGAGGCCGCGGACTATCTCGCCTCGCAGATCGAGGGCACGAGCGTCGGCATCGGCGGCTGCATGACCGCCAAGCAGATCGGGCTGTATGAAAAGCTCGCGGAGAAGAACGAGGTGTTCTGGCACTGGATCGTGCCGGGGCCGGAGACGATCGCCAAAGCAAACGCCGCCGCCGTGTATATCTCGAGCGCCAACGCCATGACCGAGGGCGGCGAGATCCTCAACATCGACGGCAACGGCAACCGTCTCGCCGGGCAGGTCTACGGCAGGAAGCGTCTGTACATCGTCGCGGGCACGAACAAGATCTGCCCCGACTTCGACAGCGCGCTGGCGCGCGCGCGCAACGTCGCCGCGACGCGCAACGCGCTGCGCTTCGAGGCCAAAAAGACGCCCTGCAAGCTCGACGGCAAGTGCCACGACTGCCGCAGCGCGGACCGCATCTGCAACGCGCTGCTCGTGCTGTGGGCGCCGATGGGCGGCATGACGAGCGAGGTCGTCCTGATCGACGAGGAACTGGGGTATTGAGATGAGTATCGTCAGAAGAAACGGCGAGGAGCCGGTGCTCCGCAAAAAGATGTTCGGGGGCGAGGGCGAGGCCGAGATGCACGTCATCCTCAAGGCTCCCGAGGAGATGTACGGCAAGGGCCGCGTATTCAACCGCGTCGTGCTCGCGCCCGGGGCCGAGGTCGCCTGGCACGTCCACCACGGCGACGGCGAGTGCTACTACATCCTCAAGGGCGAGGGCGAGTACAGCGACAACGGCGAGATCATCACGATGCGCCCCGGCGACATGAGCTTCGTCGGCGACGGCGAGGGACACTCGATGAAGAATATAGGCAGCGAAAACCTCGAAATGATCGCGCTGATCCTGTACGTGTGACCCATTTTCAGATCGCGGCGGGCGGCTGACGGCCGCCCCTGCGGTTTTTCACGGAGGTTTTCCTATGAAAGCTGATCGGGCATATCCGCGCTTCGTCGTGTCCGCCAAGGGGACGCGCTGGCTCGAGGGCGGCCACCCCTGGGTCTACGCCGAGGAGGTGCTGCGTGAGGAGGGCGCGTGCGAAAACGGCGCGCTCGCCGACGCCGTGAGCGAGAAGGGCAAGTATCTCGGCACGGGCTTCGTCAGCCGCGAGAGCAAGATCCGCCTGCGCCTCGTCTCGCGCAACGCCAACGACCGCTTTGACGCGGACTTCTGGAGGCGGCGCGTCCACTACGCCTGGGACTACCGCAAAACGGTGCTGCGCCCCGAGGACCTCGGCTGCTGCCGCCTGATCTTCGGCGAGGCCGACGGCTTTCCGGGCCTGACCGTGGACCGCTTCTCCGACATCCTCGTCGCGCAGACGCTCTCCGTGGGCGTCGAGAGGATCAAGGAGCAGCTTTTCCCGCTGCTGCTCGAGGTGCTGCGCGCCGACGGGCAGGAGGTTTCCGGCGTCTACGAGCGCAACGACGCCGCGATCCGCGCGCTCGAGGGCCTGGAGCAGTTCAAGGGCTGGTGGGGCGCGGAGCACCCCGCCTCGCCCGTCACGGAGATCTGCGAGAACGGCGTCTATTACGCCGTGGACGTCGAGAACGGGCAGAAGACCGGCTTCTTCCTCGACCAGAAATACAACCGTCTCGCCGTCGCGCGCCTCGCGGCGGGGCGGCGGGTGCTGGACTGCTTCACGCACACCGGCTCCTTCGCGCTCAACGCCGCGCAGGGCGGCGCGGAGCACGTGACGGCCGTCGACGTGTCCGAGAGCGCGATCGAAATGGCGCGGCGCAACGCGGCGCGCAACGGGCTCGGCGACCGCATGGACTTCCTCTGCGCGGATATTTTCGACCTGCTCCCGGAGCTGGAGGCGCAGGGCGGCAAGCCCTACGACTTCATCATCCTCGACCCGCCGGCCTTCACGAAGTCGCGCAGAACGGTCGCGGGCGCGGAGCGCGGCTATAAGGAGATCAACTACCGGGCGATGAAGCTGCTGCCGCGCGGGGGCTATCTCGCGACGGCCTCCTGCAGCCATTTCATGCCCGCTCCCCTGTTCGAAAAAATGCTGCGCGCCGCCGCGGCCGACGCGGGCGTGGAGCTGCGGCAGATCGAGGCGCGGCAGCAGGCGCCGGACCACCCGATCCTGTGGAACGTGCCGGAGACCGATTATCTGAAATTCTATCTCTTCCAGGTGGTGTAGAAGGAGCCGCGCCGGATGAGGCGGCGCGGGCGCCCCCTTCCGTCGGCCCCGCGGCCGCCGGCTCCCCCGCAGGGGGGGGAGCCGCCGGGGAAAGATCATAAAAAACGCCGGACTGTGAAAGCTCACAGTCCGGCGTTTTTCTTTGGGGTCTTACTTCGCCAGATAGGTCCTGACCAGCTCCTGCAGCAGCTCGTCGCGGTCGATGCGGGTGATCAGCGTGCGGGCGTTGTTGTAGTTGGTGATGTAGGTCGGGTCCTCCGAAAGGATATAGCCCACGATCTGATTGATCGGGTTGTAGCCCTTGACCATCAGGGAGTTATATACGCTCGAAAGGATCTCCTTCATCTCGGTCTTGCTGTCAAGCGCGGTAAATTTTCTTGTCGTATCTTCCATTTTGTCCTCCCCCTTCGCGTTATTTACTCTTATATTATAGCATATTATTCTGTCAAGTAAAGTCGAATTTGCAGAGAAATGATGATTTTTTTCTTAAAAATCTCTGCGAAAGTGGGGGTAAAATGTTATATTTTCGTCACTTTTTGTCAATAAGTGGCGAGACCGGGGCGGCCGGAGGGCAGACCCCGTGCCCCGCGCAAAAAAAACGGGGGACGGCCGTGCGGCCGTCCCCCGGGGTCCTCCCGTCCGCGAAAGAACGGGAACGAAAAACGGGAAACGCGGTCAGCGGATCACCGCGCCGAAGCGCTCGCGCAGCGCGTCGAGCACGGCGCGCACGGTCTCCTCGGCGTGCTCGTCGGTCAGGGTCTGATCGTCGGCGCGCATGGTCAGCGAGAAGGCCACGGACTTGAAGCCCGCCGCGATGCGGCCGCCGGTGTAGACGTCAAAGACGGCGCAGTCCTTGAGATACTCTCCGCCGGAGGCGAGGATGCACTCCCGCAGCTCGCCCGCGGGGACGGACGCGTCGCAGACCACGGCGATGTCGCGGCTGACGGAGGGGAAGCGCGGCAGCGGCTTGTAGACCGCGAGCGGCGCGCGGTGCGCGAGGATCGCGTCGAAGGACAGCTCGGCGCAGTAGAGCGCGGCGTCCACGCCGTAGTTCTCCGCCACGGCGGGGTGGATCTGGCCGAGCACGCCGACGCGCTCGCCGTCGAGGAAGACCTCGGCGCAGCGGCCGGGGTGGTAGGACGGGTTTTCGCGCGCCGCGGCGAAGCGCGGCTCTCCGCCGCAGAGGCCGCCGAGCAGCTCCTCGACCCAGCCCTTGAGCGTAAAGAAGTCCACGTCCGCGCCGTAGGCGCCGAGGGAGACGATCTTCGGCTCGTCGGCGAGGCCGTCCGGGCGCTTGAAGTAGACCTTGCCGAGCTCGTAGAAGGCGGCGGAGGCGTTGCGGAAGTTGTAGTTCCGCGTCAGGATCTCGAGCATCGAGGGCAGGACCGTCGTGCGCATGATCGAGGTATCCTCGCCCAGCGGATTGAGGATCTTCAGGCTGTCGCGCAGCGGCGAGTCGGCCGGGAGGCGGATCTTGTCGTAATAGCTCGGGCTGATGAAGGAGTAGGTGATGATCTCGTCGAGGCCCAGGCTGCGGCAGATCTCGCCAACGCGGCGCTCGCACTGCTGGAGCTCGGTGAAGCCGCCGCAGGTCGAGATCGCGCCGGTGAAGCGCGTGGGGATCTCGTTGTAGCCGTAGAAGCGCGCGACCTCCTCGGCGATGTCGGAGTAGTGCTCGACGTCGCCGCGCCACGAGGGCACGAGGATCGTGTCGCCGTCAAAGCCGAAGCCGAGCCGCGTGAGGATATCGCGCATCGCCGCCTCGTCGATGTCGGTGCCGAGCAGGGCGTTGATCTTCTCCGGCTCGAGCTTGAGCGTCACGGTCTTCAGCTCGCCCGCCACGGCGTCGATCACGCCGGGGACGACCTCGCCCGCGCCGAGCAGCTCGACCAGCTCGCAGGCGCGCTCGAGCGCCCGGACGGTGTTCTTCACGTCCAGGCCCTTCTCGAAGCGCGAGGACGCGTCCGTGCGCATGCCCAGCGCCGTGGCCGTGCGGCGCACGGAAGGGCCGGAGAAGTTGGCGCTCTCGAAGAGGACCATCGCCGTGTCGCCGACGATCTCGCTGTTCGCGCCGCCCATGACGCCCGCGACGGCGACGGGACGCTCGGTGTCGCAGATGCAGAGCATGTTTTCCGTCAGCTTGCGCTCGGCGCCGTCGAGCGTGGTGATGCTCTCCCCCGCGCGGGCGCGGCGGATACGGATCTCGCCGTCCCTGACGCAGGAGAAGTCGAAGGCGTGCATCGGCTGGCCGTACTCGAGCATGACGTAGTTCGTGATGTCGACGATGTTGTTGATCGGGCGCATGCCGGCGGCGCGGATGCGCTCGCGCATCCACTCCGGCGAGGGGGCAATCTTCACGTTGCGCACCATGCGCGCGGTGTAGCGCGGGCACAGCTCGCCGTCCTCGATGACGACCTTCGCCAGCTCCGCGATGTTCCCTTCGCCCTTCGCCTCCACCTTCGGTTCGTGGAGGCGCAGCGTCTTGCCGAAGGTGACGGCCGCTTCGCGCGCGAGGCCGATCATGCACAGGCAGTCGGGCCGGTTGGGCGTGATCTCGAACTCGACGATATGGTCGTCGAGCCCCAGCAGCTTCCCGACGTCCTCGCCGGGCTGTTTGTCCTCCGGCAGGATCAGGATGCCGTCGGAGATGCAGTGCGGGAACTCCTCCTGCTTCGCGCGCAGGTCCCCGAGCGTGCAGATCTCTCCGCGCGCCGTGTCGAAGGCGACAAGGTCGGACGCGTGGAGGTTGGAGCAGGGCGTGAGGCACTCGCGCTCCCCGTCGCCGAGGGACAGCGTGCAGCGCCACGCGCCGCCGCGCTTTTCAAGCGCCTTGAGCTCCGCCGCGCGGACCGTGCCGAAGATCCTGTCGCCGGCCTTGATCGCGGACGGGATCGAGGGCTTCGCCGGGTCGAGCGGGTGATAGTCTCCGAGGATCGCGGCGGGCGTGATGAGCGCCTCGGGGAAGTCGTGCGCGGTCATGCCGAGCTCGCGCAGCGAGCAGAGCATGCCCTCGGAGGCGACGCCGCGCAGCTTGCCGCTGCGGATCTCGGCGCCGTTGGGGAGCCGCGCGCCGTCGAGCGCGACGGGGACGAGCTCGCCGGCGTGGACGTTCCACGCGCCGGTGCAGATCTGGACGGTCCGGCCGCCGACGTCGAGCTGCGCGACGAGCATGTGGTCGGAATCCGGGTGCTTTTCGAGCTTCACGATGCGCCCGACGACGACGTTCCGGATCGTCGCGGACAGATCGCGCGTGACCTCGACCTTCGAGCCGGAGACGGACATGGCCTCGGCGAAGGCGCGGTCGGAGACCTCCTCGAGCGGGAGGTCGATGAATTCATTGAGCCATTTTCTTGAAAGATCCATTGTTGTTCCCTCCCCTTTTCAGAACTGCTCGAGGAAGCGCTTGTCGTTCTCGAAGATCAGGCGCAGGTCGTTGATCTTGTACTCGCCCATCGCCAGGCGCTCGAGACCCATGCCGAAGGCCCAGCCGGAGTACACGTCCGGGTCGATGCCGCAGCCGGCGAGCACCTTGGGGTGGATCATGCCGGCGCCGAGCACCTCGATCCAGCCCTCGCCCTTGCAGGTCGGGCAGCCCCGGTGAAGGGGAAGTGGTGCGGGCGGAAGCGCGTGACCGTGCCCGCGCCGTAGATCTTCTCGACGACGAGGTTCAGCGTGGCCTTGAGGTCCGACATCGTGACGCCCTTGTCGACGACCATGCCCTCGATCTGGTGGAACATCGGGCTGTGCGTGGCGTCCACCTCGTCCTTGCGGTAGACGCGGCCCGGCGCGATGATGCGGATCGGGAGCGGCCGCGTCTCCATCGCGTGGACCTGCATCGGCGAGGTCTGCGTGCGCAGGAGGATGCGGCTGTCGGGCGTGAAGTAGAAGGTGTCGGTCCACTCGCGCGAGGGGTGGGCCTCGTCGATGTTGAGCTTGGTAAAGTTGTAGTCCGCCAGCTCGACCTCCGGGCCGTCGACGATCTCGAAGCCCATGCCGATGAAGATGTCCTTGATCTGGTCGAGGACGTTGTACATCGGGTGCTTGTGGCCGAGCGCCGCCTTTCTGCCCGGCAGCGTAACGTCGAGCGTCTCGCTCTCGAGCCGCAGCTCGAGCAGCTTTTTCGACAGCTCCTCGCGTCGCTCGTCGAGCGCCCGCTCGATCTCGGCGCGGATCTGGTTGGCCATCTGGCCCATGACGGGGCGCTCCTCGGCGCTCAGCGAGCCCATCTGACGCAGGATCGCCGTCAGCTCGCCTTTTTTGCCGAGATAGCGGACGCGCTGCGCCTCGAGCTTTTCCATGTCGGCGGTCTCCATGATGGAGCGGATCGCCGCTTCGCGCAGGCTTTGCATCAATTCTTTCATGTTTTCTTCTCCCTTTGAAAATAAAAAAAGCCTCCGTCCCGACAGGGACGAAAGCAAAACTTCCGCGGTACCACCCGTGATTCGGCCGTCGCAGAACGGCCGCACTCTTCGGGGCTTAACGCGCCCCACGCGCCGGGGATTGACCGGAGCTCGGCGGGCGAACCAAGCGGAGGAAGCTGCCGCAGGGGCTTTCAGCCTGTCGACCCCCGCTCTCTGTTGCGTTCCATCGCTATTTTCCCGCGTCAACGCTTTTGACAAAGGCTAATGTATCACAGTTTGCCGCCGATGGCAAGAGGGGATTTGCCTCCGGCCCGCCGATCTCATCCGCGCGGGCGCATAGACACCGCGGCGCGCTCATATCCTTGAACGAACGATCCAAACACGGGAGGACGGATATGAAAAAGCTCTTTCTGCCCCTGCTGCTGCTCGGCGCGCTGCTGCTCGGCGGCTGCGAAAACAGGAACGAGGCGCAGTTCCGCAGCTTTTCCGAGGCGCTGCGCGCGCGGGAGGATCTCGCGCTGACGGCCGTCGTGCGCGCCGAGTACGACGACCGCACGTGCACCTTCACGCTGCGCTGCACCGACGAGGAGGACGGCGGCTTCTGCGTGGAGGTGCTTGAGCCGGAGCTGATCCGCGGCGTTCGGGCGCACATGGACGGCGGCGGGGCGAAGCTGCTCTATGACGGCATCTCGATCGACACCGGCGAGGACGCCGCGTCGCAGCTCTCGCCGATGGCCGCGCTGCCGCTGCTCGTCCGCGCGCTGCGCGAGGGGATGCTCGACTCCGCCTGGAGCGAGGACGGCTGCTGCGCGGCGCTGCTCGTCCCGGCGGACGGCGTCACGGTCACGGTGCTCTTCGACGAAGAGATGAAGCCGTCCCGCGCCGAGATGGCGCAGGACGGAAGGACGGCGATCTTTGCGGAGATCACGGAGTTTGAATGAAAACGCTCTCCCCTCGCGGGGAGAGCGTTTTTCGTTATTCGAGCTCGAAGGCGCCGGTGTAGAGCCTGTAATAGGTGCCCTTCTCGGAGAGCAGCTTCTCATGGCTGCCGCGCTCGATGATGCGGCCGTGGTCGAGGACCATGATCACGTCGCTGTTCATGACCGTCGAGAGCCGGTGCGCGATGACGAAGACCGTGCGGCCCTCCATCAGCTTGTCCATGCCCTTCTGCACGATGGCCTCGGTATGCGTGTCGATCGACGAGGTCGCCTCGTCGAGGATCATGACCGGCGGATCGGCCACCGCGGCGCGCGCGATCGAGATCAGCTGGCGCTGGCCCTGCGAGAGGTTGGCGCCGTTGTTCTCGAGCACCGTGTCGTAGCCCCGCGGCAGACGCGTGATGAAATCGTCCGCGCCCGCGAGCTTTGCCGCGGCGCGGCACTGCTCGTCCGTCGCGTCGAGATTGCCGTAGCGGATGTTGTCGAGCACCGTGCCGGTGAAGAGGTTGACGTCCTGCAGCACCAGCCCCAGCGAGCGGCGCAGATCGCCTTTTTTGATCTTGTTGACGTTGATGCCGTCGTAGCGGATCTTGCCGTCGTCGATGTCGTAAAAGCGGTTGATGAGGTTCGTGATCGTGGTCTTGCCCGCGCCGGTCGCGCCGACGAAGGCCACCTTCTGACCCGGCTCGGCGTAGACGGAGATGTCGTGCAGGACCGGCTTGCCCTCCTCGTAGGCGAAGTCGACGTCCACCATGCGCACGTCGCCGCGCAGCTCGGTGTAGGTCAGGGTGCCGTCGCCGTGGGGATGGCGCCAGGCCCAGCGGCCGGTGTGCTCGTCGGTCTCGGTGATCGTGCCGTCCTCTGCGATCCGGCAGTTGACCAGCGTGACGTAGCCGTCGTCCGTCTCGGGCTTCTCGTCCATCAGCGCGAAGACGCGCTTGGCGCCGGCGGCGGCCATGACGATGGAGTTGATCTGCTGCGAGAGCGTGTTGACGTTGCCGGTGAACTGCTTGGTCATGTTCAGGAACGGGATCAGGATGCTGATCGAGAAGGCCTTGCCGGAGAGCGATACGTTCGGCACGCCGGTGAGCAGGAACACGCCGCCGACCAGCGCGAGCGTGACGTAGAGCACGTTGCCGATGTTGGCGATGATCGGGCCGAGCGTGCTGGCGAAGGCGTGGGCGCGGAAGCTGTGCGCGAAGAGCCGGTCGTTGATCTCGTCGAACTCCTCGATGCCCTTCTGCTCATGGCAGAAGACCTTGATGACCTTCTGGCCGTTCATCGACTCCTGGATATAGCCCTCGTTCTCCGCGACGGTCTTCTGCATCTCGACGAAGGAACGCGCCGAGCCGCCGCCGACCCTCTTGGCCACGACGATCATCGCGACGACGCCGAGCAGCAGCACCAGCGTCATCCAGACGGAGAAGTACAGCATGATGCCCAGCACCACCAGTACGATCGCGCCGGACTGGATGAAGGAGGGCAGGGTCTGCGAGACGAGCTGGCGCAGCGTGTCCACGTCGTTGGTATAGTGGCTCATGATGTCGCCGAACTTGTGCGTGTCGAAATAGCGGATCGGCAGGTTCTGCATCCCGTCGAAGAGCTCGCGGCGCAGCTTGTCGAGGAAGCCCTGCGTCATGATCGCCATGAGCTGGGTCTGCACGGTCATGGCCGTGATCGACAGCACGTACAGAGCGCCGAGCAGCAGCAGATAGGGCGTGAGCTCGGCGCGGGCGGAGCTCCAGTCGCCGCTCTCGACCCAGGTCTGGATCAGCGCGATCACCCGCTGGATGAACAGCGAGGGGATCGACGAGACGACCGCAGCGAAGAGGATGCAGGCGACGGCAAGGGGCGCGAGCACGGGATAGTAGCGGAAGAACATGCGGATCACGCGGAAGAGCGAGCCGTCGGGTTTTCCGTGGGGCTTATTCATCGCGCTCACCTCCCTTGTTCTGCTGTTCCCAGGTCTCGCGGTAGAGCTCGCTCGAGCGCATCAGCTCCTCGTGCGTGCCGGAGGCCGCGATGCGGCCGTTTTCCATGATGAGGATCATGTCGGCGTCCTGGACGGAGGCGACGCGCTGGGCGATGATGATCTTGGTCGTCTCCGGGATATAGGCGCGGAAGCCCGCGCGGATCAGCGCGTCGGTGTGCGTGTCGACGGCGCTGGTCGAGTCGTCGAGGATCAGGATCTTCGGCTTTTTCAGCAGGGCGCGCGCGATGCACAGCCGCTGCTTCTGGCCGCCGGAGACGTTCGAGCCGCCCTGCTCGATCTTCGTGTCGTAGCCGTCGGGGAAGGCGCGGATGAACTCGTCCGCCTGCGCGAGGCGGCAGGCCGCCTCCATTTCCTCGTCCGTGGCGTTCGGATCGCCCCAGCGCAGGTTGTCGCGGATCGTGCCGGAGAAGAGCAGGTTCTTCTGCAGCACGACGGCGACGTTGTTGCGCAGCGTGTCGAGATCGTATTCGCGCACGTCGCGCCCGCCGACCTTCACGCTGCCCTCGCTGACGTCGTAGAGCCGCGGGATCAGCTGCACGAGCGTGGATTTGCTCGAGCCCGTGCCGCCGAGGATGCCGACCGTGGCGCCCGAGGGAATGTGCAGATCGACGTCGAAGAGCGCATAGTTTTTCGCGTCTTTGGAGTACTTGAAGGAGACGTCCTCAAAGTCGATCGAGCCGTCCGCCACCTCGTACGCCGGCTCGTCGGGGTTGGCGAGCGTGGGCTCCTCGCTCATGACCTCGGCCAGACGCTTGATCGATTCGGCCGAGATCGTCAGCATGACGTAGATCATCGAGATCATCATCAGGCTCATCAGGATCTGGAAGCCGTAGGTCAGCATCGCCGAGAGCTGGCCGACGTCGATCGTCGTGCCGCGGTTGGAGATGATGAGCTTCGAGCCGACGAGCAGCACGAAGATCATGTTGAAGTACAGGCACAGCTGCATCAGCGGGCTGTTGAGCGCGACGAGACGCTCGGCGTAGGTGAAGTCCCTGCAGATATCGCGCGAGGCCCTGCCGAATTTCCGCTTCTCGTATTCCTCGCGCGCAAAGCCCTTGACGACGCGCATCGCGCGCACGTTCTCCTCGATGGACTCGTTGAGCTTGTCGTACTTGCGGAACACCGCGCGGAAGGCCGGCATGGCCCGCCGCGTGATCGCGACAAGCCCGACGACGAGCACCGGGATCAGCACGAGGAAGGTCGTGGCGAGCGCGCCGCCCATGAGATAAGCCATGACGATGGCGAAGAGGAACATCAGCGGCGCGCGGATCGCGATGCGGATGATCATCATGAAGGCCATCTGCACGTTGCCGATATCGGTCGTCATGCGCGTGACCAGCGAGGCGGTCGAGAAGCGGTCGATGTTTTCAAAGGAGAAGTCCTGAACGCGGCAGTAGACGTCGTGGCGCAGGTTGCGCGCAAAGCCGGCCGAGGCCTTCGAGCCCGTGTAGCCCGCCGAGGCGCCGCAGGAAAGACTGAGCACCGCCAGCAGCACGAGGAAAAGCCCCGTCTTTACCACGCCGGCGAGCGGCGCGCCGTCCTTGATGGCGTTGACCATGTCGGCCGTGAGGAAGGGGATGACGACCTCGATGAGCACCTCGAGGACGATCAGCACGATCGTCACGATCGCCGGGCGCTTGAATTCCCGCACGCTCGGAAGCAGCTTTCTGAAATTGCTCATCTTTTCTCTCCCTCCTTTTGTCCGCAGATGTTTTCCAGCAGGCAGTCCAGCATCCCGCCGATACGGGCCGCTTCCTCCGCGCCGAGCGTGGAGGAAAACTTGGCGAAGGTCTCCTCGTCGATGCGGAACATCTCGCGCCCCAGCTCGCGCGCCTTCTCCGTCTGGCGGATCGCCTTGCGGCGGCCGTCGACGGCGCTGGGCGATACGGCGATAAAGCCCTTCTTTTCCAGTTTTTTGAGGATCTCCGTCATCGTCGGGTGGCTGCTGCGGCTCAGCTCCTCGATATCGCGCTGGCTGATCTCGCCGCCGCGCTCCCGCTCGAGCCGGTCGAGCGCGCGCAGCACGCCGAACTGCGCGCCGGTCAGATCCTTTTCGCGCAGCGCCGCGTCCAGCTCGCGCCGGAAAGCGCGGTGGATGATCGCGAACTTTGCGCCGATGGGGACGTCTGTTGGATTCATGGGATACTCCTGGCAATTCAATATGTCGCATGCGACATATTTTAGCGCAGATTTTCGAAATGTCAAGTGCCGGGACGCAAAAAAGCGGTCCGCCGACGGCGGACCGCTTTTTTGAGACAGGAGCGCTTGACTTATCCCTTCACCGCGTCGAATTCGGCGCAGATCTCCTCGTCGGGCTTCGCCGTGCAGAGACTGACGATCACGATGACGAGCGCGGAGATCACAAAGGCGGGCAGCAGCTCGTAGATCGCGAGCACGCCGCCGATGGGGGCGACGAGGTACTTCCACACGAAGATCATGACCGCGCCGGCGATCATGCCGGCGATCGCGCCCTGGCGGTTGCAGCGCTTCCAGAACAGGCCGAGGAGCATCACGGGGCCGAAGGTCGCGCCGAAGCCCGCCCAGGCGAAGGACACGACGCGGAAGATCGAGCTCGCGGGATCGGAAGCGAAGATCGCGCCGAGGACCGCCACGCCCACGACCGTGAGGCGCGCGACGAGCATGTTTTTCTTCTCCGAGAGCTTCACGCCGAAGACGTCGCGCAGCAGGTTCTGCGTCACGCCCGAGGCGGCGGCGAGGAGCTGCGCGTCGGCGGTGGACATCGTCGCGGCGAGGATGCCCGCGAGGATCAGGCCGCCGACGATCGCGGCGAGCGCGCCGTGCGAGGCGATGAGCGCCGCGCAGCGGACGATGAGGTTTTCGGCCTCGCTCTCCGTACCGGGCACGGAGATCACGCCGCGGCTGGCCATGCCGAAGCCGACGATGCCGATGACCACGGCCACACCCAGCGACACGACGCACCAGATCGAGCCGACGCGGCGGGAGATCTTCAGCTCCTTCTCGTCGCGCACGGCCATGAAGTGCAGCAGGATGTGGGGCATGCCGAAGTAGCCCAGGCCCCAGGCCAGCGTCGAGACGACCATGATCGGCGTGTAGACGCCGGCGGACTTCGAGAGGATGTCCGTCGCCGCGCCGAGGCTCAGATAGCCGGGCACGGAGCGCGCGTTGTCCACGACCGCGCCCCAGCCGCCGGCGGCGTTGATGCCGAAGAACAGCACGATGATGAGCGCCAGCGTCATGACGATCGACTGGATCAGGCTCGTCACCGAGGCGGCCATGAAGCCGCCGAGCGCACAGTAGGCCACGATGACCGCGGCGGAGACGAGCATCGCCTTCATGTAGTCAAAGCCGAAGAGGCTGTTGAAGAGCTTGCCGCAGGCCGCGAAGCCGGAGGCCGTGTAGGGCACGAAGAAGATGATGATCACGAGCGCGCCGACGGTCTCGATGATCTTCGAGTTGTCGCGGAAGCGCCGCGCGAGGAAGTCCGGCACCGTGATCGCGCCGGTCGCCTCGGAATAGCGGCGCAGACGCTTGGCCACGAGCAGCCAGTTGAGGTAGGTGCCGGCCGCCAGGCCGATGGCCGTCCAGCTGGCTTCGGCCACGCCGCAGAACATCGCCAGGCCCGGCACGCCCATCAGCAGGTAGGCGCTCATGTCCGAGGCCTCGGTGCTCATGGCCGTGACCACGGGACCGAGACGGCGGCCGCCGAGGTAGAAGTCCTCGGAGTTCTTGTTCTTCGAATAGGCGATGCCGATCGCGAGCATGCCGACGAGGTAGACGACGATCGCGCCGAGTACATAGATCATTCCGCTCATGGTTTTTTCTCCTTTGGGTTTTTTCGATACTGTGATTATACCGGAATCCCCGCCGCGTTCAAGCGCCTGCCGCGCGGGAGACGCTTGATTTTTGCAAAAAGGACGCTATAATAGAAACGGCCGTAATCTATTCTATTGTTACATGAATTATTCTCATGTATCATTCCGACAGAGGAGGGAGCCGTACATGCTCACGAAATACCGGATCCTGATGAGCACGGTGGAGCTCGGCAGTCTGACGCGCGCGGCGGAGACGCTGGGCTGTACGCAGTCGGCCGTCAGTCACAGCATCGCCTCGCTCGAGAGCGAACTGGGCTTCCGTCTGCTCCGGCGCGCCCGCTCCGGCATAAAGCTGACCGACGAGGGCCGGCGGCTGCTGCCCTTCGTGCGCGCGCTGCTCGCGGCGGACGAACAGCTCGGGCAGACCGCCGCCGAGATCCGCGGGCTGGATCAGGGCACCGTGCGCATCGGAGCCTTCACCTCGGTCGCCGTGCACTGGCTGCCGCCTGTTCTCAAGGAGTTCCAGCGCGACTACCCGAAGGTGGGCTTCCGTCTCTTCAACGGCGACTATCACGACGTCAACGAGTGGCTCTCGGACGGGAGCATCGATATCGGCTTCGTCGCTCTGCCCTGCGAGCTGAAGTGCGAGACGATCCCGCTGATGGAGGACCGGCTGCTGGCCATCCTGCCGCGCGACAGCCGCTACGCCAGCTATCCGCGCTTCCCGCTCGTGGAGTGCGAGCGCGAGCCCTTCATCTCCCTGCTGCAGAGTTCCGACCACGACGCGCGCCGCGCGCTGGAGGCGGCGGGCGTGAAGCCGAACGTGCGCTTCTACACGAAGGACGACTACGCCATCATCGCCATGGTCGAGCAGGGCCTCGGCATGAGCATCATGCCGGAGCTGCTGCTCAAGGGGCGGCACGACGACGTGCTGACGCTGCCGCTGGTGCCGGAGGCCAAGCGCACGAT
The DNA here is from genome assembly GCA_902761055.1 of Oscillospiraceae bacterium. GTDB lineage: Bacteria > Bacillota > Clostridia > Oscillospirales > Oscillospiraceae > Limivicinus. Next base: position 42,334 of record CACWIS010000024.1, read on the forward strand.
CGGACTGGCGCTGCCGGCGGGCGGCCTGGCCGGGCCGGCAACGCGGCGCTTCTGCGATTACGTCGTGCGCTACGTGAAAGGCCAGACGTGAAAAGCCGCGAAAAAACCGGGTCTGCTTTCGCAGACCCGGTTCGTTTTTTTGTTGTGTCGGCTTACAGCTTGACGGAGACAAGGACGATGTCCCCGGCGCGCATGTTGTTCACGTTCAGGCTCGGGTTCAGCTTCGCGATCAGGTTCTGATCCAGCGCGTAGCTGACGTTCTTGGACTCGCAGATGCTGATGAGCGTGTCGCCGGACTTGACGGTGACGCCGGTCACGGCGTAGCTGGCGCCGGCAGCGCTGGACGAGAGCATCAGGAGCTTATCGCCTTCCTTGAGGTTGTTGAAGGTGCCCAGTCTGTTGGCGGCAAGCAGTACGTCGGCGTAGTAGGTCGTGTACTCGAAGCCGGCGGCCTTGACGAGGTTGTAGATCGTGTCGTCCTTCTTGACGGTGATCTCCTTGAAGTAGAAGTTCACGCCGGTCTTGGGCTTGTAAGAGGCGACGGTGGGCGTGGTCGAGGCGGTCGTGGAGGCCGCGGGCACGTAGCCGCTGGCCGCACCGGTCGCAGCGCCGGCCGCAGTGCCGGTTGCAGCGCCCTTGCCCGAGGGGAAGAGCAGCAGCTGGCCGAGGCGGATCGAGGAGAGGTTCTTGCCCGGGTTGAGCGCGGCGATCATGTTGGCTCTCGCGCTGTAGTCGATGCCGAGAGACTGGCAGATGCCGTAGGTGGTCTCGCCCGCCTTGACGGTGTGCGCAACGATGGTAAAGCCGTTCGCGGCGGCGGTGCTGCTGGGGATGTAGAGCACGTCGCCCGCGTGGATCCAGTTGGCGCTCTTGATGCTGCTGGCCTGCACGATCAGGTCGGCGTAGCGGGAGTAGTCGACGCCGTTGGCAACGCAGATGCCGTAGAGGGTCTCGCCGGCCTTGACAACGTAAGGCACGAGGTAGGCGGCGACATAGTCCGCTCCGGAGAGCGCGGCAGCGGCGGCCGTTCCGGTCGCGGCGGCGCCGGTCGCGGCGCCGGTCGTCGCAGCGCCGGTCGTAGCGGGAGCGGCAGCGGCGGCGATCGTCGCG
>CACWIS010000025.1 GCA_902761055.1 Oscillospiraceae bacterium
ATTGTCCGCGGACGCGGCCGGCGCGGCGGCCTGGCCGCACGCGGCCAGCGCGAAGATCATGCAGAACGCCAGAAGCATTGCAAGAATTTTCTTCATTTTGTTTCCTCCTTATTATATTTTGAACGAATTGGAAACCGCACTCGCGGCTTCTATAAGCCGATTTTACAAATGTGAAATCCCTATGTCAAGGTTAATTTCACATACTTAACTACATTTGGGCGATATTGATGGTTTGATCTCCGTTAAAATGTGGAATATGTACTAAAATCGTTTTGTCATAAGTAAAACAGTTTTACGAAAGTTCTTGACCCTCCGCCGCTTTGTGTTACAATGGATTTACCGGAAGGAAAAAGGAGGGCGGATCATGCCGCGGGAGGACAGCAAACGTGCCGCGCTCGGCGCGCGAAGCCGGATCTACCGGCACCTGTACGAATCGCATGAGCACTGCACCAGGCAGCTGCTTGCGGAACAGTGCGGGATCAGTATGCCGACGCTCTATCAGAATCTCGGCGAGCTGGTCTCGGACGGGCTCGTGCGCTATACGGGCGAGCGGCCCTCCACCGGCGGGCGCCGCGCGCAGGGTCTGGACATCGTGCCGGATGCGCGCACGGCGATCGGCGTGTCGGTCACCGAGCACAACCTGCGCATCGTCGCGGCGGATCTGCGGCTGCGTGAGCTCGCCTACCGCTCGCTGCCCGTCGGGCCGATCTCCGGCGCGCCGGACGGCGCTTCCTTTTCGCGCGTCATCGAGGGCTTCATCGACGAGTTCTCGCTCGACCGCAGGAAGCTGCTGGGCGTCGGGGTCGCCATCCCGGGCCTGCTCACCGCCGACCACAGGCGGCTGCTCGTCGCGCCGACGCTCAACCAGCGGGACATCCCGCTCGACGGTCTGATCCACTCCCTCCCCTATCCCGTCCGTGTGGAAAACGACGGTTCGGCCAGCGGGCACGCCGAGTGCTTCGTACGCGGCGGGCGCGGCAACATGGCCTACCTGTCGCTGGAAAACGGCGTGGGCGGCGCGGTCTTGATGAACGGCGAGCTCTGCGCCGGCGACAACGCACGCAGCGGCGAATTCGGCCATATCTGCGTCGAGCCCGGCGGACTGCCCTGCTCCTGCGGAAGGAACGGCTGTCTGGAGGCCTACTGCTCCGCCCTGCGGATCGAGCAGCGCCTCGGCGTCTCGCTCGAGGATTTCTTCCGCGGCGCGGAGGAGCACCGCCCGGACTACGAGGCGCTGCTCTACGATATGCTGCGGCATCTCGCCGTGGCGATCAACGCCATCCACATGACGCTCGACTGCGAGGTCGTGCTCGGCGGCTTCCTCTCGGAATACCTCCAGCCCTATCTGGGCGTGCTGCGCGGCTACGTGCACGCGCTCGACGCCTTTTCCGGGAACGCCGATTACGTGCAGCTCAGCCGTCTGCGGCGGCATATCACGCCGCTGGGCGCGGCGCTGTACTTCATCCGCGAATTCGTCGCGGGCGTGTAGCCGAAAAAAAAGGAAACCGGACAGGCCGGGAGGGCCTGTCCGGTTTTTTGTGCGCGGATCAGAAGAATTCGCCGGGGATATCCAGCGTCAGATCGCTCGTGGGGAAGCTGCAGCAGGGGTGGATGTAGCCGTAGTGGACGTCCGCCCAGCGGCGCATCTCGTTCTCCTGCGGGATGAAGACCGTGCCGTCAAGCAGACGCGAGCGGCACCAGCCGCACTCGCCCGCGCGGCAGCGGGACGGGGCCTTGATGCCCGCGCGCTCGATCGCAACGAGCACCGGCTCGTCGGCCGAGGCGGGGATCGTCCATTCCTGCGGGCCCTGCTTCACGAGAATGCTGAACTCCTTGCCTTTGACCTCCTGCGGATAGCCCTCGCACTCCCACGGCGTCTTGGTGACGTCGATGAGCTTGCGGCGATAGAGCCGCGGGGGCAGACCGAGCTTCTCGATCTCGGGCCTGAGGAACTTGTACATGGCCTCCGGGCCGCAGAGGAACACGGAATACTCTTCGCCCTCAGGGGCGTACTTGCGGATCAGATCGGCGGTGATGAAGCCGTGCTCAAAGCCCTCCTTCTCCTCCTCGGAGAGGACGTGGATGACCTTGAACTTCGGGCAGCTGCGCGCGAGCTCGTCCAGCTCGCCGCGGAAGAGGATGTTGTCCTCGTCGCGCGAGCCGAACAGCAGCGTCAGCGTGAAGTCCTCGACGCCGTCGGCCAACGCGCGGGCCATGGACAGGAAGGGCGTGATGCCCGAGCCGCCGGCGAGACCGACGACGTGCTTCGCGTCGCGCAGATCCTCGTAGTAGAAGAAGCCCAGCGGGCCGGAGGAAATGATCGTGTCGCCCGGCTTTTTCTCCGCGAGCAGACGGTCGGCCACAAAGCCGCCCGGATTGGCGCGCACGGTGATGTCGTACTCGCCGCGGAGAGCCTCCTTCGGGGAGGAGCAGAGCGAGTAGGAGCGCGTGACGAAGCTGCCGTCCAGCGGGAGCTTGAGCGAAATGTACTGTCCGGCGCGGAAGTAGGGGAGCGGCGCGCCGTCGGGACGCTTGAGGACAAAGGTCTTGGCCTGGGCCTCGCCGCGGTCGATGATGCGGTCGATGACCAGCTCGAGGAAGTCCGGATGCAGGGCCTTCGCGTTCTCATTGACCGGGAACACGCCGCTGATCTCATTGGCGGGAGCGGCCTGGATGGCCTTCTCGCGGACCTTCTTCATGTTCTTGAATTTGAGCATGTCGAACTTGCCGATCAGTCCGACTTTCACTTTCAGATCAGGCATTACTTCTTCCCTCCTTCGCTCCAGGCTTTGAGGTCTCTTAAGGCGCTGCCTGCGATCAGCTGGCCGCAGACGATGGTGGCGGAGTAGCCGTCGCTTCTCGGACCGGCCGCGCCGATCGGGCGCAGGCCTTTGATCGGATAATCGCTGCCGATCATCTGCATGCGCGCCATCATGCCGTCCCAGTCGCGGGCCTCATAGCCGTAGACCGAGCCCTCGGGAACGCCGAGGTAACGGGCAAAGGTCCAGGGAGAGGCCACCTCCATCTCCTCGATGTGTCCTTCCAGGTCGATGCCGGTCTTCTCTTTGAGACTTCTGAGCATCTTCTTGGCGCCCTCGTTCTTGAAGCGGAAGTAGTCCTCCTGCTTGAGCTCGCCCCACTCCTCGGGCGCGCCGAAGGTCGTGAAGGAGCAGACGCAGGTCCCCGGGGGTGAGAACTCGGGCAGAACGATGTTGTAGCACAGGAAGATCGCGTACTCGTTGGTCTTCATGCCGCCCCGGATGCGTTTGTACTCCACGACGGAGTTGGCTGTGCTGGGCAGGAAATAACTGTAATCGGTGATGCCGAGCTCCTCGGGAGTGGCATCGCAGCAGAAGTAGGCGGTAAACATGCGGCCGCCCATGATGCGTCCGCGCGCGGCGGAGAGCTTCTTTTCCCGTTCGGGGATCAGCTCCTGCGGCACCATCTTGCCATAGATGATGTCCGGATTGATGTTGGCCAGCGCGTAATCGCATTCAATGTCGCCGAGGTTCGTGCGAACGCCGCAGAGCTTGTCCCCATTGAAGAGGAATTCCTCGGCACGGCAGTTGAACCAGACGTCGCCGCCGAGCTCGCGGAAGCGTTCGATCATCGCGGTGGAATACTGATGAGAGGTGTGTTCGGGAATGTAGGCGCTGCGCTGCACATACTTGTGCACCATCGCGGCGTAATGGATGAAAGCCAGATGCTCCATATCCACGCCGAGATAGCTCCAGTAGGTCGAGAGGATGTCCTGGCATTTTTTCGGCAGCTTGAGCGCGTCGAAAACCTTCTGCGTGCTGTACGCGCCGCAGCGCAGCATGTCGGGATATTCCGTCTGCAGCACCTTCGAGTCCGGATTGCCCTTCGAGGCCGTGATGTAGGCGATGCCGTCGAGCACCTCCTGGAACAGGTCGAAGAGCTTGGTCATCTTCTCGCGCGAGCCGGGCACGTACTCCTCCATCTTGTCGATGAAGTTGTCGATACCGGCGGGCATCGTCACGTCCATGGGGCTGCCGTCGGAATACTTGGAGATCACACGGAAGCAGTCCTTGCACTCATGCCAGTTCAGCTTGACACCGTAGGAATCGAGGATCCTGCGGGTGTCGCCGGGATTGTCCGGCGGGCCGAAGTCGCAGAGCTCATGCAGAGAGGGCTCGATCTCAAAGCGGCCGCGAACGAAGCTTGTGGCCGCGCCGCCGGGGAGATTGTGCTTTTCGATCAGCAGCGTCTTCCTCCCCGCCAGCTGACACTGCAGCGCCGCGGACATGCCGGCGTTGCCTGCGCCCACGACCACGATGTCATATTTGGGCATATGTACATTCCTCCTTTGCTTTTTTCATTTTTGGCATACAGGGCGGGCCGCGGGAGCAGCCCGCCCGCTTGCGTTACTTCTTGCTGCGCGCGGCGAGCATCGCCTTGTAGGCCGCGATCGCGTTCTGCAGATCCTCGGTCCCGCAGCAGTAGGTGGACTGGGCCTGCTCGAAGAGCCGGCCGGCGTAGAGCCCGCCCTCGTCCGTGAGGTTGACGCCCTTCTTGGCAAAACGTACCGCGGCCGCGGGGCTGCGCGCGATCGTTTTGGCCATCTTCATGGCGCGCTCGTTGAGCTCCTCGGGCGGGACGACCGCCTCGACGAGGCCGATGCGCAGCGCCTCCTCGGCGCCGATCTCCTCGCCGGTGAGGATCAGGCGCTTGGCCTGGCCCATGCCGACGAGCCGCGTCAGCCGCGAGGTGCCGCCCATGTCCGGCGAGAGGCCGAGCTGGACCTCCGGCAGGGAGAAGCGCGCGTCCGCGGACGCGACGCGGATATCCGCGCCGAGGATGAACTCCAGCCCCGAGCCGGTGCACAGGCCCTGCACCGCGGCGATGACGGGATAGTTCTGCTCCTGCCAGAAGCCGTAGATCCTCTGCAGCCAGGGCAGCTTTTCGAGCACGTAGTCCGAGCTCACGCCCTGGAGATAGTTGAGGTCGATGCCCGCGGAGAAACACTTGCCGTTGGCCTTGATGACGAGGCAGCGGATGCCCTCGGTCTTCGCGATGACGTCCTCGACCTCGCCGAGCTCCACATAAAAGCCCGCCTCAAAGATGTTGTAGGGCGGCCGGTTGAGCGTCAGCACGCCGACGCCCTTTTCCAGCGAGAACAGGAAATACTTTCCTTCAAACATAACGTTTCCTCCGAATTAGATGATGGCTCGGATCAGGGCGCGCTTACAGTCCGTATTTCTCCTTGTACATGGCGCTGAGGGCCTTGCGGTCGGCCTTGCCGGCGGCCGTGCGCGGCAGCTCGGAGATGAACTCGTAGCCGATGGGGATCTTGTAGGGCGCGAGGGACTGGCGCAGATACTGCTCGGCTTCCTCGGCCGTCATCGTCTCGCCCTCCTTGAGCACGGTGTAGAGCACCGGGGCCTCGCCCTTCCTCGGGTGCGTGATGCCGACGGCGCAGGCCTCCTTGACCTTCGGATTGGCGAACATCGCCTCGTCGATCTCACGCGGGAAGACGTTGAAGCCGTTGACGATGATCATGTCCTTCTTGCGGTCCTTGATGAAGATGAAGCCGTCCTCGTCCATCAGCACGATGTCCGCGGTGTAGAGCCAGCCGTCGCGGATCGTGGCCGCGGTGGCCTCGGGATTCTCCCAGTACTTCTCCATGACCTGCGGGCCGCGGCAGATCAGCTCGCCCGTCTGGCCCAGCGGCACGGGCGTCTTGCCGTCGACCGCGTCGACCACGACGAGATCCGTGTCCGGCACGGCCACGCCGACGGAGCCGGGCTTGCGGACGTGCATCGGGTTGATCGTCAGGATGTTCGAGGTCTCGGACATGCCGTAGCCCTCGACGATCGTCGCGCCGGTCTTCGCCTCGAGCTGCTCCATGACGGCGACCGGGCAGGGCGCCGAGCCGCAGAACACGCCCTTGAGCGAAGTGATGTCCGCCTCGCCGGCCTGGACCTGCGGGGTGTTGAGCAGGCCGATGAGCATCGCCGGGACGGCCGCAAAGATGTTCGGCTTGTTCTTGACGATCTCGGCAAGCAGCGCGTCGGGCGACGGCTTCGGGACGACGACGATGCTGCCGCCGTTGGTCATCGTGATGCCGACGTTGGCGTTGAAGCCGTAGACGTGGTTGAGCGGGATCGCCGCGAGCGTGACGATCTCGTCCTTGCCGACGATCGTGTAGCTGCGCGTCGTCCACAGCGCGGTGCGGTAGCCCATCGTGTAGACCATCCGGTTGGTCAGCACGCAGCCCTTGGGGATGCCGGTCGTGCCGCCGGTGTACTGCAGACGGATCGGGTCGTCCATCGAGATCTCGATGTCGGGCTCGGTGTTCGGATGGGTGCCGACGAGGGCGTTGAAGTCGTACAGGCCCTCGACCTGCGGCAGCTCCACGGCCCCGGAGGGCAGCTGGAAGGCGATGACGCGCTTGACCGCGCAGTCCGGGTTCTGCAGCATCGCGATCGCCTTGGGGGCGAAGGCCGCCATGACCACGACCGTCTCCGCGCCGCTGTCGTTGAACTGGCCCGTCAGCTCCGGCACCGTGTAGAGCGGGTTGGCCGGGACCTCGATCGCGCCGATCTTCCACACGGCGTGCATCGCCAGCAGGTACTGCGGCACGTTCGGCGACATGATGGCCACGCGGTCGCCCTTCTTCACGCCGAGGTCGAGGAAGGCGTTGGCCAGCCTGCGCGCCACGTCGTTGCAGTAGGCGTAGGGAAGCACGAGATCGCCCAGTATCGCGTAGGGCTTCATCGGGTTCTTCTCGGCCCAGTGATTGAACCACCACTTGCAGGGCTTGTCCTCGTACTCGATCTTCTCGGGGATCTCCGCGTCGTACTGCGCGCGCGCCAGAGCCGCGTTTTTCCTGGCGACCTCGTCCAGTACTTTCAGGTACTCCTTGTCTTGCATGTTTGTTCCTCCTTGTCGATATGGTTTTTCGTTTTTGTTGTCCGTTCTTATTTTTATCTGTCCTGCTCGTCGAGACAGTTGAGGTACTCGCTGACGCTGCGCTGCAGCCGCCGGAAGGCGCCCTCGGCGTCCCCGGCGCGGATCAGCTCGAGATAGCGCTTGGCGAGGTGGACGTTCGCCTCCGCGCCGAAGAGTGCGATCGAGCGCAGCCAGAACTCCATGATGATGGGGCGGAACTCGTTGAGCAGCAGCGGGAAGAACTCGTTGCGGCTGCGCACGCAGATGCCGCGGTGATAGCGGAACAGCAGCTCCGCGAGCGCGGCGTCGTCCTTCTCCCCGCCCGCAAGCAGCTCGTCCGCCCGGGCGAGCAGCCCCTCGAGATACGCGATGTCCTCGTCCGTGTGCTTCTCCGCGAGGCGGCGGAGCGCGGAGCCCTCGATGGCGATGCGCGCCTCCATGAAGCTGTGGGTCTGCTTTTTCGTCATGTTGCCGCCGTTGTGCCGGATCAGGGCGTTGAGCGTCTCCATCGTGCCGGTCTCCTCGTAATTGGCGACGACGGCGCCGCGGCGCGGCGTGATCTCCAGAAAGCCCTTCTGTTCGAGCTCCGCCAGCCCCGCGTGGATCACGGTCTTGCTGATCTTCGTCTCCTCCTGCAGCTGCCGCTCGGAGGGAAGACTGTCGCCGACCTTGAGCTTGCCCGAGAGGATCTGCTCCTCCATGCGGCGGACAAACAGCTCCTTGAGCGTGGGGACTTCGATGACGCCGATCTGCATGTTCTTCTATGGTCCGACCAAAAGGACGGACGCTCTCCCTTTTTCGAGTGTTTATACATATTATGGAAATCTGTCGTGAAACCCGCGCAGCTTCGTTTTGAGTATATACCAACTTGTACAAAAGCGCAAGGTTTTTTCGCAAGTTTTTTCATTTCTTTCGTCAAAACCCACAAAAATACATCTTGCATTGACAGAGGCCGCATGCTATAATGTTTGTGCTGGTCGGCCCAGATTTCCGCGGCCGTCCGGCCGTAACGGAACAGGCAGATACTTTCAGATAGATCGCCCCTGCGCGCGCGGGGGCGGGACGGAAAGGAGACTCTATGGCAAAAACGATCCGAAAAATGGCGGTCGTCGGCGCCGGCACGATGGGCGCCGCCATCGCCGCCTGCGGGGCGCGCGCCGGCCTCGACGTGATCCTGATGGTCCGCGGCAAGGGCGAGGAGAGCGGCCGCGAGCGCGCCGCGAAGGCCGTCGCCGCGATCCTCAAGAGCGGCGAGATGAAGGGCTCGGACGAGGAGCGGATCCGCGCCTCCCTCTTCTGCGCGGACATGCAGACGGACGCGGAGCTGCTCGCGGGCTGCGACCTCGTCATCGAGGCGGTGGCGGAAAACCTCGCCGTCAAGCAGAGCATGGCGGCCTTCCTCTTTGAGCACGCGGGCGAAGAGACGATCGTCGGCACCAACACCTCGAACATCTCGATCGACTCGATCGCCGAGGGCCTCGACGAGAGCAAACAGCGCCGCTTCCTCGGCATCCACTTCTTCAACCCCGTGCGCTATATGGACCTCGTCGAGCTCATCGCCCACGAGAAGACCGACGAGGGCGTGCTGCGCCGCGTCGGGACGCTGATCTGCGACCGCTTCGGCAAAACGCCGATCCGCTGCAAGGACGCGCCGGGCTTCATCGCCAACCGCATCGGCTCGATGGCGCTGACCTCGATCATGAACGCGACGGTCGACGGCGGCTACGGCTTTGCCGAGGCCGACGCGCTGACGGGCGATCTGATCTTCCGGCCCAAGCAGGGCGCCTTCAAGCTGCTCGACCTCGTGGGGCTGGATATCAGCGTCCACACGGTGGACTACATGGCCTCGGCGGAGATCCCCGACTACGAAAAGCCCTTCCGCAACCGCCCCGCCGTGCTCTACGACATCGCCTCGCGCGGCTATCTCGGCAACAAGAGCGGCGCGGGCTTCTACTGCAAGAAGAAAGGGCCCAAGGGGACCGAGCGCTTCGTCTGGGACTGGAAGAACTGCGAATACGTCCCGCTGCAGCGCCCGGCGCCCGCCTCGCTCGCGGAGCTGCGCGACAGGCGCGAGCGGCTGCGCGCGCTGCTCGCCGGCGACTATCCCGAGACGGCCTTCCTGCGCCGCGTCGTGCTCGAGCCGCTGTGGCTCGCGATGACGGCGGCGGACGACATCAGCTACGATTTCCGCGACATCGACGCGGCCATGCGCGGCGGCTACAACTGGGTCAAGGGCCCCTTCGAGCTCTGCGACCTGCTCGGCGCGGCGGACGTGCTCGCGCTGATGGACAAGCAGGGGCTCGTCCCGCCCGCCTGGGCGAAGGAGAAGATCGCGCGGGACGGCGCCTTCTACGCCGGTCAGGCCGCGCGCGCGGCGGCTTACCTGCAGCTTTCCGACCACGAAGGCGTGATCCTTGAAAACAGGGACGCGGCGCTCTGCGATCTCGGCGACGGCGTGGCGCTCTTCACGCTGCGCACGAAGGCCAACACCTACACGATCCCGGCCGCGCAGCTGATGCTCGAGGCCGCGGAGGAGGTCGAGCGCAGCGAGGCCTTCCGCGCCATGGTCGTCTGCAACCCGGGCCCGAACCTCGGCGCCGGCGCGAACCTCTACGAGGTCGCCGCGGCGATCGAATCGGGGCAGTTCGCCCTGCTCGAGAGCGGCGTCGAGGCCTTCCAGAAGGCGAACCTGCGGCTGAAATATCTCAAAAAGCCCGTCGTCGTCGCGGCGAAGGGGCAGGCGCTCGGCGGCAGCGCGGAGCTGATGCTCCACGCCGGCTGCGTCGTCGCGCACCAGGAGCTCTATGCCGGTCTCGTGGAGATGGGCGTCGGCCTCGTCCCCTCGGGCGGCGGCTGCGCCGAGCTGCTCTGGCGCGCCACGCAGGGCCTGCAGTACGGCCAGATGGCCCGCATCCTCGCCGAGATCGACGCGCTCGTGCTGCCGATCGCGCAGGCGAAGTACAGCATGAGCGCCGAGGAGGCGCAGAAGGCGCAGTATCTCCGCCGGGGCGACCTCATCGTCGCGAAGGCGGACGCGCTGCTCGGGCAGGCGAAGGCCACGGCGATCCGTCTTGCCGAGGCGGGCTGGCGCGCGCCGGTCAAGACCACGGTCACCGCCGCGGGCGAGAGCGGCTACACGCACCTCATGGCCACGGTGAACGTCATGCTCTCGGGCCGGATGATGACGCCCTACGACGCCGTCATCGTCGAAAAGCTCGCGCGCATCTTCTCCGGCGGCGACGCGCTCGCCGGCGAGCAGATCTGCGAGGAGGACGTGCTCTTTGAGGAGCGCAAAGCCTTCATGGAGCTGTGTCATAACGACAAGACGCTCGAGCGCATCAAGGGCATGGTCGCGACGGGCAAGCCCGTGCGCAACTGAAAAGGAGGGCCTGACATGGAAAGAAAGAACGCCGTCATCGTCGCCTTCGGGCGCAGCGGCATCGCCAAGGCGATCAAGGGCAGCCTGCGCTACACCGGCTGCGCGGACTTCGGCACGCAGGTCCTCCGCGGCATCCTCGCGCGCAATCCCGGCTTCGACCCCGCGCTGGCGGAGGATCTGATCTGCGGCTGCGCGATCCCGGAGGCCGAGCAGGGCCTGAACATCGGCCGCCTGCTGGCCGACAGCTCCGGCTTCCCGCTCACGACCGCCGGGCAGACCGTCAACCGCTTCTGCTCCTCGGGCCTGCAGTCGATCGCGAGCGCCGCGAACGCCATCATGGCCGGCCAGGCGCAGTGCATCGTCGCCGGCGGGCTTGAGAATATGAGCAAGGTGCAGATGCACCGCGTCGCCATCATCCCCGACAGCGCGAGCTTCGCCGTCTACCCCGACAACTTCGATACGATGGGCATCACCGCCGAGAACGTGGCGGCAAAATACGGCATCTCGCGCGAGCGGCAGGACGCCTTCGCCTGCGAGAGCCACCGCAAGGCCGCCGAGGCGATCCGCGCGGGCAAGTTCACCGACGAGATCATCCCCGTGCTGGCCAAGCGCCCGGTCAAAAAGCCCGACGGCACGCCGGGCTGGGAGCACTTCACCTTCGACACGGACGAGTGCGTCCGCCCCGACACGACGCCGGAGGGCCTCGCCAGGCTCAAGCCCCTCTTCCGCATGGGCGGCACCGTGACGGCCGGCAACTCCTCGCAGATGAACGACGCCGCGGCCTTCGTCGTGCTGATGGAGGAGGAGTTCGCCCGCGCGCAGGGCCTCAGGCCGATCGCGCGCTTCGTCAGCTTCGCCGTGCGCGGCGTGCACCCGGCCTACATGGGCCTCGGCCCGATCGAGGCCATCCCCCGCGCGCTCGACATCGCGGGCATGAAGCTGGACGATATCGAGCTCATCGAGCTCAACGAGGCCTTCGCCTCGCAGTCGCTGGCCTGCATCGACGAGCTGGGGCTCAACGAGGAGATCGTCAACGTCAACGGCGGCGGCATCGCCTTCGGCCACCCGCTCGGCTGCACGGGCGCGTATCTGACGATCAAGCTGCTCGGCGAGCTCAAGCGCCGGGGCCGGACGCGCGGTCTGGTGTCGATGTGCATCGGCGGCGGCATGGGCGCGGCGGGCATCTTTGAAATGATCGAATAAGGAGGAGCGAGAGATGAAAACCAGGATCACCGAGCTGTTCGGCATCGAGCAGCCCATCATCTGCGGCGGCATGCTCTGGGTCACGGACGCAAAGCTCTGCGCCGCGATCTCCGAGGCCGGCGGCCTCGGCTGCATCACCGCCGACCAGTACACCAGCGGCGACGCCCTGCGCGAGGCCATCCGCGAGGTCAAGGCCCTGACGGACAAGCCCTTCGGCGTGAACATCACGCTGATGAAAAGCTTTCGCATCACCGAGGAGACCTTCATGGACTTCTTCCGTGTCTGCGCGGAGGAGAAGGTCGCCAACATCGAGGTCTCGGGCCTCTTCGCCACGGACTTCATCCCGATGCTGCACGCCGCGGGCGTGAAGATCACACACAAGGTCGGCGCGGTGCGCCACGCCATGAAGATCGAGCGGCTCGGCTACGACGCGGTCATCGTCGCGGGCGTCGAGGAGGGCGGCCATCCGCTGTCCGACAACGTCGCGACCTCGGTGCTGCTGCCCAAGGTGGCCGAGAGCGTGAAGATCCCCGTGCTCGCGACCGGCGGCATGGTCGACGGCAAGTCCCTCGCCGCGGCACTCTGTCTCGGCGCGGACGGCATCATGATGGCCACGCGCTTCCTCGCCTCCGAGGAGTGCTGGGTGCACGAGAACATCAAGAACTGGATCGTGCAGCTCAACGAGACCGACACCGACCTCTTCTGCCATACGACGCTGCAGGCGCGCGGCGTGAAGAACAGCGTGCTGAAAAAGGTCAACGAGCTCGAGGCGGCCGGAGCCGAACCGTCCGAGATCGTGCGCGCGGTCTCGGGCAAGAAGCTGCTCCAGGCCCTGCGCGAGGGCGATACGGAGGGCGCCGCCTTCCTCTTCGGCCAGAGCATCGGCCGTATCCACGAGATCAAGTCCTGCAAGGCGATCATCGACGACACCGTGGCCGTGGCCGAGGAGACGCTGCGCGCCAGGGCCGCGATGCTGTAAGGGGGCCGCCATGGACGAGAAAGTGCGCACGCCTCTCTACCGTGCGGAAAACGGCGTGGCCTTCCTGACGCTCAACCGCCCGGAGACGCTCAACTCCTTCACGACCGAGTTCGTCCACGAGATCAACGACGCGATCCGCCGCGCCGAGGAGGACGACGCCGTGCGCGCCCTGCTCCTCACCGGCGAGGGCCGCGGCTTCTCCTCCGGCGGAAACCTCTCCGAGCTCGCCGCGATGAACCTCGACCGCAAGCGCGCGATCTACGACGTGGACTCCACGGCCGACATGGTGCGCCTGCTCTACAACGTCAAAAAGCCTGTGATCGCCGCGGTCAACGGCCCCGCCTTCGGCGCGGGCATCGCGCTGGCGATGGCCTGCGACATCCTCATCGCCTCGGAGCGCGCGCAGTTCGGCTTCTCCTTCACCGGACTCGGCTTCTGCCCGGACAGCGGCACCTGCTGGTTCCTCACGCAGCGCGTGGGCTACAACAAGGCCTGCGAGATCCTCTTCTCGGCCAAGACGCTCGGCGCGGAGGAGCTGCTCGCGCTGGGCCTCGTCAACGCCGTCGTGCCGCACGACGAGCTGCTCCCGACCGCCGAAAAGGCCGCGCTGCGGATCGCGAAGGGCCCGGCGCTGGCGCTGATGCTGCAAAAGCGCGTGCTGCGCAACGCCGTGTCGACGAGCTTCGAGCAGAACCGCGACTACGAGGCGATCAGCCAGATCTTCGCCTCGCAGACCGACGACTGCCGCGAGGGCCTGAGCGCCGCGCTCGAGCGCCGCAGACCCGAGTTCAAGGGACAATGACGCGAAAAGCCCGGGGCCGAAGCGGCCCCGGGCGCCGGAGGATACGATATTGAACTGGAAAGCAGACTACGAGTCGAAATTCAAAAGCGCCGAGGAGGCGGTCGCCGTCGTCAGGGACGGCGATCAGGTGGTCTACGGCGAGTTCGCCATGGCCTCGATGACGCTCGACGCGGCCTTCGCCGCGCGCGTGCCGCAGCTGCACGGGATCATCCTGCGCTCCACCACCTGCCTCTTCCCGCCCAAGGCCGTGCTGGCCGACCCGGCGCTCGAGCACGTGATGTACAACGACTGGCACTTCTCCCCCGCCAGCCGCAAGCTCTGCGACGCGGGACTGTGCCGCTACGTGCCGATGAACTACCACGCCGGACCCGAGACGATCCGCCGCGGCCTCGTCGGAGAGATCGACGTCGCGATGCTGATGGTCTCGCCGCCCGACGAGCAGGGCTACGTCAGTCTCGGCACCTCCTCGTCGATCACGCCGACCTACATCCGCAGCGCGCGGCACGTGATCGCCGAGGTCAACGAGAGCGTCCCGCGCACCTTCTGCGACGAGGCCAGCCGCGTGCACGTCTCGCAGATCGACTGCTTCGTGCAGGGTCCGAACCGCCCGCTCCTCGAGGCGCCGACCCCGCCGCCGACCGCCGTGGACGAGAAGATCGCCGAGCTGGTCGTGAGCCTCGTGGACAACGGCGCGTGCATCCAGCTCGGCATCGGCGCGATGCCCAACGCCGTCGGCGAGCTGATCGCGAGTTCCGGGCTGCGCGACCTCGGCGTGCACACGGAGATGCTCTGCGACGCCTACGTCGCGATGGCCGAGGCGGGCTGCATCACCGGCCGCCGCAAGGCCACCGACCCGGGGAAGATCGTCTACACCTTCGCGATGGGAACGAAAAAGCTCTACGACTTCCTCGACGGCAACCCCGACTGCCTGCTCGCGCCGGTGGACTACACCAACGATCCCTACATCATCGCGCGCAACGACAACATGGTCTGCCTCAACAACGCCATCGAGGTCGACCTCTACGGCCAGGTCGCCTCGGAGAGCTCCGGCACCCGCCAGATCTCCGGCACCGGCGGGCAGCTCGACTTCATCCAGGCCGCCGCGCGCTCGAAGGGCGGCAAGGGTCTGATCTGCCTGTCCTCGACCTACACCGAGCGGGACGGGACCGTGCGCTCGCGCATCCTGCCGCACCTCGGTCCCTGCCAGATCGTGACCGTGCCGCGCAGCTACAACCAGTTCGTCATCACCGAGTACGGCATCGCGGACCTGCGCGCGAAAACGACCTGGGAGCGGGCGGAGGCGCTGATCTCCGTCGCCCACCCGGACTTCCGCGAGAGCCTGATCCGCGAGGCCGAGGCGCAGGGCCTGCGCATCCGACACGTCAGAGAGTGAGGAGAAGAACATGGAAAGAAAGCTGAACACCCGCATCACCGAAATGCTCGGCATCGAGCGGCCGATCCTCTCCGGCGCGATGCAGTGGCTCGCGAAGGCCGAGCTCGTCGCCGCCGTGTCGAACGCGGGCGGTCTGGGCGTGATGTCCTCGGCCACCTTCCCCGACGCCGAGTCGCTGCGCGCCGAGATCCGCAAATGCCGCACGCTGACCGACAAGCCCTTCGCCGTGAACCTGACGCTGATGCCCTCGCTGGCCCCGCCGGACTACCCGTCCTACGTCCGCGTCTGCGCCGAGGAGGGCGTCCGCATCATGGAGACCTCCGGCCGCGCGCCCGAGGCCTTCATGCCGGCCTTCAAGGCGGCGGGCATGACGGTCATCCACAAGTGCACGATCGTCAAGCACGCGCTCAAGGCGCAGGCCATCGGCTGCGACGCGGTCATCATGGACGGCACGGAGGCCGCCGGCCACGTCGGTGAGAACGACGTCGGCTCGATGGTGCTCTGGCCCGCGGCCGTGGACGCGCTGGATATCCCGGTCATCGCCTGCGGCGGCGTGGGCGACGGACGCGGTCTCGCCGCGGCGCTGATGCTCGGCTGCGAGGGCGCGACGGTCGGCACGCGCTTCTTCCTCTCGGAGGAGGCCCCCGCGCTGCGCGCCGGGAAGGAGGCCGTGGCCCGGTACGCCGACGAGATGAGCACGACGCTCGTGCTGCGGCGCTTCACGAACACGACCCGCGTGCTCAACAACGGCCTCGCCGTCAAAGTCGCGGAGCTCGAGCGCGCGGGCGCGCCCTTCGAGCAGATCGCGCCGCTGGCCTCCGGGCGGCGGCTGAAGGCCGCCTTCGAGACCGGCAATCTCGACGACGGCGTGCTGACCATCGGACAGGTCACGGGCATCCTGCACGATATCCTGCCGGTGGCCGAGATCATGGACCGCATGATGGAGCAGTGCTTCGCCTGCCTCGACCGCTACCGCGGATAAACACCGAAACGAAAAGGCCCCCGGCCGCAAAAGCGGCCGGGGGCCTTTATTTTTTCTTGTTTGCCGCGGATCAGCCCATCGTCACGACGACCTGCACGGACGCGCCCTCCGGCTGCACCGGGAGCACCTGTCCCTCGATCGGCACGCCGTCCGCCGTGATCGCGCGCACGCCCTTTTCCACGCCCGAGGGATTCTCCACGCGGATCTCGTAGACCGCGCCGCGGTAGCGCCGCGTGAGCGTGAAGCCCTTGCAGGAGGCGGGGACGCAGGGGTCGATCATGAGACCGTCGAGCGTCGGCTTCACGCCGAGGATGGCCTGCGACACGCTCAGGAAGGTCCAGGCGGCCGTGCCCGTCAGCCAGCTGTTCTTCGCCTCGCCGAAGCTCGGCGCGTCACAGCCCGCGATCATCTGGCTGTACACGTAGGGCTCGGTGCGGTGGATCTCGCTGATGTCCTCGATGTAGGCCGGCGCGGTGCGGCGGTAGACCTCAAAGGCCCGCTCCCCGCGGCCGAGCTCCGCCTCGGCGCAGACGATCCAGGGGTTGTTGTGGCAGAAGATGCCCGCGTTCTCCTTGTAGCCGGGGGGATAGCTCGAGATCTCGCCGAGTTCGAGATGATAGCGGGTGTAGGCGGGCTGCAGCAGCACGATGCCGTACTTCGTGTCGAGCCGCTCGCGCACGCTCTCCATCGCCCGCAGCGCCTCGCCCGTCTCCTTGCCGATGCCGGCCATGACGCACATGCCCTGCGGCTCGATGAAGATCTGGCCCTCCTCGCATTCCTTTCCGCCGACGACCTTCCCGAAGGCGTCGTAGGCGCGGCGGTCCCAGCCCGCGCCGAGCACGGCCTTCTCCACGGCGGCGATCGCCTCGTCGCCCGCGGCGGCCTCGGCCCCGAGCCCGAGGCGGCGGCAGATCGCCGTCCAGGCGCGGCCGTATTTGACGAACATGCCCGCGATGAACACGCTCTCGGCCACGGGACCTTCGCTGGGCCCGGTGATCTGGAAGCTCTCGCCGGGGTGCTCGGAGAAGCAGTTGAGGTTGAGACAGTCGTTCCAGTCGGCCCGGCCGATCAGCGGCAGGCCGTGCGGTCCAAGGTGCGTGCGGGTGTAGTCGAAGCTGCGGCGCAGATGCTCGAGCAGCGGCGCGGCGAGCGCGGGATCGTTGTCGAAGTCCACGACCTCGTCGAGGATCGAGAAGTCGCCGGTCTCGCGCAGATAGGCGTCGACGCCCGCGATCAGC
>CACWIS010000026.1 GCA_902761055.1 Oscillospiraceae bacterium
TCCGCATTCAAACTAACCGACACTTCATTTTGCCTCTCTTTCTTTTTTAGAATGATAGAACAGTTTTTTTCGATTCCTTTACAGAAATCCAGATCTCAAAATCGTGGGTTTCTGCATCTCTGCGCGCGACAATGCTTTCGATTCTCACGATATCACAGCCGAGTCCGCTTTACAACGGCATCTTTCTCTTGCAAAACCGGGAAGGATGATATACAATGTTAATAACAATTATCCAAAGAGAAGTGATTAACATTGACAATCGCCGGTTACGTCCGTATCTCCGTTGACTTGAACGAGGACTTCCAGGAGAATACGAGCATCGAAAACCAGAAACGGATCATCGCCGACTATGCTGCGGCGCATTTCCCAAACGCAAGCCTGGTCTTCTATGAGGACAGGGATCGCTCCGGCTACACGTTCGAGGAGCGCGAGGGCTATCAGCGGCTGCGCCGCGAGCTGTTCGGCGGGCGCATCAGGATCCTGATCGTCAAGGACTTTTCCCGTTTCTCCCGCCGAAACTCGCTGGGTCTGCTGGAGCTTGAGACGCTCCGCGACGCCGGCGTGCGCATCATTTCCATAGGCGACAACATCGACTACCCCACCAAGGACGACTGGATGCTGATCCAGTTCAAGTTCCTGATGAACGAGATGCCGGTCACGGACACCTCCAAGAAGATCAAGCAGATCATCGACAGTCGGCAGCGGAGCGGACGCTGGGTCTGCGCGGTCCCCTACGGCTACCGTCTGACGAACACGCAGGAGATGAGCTACGAGATCGACCCGCCCGCGGCGGCCGTCGTGCGGGAGATCTTCTCCCTCTACAACGAGGGCTGGGGCTACAAGAAGATCGCCAACTGCCTGACGGACCGGGGCGTCCCCACACCGCGGCAGAACGAGATCGCCCAAAAAGGCGCGGAGGGCAAGGCGACGCTGCGCACCAGCAAGGGCGAGTGGAGCCAGAACACGATCAAGGGCATCGTCACGAACGACTTCTACATCGGAACGCTGCGCCAGAAGAAGTACACGCGCGCGAAGATCAACGGTAAGGACCGGCCCATCGCGCCCGAGGACCAGATCGCCATCGAAAACGCCCACCCGCCCATCGTGGACGCGAAAGAATTCCTCTACGCTCAGGAGCTTTACGCCCAGCGCACGGACGGGCACTATCGGGGCGAAAAGAAATATCCCGCCCCCTACACCGGCGTCCTGTTCTGCGGCGACTGCGGCGAGCGCATGTTCTCCCGCTCGCGGCCGGACCTGCCGCCCTCCTACATCTGCGGCACCTACAACCGCCGCGGCGCCCGCGGTTGCAGCTCGCACCACGTCCGGGTCGACTTTCTTGACGAGATGCTCAAGCGCTACATCGCCGAAGTGCGGAACAACGCCGCCTCGATGATCGACGAGCTCGAGGAGGCGATCCGCAGCCAGCCCGACCGCGAGGAGGAGCTCGGAAAGGGCATCGAGGCGCTCGACCATCAGCTCGACGGCTCACAGAAGCAGCTTAAGGCGCTCTACCGCCAAAAGATCCTGGACATGGCGGGCAAGAGAGCGGAAGCCGCGGAGATCGTGGAGCAGACCTACGCGGAGCTCGAACAGGATCTGATCGCACGAATCGCGGGGCTGAGAGAGCAGATGCTGCAGCTCTCGGATCGGCGCAACGCGATGATCCAAACGAACCGCAAGGCTAAAACCGTGCTCGAGGTCTTTCAAAGCATCCTCGACAAGCCAGCTCTTGACAAGCGCGACATCGGCTTCATCGTCGACAAGATCTACGTCTACGAGGACCGAATAAAGATCAAGCTCAAGGCTGACATCGACGAGCTGCTGCATCTTATGGATGACGACGGGGAGGGCGGCGGAAATTTTCCCTCTGACAGCATGGGTATCTCACCCTCTGTAACCATCGTCCAGACGGCAAAACACCGTCCGGACAAGGCCTATGCTGTCAATGTTGTATCCAGCGGGGCCCCGCTGGAGATCTTCACGGAGAAAGACGGCGAGCTGATCTTCAAGAAATATTCGCCGATCGGGGAGCTGTCGGATTTCGCGGGGGATCTTTGCGAGAGCCTGCGCCGCGCCTCGGAGACGGCGGCCGCGATCTGCGACCGCGACAGCGTGATCGCGGTGGCCGGGGCGGCCAGGAAGGAGCTTGCGGGCAAGGCGGTCAGCGCCGCGCTCGGCGAGCTGATGGACAGGCGCACCCCTTTCCGCCGCGGCGGCGCGGACTCCGCGCTGCCGCTGTGTGAGGACGCCGGACGCTACAGCGTCGCCGTCGCCGAGCCGATCTTCTGCGAAGGGGACGTGGCCGGCTGCGTGCTGTTCTTCGACGCGGAGGGGAAGGGGAGCGGCGGCGAGACGGAGGAAAAGCTGGCCCGTGCGGCCGCGCACTTCCTCGGCCGCCAGCTGGAGGGATAAGGGCAGAACGCGCCGCGGTTACACTTTGAAACTTTTTTTGCGCGAACGGGCAAAAAAGCCTTGACATCGCGCGAAAACCCGATATAATAATATGGCCTGTCCCCACAGGCAAATATCCTTGCTCCCGACACAGAGCGGGGGCCAAATGACCAGAAGGAGGTGCAACCATGGCAAAGGCAAACGAAAAGTACGAGGTAATGTACATCATCAACCCCAACCTTTCCGAGGAGGAGACCGCGGCGGTTGTTGAGAAGTTCAAAGCGCTTGTTGAGGCTAATGGTACGCTCGACGAGATCGAGGAGATGGGTAAGCGCAAGCTCGCTTACGAGATCAACTACATTTCCGAGGGCTACTATGTGCTGATGAAGTTCACCAGCGGTCCGGAATTCCCCGCGGAGCTGGACCGTATCCTCGGGATCACCGACGGCATCATGCGCCGTCTGATCACCATGCGCGCGGAATAAGGAGAGGGACATGCTCAACCACATCACGATCATGGGCCGTCTCACCCGCGATCCGGAGCTCCGGATGACCCAGTCCCAGACGCAGGTCGCGTCCTTCACCCTCGCTGTCGACCGCGATTTCGGCGGCCGCGACGGCGGAGAGAAGCAGGCCGACTTCATCGACTGCGTCGCATGGCGTCAGACCGCCGAGTTCGTCAGCAAGTACTTCACGAAGGGCCGCATGGCGGTCGTCTCCGGACGGCTGCAGAGCCGGAAATGGGAAGACCGTGACGGCAACAAGCGGACCAGCTGGGAAGTTGTCGCCGACAACGTCTACTTCGGCGACAGCCGCCGTGACGGCGATTCCAACGACAGCCGCGGCAGCTTTTCGAGAGAATACGAAGCGCCGAAGAGCAGCCCCAAGCCCTCTACTCCCTTCGAGGAGCTCGAGAGCGACGACGGCGAGCTGCCGTTCTGATTTTAACGAATAGGAGGATACAGCTTTGGCTTTCGATAAAAACAACCCCAAGACCCACAAGCGCAGAAAGGTTTGCCAGTTCTGCGTCGATAAGGCGACCTTCATCGATTACAAGGACACCGCGAAGCTCCGCCACTACCTGTCCGAGCGCGGCAAGATCCTGCCCCGCCGCACGACCGGTACCTGCGCCATGCATCAGCGCGAGCTGACCGAGGCGATCAAGCGTTCCCGCCAGATCGCTCTCCTGCCCTACGTGCTCGACTGATCCCGCTCGACAAAAAACGCCCTTCCTGCAAAGGAAGGGCGTTTTTTTGCGCCGACGCGCCGCTTTACTCAAAAAGGCTCAGCTGCGGCCCGACGTCCTTTCGCTCGAAGCGCGAGAGATAGACAAAGATCTCGTCGTTGTCGTGCATCATGCCGTGTTCGCCGCAGAAGCGGCGGAGCAGGCGCATCAGCTCGCGGTCCTGCGGGCTGTCCAGCACGTAGCGCCCGCCGTAGCGGCGGATGTATTCCTCCTTCAAACCCGGGAAAAGCCGATCGAGCCGGGCGTAGAAATACTCGCGGCTGCCCTCGCGCAGCGTCAGGCCCATGCCGAAACAGACCACGCCCCGCACGCCCGCCTCGGCGCAGTACGTCAGGATCCCGCGGATGTTCTCCTCGGTGTCGTTGAGGAAGGGCAGGATCGGGCAAAGCCACACCACGGTGGGGATGCCCGCCTCCCGGAGCCGCATGAGCGCTTCGACGCGCTCCCGCGTGGTGCTCACGTTCGGCTCGAGCTTCCGGCACAGCGCCTCGTCATAGGTCGTCAGCGTCATCTGCACGACGCATTTCGTCCGTTCGTTGATCGCCTGCAGCAGGTCGAGATCCCGCAGCACCCGCGCGGACTTGGTGATCAGCGTGAAGCCGAAGCCGAAGCGGAGAGCCAGCTCCAGCGCCCCGCGCGTGAGCTGCAGCTGCTCCTCCAGCGGGAGATAGGGGTCCGACATCGAGCCCGTGGCGATCATGCAGGGCCTGCGTTTTTTCCTCAGCTCCCCTTCGAGCAGCGCCAGAGCGTTTTCCTTGACCTCGACGTCCTCAAAGGGGTGGTCCATCTGATAGCAGCTGCTGCGGGAGTCGCAGTAGATGCAGCCGTGAAGGCAGCCGCGGTACAGATTCATGCCGTTGTAGGGGGAGAGGATCCCCTTTGCCTGTACGAAATGCATCTCTTCTCCTCACGCGTAGCCGCAGAGCCCGCGCACCGAGACCTCGCCGAAGCGCAGCGCCTCGCGCGTGCCGTCCGGGTACGAGACGAGCAGCGAATAGTCCGCGCCGATCCCCTCGGCACGGGCGCTCCGCCCGCCGGCGAGCACCTCGCGCCCGAGCGTGACGCAGCGGCTGCGGTATTCGTCCAGGCAGAAGCCCGGCTCCGCGAGCCAGGCCTCGTAGCTGCCGTCCAGCTCCTCGAGCAGCGCCGCGGCGAGCGCCTCGAGATCGACCGGCTCTCCGGCCGCGTCGGCCAGCGAGCCCGCGACGCCGCGCAGCTCCTCCGGGAAGGGGGGCGTGTTGACGTTGATCCCGATCCCGACGATCACGCAGGGCCGCTCGCCGCCGAGCACGCTCTCGACGAGGATGCCGCAGATCTTTTTGCCGCCGAGCACGACGTCGTTCGGCCACTTGATCGAGCAGCGCAGCGCGCAGACGCGCTCGACCGCGCGGCAGACCGCTACGGCCGCAACGGGCGTGAGCGTCGGCAGCGCTTCGCCCCCGACCGCCGGGCGGCGCAGCACCGACAGGTACAGCCCGCCCTCCGGCGAGAGGAAGCCGCGGCCGGAGCGGCCGCGCCCCGCGCTCTGCCGCGCGGCGATCACGGCCGCGCCGTCGGGAGCTTCCGCCGCCAGACGGCGCAGAACCAGGTTCGTCGAATCGACGCAGTCCTCCCGCCGGACGGGCGCGGAGCGCGCAAACGGCGCGCTCACGCCTCGGCCCCCGTGAGGCGCAGATAGCTCTCCAGCGCGCCTTTCGAGGCGGCGACGATCGAGCATTTCGCGGCGGAAAAGGGCAGGGCCCCGCCCTCGGCCGTGCGGCAGACGCCACCCGCCTCCTCGACGAGCAGGGCGCCCGCGGCGTAGTCCCAGAGCGAGAGATCCAGCTCGAAATACAGGCCCGCGCGCCCGGCCGCCACGCTGCACAGATCCAGCGCGGCCGCGCCCTCGCGCCGCACGTCGAGGCTGTTGTCGAACAGCAGCCTGGCCAGCGAAAAGCTGCGCGCGGAGAGATCGGGCCGGTAGGGGGCGCTGCCGAAGCAGACGACGCTGCCTGACAGCGGCTCGTCCGAGACGCGGATGGGGCGGCCGTTGAGAAAGGCGCCCCCGCCGCGCACGGCGTGGAACATCTCGCCGAGATAAGGATTGCAGATCGCGCCGGCGAGCACCCTTCCGCGCTCGGCGTAGGCGACGGAGATGCAGCTGTGCTGAAAGCCGCGGACGAAGTTCATCGTCCCGTCGATCGGGTCGATGATGAAAAGCGCCTCGGCGTCGAGCCGCTCCTGCTCGTTGAGCTCCTCGCAGAAAAAGTGCGCTTCCGGCACGGCGGCGCGCAGCTCCCGCGTCAGCAGCTCCTGCACGCGGCGGTCGTATTCGGTCACGACGTCGCGCGCGCCGCTCTTGCGCTCGGCGAGCACGTCGTGCGCCTCGAGGATCAGAGCCGCGGCCTTGCGCTCGGCGGCGCGGATCGTCTGGCAGATCTCGTTGGGATTCATAAAAAACCGTCCTTGCAGCTTGATTTCGGATGACGGGAACAGTATAACACTTTGCCTAAAAGAAAGGAAGAGAGGAACGCATGAGATTTGTACCCTACGAAAAGCTCTCGAAAAAGAAAAAGCGGGAGCTCGACCGCGCGAAACGCGGCGACTGGGGCGGCATCAGCCCCGTGACGCGCCGCGCGCCGGACGCGAAAAAATACGACAGGAAGAAGCTGCGCCTTCCCGAGGACGGGGAGGAGCGGCTTTTTTCCGCCCCGGAGGGGGAAGCGGGAGGCGCGGGAGGCCGGCGCGCGCGGAGGGTTACAAAACAAAGTCCTTTTAATGGGACAGTGCTTTATGTTATAATAAAGCCGCAGAAATGATACCGGGAGGCGGGAAGCATGGCCAGATCCCAGAAACAGAAACTCAAGCTGCTCTATCTGATGCGCTGTCTGCTGCAGAATTCCGACGAGGCGCACCCCGTCGGCATCGCGCAGATGGTCGAGATGCTCGAGAGCTGCGGCATCCCGGCCGAGCGCAAGAGCCTCTACGCCGATCTCGAGGCGCTGCGCGAGTTCGGGCTCGACATCGTCCAGACGCGCGGCAAGACCGTGGGCTACTACGTCGCCTCGCGCGAGTTCGAGCTGCCGGAGCTCAAGCTGCTGGTCGACAGCGTGCAGTCCTCGAAGTTCATCACCCAGCGCAAGACGCTCTCGCTGATCCGCAAGATCGAGAGCCTGGCGAGCGTGCACGACGCCGCCGCGCTGCAGCGGCAGGTCTACGTCCGCAACCGCGTCAAGAGCATGAACGAGAGCGTCTATTACAACGTCGACGAGATCTCCTCGGCCATCACGGCGGACAAAAAGATCCGCTTCCGTTACTTCCGGTACACCGTCACCAAGGAGCGCAGCTTCCGCCGCGGGGGCGCCTTCTACGAGGTCAGCCCCTACGCGCTGATGTGGGACGACGAGAACTACTATCTGCTGGCCTACGACGCCGAGGCCGGGCAGATCCGGCACTACCGCGTCGACAAGATGGCGCAGATCGCCGCGCTCGAGAGCTTCCGCGACGGCAAGGAGGCCTTCCGTGCGCTGGATATGTCGTCGTATTCCAAGCGGGTCTTCGGCATGTTCGCCGGCGAGGCCGAGACCGTGCGCCTGCGCTTCCCCAACGATCTGGCCGGGGCGGTGATCGACCGCTTCGGGCGCGAGGTCATGCTCATCCGCGAGGACGACGGGCACTTCTCCGTCAGCGTCGAGGCCGTCGTCAGCCCGCAGTTCTACGCCTGGGTCTTCGGCTTCGGCGGCGAGGCGGAGATCCTCTCGCCCGCGAGCGCGCGCGAGGGCATGGCCGCCGTCGCCGCGCGCGTGCTGGCGCAGTACGAGTAGAGAGAAAGAGAGGACGCACATGGCGCAGAGAACGATCCACTACATGATCGGCGAGGAGCTGATCCGCCGCAGCGGCGGCGCCGTCCGCGACGTCGACCGCTTCCGCATCGGCAACCTGCTGCCGGACGCGATCGAGGGCCTGAAGGACCGCGCGCTGACGCACTATCAGGAGGACATCCGGCGGGACGGCAAGCTCCTGCGCATCAGCGACTTCGAGCGCTTCCGCCGCGAATTCGCCCCGCTCGTCGAGCGCGACGGGCTGTACCTCGGCTATTACATGCACCTCGTCGAGGACGCCTGCTACCGCAGGCTCTGGGCGCAGATCGGCCTCAAGGGGATCCCGGTCACGGAGGCCTTCGTCGAGCGGCTGCACCTGGATTATCACCTGCTCAACGCCTATACCGTCCGCCGCTGGGGACTGCGCGACGAGCTCGTCTGGCCCGAGGGCTTCGAGGACGAGCCGATCAACCGCATCTATCCCTTCCTGCTGCGCGATTTCCTCGCCGAAATGCGCGGCGATTTCAGCGAAAACCCGCAGGGCGAGACGCGCTACATCACCGAGCGGCACGTCGAGCTCTACGTTTCGGAGTATCTCGGCCTCTGCTGCGAGGCGCTGCGCCGCGTGCTCGACGGCGATCCGCTCGATCCGGCGGAGCTCGCATGGGAGCGCTGAGGCTTTACTTTTGCGCCTTTCGTGGTATAATGACCCGGCCGGGCAAGACCGGCTGCACCTTGACAGGGCGGCCGGATTATATTAGGATAGGCAAGCATTTATCTCACCTCGCCGCAAAGGGGGTCTCGCGATGAACATCGAACTGACCGACAAGGAATTCCGTCGGCTTCTGGATATGGTCTATATCGGCAACTGGATCCTGAACTCCGGCCGCGGCAGCGACCGCTTCGAGGATTACGACCTGCTGCAGGAAAAGCTGTTTTCCCTCTGCCCGCACGCGGGCATGCGCTCGCTCGTGCAGAGCTGGCAGGGCCACATCTTCCCCTCGCAGGCCTACACCGACGGCGGCATCCACGAGGCGATCGCCGACTATGAGGACGCCGTGTTCTTCGACATCCTGGCCGAGGAGCTGGCGCGCCGCGATCTCGGGCTCGAGACCACCGAGCCGGAGGACTACACCGAGCTGCAGAACCGCATGGACGAGTACCTCGACGAGTTCGACCGCAACGGCCTCGGCGCGGTGAGCGTCGACCTGTGAGGAGGCGGGGGAGATGCACGACGAGCTGACGCGCGAGGACGTCAAAAAGATGCAGGAGGAGCTGGACTATCGCCGGCTCAAGCTGCACCCGGAGATCCTCGAGGAGGTCAGGCGCACCCGCGCCTTCGGCGATCTGAGCGAGAACTACGAGTACAAGGCCGCCAAGCAGGCCCAGCGCGAGAACATGAGCCGCATGCGCTATCTCGAGGGGATGATCAAGTCGGCGCATGTGATCTCCGACCGCTCGGGCGCGGACGAGGTCGGGCTCTTCGACCGGGTGGAGATCTACCTGCCCGAGGACGGCGAGACCGAGGAGATCCGCGTCGTGACGACGGTGCGCTGCGACCCGCGCAAGGGCCTGATCAGCAAGGAGTCGCCCTTCGGGCAGGCGGTGCTGGGCAAAAAGGTCGGCGACCGGATCACGGTCGCCGTGAACGAGCGCTACAGCTACGAGGCCGTCATCCGCTCCATCACCAAGGACCGCGACGACGGCTCGGTCCCGCTGATGGGATACTGAGCGCATCCGGCAGAAGAGACCGCGGAGGCGGGGCCTGTGCCCCGCCTCCGCGGTCTTTTTGCCGTTATTTCAGTCCGTATTCCGCGGCGAGCGCCGCAAAGGCGGGCATCGCGCGCTCGATCATCCCGCGCGGTACGCAGTAGGCGAGCCGCACATAGCCTCCGACGCCGAAGTCGTCGCTGGGCACGAGGATCAGCTCGTGCTTCTTCGCCCGCTCGCTGAAGGCCACGGCGTCCGGCTCGGGCGTTTTGACAAAGAGGTAGAACGCGCCGTCGGGATAGACGCAGTCATAGCCGAGCCGGCGCAGACCGCGGTAGAGCAGGTCGCGGTTCTCCTCGTAGATCTTCAGGTCGGCCGTCTCGTCGAGGCAGCGCTCGACGACGCGCTGGATCAGGCTCGGCGCGTTGATGTAGCCGCAGGCGCGCGCCGCGCCGGCGATCGCGTCGAACACGGCCTCCTTGTCCGCCGCGCGGCCGCTGACCGCGAGATAGCCGAGCCGCTCGCCGGGCAGGGACAGGGACTTGCTGTAGGAATAGCAGACGACCGTGTCGTCGTAGTACTCCGCCGCGCAGGGCAGCGCCCGCCCGTCAAAGATCAGCTCGCGGTAGGGCTCGTCCGAGAGCAGGTAGATCGGACGGCCGAAGCGCTCCGAGGCCGCCTTCAGCAGCCCGGCCGCGGCGCGCAGCGTCTCGTCCGTCAGCACGACGCCGGAGGGGTTGTTCGGGGAGTTGAGGATCACGAGCCGGACCTTTTCGTCCAGCAGCGCCTCGAGCGCGCCGAGATCCGGCTGCATGTCGCCGCGCGGCGGCACCGTCAGCAGCTCGCCGCCCGCCGCCTCGGTAAAGACGCGGTACTCCATGAAATAGGGCGCAAAGGCGATCACCTTCTCGCCCGGCAGCAGCACGGCCCGCGCGAAGGCGGCCAGCCCCGCGGAGGCGCCCATCGTGACGTAGACCTGCCGCCAGTCGAAGGGCACGGAGCCGCGCCGCGAGAGCTGCGCCGCGATGGCCTTGCGCAGGCTCGGGAGGCCCGGGGCGGGCGTATAGGCGTGCAGCGTGACGCCGTCCGTGTCCGCAAGCACGGCGCGAAAGGCCTCCTCCAGGCAGGCGGGAGGCGGCACGCTGGGGTTGCCGATGGAGAAGTCGAAGACCCGGTCCCGGCCGATCTCGGCCTTGCGCGCCGCGGCGTAGCCGGCGAGGGCGCGGATATTGTTCTCCGTCCTGCCCCAGGCAAGACTTTGGGGATTGAGAGCTGCCTTCATCCTTCATCGCTCCTTTCGCCCCGCCCGGCCGCGCTCGGAGAGCATGCGGTCCTTGAGCGCCATCAGCTCCTCGGAGAGGTCGACGTAGTAGCCGTGCGGGTTCTCAAAGCGCCGCACCTCCGGCCAGAGCCGCTCGACCTCGGCGGCGCAGTTCGCCTTGATCTGCTCGAGCGTCGGCAGCTCGCAGACCAGCTCGCCGCCGCGGAAGATCGGGACGAGCAGTTCGCGCGCGGTAAAATTCTCCATCGTCTTGCGCTTCCAGCGCGCGTCGGGATCGCAGATCTCCAGCGGCCGCGTGTCGTCGACGCGCTCGTGCGCGAGACAGATGTAGTCCGCCTCGGCCATACCGCTGTCGCGGTTGTAGAAGCGGTAGAGCTTCTTGAAGCCCGGGTTCGTGATCTTGCCGACGTTCTCGCTGATCTTGATCTTCGGCACGATCGTCCCGTCCTCGTCCTCGACGGCGCAGAGCTTGTACACGCCGCCGAAGACCGGCGCGCTCTTCGAGGTGATCAGCCGCTCGCCGACGCCGAAGGCGTCGATCTGCGCGCCCTGGCGCAGCAGGTCGGCGATCAGCCACTCGTCGAGCGAGTTGGACACCGTGATCCTGCAGCCCGGCCAGCCCGCCTCGTCGAGCATTTTGCGCGCCTGCTTGGTCAGCCAGGCCATGTCGCCGGAGTCGAAGCGGATGCCGCACTGCGTGACGCCCAGCGGGCGCAGCACCTCGTTGAAGGCGCGGATCGCGTTGGGCACGCCGCTGCGCAGCGAATCGTAGGTGTCGACCAGCAGCGTGGCGTTGGTCGGATAGCTGCGGCAGTAGCTGACGAAGGCCTCGTATTCGCTTGGGAACATCTGCACCCAGGAGTGCGCCATCGTGCCGAGCGCCTTCACCCCGTAGAGCGGATCGGACACGGTGCAGGCCGTGCCGCAGCAGCCGCCGATATAGGCCGCGCGCGCCCCGACGACCGCGCCGGCGATGCCCTGGGCCCGGCGCGAGCCGAATTCCATCACTGCCCGCCCCTCCGCCGCGCGGCAGATGCGGTTGGCCTTCGTGGCGATGAGGCTCTGGTGGTTGAACTCCAGCAGCAGATAGGTCTCGAGCAGCTGGGCCTGGATCGCGTTCGCGCGCACGGTGATCACCGGCTCGCGCGGGAAGATCGGCGTGCCCTCCGGCACGGCCCAGACGTCGCCCGTGAAGCGGAAGTCCTTGAGATAGCGGAGGAAATCCTCGCTGAAAATGCCGCGGGAGCGGAGGTAGTCGATGTCCTCCGGCTCGAAATGCAGATTCCGGATATAGTCGACGATCTGCTCAAGCCCCGCGGCGACGGCGAAGCCGCCCCCGTCCGGCACGTCGCGGAAAAACACGTCGAAATACGAGATCTTGTCGCCCATCCCGGCGGCGAGATAGCCGTTGCCCATCGTCAGCTCGTAGAAATCGCAGAGCATGGTCAGGTTGATCCCGTTGGCACTTTTCATTCTCACAGCTCCTTTGTCCGTTCTTGTTCAATACGATTATAGCTTTGGCCCAAAACAAAGGCAAGATACGTTTTTCTTTTGTCATTTTGTAAGCGGAAACGATTGACTTCACTGGGCTTTTGGATTATGCTGATTAATACGGAGCAAAAAAGAACAGGAGATTCTTTTTTATGAAAAAAGAGCTTTTTACCCCCGGCCGCACCGAGCTGGCCGGCAACCATACCGATCATCAGAAGGGCCGCATCCTCGCCTCCGCGGTCGATCTCGGCCTGTACGCGGCGTATGAGCCGAGCGGGGACGGGATCATCACCGTGCACTCGCTGGGCTTCGACCCCTTTGAGGTCAAGCTTCGGGAATCCGCCGTCCGCCCCGAGGAATTCGGCTCGCCGAAATCCCTCGTGCGCGGCATGGTCAGCGCCTTCCGCGATCTGGGGCTGAACGTCGGCGGCTTCCGCGCCTCCGTGCGCAGCACGCTTGCCGCGGGCTCGGGCCTGAGCTCGTCGGCGGCCTTCTCCGTCATGATCGGCCGCATCCTCAGCGAGCTGTTCAACGAGGGCAAGGTCGACGCGGTCGTCATCGCGCGCGCCGCCCAGTCGGCGGAGAACAAGTACTTCGGCAAGCCCTGCGGCCTGATGGACCAGCTCGCCTGCTCGCTGGGCCACACGGTCTACGTCGATTTCAAGACCAACGAGATCGTCCCGCTCGTCGCGGACTTCGAGGCGATGGGACTGACGCTCTGCCTGACCGACACGGGCGGCAGCCACGCGGGACTGGACAGCTCCTACGCCCGGATCCCGGCGGACATGGTCTACGTGGCCAATCTCTTCGACAAGGGCGTGCTCGGCGACGTCGACCCGGCGGAATTCCGCGCCAAGGGCTGGGACCCGGCCAACCGTCCGGTGCGCCGCGCGATGCATTTCTTTGACGAGAACGAGCGCGTGCCGCTGATGCGCGACGCGCTGATCGCGCGCGACGGCGAGACCTATATGCGTCTGATGAACGCCTCCGGCCGCTCCTCCGAGGAGCTGCTCAACAACATCGTCACGAGCGCGACGGGCGATACCAAGCTGGCCGAGGGTCTGGAGAAGAGCCGCAAGCTGCTCGACGGCCGCGGCGCCTGGCGCGTCCACGGCGGCGGCTTCGCCGGCTGCGTGCAGGCGCTGATGCCCACGGACTACTTCCCGATCTACAGGGAAGAGATGGAGCGGGAGTTCGGCGAAGGCAGCTGCCGCCATATCCGGCTCGTGTGATCCGACCATACGAAAAAGAGGGAATGTGTTTTCACATTCCCTCTTTTTTATCCCTCCGCGAGCGGGTAGAGCGCGCGGAATTCCTCGAGCGTCAGGCCGTTGTCGGTCATGAACTCGGCGGCCTCGACCCCGACGTAGCGGAAGTGCCAGGGCTCGAAAACGTAGCCGGTGATCGCCTTTTTCCCCTCGGGATAGCGCAGCACGAAGCCGTACTCGCTGCAGTGCATCTTCAGCCAGATGAACAGCTCGGTGCTGGCAAGGCTCTCGTCCTTTTCCTCGTAATAGCCGTCCATGATGTCGATGCACAGCCCGCTGCGGTGCTCGCTCTCGTTGGGGCGGCCGACGACGCTCTGGGCGCCGAACTCGCCGTATCTGTCGACGGCGCGGCGGTAGATGTGGTTCTGCGCCGCGGCATCGGTATAGCCGCTGGCGAGATAGACGTTCAGGCCCTGGGCCCGGGCGCCCTCGATCATGTCCCGCAGCGCCGGGGCGATGCGCGCGTCGACGGGCGTTCCGTCCACGCGCACGGTCTCCGCCGGCTCCTGCCGGACCGGGTGGCCGTAGCTGTAGAGCGCGTATTCCCAGGAGGAGATATCCAGGTCCGGCCGGCTCTCGGCCAGCCGCCGCCAGGCCGCGCTGAACCGCTCGGCGCTCGGCGCCGGGCTCGGCGGGGCGGCTGCGGGGCTCTCCGCCGCGGCGCGCTGCGGCCCGCGGGAATTGAGCACGAAGATCAGCGCGCAGAAGCTGCACATCAGCGTGCGGAACAGCCGCTTCCAGGCCACGCACCTCGCCCCCTTTCCTTTCGTATGCGCGGTCAGAATCCTTCGATGAGACCAGCATAGCATCCCATCCGGGCGAAAAAGGGCGAAAAAGGCTCCCCGAAAAAGATTTTTCGGGGAGCTTTCGGTGTGCGGTTTCCGCCGGCCGGATTCCCGCGGCCGGGAGACGGGGCCTTATTGATACAGCGTGAGGAATTCCTCGAGGCAGAGGTGGTTTTCCATGATGTACTTCGCGGCGTCGGTGCCGACGTAGCGGAAGTGCCAGGGCTCGTACATGACGCCGGTGATGTCCTCCTTGCCCTCCGGGAAGCGGAGGATGAAGCCGTAGTCCTGGCAGTGCTCGCCCAGCCAGACCTGCAGCGGCTTGTCGCGCTGCTCGGCGGCGCGCATCGTCGGGTACCATTTGTCCACGATGTCGGCGCACAGGCCGCTCTGGTGCTCGCTGCAGCCGGCGGGCATCGTGATGTAGTGGCCCTGGGCGTCCTTGCCGTCGCTGATGCCGTTGTTGGCGTTGACGCGGGCGAAGTTCTCGGCCTGCAGCTGGTAGCTGCGGTAGCAGGAGGTGAGATATACGCTCAGCCCCTCCGCCTTGGCGGCGGAGCACATGTCCAGCAGGGGCTGCGCGATGCGGATATCGACGGCGCCGTCATAGCTGCGGTTGACGCTGTAGGAGGTCTGGATGTCGGTCTCGCTGATCGTCTGGTTGAGGAAGCCGAACTGCTCGGGCACGTACTTGTCGATGGAGTGATCGCCGTTGACGAGCAGGAATTCCCAGCTGCTGACGTCGATCTGCGGCGGGGCGGGCAGCCCCAGCGCGGCGGCGCGCCCGGCGGGCGTATCGGGCAGCGGCGTGGGCGAGGGCGCGGGCTCGACGGTGGGCGTGACGATCTCGACTCCGTCCGCGGGAGCCGTCGCGGCGCCCGGCGTCTGTCCGGAGGAAGCAGGCGTCCCGTCGGCCGGCCGGCCGACGTCTCCGGCGCGCTGGTCCTCGATCATTTCCCTGTAGTCGCCGCTCTGCGGCGCGGCCTTGGCAAAGGTCAGCAGGCCGTAGACGAAGCCGGCGAGCAGCACGATGCCGAAGATGACGCGGATGATGCGGATAAAGATTTTCATTCCCGAACCCTCCTTGAGAAGGTTTCCATAATATCTCTTTTTTAACTATAGCATCCGAGCCGCCCGAGGTCAAGGCGTTTTTGTTGAAAGCCGCGCATTTCCATGCTATGATGGATACGAAAATGCTTTGCGAAAAGGAGCGGCGCATATGAAACTCACCTGGTACGGACATTCCTGCTTCCTGCTCGAGAGCGCGCACGGCAGCGTGGTCTTCGATCCCTACGCCCCGGGAAAGGTCCCGGGCTGGACGCTGCCGGCGCTGGAGGCGGACGCGGTGCTCTGCAGCCACGGCCACAGCGACCACGGCTATGCCGAGGGCGTGAAGCTGACGGGGCGGCCCTACGCGGCCGCGGTGACGCGGATCGGCTCGTTCCACGACGACTGCGGCGGCGCGCTGCGCGGGGAGAACACGATCAGCCTCGTCGAGGACGAGGGGATCCGCGCCGTGCACATGGGCGACGTCGGCTGCGCCCTGACGGCGGAGCAGATCGCCGCGCTCGGGCGCGTCGACGTGCTGATGATCCCCGTCGGCGGGCACTACACCGTGGACGCGGACGGAGCCTGGGAGATCGCGCGCTCGCTCGGCGCGGCGATCGTGATCCCGATGCACTACCGCGGCCGCGGCTTCGGTTACGCCGAGATCGGAAAGCTCGAGCCCTTCCTGCGCCGCGCGCAGAAGGTCGTGCGGCTCGGGGGGAGGAGCTGGACCGTCGATCTCGCCGAGGCTCCCGCGACCGTCGTGTTCCGGGCTTGAAAGAAAAAAAGAAGCGGGGACGCCGGATCGTTTCGATCCGGCGTCCCTGCGTTTATCTTTCCATTTCCAGGATCTTGCGGAACTGCGTCTCGTAGAGCTCGCGGTAGGTGCCGCCCTTTTCCAGCAGCTCGCCTTGAGGATCGTCGAGAGGCGGTGGGCGATGACGATGCTCGTCCGCCCGTCCATCAGCGCCTCGAGCGCCTCCTGGATCGCGTTCTCGGTGATCGAGTCCAGCGCCGAGGTCGCCTCGTCGAGGATCAGGATCTTCGGGTCCTTGAGGATCACGCGGGCGATCGAGAGGCGCTGCTTCTCGCCGCCGGAGAGCTTGAGCCCGCGGTTGCCGACGACGGTCTCATAGCCGTCCGGCTGCGCGGCGATGAACTCCGAGAGATTGGCGATGTAGCAGGCCGCGTCCAGCTCCTCCTGCGTGGCGTCCTCCTTGGCGTAGAGCAGGTTCTCGCGGATCGTGCCGTTGAAGAGGTAGCTGTCCTGCGTCACGACGCCGATCTGCCCGCGCAGATAGCGCAGATCGAAGTCCCGCACGTCCACGCCCGCGACGGTCACGCGCCCGCCCAGCACGTCGTAGAGCCGGGGGATCAGGTTCACGACCGTGGATTTGCCCGAGCCGGAGGGGCCGACGATGGCGTACATCTTCCCGCCGGGCACCGTGAAGTCGATATCCGTCAGCAGCGGCTTGTCCGGGTCGTAGGAGAAGGCGACGTGCTCGTAGACGATGTCCGCGTCGGTCACGTCGGGCTTCCGGCCGTTCTCGGGGGACTTGATCGGGTTGGGCATGTCGAAATAATCGAAGATGCGCGTGAAGAGCGCGAGCGAGCGCGTGAAGTCGACGTGGATGTTCAGCAGGCTCTCCACCGGACGGTAGAGCCGGTTGATGAGCGAGACCGTGGCGGTGATCGTACCGACGGTGAGCGCGGTGTCGGCATGGGAGATGATGAAATAGCCGCCCGCGAAATAGATCAGCAGCGGGCCGAGCTGCGTGAACATGCCCATGACCACGCGGAACCAGCGGCCGCTGTTCTGCTCGCGCAGCGCCAGCTGCGTGACCTCCTCGTTGACGCCCACGAAGCGCTCGTACTCGCGCTCCTCGCGCGTGAAGAGCTTGACGAGCAGCGAGCCGGAGACCGAGAGCGTCTCGTTGATGAGCTGGTTCATCTCGTCGTTCTTGGCCTGCGAGGCCGTCAGCAGCTCGTAGCGCTTCCTGCCCACGCTGCGCGTCGGCAGGATCAGCAGCGGGATCACGACGATGCCCACGAGCGCGAGCCGCCAGCTCATCGTAAAGAGCGCGACGAGCGTCGTCACCACCGTCGCGATGTTCGAGACGATGCTCGAGAGCGTGCCGGAGATCACGCTGCTCACGCCCGAGATGTCGGTGTTCATGCGCGTGATGATGTCGCCCTGCTTCTCCGAGGTGAAGAAGGCGTGCGGCATGTGCTGGAGATGGTCGTACATCTGGTTCTTCATGTCGAAGATGATGCGCTGGGAGATCCAGGCGTTGATGTAGCTCTCGAGCACGACGATCCGGCCGGTGATGATGCTCGGCAGCAGGCCGACCACCGCCGAGAGCAGGATCGTCACGAACACCAGCAGGAACTGCAGCCAATAGGGCTTGAGGTAGCCCAGGATGCGGCGCAGCAGCGCGCCGGAGACCTTGGGCATGCTCTTTTTTTCTTCCTCGGTCAGAAAGCCGCGGGGACCGAGGCCCCGTCCGGGTCCTGGCATGGAGAATCCCCCCTTTGTCCGGGTTCTGTGTTAAAGATAACCGATTCTTCGCGGTTTTGCAAGACGCTGAACGATAAACGGGACACAAACGCACCCTTGCGCTCTTTCCTCGCGCGCGGTAAAATGGTACTATCTCATCACGGGGAGAGAGAAGCATGCCGAACATCATCGAAATCTCCGATTTCTCCGCGCCGGAGCTGGACGTCTACGCGCGGCTGACCGAGAATCAGCTCGTCTGCCGCCGCGACCCGGGCCGGGCGCTCTTCATAGCCGAAAGCCCCGTCGTCATCGAGCGGGCGCTCGACGCGGGCTGCGTCCCGGTCTCCTTCCTCATGGAGACGAAGCACGCCGCCGGCAAGGGGCGGGAGCTGATCGCGCGCTGCGGCGGGATCCCCGTCTACACCGCGCCGCTCGAGGTGCTCACGCAGCTCACGGGCTTCCGGCTCACGCGCGGCATGCTCTGCGCGATGCGGCGGCCCGCGCTGCCCTCCGCAGAGGAGGTCTGCTGCGGCGCGCGGAGGATCGCGGTGCTCGAGAACGTGATGAACCCGACGAACATCGGCGCGATCTTCCGCTCGGCCGCGGCGCTGGGCATGGACGCGCTGCTGCTGACCGACGAGGGCAGCGACCCGCTCGCACGGTCTTCCAGCTGCCCTGGGCGTACTTCCCCGCGGGCGAGCGCTGGACGGAGACGCTGCGCGCGCTGGGCTTCGCCACGGCGGCGATGGCGCTCCGGGACGAGTCGCTGCGGCTCGACGATCCGCGGCTCGCCCGCTGCGGGAAGCTGGCAGTCGTGCTCGGCACGGAGGGCGACGGTCTCGCCGCCGATACGATCGCGGACTGCGACTTCACCGTGCGCATCCCGATGGCGCACGGCGTGGACTCGCTGAACGTCGCCGCGGCGAGCGCCGTGGCCTTCTGGGTTTTGGGGAACAGGACATGACGGACTATCATTCGATCTACGACACACCGGCGCCGGACTTTCTCGCGCGCCTTTGTCAAACGCCCTCGCTGCTCCGGCTGCGGGACGTGGGGATGAACTGCGGCTGCGAATACACGTCCTTCCCGCGCTTTTGCTCGATCGCGCGCTACACGCGCTTCGAGCACAGCCTCGGCGCGGCGCTGATCGTCTGGCGCTTCACGCGCGACGAGAAGCAGACCGTGAGCGCGCTGCTGCACGATATCGCCACGCCGGTCTTCGCCCACGTCGTGGACTTCCTGCGCGGGGACTACCTCGAGCAGACCGCGACCGAGAGCGGCACCGCCGCGCGCATCCGCGCCGACCGGGAGCTCGTCGCGCGGCTCGGCGAGCTGGGCCTGCGCCCCGCGGACGTGGAGGACTACCACCGCTTCCCGATCGCGGACAACGACGCGCCGCGCCTCTCGGCCGACCGGCTGGACTACACGCTCGGCAACGCGCTGAACTTCTCGCTCGCCCCGGCGGAGGAGCTCGCGGCGCTCTTTGCCGACCTGCGCGTCGGCAAAAACGAGGACGGCGAGGACGAGCTGGTCTTCGGCAGCGAGGACAAGGCCCGGCGCTTTGCCGCGCTTGCGCTCGACTGCTCGCGGATCTACGTCTGCGACGCGGACCGCTACGCGATGCAGCGGCTCGCGGAGCTGCTGCGCGCCGCGCTCGACGCCGGCGTGCTGTGCGAGCGCGACCTCGACGGCACGGAGACGGCGCTTGTCGGAACGCTCTGCGCCGACCCGGTCTTCGCCGCGCGCTGGGCGGCCTTCCGCGCCCTTTCGCGCACCGAGCGCGCGGCCGCGCCCGACGGACGCGAGGGCTGGCGGCAAATCCCCGCCAAGCACCGCCGCATCGACCCCTGCGTCGCCGGCCGCGGCCGCGTAAGCGCGCTGGATGCGGCGTTTTCCCGGGAATTGCAGGCTTTTATGAGCGAAAAACAGGACGAATACGTCCGCGGAGAATGACATGACCGATCTTTTGCAGGGCTTGAATACGGCGCAGCGCGAGGCCGTCACGACGACGGAGGGCTTCGTGCGCGTGATCGCGGGCGCGGGCTCGGGCAAGACCCGCGCGCTGACGCGGCGCTTCGCGTATCTCGTGCGCGATATGGGCATCCTGCCGGGCCACATCCTGTGCGTGACCTTCACCAACAAGGCCGCGGGCGAGATGCGCCGCCGCATCCACAACCTCACCGGCGACAACGACACCGGCTACATCAACACCTTCCACGGCTTCTGCGTCTCGGTGCTGCAGGAGGACAGCCGGGTCGTGCAGTATCCCAGGCGCTTCCTCGTGCTGGACAACTCGGACATCGACGCGATGCTGCGCGTGATCTACGACGAGCGGGGCTTGAGCCTGCGGGACATGAGCTTTTCCGCCGCGCGCGACATGATCGAGATCGAAAAGCTCAAGCGGCGGCCGGACTACTATCTCGACCTCATCCGCCTCTCGCTCGA
Source organism: Oscillospiraceae bacterium (assembly GCA_902761055.1). Lineage (GTDB taxonomy): Bacteria > Bacillota > Clostridia > Oscillospirales > Oscillospiraceae > Limivicinus. The sequence continues at coordinate 19,966 of CACWIS010000026.1, forward strand.
CGAACTGCGCGAAAAATACGAGCGCGCCGACACGGCGCGGGACATGATCTTCTACGGCTATCTCTGGCAGGAGAAAAAATGCTTCGCGCTCGACTACAACGACCTGCTGCTTTTCACGCTCTACATCTTCGAGCAGGACGCCGAGGTGCGCCTCAAATGGCAGAAGCGCCTCGAGTACATCATGATCGACGAGTTTCAGGACATCGACGAGCCGCAGTACCGGCTGATGAAGGCGCTGTGCGCCTACCACAAAAACCTCTTCATCGTCGGCGATCCGGACCAGACGATCTACACCTGGCGCGGGGCGAGCGTGCGCTTCCTGCTGGACTTCGAGCGCGACTTCCCCGGCACGAAGACGATCCTGATGATGGAGAACTACCGCTCGACGCCGCAGATCCTCGCCGCGGCGAACGCGCTGATCGACAAGAACGTCCACCGCGTCAAAAAGGAGCTGATCCCGACCCTGCCGGACGGGGAGAGCGTGCTGTGCCATTACGCCGCGGACGCGGAGAGCGAGGCGCGCTGGATCCTCTCGGAGATCCGGAAGCTCGGGGCGAGGGGCGTGCCGCTGCGCGACGTCGCGGTGCTCTACCGCGCGCACTATCTCACGCGCAGCCTCGAGGAGGTCTTTCTCAAGGAGAAGCTGCCCTACGCGATCTACAGCGGCGTGCAGTTTTTCGACCGCATGGAGATCAAGGACGCGCTCTCGTACCTGCGCATGCTCTGCTACCGCGACGATCTGAGCTTCCTGCGCGCGGCGAACACGCCCAAGCGCAACCTCGGGCAGCGCCGCATGGCCTTTCTGCGCGCCTACGCGGAGGAAAAGGGCTGCACGCTCTACGAGGCGCTGTGCCGCACGCGCGACGAGGAGATCTTCCGCGGCACGAAGGCCGGGAAATTCATCTCGCTGATCGAATACTACGGCGCGCTGGCCGACACGCGCCCGGTCTCGGAGCTGCTCGCCGCGGTGCTGAGCGACAGCGGCTACGAGGCGATGCTGCGCACCGAGGGCTCGCAGGAGCGGCTCGACAACCTCGCCGAGCTCAAGCAGTCGATCTACGAGTACGAGACGAGCTGCGGCGAGGAGTGCACGCTCGAGCACTATCTCAAGCACGTCGCGCTCTTCACGAACGCCGACACGGCCGACTCCGGCGAGAAGGTCCGGCTCATGACCGTGCACAGCGCCAAGGGGCTCGAGTTCCCCTACGTCTTCCTCTGCGGCATGAACGAGGGCGTTTTCCCCGGCCGCAGGACCGCGACGCTGCCCGCCATGGAGGAGGAGCGGCGCCTCGCCTTCGTGGCCGTGACGCGCGCGGAGAAGCGGCTGTATCTCTCCGAGTGCGCGGGGCGCAGCTTCGACGGCGCGCCGAAATACCCCTCGCGCTTCCTGCTGGACATCGGGGAGGAAAAGCTCGAATACACCGAAAAGCCGCGCGCCGATCTGATCGCCGCGGCGAGGGACCATATCGCGTCCAGCGAGAGGTTCCTGCCCGAGCGGTTGGAGGAAAACGCCTTTCCCGTCGGGGCGCGGGTGCGCCACGCGATCATGGGAGAGGGCACGGTCGAGGAGCTGGACACGGAAAAGGGCGCTTACCTCATCCGCTTCGACTGCATGGAAACGCCGCGCGCGATCTCCTTCAAGACAAAGCTGGAGGAGGCCGGGCCCGGCTCCTGATCTCGCCTTCCGAACAGAAGCATAAAAAGGGAGCTGCTTTCGCAGCTCCCTTTCGGATTTTTTATCAGTGTTTTCCCTTGTAGGTCAAGAACTCCGGCAGCGGCAGGCTCCGGTTCAGCAGGAAGGCGGCGAGCCGGTCGCCCTTTTTGCGCGTGTAGAGGAAGCCGAAGATCTGCATCGTGACGAGATAGGCCGCATAGCCCGAGAGCACGCCGATCAGCGCGGCGGCGAGCACGTCGCTGGGGAAGTGGGCCATGAGATAGCAGCGCGCAAATGCCATCACGAGCACCACGCAGACCGCCGGCAGCACCCGCCGCCGGCCGCGCATGAAGCACAGCGCGCTCATCGCCGCGGCCGCGGCGGTGACGTGGCCGGAGGGGAAGGAATAGCCGTCCTCGGGCGGGGAGCCGATCGACTGCCACCAGGCGCGGTAGACGGCGAGCGTCTCGAAGGGGCGGGGCCGGGCGACAAGGTCCTTGAGCAGGATGTTGCTGATCAGCGCGCCGCAGCAGACCGCGCCGAAAATGCACACGCCCAGCGGCCGCGTTTTGGCGAAGCACATCAGCCCCAGCGCGAGCAGGAAAAAGACGACGCCCTTCTCGCCGAGCAGCGTGACGAGCCTGCACAGCGGCGTGAGCACGACGCCGGCGCGCGCCGCAAGCGCGTGCATCAGACTCAGGATCCCGAGATCGACGGGCGAAAAAACGTCGGTCAGCCAGGCGGCGGCCGCGGTCATCTCCATCCTTTTTCCCCTCCCTTGCGTTCGTTCCTGCCGTCATTGTAGCACAGCCGGAGGGAAGATACAATCGGACAAATGAAAAGGACGTCGACGAAAAATCACGGCAGCACGAGCACGGGACAGGACAGCAGCCCCGCGCAGAGGCAGCAGGCGCTGCCCCACAGGTATTCGGCGGCCGTGTGCCGCCCGCTGCGCAGCGAGGCCCAGAATACCGCCGCGTAGAGCAGCGCGCAAAGCGGCGCGAGGCCGGCGCCGAGGAAGCAGCACAGCAGCACGATCGGCCCGGTGACGCTGCAGGCGTGCCCGCTCGAGCGCAGGTGCAGCAGCTTGTTGAACACGAGCAGCAGCGCAACGGAAAACACATAGGTCCCGCAGATGAAGCGGTACTCCCGCCCGCAGGGCGTCAGCAGCGAGTATGCCCAGGCCGCGCAGTAGGACGCCGCCGAGAGGAGCATCGCGAGCGTGCGCTGCCCCTCGCGCTTCATACGCAGGAGCCACGAGAGCGGATAGGCCAGCAGCGGGATGACGGACAGGCCCGCGAGCGCCGCCAGGAGCTGGGCGCGGCTTGCGACGACGTCCGGGCGGAAGCGGTAGAGAAGGACGAGGAAGATCGCCGCCATCACGGGCGGCACGGACAGGATGCGCAGGAGCTTCGCGGCTTTGATCGCCATGGCTCTCACCTCCGCCCCCATTCTGCGCCGCCGGGCCGGAGGAGAGCAAGGAACGCTCCTCCGCGGGTCCTCTACGCGTGCGCCGCAGCGCGGCGCGGGAGTGGAGAGAGCGCTCTACGAGAGCCGCCCCGCCGGCTCTACGCATCGTGGAGAACCCTGCGCCGCACCGTTTTCGCGGTTGCCAGACGCCGCGGCGCTGTGGTATAATAACGGCACGAACGCCGTTATTATAAGATTTCAAGTCGTTTTCCTCGCCCCTGACGGGGCAACCGGAAAACAGGACACATCATACCATTCGCGCGAGACGCGTTTGGTATAACAGACATAGACACAAACAAACAGACAGGAGATACGGATCATGATCTGTGACGAAATCAACGCGCTGCTTGCCTACGCGCGGGAAAAAGGCCTGATCGAGAACTGCGACACGGTCTGGGCGCGCAACGCCCTGCTCGACGCGCTCCGGCTCGACGCCTGGGAGCCCTCCGGCGAGGAGCCGGGCGGGGATCTCGAGGCGATCCTGAAGGCGATCCTCGACGACGCGGCCGCGCGCGGGGTGATCGACGGCGGCGTGACGAGCCGCGACCTGCTCGACACCCGGCTGATGGGCGTCCTCACGCCGCGGCCCTCGGCGGTGATCGCGAAGTTCCGCGCGCTGTACGCCGAGAGCCCGGAGAAGGCCACCGACTGGTATTACGCCTTCAGCCGCGACACCGACTACATCCGCCGCTACCGCATCGTGAAGGATCTCAAGTGGAAAGCGCCGACCGAATACGGCGAGCTGGACGTCACGATCAACCTCTCCAAGCCGGAGAAGGACCCGCGCGCGATCGCCGCGGCGAAGAACGCGAAGAACACGGGCTATCCCAAATGCCTGCTCTGCCGCGAGGCCGAGGGCTACGCCGGGCGCGGCGACTATCCGGCGCGCGAAAACCACCGCCTGATCCCGCTCCGGCTCGCGGGCGAGGAGTGGTATCTGCAGTATTCGCCCTACGTGTACTACAACGAGCACTGCATCGCCCTCTCCGGCGTGCACCGCCCGATGAAGGTCGACCGCGCCGCCTTCCGCCGCCTGCTGGACTTTGTGACGGTCTTCCCGCACTACTTCATCGGCTCGAACGCCGATCTGCCGATCGTCGGCGGCTCGATCCTGAGCCACGACCATTTCCAGGGCGGACGCTACGAGTTCGCCATGGCCCGCGCCCCGATCGAGCGAGAGCTCGCCTTCCCCGGCTTCGACGATGTGAAGGCCGGGATCGTGCGCTGGCCGCTGTCCGTGATCCGCCTGCGCGGCGCGGAGAGCGGGCGGCTCGTCGAGCTCGCCGGGAGGATCCTCGACGCGTGGCGCGCGTACAGCGATCCGAGCGTCGGCGTCTATGCCGAGACGGACGGGGAGATGCACAACACGATCACGCCCATCGCCCGCCGCCGCGGCGGGGACTATGAGCTGGACCTCGTGCTGCGCAACAATCTCACGACCGCCGAGCACCCCCTCGGCGTGTTCCACCCGCACAGCGAGCTGCACCACATCAAAAAGGAGAACATCGGCCTGATCGAGGTCATGGGCCTGGCCGTGCTGCCCGCGCGCCTGCGCGGCGAGCTCGGCGAGCTCGCCCGCCGCCTCGTGAGCGGAGAGGAGCTCGCGGCCTCGCCGCTGACCGAGAAGCACGCGCCCTGGGCGGAGGAGCTGAAGAAGAAATACAGCTTCACCGCCGAAAACGCCGAGGCGATCCTGCAAAAGGAGGTCGGCGAGGTGTTCAAGACCGTGCTGGAGCACGCGGGCGTGTTCAAGCGAGACGAGCGCGGCCGCGCCGCCTTCGTCCGCTTCGCCGGGAGCGTGAACTGAACAGGGAACGAAAAAAGGAGCGGACGCCCGTCCGCTCCTTTTTTCGTTCTTCTTTTATCCCGTCTTGACGATATAGCGGTTGACCGACACGTCCCTGTCCTTGAGCTTGAGGTGCTCCGTCTCGGTCTTCACCAGCTCGCCGCCGCATTTTTGAATGACCCGGTTCGAGCCGGCGTTCTCGACGATCGCGTCGATCTTTACCGCTTCGAAGCCCTGCGAGAACAGGTAGTCCAGCACACGGCGGCAGGCCTCGGTCATGATGCCGCGGCCCCAGTATGCGCGGGAGAGGTTATAGCCGATGACCGGCGTCCCCTCGTCATAACGGACCACGTCGATCCCGCCGATGAGCCGATCCCCCTCTTCCTTGAGCTCGATCGCGAAATTCAGCCGCTCCGGCTGCTCGTATTCCGCGACCCAGCGCGCGAGGAGCGCCCTTGTCTGCTCCACATCCGTGTGCGTGGGCCAGGTGAGGTATTTCGTGACCTCGTCGTCGCTCGCCCAGCGGCTGAACATCGCCTCCGCATCATCGAGACGGAAAGGCCGCAGGCGCAGCCGGTCGGTCTCCAGCGTCAGCTTCATCAGTAGGCCACGCCCCAGTAGATCATGTGCTTCGCCGGCTTGCCGCAGCAGACGCAGACCTCGCCGAGCTTCTCCTGCTCGAGGGGCATGCAGCGCGAGGACATGCCCGCCTGCTCCTTCATCGCCAGCTCGCAGGCCTCCTCGCCGCACCACATCGTCTTGATGAAGCCGCCGTTTTTCTCCTGCAGCGCTTTGGCCTCCTCGATCGAGGACGCGGCGAAGATATGCTCGTCGAGATTTTTCTTCGCCTTGGCGTACATCCCGTCGAAGACCAGCCGCAGCTGCTCGGCGACCGCGCTCTCGAGCTCCGCGAGGGCGACGGCGGTCTTCTCGCCGTCGTTGCGGCGGACGAGGACGCACTGGCCGTTTTCAATATCGCGCGGGCCGATCTCGACGCGCAGGGGCACGCCCTTCATCTCGTACTGGGCGCACTTCCAGCCCATGGAGTTGTCCGAATCGTCCACCTTCACGCGCAGCCCCGCGGCGAGCAGGCGGTCCCGGAGCGCGCCGGCGGCTTCGAGCACGCCCGGCTTGTGCTGGGCGACGGGCAGGACGATGACCTGGACCGGCGCGACGGCGGGCGGCAGCACCAGACCGTTGTTGTCGCCGTGGGCCATGATGACCGCGCCGATCATGCGCGTGGTCGAGCCCCAGGAGGTCTGGAAGGGATAGCGCAGCGTGTTGTCGCGGCCCGTGAAGGTCACGTCGTAGGCGCGCGAGAACTTGTCGCCGAAATAGTGCGAGGTCGCGCCCTGCAGGGCCTTGTGGTCCTTCATCAGACACTCGACGGTGTAGGTGGCCTCGGCTCCGGCGAACTTCTCCTTGTCGGTCTTGCGGCCGCGCACGACGGGGATCGCGAGCACCTTTTCAAAGAAATCGGCGTAGCAGTTCAGCTGCTGCTCGGTCTCCGCCTGCGCCTCCTCGGCGGTCTCGTGGATCGTGTGGCCCTCCTGCCACCAGAACTCGCGCGAGCGCAGGAAGGGGCGCGTGGTCTTCTCCCAGCGGATGACGGAGCACCACTGGTTGTAGAGCATCGGCAGCTCGCGCCAGGAGTGCAGCACGCGGGACCAATGGTCGCAGAACATGGTCTCGGAGGTCGGGCGGAAGGCCAGGCGCTCCTCCAGCTCCTCGCTGCCGCCGTGGGTGACCCAGGCGACCTCGGGCGCGAAGCCGTTGACGAGCTCGCCCTCCTTCTTCAGCAGGCCCTCGGGGATCAGCACGGGCATCGCGACGTTCTCGTGGCCGGTCTTCTTGAACTCGCCGTCCAGGATGCGCTGCATATTCTCCCAGATCGCGTAGCCGTAAGGACGCAGGATCGTGAAGCCCTTGACCGAGGCGTACTCCACCAGCTCCGCCTTGCGGCAGATGTCCGTGTACCACTGGGCGAAGTCGACCTCCATATCGGTGATCTGTTCAACTCGTTTTTCTTTTGCCATGTTCAGGCCCTCTCTTCCATCGGGGACAGCCCCCGGTTTCGTTCAAACAAAAGGGAAGCGCCGGTGCGTCCGGCGCTTCCCGACTTGGGTACTTATTTTATCCCGCGGCGCGGGGCTTGTCAACTTATTTCTCGACGATGTGGACGTTCATGTGCGGGAAGCTCATGGCCACGCCGTTGCGCAGGAAGCTCTCGCGCACCTGCTCGTTGAGCGAGAAGTGCACGCCCCAGTAATCCGCGTTCTTGACCCAGACGCGCACGACGTAGTCCACGGTGCTCTCGTTGTAGGCGTTGAGCGCGACGAAGGGAGCGGGATCGGCGAGGATGCGCTCGTCGGCCTCGATGACCTCCATGATGGCGGCCTTGACCTTCTCGGTGGGCTCGCTGTAAGCGGCGGAGAAGTTCATGTCCACACGGCGCAGCGGCTCGGCGCTGTAGTTGAAGATGGAGGAGCCGACCACGTCGCCGTTGGGGATGGAGATGAGCACGTTGTCGAGCGTGTTGATCGTGGTGTAGAGCAGGCCGATGCTCTTGACGGTGCCGGTCTTGCCGGCGACCTCGACGAAATTGCCCTCGTCAAAGGGATGGGTCATCAGCAGCGTCAGCCCGGAGAAGAGATTGCTCAGCACGCCCTGCACGGACAGGGACAGCGCCAGGCCGGCTACGCTCAGCAGCGCGACGAGCGAGGCGGTGGGGATGCCGAGCTGGCCGGCGATGATGATGATCGCGATGATCCACAGGGCGATCTTGATGGCGGAGAGCAGGAAGCCGCGCACGGTCTGGTTCATCCGCTTCACGCCGGAGAGGATCTTGGAGAAGAGCTTGAGGAGGATGTTGATGACGATCAGGCAGATGAGGAAGGTGACGAGCGCTCCGAGCAGGGTCGCGAGCGTGAACGAGCCGATGCTCACAGAGTTGAGAGCGGGGGTATCGAACATGATAAAGACCTCCTTTTACAGATGGATTTTACATCAATTAGCATATCACACAGCCGCGCGCCGCGGCAAGAGGAAATCGCAAAAAGACGCGCCGCGTCCCGCGCCCGCGCCGCGCGGCGTCCGCTTTCTGCGCACGCGGCACGCGGAAAAACAGCTTTTATCCGCGTTTTTCTTGACCTTTCGCGGCTTTGCGGTTATAATACCTCCGATTGCACCACTTGGAGGTGACTTGTATTAACAAACAGAGATTCCTGGCCGAGCTCGGCAAGCTGCTGACCTTCATGTACGAGGAAGACCGTCAGCGCGCGCTGGAGCTCTACAGCCGGATGTTTGAAGAGGCGGAGGACGAGCGGGCCCTGATCCAGTCCCTTGTCTCCCCCACGAAGCAGGCTGTCGTCGTCGCGCGCGCCTACAACTCCAATCTCGGCAGGCTTGCCGTCAACACCGAGCATAAGCTCGCGCCCGAGGACAACGACGAGAACGGCGTGCCCGACTATATCCAGGCCATCGAGCGCGTCCGCGCTGAAGCGTATGCCGCGCAGCCGCGCCCGGCCGCGGCGCCCGCTCCCGCTCCTGCCGCGGAGGCCGAGAGCGAAGAGCCCGAGCCCGTGGACGAAAACCAGCTGACCCTCTTTGAAGAGGAAGCGCCCGCCGCCGAGGCGGAAGCGTCCGCGGAGGCCGAAGCGCCCGCCGAAACGGAAGCGCCCGCCGAGACGGAAGCGCCCGCCGAGACGGAAGCGCCTGCCGAAAGCGCCGGGGAGAGCCCCGCCGCCGAGGCCGGGAGCGCCGAAGCGCCCGCCGCGGAAGCGGAGGAGCCGCCCGAGGAGAAAAAAGAGCCGGCCGCACAGGACGGCATCGAGTTCTTCAAGCTGCCCCGCGAGGGCGAGCAGGACGTGCCCGCGGAGGAAAACGGCGGCACGGATCTGACCGACACGCCCTTCAACATCGAGACCGACGAGTTCAGAAGACCCAGGCGCAAGCCGAAGGTCTTTGCGCTGATCGTGTACATCCTCTTTGCCATCCCGCTGACGCTGGCCGCCATCCTGGTGCTGCTGATCCCGGCGGTGCTGTTCCTGGCGCTGTCCGTCGCGGCGATCATCTGCGGCGTCGTGGTCGTCAGCGCGGCCTTCAACGGCTTCGCCGTGTTCGCGGACATCATGGTCCTGCTCGGCGGCGCGCTGGTGCTCTTTGCGCTGGGTCTGCTGTTTTTGTGGACGTCCATCTGGTTCGTCGGCGGCGCGATCGTGGCGCTGGTGCACGGCGTTGCGGCACTGTGCGAGAAATGGTGCTATAAGGAGGTGCAGGACTGATGAAGAAAATGTGGCATGTGATCCTCGCGGTCGTTCTCGTCATGATCCTGCTCGGCATCGTCGGCATCGCGGTCGGTTTCCTGACCGGGGCGGACGCGAGCCGCATCTACCAGACGGCGGAGAGCAACAACCTCGTGAGCCTGATCATGCGGTATTACGAGTGGCTCGTGCAGGTGTTCAACACCTACAGGACGGCGCTCTTCGGCTGAAGATCAACTGAACAGAAAAGGAAGCCCCGCCCGCGCGGCGAGGCTTCCTTTTTTCTTTCCGCTCCCCTTACGGCCGGGTCCACAGGCGGATCACGCCGCGTTCGTTGAGCTGGCAGAGCGTGGCGAACAGCAGCGGCAGGACGATCATCCCGCCCACGCCCCACACGCGCCAGCCGATGTACAGCGCCAGAAGGGAGACCAGCGGGCTGAGCCCGATCTGATCGCCCAGCAGCCGCGCCTGCAGCAGATTCCGTCCCGCCGCGTTCAGGACCCAGCCGGCCAGCAGCCCCAGCGCCCTCCCCGTCCTTCCGAGCAGCAGCGCGCCCAGCGCCCAGGGCACGAGCACGATCCCGGAGCCGAACACGGGCAGCGCGTCGACAAAGGCGGTCAGCGCGGCCAGCGGCGCGGCGCCCCGGACGCCGAGCAGCGCGAAGAGCACGAGCAGCTCGAAAAAGCACAGCGCCGCGAGGATCAGCTGCGCGCGCAGCCAGCCGCCGAAGTTCGCGCGCAGATCGGAGGCGATCTCCTCCGTGCGCCGCTGCGCCGCCGGGGGCAGCTGCGCGCGAAGGAAAGCCGTCACGGACGGATAGGACGCCGAGATCAGGTAACAGCCCAGCAGCGCGGTGAAGAGAAACAGCAGGATGCCCGGCGCGTCCTGCGCCGCCCGCCCGGCCAGGGCGAGCAGCCGCGAAGAGAGCGCGCCCGGCAGCGAGCGGAGCGAGCGCTCCGCGCCGCCGACGGCCGCGTCGAAGAGCGCGGAAAAGCCCTCGGGCAGCTCCGTGGCGCAGCCGCGCGCAAAGCGTTCCAGCTCATCGAGCCGGGCGAGCACGGCCTCGACGGCCCGCGGCGCGTCCCGCAGCAGCGCGGCGAGCAGCGTCTCGACGCGGCCGGCCAGCAGCAGCGGCAGCGCGGCGAGCAGCCCCAGCACGAACAGCACGGCCAGCGCCGAGGCCGCCTTGCGGG
>CACWIS010000027.1 GCA_902761055.1 Oscillospiraceae bacterium
TGCAGTACAACGACGGCTACAACGAGAACATCGTCTCCTTCGCCAACGACATCCACACGCCCGAGGGCGGCATGCACGAGACCGGCTTCAAGACCGCGCTGACCAGGGTCATCAACGCCTACGGCCAGAAGACCAACGCCATCAAGGGCGACGACAAGGTCAGCGGCGAGGACGTGCGCGAGGGCATCTCCGCGATCATCTCCGTCAAGCTGCCGGAGGCCCAGTTCGAGGGCCAGACCAAGCAGAAGCTGGGCAACGCCTATATCCGCACGCTCGTGGACAATATCGTCAACGACCAGCTCGCCACCTATTTCGAGGAGCATCCGGCCGTCGCCAAGGCCATCCTCGAAAAGGCGATGATGGCCAACCGCGCGCGCGAGGCGGCCCGGAAGGCGCGCGAGAGCGTGCGCCGCAAGACCGGCCTCGAGTCGGGGCAGATGCCCGACAAGCTGCAGGACTGCAACGAGCGCGACCCGTCGCTGTGCGAGATCTATATCGTCGAGGGCGACAGCGCCGCCGGCTCGGCCATCCAGGGCCGCGACAGCCGCTTCCAGGCGATCCTGGCGATGTGGGGCAAGATGCTCAACGTCGAAAAGGCGCGGGCCGACAAGATCTACGGCAACGACAAGCTCTATCCGCTGATCGTCGCGCTGGGCGCGGGCATCGGCGAGGAGTTCAACATCGACAAGCTGCGCTATCACAAGATCATCATCATGGCGGACGCCGACGTCGACGGCAGCCACATCCGCACGCCCGCTCATCGAGCGCGGCTACGTCTATTCCGCGGTGCCGCCGCTCTACAAGCTGCAGCGCGGCAAGACGCAGCGCGTGGCCTACTCCGACGAACAGCGCGACGCGATCAGCGCCGAGCTGCGCGGCGACAACCCCAACGTCAAGGTCGACATCTCCCGCTTCAAGGGCCTGGGCGAAATGGACCCGCACGAGCTGTGGGAGACCACGATGGATCCCGAGAAGCGCACGCTGCGGCGCATCACGCTCGGCGACGCGATCGCCGCGGACCAGGTCTTCACCGTCCTCATGGGCGAGGAGGTCGAGCCGCGCCGCGAGTGGATCGAGCAGAACGCCAAATACGTCGTCAATCTGGATATTTAAGGAGGCGGGGTTCTTAAAATGGCACATAAACGCGATTACAAGCCGGAGGACATCGCCTTCCCGAATCAGGCGATCACCGAGTCCGAGCTCGTGGGCGAAATGCAGACGAGCTATATCGACTACGCCATGTCCGTCATCGTCGGGCGCGCGCTGCCCGACGTGCGCGACGGCTTAAAGCCCGTCCACCGCCGCATCCTCTACACGATGTACGAGGGCAACCTGACCTCCGACAAGCCCTTCAAGAAATCCGCGACCTGCGTCGGCGACGTGCTGGGCCACTACCACCCGCACGGCGACGCCTCGGTCTACGACGCGATGGTGCGCCTCGCGCAGGACTTCTCGATGCGCTATATGCTCGTCGACGGGCACGGCAACTTCGGCTCGGTCGACGGCGACCCCCCGGCGGCCTACCGCTACACGGAGGCGCGCCTCTCGAAGATCTCCAACGAGATGCTGCGCGATATCGACAAGGAGACCGTGGACTGGGATCCGAACTTCGACGAGAGCCGCCGCGAGCCGCGCGTGCTGCCCTCGCGCTTCCCCAACCTGCTGGTCAACGGCTCGAGCGGCATCGCCGTCGGCATGGCCACGAACATCCCGCCCCACAACCTCCGCGAGGTCATCGACGCCTGCATCTGCGTGCTCGACGACCCGGAATGCGAGCTGGCCGATCTGATGAAGCACATCAAGGGCCCGGACTTCCCGACGCGCGGCATCATCATGGGCCGCAGCGGCATCCGCCAGGCCTACCTCACCGGCCGCGGCCGCGTGGTCATCCGCGCGCGCACCGAGTTTGAGGAATACGGCCGCGACGGGCGCACGCGCATCGTCGTCACCGAGCTGCCCTACCAGGTCAACAAGCGCCAGCTCATCAAGAACATCGCCGACCAGGTGCACGACAAGCGCCTCGAGGGCGTGTCCGACCTGCGCGACGAGACCGACCGCAACGGCATGCGCATCGTCATCGAGCTCAAGCGCGACGCGAACCCCCAGGTCGTGCTCAACCGCCTCTTTGCGCAGACCGCCATGCAGTCGAGCTTTTCGATCAACATGCTGGCGCTCGTGAACAACCAGACGCAGCCGAAGATCCTCTCGCTGCGCCACATCCTCGACGAGTACCTCGCCTTCCAGGAGGACATCATCGTCCGCCGCACGCGCTTCGACCTGCGCAAGGCCGAGGAGCGCGCTCACCTGCTCGAGGGCCTGCTCATCGCGCAGGACAACATCGACGAGGTCATCCGCATCATCCGCTCGAGCTACGACAACGCCAAGCAGCGCCTGATGGAGCGCTTCGCCCTCTCCGACGTGCAGGCGCAGGCCATCTGCGATATGCGCCTGATCCAGCTCCAGGGCCTCAACCGCGAGAAGCTCGAGCAGGAGTACCGCGAGCTCGAGGAAAAGATCGCCTATTACAAAGAGCTCCTCGCCTCGCCGGAGATGATCCGGCAGGTGCTCAAGGAGGAGCTGGGCGCGATCCGCGACAAGTACGGCGACGAGCGCCGCACCGAGATCCAGGAGGTCGAGGACGAGATCGACATCGAGGACCTCATCGAGGAGAAGACCTGCGTCTACACGCTGACCCACGGCGGCTATATCAAGCGCCTCCCGGCGGCCGAGTACCGCGCCCAGGGCCGCGGCGGCCGCGGCGTGCGCGCGATGGCCACGAAGGACGAGGACTACACCGAGACGGTCTTCACCGCCTCGACGCACGACAACATCCTCCTGTTCACCGACCGCGGGCGCGTCTATATCAAGAAGGGCTACCAGATCCCGGAGGCCGGACGCAACGCGCGCGGCACGAACATCGTGAACATCCTGCAGATCGAGCCGGACGAAAAGATCAGCGCGATGATCTGCGGCCGCGGCATCGACACGGGCAGCTACCTCGTCTTCGTCACGCGCGACGGCACCGTCAAACGCATGGCGCAGGCGGCGCTGAAGAACATCCGCTCGAGCGGCATCCGCGCGCTGACGCTCGAGGAGGGCGACGAGCTGATCTCCGTGCTGCAGACCGCCGGCGACGAGCAGATCTTCATCGCCACGCACGGAGGCATGTCCGTCTGCTTCAACGAGACCGACGTGCGCGCCACGGGCCGCACGGCCATCGGCGTGCGCGGCATCCGCCTGCACAGCGGCGACTACGTGGTCGGCGCGGGCAGCTCGGGCGACGGGCGCGAGGTCCTCTCGGTGACCGAGAAGGGCTACGGCAAGCGCACGGAGCTGGGCGAATACAGCGTCCACGGCCGCGGCGGCATCGGCATCAAGAACTACAGCGTCACGGACAAGACCGGCGGCGTGGCCGCGGTCAAGATGGTCGGCGAGGACGACGACCTGCTCGTCATCACGAACGACGGCACGATCATCCGCACGCCGGTCGAGCGCATCTCGCTGCTGGGCCGCGCCACGCAGGGCGTGCGCATCATGCGCCTGGCGGAGGGCAGCCGCGTCATCGACATCGAAAAGACCGAGCCGGAAAGCGAGACCGAGGATGAAGCCGCAGAGGAAGCGGAGGAATAAAAGAAAGGAAGACCGCAGATGAATAACCGAAACAAGAAGAAAAAAAGTCCGATCGGCCTGATCATCGTGATCATCATGCTGGTCTCCTCTTTTGTCAGCTCGGACGCCTTTTTCGACTTCACCCGGCGCCTGCGCCGGGCCTTCCGCACGGGCAGCTTCCGTTTTGACGGCGGCGAGACCGGCGCCGTCGCGGCGGCCGCGGTCGGCGTCGTGCTGCTCATCACGCTCTTTGTCGCGATCAGGCGCATCAAGAGGATCCGCGCCGCGAAGCGCTTTGACGGCATCAAGGCGCGCGGCGGCGGCACGGCGGCTGCGCACTCGCACGATCAGCTGCAGGGCTACCGCGGCAACGAGAGCGCGGAGGAGCACTGGAAAAAGCAGCTCGACGGCTTCCTCGCGGCCGGCATCATCGACCGCAGCGAATACCGCATCCTGCAGGAGCGCCGGAGAAGATAACAAAGCGCCTTCCCCGCGCGCGGGGAAGCGATAAGGAGCGGCTATGAAAACCGTTTATATTTACACCGACGGCGAGGACGGCTGCGCCGCCTCGCGGATCAAAAGCCGTCCGGCTCGCCGCCTGCGCGGCAACCGCCGGACATGGCGGCAAGCGCCGTCGGGCACACCGCGGGACGGAGAATGACAGAGCTATGAAAACCGTTTATATTTACACCGACGGCGCTTGCAGCGGCAACCCGGGGCCGGGCGGCTGGGGCGCGATCCTGCGCTACGGCGGCCGGGAGAAGGAGCTCTCCGGCGGCGAGGCGCAGACCACGAACAACCGCATGGAGCTCACGGGCGTCATCGCCGCGCTCGAGGCGCTGCGCGAGCCCTGCCGCGTCGAGCTGTATTCCGACTCGAAATACGTCGTGGACGCGCTCGACAAGGGCTGGGCCGAAAAGTGGCGCGCCAAGGGCTGGAAAAAACCGGACAAAAAGCCGGCCCTGAACCCCGATCTGTGGGAGCGGCTGCTCGCGCTCGCCGAAGCGCACGAGCTGCACTGCCACTGGGTCAAGGGCCACGCCGAAAACGAATTCAACAACCGCTGCGACGCGCTGGCCGTCGCGGCGCGCGAGCGTGCTGCGGAGGAGAGAGCTTGAAGATCGACTATCACGCGAAGCCGCTGCGCATTTTCATGCGCTATGTCTTCGCGCACAAAAAGCTTTTCATCATCGACATGCTCTGCGCGCTGGCCGTCGCGGGGATCGACCTCGTTTTCCCCTACGTCTCGCGCAGCGCGATGACCACGCTCCTGCCGCAGAAGCTGTACCGGACCTTCTTCGCCGTCATGGCGATCATGGTCGCGGCTTATCTCGGCAAGAGCGTGTTCTATTACGTCATCACGGTCGTGGGCCACCGCATGGGCGTGCTGACCGAGTCGGACATGCGCCGCGACATCTTCACGCACATGCAGGACCTTTCCTGCAGCTTCTACGACAAAAACCGCACCGGCGTGCTGATGAGCCGCATCACCTCCGACCTCTTCGAGGTTACAGAGCTGAGCCACCACGGGCCGGAGAACGTTGTGATCTGCACGCTGACGATCGTCGGCGCGCTCGCGGTGCTCTTCACGCTGCAGTGGCGGCTCGCCCTCGCGCTGGCGCTGGTGCTGCCGCTGTGCCTGTGGTTCACGCTCTCGCAGCGCCTGCGCATGAAGAACGCGAATCTCGAGGTCAAGCGCAAGACCGCGAACATCAACTCCGCGATCGAGAGCAGCATCTCCGGCATCCGCACGGCCAAGGCCTTCGCCAACGAGCACGTCGAGCACGAGAAATTCGAGGAGGCCAACGCGCTCTTCCGCGGCGCGAAGGACGAGTTTTACCGGAGCATGGGCCTGTTCATGAGCGGCATGGAGTTCACGACCGGCATCATGCAGGTCGTGGTCGTCGCCTTCGGCGGCTGGCTGATCATGCGCGGAAAAATGAACTACATCGACCTCGTCACCTTCTCGCTCTACGTCTCGACCTTCGTCACGCCCGTGCGCAAGCTCACGCAGTTTGCCGAGATGTACATGCAGGGCGCCGCCGGCTTCGAGCGCTTCCTCGAGATCATGCGCACCGAGCCGGAGATCAGGGACGACCCCGACGCGGAGGAGCTCGGCGCGATCGAGGGACGGATCGAGTACCGCGACGTCAGCTTCGCCTACGCCAACGGCGTCCCGGTGCTGAGCCACATCGACCTCAGCGTCGAGCCGGGCGAGACGCTCGCGCTCGTCGGGCCGAGCGGCGGCGGCAAGACCACGCTCTGCCAGCTGCTGCCGCGGCTCTACGACGTGACGGGCGGCAGCGTGCGCGTGGACGGCAGGGACGTGCGCGGCGTGACGCAGGCGAGCCTGCGCCGCAGCATCGGCATGCTGCAGCAGGACGTCTTTCTCTTCGCCGGCACGATCCGCGACAACATCCGCTACGGCCGCGGCGACGCCACGGACGAGGAGATCGTCGAGGCGGCGAAGCGGGCGGAGATCCACGACGAGATCATGGCCCTGCCGGACGGCTACGACAGCTACATCGGCGAGCGGGGCGTGATGCTCTCCGGCGGGCAGAAGCAGCGCGTGTCGATCGCGCGCATCTTTCTGAAGAACCCGAAGATCCTGATCCTCGACGAGGCGACCTCGGCGCTCGACACCGTGACGGAGCGCCGCATCCAGGCCGCGCTGGACGAGCTGAGCCGGGGCAGGACGAGCATCGTCATCGCACACCGCCTCTCGACGATCCGCGGAGCGGATCAGATCGCCGTGATCGAAGGAGAAGGGATCGCGGAAAAGGGCTCCCACGAGGAGCTGATGAAGAAAAACGGCGTCTACGCCGCGCTCGTGCGGGCGCAGCGTCTCGGCGAAGAGAAGGAGACAGAGATATGCTGACACTCAGAAAAGGCGGCCACCGCGACCTGGAGCGCTACTACGGGCTGATGGAGGTCGATTTCGACAGCGAGGAGCTGATCGGCAAGCTGGCGCTGCACCGTGCGATCTCAAAAGGAGACGCCGAACTGCTGATCGCCTACGACGACGAGACGAGGATCGAGGGAGCTTACGCCCTCGTCTTCCCACGCTCGCTCTACGGCTGCGTGCTCGTGAAGTATCTCGCGGTCTTCCCCTGGTTCCGCGGCCGCGGGGTCGGCGTCGAGCTGATGCGCCTGCTCAACCGCCGCTACGCAGACCGCCAGTGTCTGCTCGCCGAGATCACCGAATTTGCGGACCCCGAGCCGGACCACGTCAGGAAGGTCGTCAGGTTCTTCTCGCGCTTCGGCTACAGCGAGCTCGACTGCGACTGGCGCATCGCCGGGACAAAGGCGCACCTCTTCGTCAAGCCGGTGAAGGGGAGCGCCGAGGCTCTCGCGGGCGTATACCGGCGCGTGCTCGCGGACTTCTACTCCCGCGTCCTCTCCCCCGCGGCCATGAGCCGGATGTTCTCCTCCTCCGACCCCTCGTAGGGGCGGACGCCGTCTGCCCGCAAACGCTTTCCAGCGAAGGGGAAGGGCGCCGCGCAGCCGCCTTTCTTCGCGATTGCAATTCCCCTCCGGAGATGCTATAATCCCCTTGCATGAACATCCTTTTTGACCAGATATTTGAAAACCGGGAAGCCGCCGCCCTCCCCTCCCTTGCGGAGAGCGGAGGACTTCCCGCGCTCATTTCCGGCCTCGGCGCGGTCCATCGGGCCAATCTCGCCGCCGCGCTGCGCGCGCGCACAGGCCGCCCGCTCGTCGTGATCTGTCCCGACGACACGGCGGCGGAGAACATGGCGCGCGACCTTGCGGCCATGCTCGGCGAGGAGGCCGTGACGCTGGGGCTGCGCGACTTCACCTTCTGCGAGAGCGAAGCCGTCTCCCGCCAGGCGGAGCAGAAGCGCCTCGGCGCGCTCTGGGCGCTGCTGGGCGGCGCGCCGGTCGCGGCCGTGTCGGTCAGCGGCCTGATCCAGCGCACGATCCCGCCGCAGACGCTGCGCGAGGCGGCCTTCACGGTCCGCGACGGCGAGGACTGCGCGCAGGAGGACCTCGTCGACGCGCTCGTGCGCTGCGGCTACAGCCGCTGCGAGCAGGTGGAGGGACCGGGCCAGTTCGCCGTGCGCGGCGGCATCCTCGACTTCTTCTCCCCCTTCGAGCGCGAGCCCGTCCGCATCGAATTCTGGGGCGACACGGTGGATTCGATGGGCCATTTCGACGTCTCCGACCAGCGCCGCACCGACCGCGTCGAGCGCTGCACCGTCCTGCCCGCGGCCGAGACGGTCCCCGCGCTCTGTCCCGGCGGACGCCAGGCGCTCTGCCGCGAGATGGAGAACTGGGCCGCGCGCTATGAGCGCCGCCGCACGAGCGAGACCGCCCGGAAGGCGGCCGAGACGATCCGCGCCGACGCCGAGCGGCTCGCGGGCGGCGCCCTGCTCTCCTGCGCCGACAAATACATGGAGCTCATTTACGCCCCGGCCTGCGCCGCGGACTATCTGAACGCCGACGCGATCGTCCTCCTCGACCAGCCCAACCGCTGCGCCGAGAAGGCGCGGGACTACGGCAGACAGCTGCGCGAGGACGTCGCGGAGCTGACCCGCCGCGGCGACGCCGCCGTCGCGCCGGACGGCTTCTGCCTGCCCTTCGAGGAGCTGCTGCGCCGTCTCGGCGACTTTCCCGTCTACATGGCCGACGCCTTCGCCGTCGGGCGCAGCCCGCTCGCGCCGAAGACGCTCACGAGCATCGCCGCCAAACAGCTGACGACCTATGCGGGCAACGCGCAGGCGGCGGCGGACGACGTCGCGGGCTATCTCAGGCAGAACTACCGCGTCGTCGTCCTCGCGGGCGACGAGCGCCGCGCGAAGGTGCTGCAGGAGTTTTTCGATTCCCGCGGCATCGCCGCACCGATCCTCCCCGCGCTCACGCGCATGCCGGACTTCGGCCGTTGCGCGATCGGTCTCGGCGCGATCTCGGCGGGCATGGAATATCCCTCGATCCGCCTCGCCGTGCTGACGGACTCGCAGCTGCTGCGCCGGCGGGAGAAAAAGCACGCCCGCAGGACCCTGCCCTCGGGCCGGGAGCGCATCGAGAGCTTTTCCGACCTCTCCGTGGGCGACTACGTCGTGCATGAGAACCACGGCATCGGCCGCTTCGCCGGCATCGTGCGCATGCAGGTCGACGGCGTCGACAAGGACTATATCAAGATCTGCTACGCCGGGACGGACAGTCTCTACGTGCCGGCGACGCAGCTCGACCTGGTCAGCAAATACACCGGCGGCGGCGAGGACCGCGAGGTCCGCCTCTCGAAGATGGGCGGGGCCGAGTGGGCCAGGACGCGCAGCCGCGCCCGCAGCGCGGCGAAGGACATGGCCGGACAGCTCATCGCCCTCTACGCCGAGCGGCAGCGCCTGCCCGGCTACGCCTTCCCGCCAGACAGCGAGTGGCAGCGCGAGTTCGAGGAGAACTTCAGCTACACCGAGACCGACGATCAGCTGCGCTGCACGGCGCAGATCAAGCGGGACATGGAATCCTCCGTGCCGATGGACCGGCTGCTGTGCGGCGACGTCGGCGTGGGCAAGACCGAGGTCGCCCTGCGCGCGGTGATGAAGTGCGTGCTCGGCGGCAAGCAGGCCGCCATCCTCGTGCCGACCACCGTGCTCGCGCAGCAGCACTATCAGACGGCGCTGCAGCGCTTCTTCGGCTTCCCCGTGAACATCGAGGTGCTCAGCCGCTTCCGCAGCGGCGCGCAGGCCGCAAAGGTGCTCGAGGATCTGCGGACCGGGCGCTGCGATCTCGTGATCGGCACGCACCGGCTGCTGTCGAAGGACGTGCGCTTCAAGGATCTCGGCCTGCTCGTCGTGGACGAGGAGCAGCGCTTCGGCGTGGCGCACAAGGAGCACATCAAGGCCCTGTCGCACGGCGTGGACGTGCTGACGCTCTCGGCCACGCCGATCCCCCGCACGCTGAACATGGCCATGTCCGGCATCCGCGACATGTCCACGATCGAGGAGCCGCCGGAGGACCGCCTGCCCGTGCAGACCTTCGTGCTGGAGCACGACTGGGGCGTACTCGCGGATGCGATCCGCCGCGAGCTGCAGCGCGGCGGCCAGGTCTATTACCTGCACAACCGCATCGAGGACATCGAGCGCACGACGCGCCGCCTGCGCGAGCTGCTGGGCGAGGGCGTGACGATCGCCGCGGCGCACGGCCGCATGGACAAGGCCATGCTCGCCGCCGTCATGGAGGGCGTGGTCAGCGGCGAGACGCAGGTGCTCGTCTGCACGACGATCATCGAGACCGGCATCGACATCCCCAACGTCAACACCCTCATCATCGAGGACGCGGACAGGCTCGGGCTCGCCCAGCTCCACCAGATCCGCGGCCGTGTCGGCCGCTCGACGCGCCGGGCCTCGGCCTATCTGACCTTCCGCCGCGACAAGGTGCTCACCGAGATCGCGGAAAAGCGTCTCAACGCGATCCGCGACTTCGCGGCCTTCGGCTCCGGCATCAAGATCGCCATGCGCGATCTCGAGATCCGCGGCGTGGGCAACCTGCTCGGCGCGGAACAGTCGGGCCACATGCTCGACGTGGGCTACGACATGTATATGAAGCTGCTCGGCGAGGCCGTGCTCGAGGCGAAGGGACTGCCGGTCGAGCAGCGGGCGGACTGCTCGGCCGATCTCGCCGTCGCGGCGAACATCCCGGAGCGCTACGTCCCCTCGAGCGAGCAGCGGATGGACCTCTACCGCCGCATCGCCCTCATCCGCACCGAGGAGGAGGCGGACGACCTCACCGACGAGCTGATCGACCGCTTCGGCGACCCGCCGGCGAGCGTCAACGCGCTCGTGCACATCGCGCTGCTGCGCGGCGAGGCGGGCCGGGCCGGCGTGAGCGATATCTCGCAGAAGCAGGGCGCGCTGCGCTTCACGCTGCGCGAGTTCGATATGGAAAAGGTCTCGGCGCTCTACGCGCGGGAGGAATACCGCGGAAGGCTGCGCGTCGAGGCGGGCTCGAAGCCCTGTCTGAGCCTGAAGATCCGCGCGAAGGCCCGCGTGCTCGACGAGGCCCGCGCCTTTGTGCGCGACTGGGGCGGGGCAAAAGTTGAATAATTCAAGAACAATTCCCGCGCCCTCTTGCCCCCGGAGAGGAAACGCGGTATCATGCAGGGGAATCACCGGAAAGGACACGGAAAAGCCATGAAAAAGTTTGTCATCATCCTGCTGGCCGCCTGCCTGCTGCTGGGCTGCGGCATCGGCTATTTCAGCGCCAGGAGCGCCTCGCAGGGCTCCGGCGAGCCGGTCGCGCTCTACGACCCGGAGAACGTCGCCGCGCCCGAGATCAGCCAGACGCCCGCCGCGCCCGAAGACGAGCCCGAAGAGACGCAGACCGCCGCGCCCGCCCGCAGGATCGACTTCGACGCGATCCGCGCGCTCTATCCGCTCGACGAGGTCGTCGGCGACGTCGACGGCCGCGAGGTGACCTGGGAGGAGTATTTCTACTGGCTCGCCGACATGGGCAGCCAGGCGCAGAACTACATCGACACGATGGCCATGTACGGCCAGAGCCTCGACTGGGAGGATCTCTTCAGCAGCGAGAACGACGACAACTTCGCACAGTACACCGTGCGGATGGCGCAGGACTGTGTCCGTCAGATGAGCGTCGTTGAGGCCGTCGCCGAGGAAAACGGCGTCACGCTCAGCGAGGCCGACCGCGAGGAGCTTGCCGCGCAGCACCAACAGGACGTCGTCGGCGCCTGCGGCGAGGGCGCGGGCGAGGAGGAGTTCAACGCCTACCTCGAGCAGAACCGCATCAGCCGCGCGATGTACGACAGGCTCAACGCCCTGAGCTATCTCTTCCGCAACATCAACACCGCACTCTACGGCGAGAACGGTTCTTCCGTCAGCGAGGAGGAGGCGATGGCCTTCCTGCGCGAGAAGGAATATCTCTGCGCGTCGCACATCCTGTTCCTGACCATCGACCCCACGAGCTATGAGCCGCTCGAGGAGTCCGTCGCGGCGCAGAAGCTCGAGCAGGCCAAGGCCGTCTCCGACGAGCTGCGCGCGATCGAGGACGACGCGGCGCGCGTCGCCCGCTTTGCCGAGCTCAAGGAGCAATACTGCGAGGACAGCGGCAAGGCCTCCTTCCCCGAAGGCTATCTCTTCACGCCCGGCACGATGGTCAGCGAGTTCGAGGACGGCGTCAAGGCGCTCGGCGACTACGAGGTGTCCGAGCCGATCCTCTCCGCTTACGGCTACCATGTCATCATGCGTCTGCCGCTGAGCGTGGACATGACGATGGACTACTCCGACCTCGGCGTGCCGCTGACGGCTCGCGCGGTATACGCCGACACGAAGTACGGCGAACTGATGAGCGGCCGCATCGAGGCGAGCGAGCTCCATCTGCGCGACGACGTCGCCGCCTTCGATCTGACGCGGTTTCTCAGGGACGCGGAGTAAGCGCGGCTATACGGCAGCAGGAAAAGGCCCTCTCGAAAGAGAGGGCCTTTTCCTGTTATATCCGTCTCCGCCGCTTTCCGGCGAACAGGACGCCGGGCACGAGGACAAGGGAAAAGAAGAGATTGGCCGCCGGGATATACAGACGCGACCAGCGTGCGAGGGAGGCCGCGTCCGGCGCGGCGAGCAGCGCGAAGGCGGCGGCCGCCGCGGCGCACAGCGGCAGGGCGAGCCGTCCGTCCGCCAGGAGCGGGAGACGCCGGGCGAGCGTCAGCGACAGCGCGCGGCGCGCCGCGCGCAGGAACAGCGCCGCGATCAGAAAATCCGGAAAGATCCACAGCGCCACGACCAGCGCCTCGATGCGCTCGACGCTGCGGAAAAAGACCAGGCTGCGCACCAGCGAGAAGAAGGGCCAGCTCAGCTCGCCCGTCAGCGGAGCGCCGAAGCAGCCGACCAGACACAGGCCGAGCAGCGCCAGCAGGAGACTGCCCGCCGCCAGCGGGCGCAGCAGCCGTCCGAAGGAGGCCGCGCCCTTTTTCGTCTCCGGCAGCAGCAGGCAGAGCGCGCCGACGGCCCAGACGAGCACGTCCAGCGCGCCGAGCGTCCCGACGAACAGGCCGCCGAAGGCGGAGGGCCCGAGCGGCAGCAGGTTTTCCCGGCGCAGCCGCGGCAGCGCTGCGCCGAGGACCAGCGCGAGCACCAGCGCCACGGGCGGCAGAAAGAGCCGTGCGCAGCGCGCCGCGCCGCGCAGCGGCGCGAAAGCGGCGGCCAGCGCGGCGGCGGCCATCGTCAGCACGAAGAAGGCTGCGGGCGTGTCGGGATAGACCGTCACGATGAAGCGGTCCGCCCCCGAGCGCAGGACAAAGCCCGCGTACACGAGCAGCCACGCGCCGAGCAGCGAGAGCACGAAGCGTCCGCCCCTGCCCGGCGCGGCGCGCAGCAGGAGCTCGCCGAGACCCTCGCCCTCCCGCCGCAGCGCCGCCGCGCGCAGCACGAGGAAGAGGTAGCCCGCCGCCGGAAAAAAGGCCAGCAGCGCAGCGAGAGGCGCCGCTTTCCCGGCGCTCTGCGCCGCAAAGGAGGGGAAAAGGCGCAGCGCCGGCGAGAGCAGCAGCACAAAAAAGGCCGCGCCGAGCTGTTTGTCGCTGATTTCCATCCTCATACTATCCGTCCCTCACATCGTTGGAATGAAGCAGCACGACCTCGGCCGCGAGCCGGATCTCCGGCGCATCCGACCTGTCGCGCAGCGCGCCGTCCCGTGCGCGCTCGGCGGCGGAGGAGGCGAGCGCCAGCCGCTCTCCGAGCCGGAGAAAATCCGCGCCGAGCGCTTTCTGCCGCTGCAGGACGCGCCCGGCGAGGCGCAGGACCTCGCGCTCCGCGGCGGCCGTGAGCGCGTCGCAGTATTCCGCGTCGGAGAGCGCGCCCGCCCCGTCGATCTCCGCGACAGAGGCCTTGAGCGAGACCGAGAGCTCAAGACCGGTGAGGCGGCCGTCTTCGCCGCGCAGCGCCCGCAGCCGCGTCCGACCCGGCGCGGTGCGAAGGGTGACGCGCTGCCCCTCGCGGTCCCGAACGACGAGCGTGTGCACGCCCTGCGCGCCCGTGAGGAAGTCCAGTCCCGGCATGTCCTCCTCCTCGAGAAAGGCTGCGAGCCTGCCGTCCACGATCACGCCGCAGCCCGCGGGCGCGAGCGTGAGCGGCGCGCCGTCCTCCTCCCGCTGCTCGGAGGAGGGGACGAGCCGCAGCGCGGAAACGAGCGCGCAGCCGCCGCTCTCGAGCTCTCCCGCGATCTGCGCGGCCCCGGGCGGCCTGCGGCCCTCGCGCGCCGGCGCGGTCGCGGCGAGCATGTCCAGCTCCTCGACCGCGCCGATGCGATCGTCGCCGGTTTTCAGCAGCGCGTCGGCGGCGCTCCCCTCCCGTACGATATACAGCGGCAGGTCCATGCGCAGCTCGCGCGCGCGGCAGATATAGCGCAGCACGCCGCCGATCCCTTCGCGCGCAGTCGTCTCGCCGATCAGGACGTGGCCCGCGTGCGCGCAGAAAAGCTCCTCCTCGGTCGCGAGCGCGTCGACGTTCTCCGCGGCGTCGGAAATGCTCAAACCGCTGCCGGAGAGGCGGATCGGCCCTTCGCCGCGCGCGCTGTCCGCCGCCGAGGCCATCGACAGGCGCACTGCGCCGTCCACCCGGTCGACGCCGAGCGCCTGCACGACCAGCAGCCGTTCGACCCCGTGGAGACGCGAGGGGAAGAGCGCGCAGCCGCCGAGCGCGGCGGCGAGGAGCAGAGACAATATTATAATAGGTAAGCGTTTCTTCATCGCCGACGCCTCCGTTCCGCCGCGCCGCTCTCCCGCCGCGGCGCGAGATAGCTGCGGCCGAAGCTGTCGATCGAACTCAGGTGCGCTGCGAGCAGACAGCTCAAAAGCCCCACGCCGTACAGCCCCGCGCCGATCGCCGCGAGCAGCAGCGCCGCGCGGCAGAGCCGCACGGCCGCGCCCATGTCCTGGCTCGGCATCGTGTAGCAGGCGATGCCCGAGACCGCGACGACGATGATCGCGATCGGAGAGACGACGCGTGCCTCCACGGCCGACTGCCCGACGATCAGCGCGCCGATGATCGAGACGGTGTCGCCCACGGGGTTGGGCAGGCGCAGGCCCGCCTCCTGCAGCAGCGCGAAGGCCACGAGCATGCCCAGCAGCTCCGTCGAGGTCGAAAAAGGCACGTCCTTCTTCGCCTCGATGATCGACAGCAGCAGGCGCGTGGGGATCATCTCCTGGTGGAAGGAGGCCACGGCCGCGTAGAGCGCGGGCAGGTACATGCCCAGCAGCAGCGCGAGATAGCGCAGCGCCGTCAGCACGGCGGAGACGATGCGGTTCATGCTCCCGTCGCCCGTGACCTTCATGAAATCCGGAAAGCTCGCCGGCAGCGCGAGCGCGATCGGGATGCCGTCGACCAGCACGCCGATCCGCCCCTCGAGCAGCCAGAGCGCGAGGCGGTCGGGCCGCTCGGTGTGCAGCAGCTGCGGAAAGGGCGAGCGCGGCTGCTCGACGAGACGCTCCTCGAGCGCGCCGAGAGAGACCAGCCCCTCGAGATCGAGCGCGGCGAGACGGGCGGCGAGCGCCCGCACGGTTTCGGGATCCGCGGCGTCTTCGAGATAAAGCACGGCGACGCGCGTATGCGAGCGGCGGCCGAGCGAACACTCGGCGAGCTTGAGCCGCGGCGTGGCCGCGTGCCGGCGCACGAGCGCCGTGTTCGTGCGCAGCGATTCGACAAAGCTGTCCTTGCTGCCCTTGAGCGACTTCTCCAGCGTCGGCTCGCCGACGGCGCGCAGGGCCTGGTTCTTCACATCGATGCTCAACGCCCGGCCCAGCGTATCGGATACGAGCGCGAGCGAGCCGTGCGTGAGGTCCTCGCAGAGCCGGCCGAGCTCGCTCCTCTCGACGGCCGAGGGGAAGCTGAGGCCCCCGGCGAGCAGCCGGGCAAAGAGCGCGCCCGCGTCCGCATCCGCCGCGGCGCGCAGGGGGTCCGTCAGCGGCCGCAGCACGTCCTCGGCGGCCTCGGAGGCGGAGATCATCCCGTCGATCCAGCAGACGAAGAGCTCGATCCGCCCCTCCGCGCCGACGCGGAGGCGGCGCGAGGAGAAATCCGCACAGCGGCGGAAGCAGTCCTCGAGCGCCGCGCGGCAGACGGGCGCGCCGTATGCGGCCTCCGCCTGCGGCTGCGAGGCGCTTTTTTTCATCAAGCGATCACACATATAGGGTAGTATTGCCAAGGCTTTCCACAATATTTAGCGACTTGAAAATTTTTCAAAAACAAGGCGAAAAAAGAGTTGACAAAGGTCGGTTTCGGTGTTATATTAGCCGAGCGCCTGCAGAAAGGCGAACATGAAAGCGACTGTGCCGCAAGAATTTTTCTATGAATTGGGGAAAATAATTGTTGACAAGCGCTTTCCTCTGTGCTATATTATACAAGCTGCCCCCTTGAGAGGGGGGCGGGGCGATGCACCTTGAAAATTGAACAATGTAAGAACAGCTTATGCAAAATAAGCACCAAGAAAAGGGTTCTTGAAGAGAGTCGAAAGACTCT
>CACWIS010000028.1 GCA_902761055.1 Oscillospiraceae bacterium
GCGAAGCTCTATCTGCTCGACGAGCCGATCGCGGGCGTGGACCCGGCGGCGCGCGAGTTCATCATGCGCACGATCCTGACGAATTACAGCGAGGACGGCTCGGTGCTGATCTCGACGCACCTGATCCTCGACGTCGAGCAGGTGCTCGACGAGGCGGTGTTCCTGCGGCAGGGCCAGGTCGTGCTGCACGAGAGCGTCGACAGCATCCGCGAGCGGACCGGCGGCAGCGTGGATCAGCTGTTCCGCGATATGTTCCGCGCTCAGGAATGGAGAGGAGGACAAAACGATGCTTGCTAAACTGATGAAATACGACCTGCGCTCCTGCCTGCGCAAATTCGGCCCGCTGTGGCTCGCCGTCATCGCGCTCAGCGCGCTGATCGGGCTCTCCTTCCGCTACGTCATCGACGCCCCGGGCGGGCAGAGCGGTCTGGTGATCTTCCTGCTGGGCGTGCTGCCCTCGATGGTGCTCTTCGGGCTGTTCGTGGCCATGGCGGTCATGGCGCTGATCTTCGTCATCCAGCGCTTTTACCGCGGCCTGCTGGGCGACGAGGGCTATCTGATGTTCACGCTGCCCGCCTCGGCCGGGGCGCACATCGCCTCGAAGGGCCTCACCGCGCTGATCCTCGAGATCCTCTCCTGGCTCGCCGCGATGCTCAGCGGCATCCTGCTCTTCACGGTCTATCAGCCCACGGAGTTCGCCCGCGGCTGGCAGACGATCTGGCTGGAGCTGGGCAAGCTGCAGCTGCCTCCCTCCGCGCCCTGGCTCGTCGCGGAGGCCGTGCTGGTCCTGATCGCCGTCGCGGCGACCGAGACGCTCAAGATCTACCTCGCCATCGCGCTGGGCCATCTGGCAAAGAAGCACCGCGCGCTCTGGGCGCTGCTGGCCTACGTCGGCATCGGCCTCGTGCTGAACATCCTCTTCGGCGTCGGCATGAGCAGCGGCCTTCTGCCCCGTATCCTGGGCAAGAGCTTCAGCTGGGGCTTCCGCTTCGTGGAGGGCGCTCTGACGCTCGACAGCCCCGGCGTCGCCGCCGGCGCGCTCGGCTCGGCGCTGCTCTTCGAGCTGCTGCTCGGCGCGGCCTACTTCTTCCTCACGCGCTACATCCTCAAGCACCATCTGAACCTCGAATAAGCAAAGCGATGAAAAACCGCTCTCCCCTCGAAAGGGGAGAGCGGTTTTTTGCGCCGTCCCTTCACGGCGCGGGAAGGGTCTGCGCATAGAGCTCCGGCGGATCCGGCCAGAGCGGGCCGGCGGTCGAGAGGCAGGTGATGCGTTAATCCTCCGCGCCGGTGACCGTCACGCCCCGCAGGCGCGTCACGGCCGGGATCAGGTAGTTGTTGTACTGCCTGCGCTCCTTTGACAGGCGCATCGTCGCGGCGAATTCGCGCATCGTGCCGGAGACCGAGCCGCCCTCCACGACCGTGACCGTGTCGCCGTCGTGCAGATAGCCCAGCCGGATCTCGCCGGCGATCTCGCCGTCCGAGGCCTCGACCTGGAAGTCCGAGAACTCGACGATCTCGAGATAGCGGCCCGTGCGCAGCGCCGCGGCGCTCTCGCTTCCGCCGTCGACGGCGAAGTTGCCCGGATCGAAGCTGTCCTCGAGGCCGAGATACTGCGCGAACATGCGGCGGCCGTAATAGCTCTTCGCCACGCCGTCCTCGATGATCGTGAGGTCGCGCCGCGGCGCGCCCTCGCCGTCGAAGGGGCAGTTGTACGAGGAGTTCTCCAGCGTGCGCAGCGCGCGCACCGTAACGGCGTCGCCGCCCTCGTCGGGCGCGACGCGCTCGCCGCACTTCCAGTCCGAAATGCCCTGAAAGACCATGCCCGCGTCCATGCGGTCGATGAAATAGTCGTAGATCTGTATCGCGTCGGCCGTGGAGAAAACGACGTCGCACTTTCCGAGCGCCGGGGTCTTGACGGCGCGCAGCTTGTCGCGGCCGATGCGCAGCGTGCTCTCGACCTCCGCCTTCAGGCCCGCGGCGTCGCAGCTGCCGGAGCGGTACATCCGGTAGAGCTCGATCTCGTGGCCCTCGCGGCGCGCGTTGACGACGACCTCGATCATCGAGGCGGGGAACACGGCCGTCCTGTCGATGCCCGTGGAGCTGACGATGCGGCGCGTGACGCTGTCGGTGAAGATCTCATACGAGTTGACGTCGGCCTCCGCGCTTTCCTCCACGCTCTGCATCGCGCGCAGGAAATCCCCGGCGACGGCGGGCAGGTCGATCTCCTCCCCGGCCGCGCCCGCGTCCCCGCGGGGCGGGTTGAGGCTGTAGACCGGGTTGCGGATCAGCTTCGCCTCCTCGACGAGCGCGCCGATCAGCTCCTGCGCTTCGGCGCGCGAGGCCGTGGGCGGGAGCTGCGCCGAGGCGCTGCCGAGAAAGTCCTTCCCGTCCTCGCTGAATTTCTTGTAGACCGTGAGGCCGAGATGCTCGACCTCGCGCACGCGGTTCTGGTCGAGCGCGCGGCGGATGAAATAGAACTCCCAGCCGCGGCGCAGCTCGTCCGTGACCATCCAGCCGTCCGCGCCGGAGTCTTTGAGCAGTTCAAGAACAAAGTCTTCCATTTATCCGAGCCTCGCTTTCGCCTTCATATAGGGGCCGCCGTCGGAGACCTTGACCCACTCCTTGTGGCCCTTGCCGCAGAATCCGCTGCCGAAGAGCTCGTGGTCGCGGCTGAGCATCGAGATCGAGCCGAGCAGCTCCGGCACATAGCCGGTCATCACGATCGGCGAGACGATCCTGCCGGTCAGCTTGCCGTCGCGGATCTCGTAGCCGCGGTCGAGGATGCACTGGATGCCCCAGTGCTTGGGGTCCTCCATGCCGGACTGCATGCCGCGCAGGAGATAGCCGTGTTTCACCGTCGCGATCATCTCCTCGAGCGTCGACTCGCCCGACTCGAAGACCGTGTTGGTCATGCGGGTGTAGACCTTGTGCTCGAAGTTCTCGCGCTTGCCGTTGCCCGTCGGCTCGACGCCGAGCCGCAGCGCCGAAAGCGCGTCGCACACGCCGGTTTTGAGGATGCCGTTCCGGATCTCGACCGTGTCGTGGGCGAGCGTGCCCTCGTCGTCGAAGGCGTAGCTCGCGACCTCGATTTCCGGCTTCGCGCCTTCGTGCATCGTCACGAGATCGCTGCCGACTCGCTTGCCGATATACTGCGCGCCCAGCGCGCGGTTTTTCACGAACATGTCCATTTCCACGCCGTGACCGAAGGCCTCGTGCGCGATCAGGCCGCTGATCTCGGGCGAGACGATGACCTCGTACTCGCCGGGCTCGATGCGCTCGGCGACGAGCAGCTCCTCCGCGATCCCGGCGACCTTTTCGGCCAGTTCGTCCAGCTTGCCGAAGAGCTCCGGTCCCTCGCGGCCGGACACGCTGTCAAAGCCGAACTTGACCGCGCCGTCCTTTGAGGCGATCACCGCGACCATGCCCTCGGAATAGACGTAGCTCTGGCGCATGTCGCGCCCGGCCGTGAGAAAGAGCTTGCACACGTGCGTGGACTGGCCGCGCACATGGCAGTCGATCGCGTGCTCGCCCGCCGCGACGCCGCGCGCCGAGATCTCCGTGAAGCGCTCGACGAGCGCGCCGAGATCACAGTCCTCCGGCATCGAGCCGGTCTCCATCTCCTCGCGCAGCACGCAGGGCTCGTCCGGCAGGACGGGCGTTTCATAGACCGCGGAATCCGTCGCGCGCAGCAGTGCGAACTGCTCCTCCAGCGCCCGCTCCGCCTCGGCGGCGGTCCGCTCGGGATGCGCGGGGTCGAAGCGGTTGAAGGCGTACTCACTGTACAGCCCGCCGCGGCATACGCGCACGACGCTGCCGCGCTCGGTCGTCATCGTCGAGTGATTGACGGCCTTGGCGCGCTGCGAGATCGACACGGCGAAGCCCACGGAGTCCGTGGACAGCACGCTGACATAGTCGTACTTCTCCCCGAGCAGCGCCGCGAGCTGTTTCAGGCCCGGGGCGATCGCGTCGAGGTAAGGGGAAAAAACTGCTTTCACGATCATGCTTCCTTTCTTGCTGAGATTTCCGCCTTTGAGTGTACCATGCGCGGCGTCTTTTTTCAATGCCGCGAAAAAAAGCACGGACGTCCGCGTGAACGTCCGTGCCCGGTTTTTGTTTGTATCACCAGCGCGGCGCGCTCGCGATGTACTCGTCGGTGATGATCTCGTCGTTCTCGATCATCTCGAAGAGGCTCTTGGTAAAGTTGACCGAGTTCTGGTTCGGCCAGGTGATATACAGCGCCTCCGCGCCGCCGGTGGCCGTCACGCGCTTGCCGCTCGCGCCGAGCGTGCCGTAGCTCTTGACTTCCCAGTCGCTGAGGTTTTCAAGCGCGATCTTGGCCAGATCCGAGATCTGCTCCGGCGTCAGGTCGGTCTCGAAGGTGCCGCCCAGCGTTTCAAGCAGGGAGGCATAGTTCATGATCAGCTTCGCGCC
Organism: Oscillospiraceae bacterium; assembly: GCA_902761055.1. Lineage (GTDB taxonomy): Bacteria > Bacillota > Clostridia > Oscillospirales > Oscillospiraceae > Limivicinus. The sequence goes on from CACWIS010000028.1 coordinate 4,435, forward strand.
GCTCGACTTGACCTTCTCGATGATGGCGGTCACGACGCGCATCTGGTTCGCGCCGCGGCCGAGGTCGCCGTTGGGCAGAGCGTGGCGCTCGCGCGCGTACTCCAGCGCCTGGAAGCCGTCGAGATGGAGGTCTCCCTCCGGGAAGTCGACCACGCCTCTGCGGCTCTGGGTCTGGAAGTGGACCGGGTTGTAGAAGTCGATGCCGCCGATCTTGTTGATCAGTCGCTCGAAGCCCGTAAAGTTGATCTTGGCGTAGTTGTCGATTTGGATGTCGTACTCGTTCTCCAGCGCGGCCTCGGAGTTCCCGATGCCCTGCACGGCGCAGTGCGTCAGCTTGTCGCCGCCGCCGTACTTCACGTAGCTTCCGACCGCCACGTTGTCAACGAAGAAGTCGCGCGGCGTGTTGATCAGCAGGATCTGTTTCGTGCGGGCGTTGACCGCCATGAGGATGTTGACGTCGCCGTGCGTGTGGCTGGTGTCGTTGACCTCCCAGTTGTCGATGCCGTTGAGATAGAAGATCAGCGTGTCCTTCTCGCCGTATACCTCGGGCTCGGGCGTCGGCTCGGGCGTGGGTTCGGGCGTGGGAGTCGGCTCAAGATCGCCGAGCAGCTCGTTGAGGTAATCCTCCGTGTTCTCCGCCGTCGCGCTGATCGGAACCATGATATCCTCGATAAGGCGGATCTCGTTATTGAAGTCCGCGTAGGTCTCGGTACCGTTGAGCAGCGAAAGGAAGCTCTCGTTGACAAGCAGCGCCTGCACGCTGCCGTCTTTCATCGCGGCCGCCGCATCGGAGACGCCGTTGTAGGATTCCAGCTCAATGTCGGTACCGGCCGCCTGGAAGAACTCGCCCAGCGCGTAGTTCGTGTTGAGGCGGTCCAGCTTGCCGAGCACGCCGATGCGGTACTTCGCCAGATCCTGGAGCGACTGCGCAGCGTCGTCGTCCATGACGTACACGCCCATGGCTGCCCGGGTGGTGGCCTTGATATTGGTGACCTCCTGCTTGGTCTTGTTAAGCCTGTCGAGCATGAAGCAGCCGGTCACGCAGCCCGCTGTAACGATCACGGCAAGGACGATGCCGATGATCCGACGGATGCGGCGGAATTTGCTGCGTTTTCTGTGCAGCCCGAGGTAGAACAGAAGGCCGACGAGAACGACCAGCAGCGCCAGCAACGCATAGACGGCGATGAGGTATTTGGCTGGCAGGATGTCGACCTTCAGCAGGAAGTACACGAAAGCGGCAACGGCAAGGAGCAGAATCAGAAACAGCACGCCTGCGATCGGTTTCCAAACGCGTCTTTTTAACATGATTGTGCCTCGATTCACCGGCCGGGCAGAGCGCCCGCGCCGGAAAAGTGATCTTTTTGATACGGCTGCGCCTTTCAGCACAGTACATGATAGTTTAGCATAGCGAGGCTTTTTTTTCAACCGGAACTTTCCGCGTCCCTTTTCCCTCCCTGTCTGCGCAGAAAAGACACTTGTTTTTTCGACGCGCAGTGTGTATCATAAAAGCGCGGCGCCTCGCCGCGCGGGAGGGAAGAGCATGCTTGACAACTATCTGATCATCCACAAGAGCGTCCTGCCGGATTATTACGAAAAGGTGCTCGACGCACGCCGTCTGCTGGAATCCGGGCAGGTGCGCGAGGTCAGCGAGGCCGTCCGCCGCGTCGGGATCTCGCGCAGCACCTATTATAAATACAAGGACTACGTCTTTGAACCCTCGGACGCTTCCGGGAGCCGCAAGGCGGTGCTGGAGCTGATGCTCGACCATCAGCCCGGCGTGCTCAGCGCGGTGCTCTCGCGCATCTTCGGCGCGGGCGCGAGCATCCTGACCATCACGCAGAGCCTGCCCGTGCTCGGCAAGGCCAGCGTGACGCTCTCGATCGACGTCAACGCCATGTCCCGCTCGATCAGCGCGCTGCAGCAGGCGCTCGAAAAGGTGGAGGGCGTCGAGAGCGTGCGGCTTCTCGCGATCGAATGAGCGATCCGGTCGCTGTGCGGCGAGCGGAAAAAACTTCTTGACAAACCGTGATTATTCTGTATAATAGCTTTTGCGTTTAGCGGGATTGTGTAAAGGTAGCACAGCGGACTCTGACTCCGTATGTGAGGGTTCGAATCCTTCTCCCGCTGCCAAAAGGGTACTCTGATCTTGATAGATAGTCAGAGTGCCCTTTGTTTTTTCAAACCCTTTGGTATCAGCGTTTTTCAAGATTTACGGCTCAATTGAGAGAATAAAAGGATCTCTCAATTGAGCCGTTTTGTGCGTAATGTGTGCCGGGATATGAGCGTAATAAGATTAAAATCGTTCAGTTGTGGGGGAAATAGTTTCACTAATTGTGTATAAGTTTCGGCAATTGAGTAATAGTCTCAGAATGCCAATTAGTTACTTAGAGTTGTGCCCCCCAGTATCGGCATCCTTTGTGTGAAATTGATTTCTTCCTTATGGATTGCATACGATTCTGTCCTCGACAACGGTGTTGTTGTCGCCAAGCACTCGTATTACAATGTGATTTGCTTTTCTTATCACTGCTCGTACCAAAGACAAAGGATTCGAGCCCTCACGGCGTCATCCCCGAGCGGTTGCCGCGGCAGCGGCGAGCGAGTGGGGACATCCGGTTATGAGCGGTGCGAAGGCACCGCTCGAATCCTTCCCCCGCCGCTGCGTTTTATAAAGCCGCGTATTTACAGAGCCTGTGCCGGATGGTAAAATGACCATACCGCAGAAAACTCATATAAAGGAGCCCTGTCGATGACAGTTCCGATTTATAAGGGCAGGAAGATCAACAAGATCCTGTGCCTTTCCTTCCTGGGGATCACCCTGATCACACTTGCGGCGGCCGGTGTCTGTGCCGCGTTGGACAGATCGGCGCTCTGTCAGACTTTTTGCATCCTTGCGCTGATCACGGGCGCCTTCTGCCTGGTTTACGGGGTCCTCTGGCTCATTTACGGCCGGAAGGAAATGAAGACGGAAAAGGCGCTGAACGAGCTTCTCAGCCGGCAGTATATGCCCGAGGACCCCGCCCGGCCGGATTGCCGGGAGTTTATCCTGCCGAAAGCACGCCTGACGGAAGCCGCGCGAAAAAGATCCCGGTCGGTCCTTCGATGGACGGGGATCATGGTCCTGGGAGCCTTCTTTCTGATCTGCGGGATCCAGCTTGCCTGCGGAGCCATAGGAAGCCCCCTGCAGGTGCTTTTTATCCTCATCTTCTGCGTCCTGATCACGATCCCGGGCCTTCTTGTCCAGCTGTGCCTGTATCTGAAATATGATCGCTCGGTTCCCTCCCGGATCATGCTGTTTCCCGGAAAGCTCGTCGTGGACGACACGGTTTTCCCTGCGGGAGAGATCCGCGAGATCCGGGCCTCTCCGGATCGGATCATGAACCCCGATTCACCTGACGTTTTTCGGGAAATGCTGGTCCGAAAGGAAAAGCGCAGCGTAAGGTATCGCATCGATCATCGGGCGGGCAGGGCCTCCGGCGATCAGCCCTTCTGGGAGGAATACGCACAGTTCATTGCCGCGCTTTCTGGTTGGGGTGCAGCAAACGGCGTGCCGGTCATCATCTCATACATGGCCTGATCCGGACAGAATCATTCACCGGGAAGACTCGTACAAATCCGATCAACTGGAGGAGAAACAGATATGGAACGATCCGACATCGTTATCCGCGCCGAGCGGGAGAGCGACCGCCGCGCAGTGGAGGAGCTCGTGCGCGAGTCCTTCTGGAACGTATACCGCCCCGGCTGCCTCGAGCACTATGTGATCCACTGCCTGCGCGACGATCCCGCCTTCGTGCGGGAGCTCGATCTCGTCATGGAAAAGGACGGCGAGCTGATCGGGCAGAATGTGTTTATGCGCGCCGTCCTTCGCGCCGACGACGGACGGGAGATCCCGATCCTGGCGATGGGACCGATCTGCATCGCTCCGGCGTACAAGCGGCAGGGCTACGGCAAGCTGCTGCTGGATGAATCGCTGTCCCGCGCGGCGGCGCTCGGATTCGGCGCGCTGTGCTTCGAGGGCAACATCGACTTCTACGGCAAAAGCGGCTTCACGTACGCCCGCGAGTTCGCCCTCCGCTACCACGGTCTGCCCGAGGGCGCGGATGACTCCTTCTTCCTCTGCCGGGAGCTGATCCCGGGCTATCTCGCCGGCGTACGCGGAGAATACGCGCCGCCCGCGGGCTACTACCGCGCGGAGCTCGAGCCGGAGGCCTTCGAGGCCTTCGACGCGCAGTTCCCGCCCAGGGAAAAGCTGCGTTTGCCGGGGCAGCTGTTCTGAAAGAAAAACGCGGGCCTGTCTGATGACAGGCCCGCGTTTTCGGCGCCGCGCCCTTACGCTTCGGCCGGAGCGTCCTCGTCCCGCTTCTTGAGGATGGCGTCCATGCCGGTGGAGAGCACGCCGCGCAGCTTTTCAAGATTGTGCTTCACGGCGAGCTTCGGCAGATCGGAGAGCGTGCGGCGAGTCACCTCGCTCGATTCGCCGAGGCGGCGGATGATCGCCTCGATCCCCGCGCGGCCGCCGCTGCCCAGCTCGTCGAGCGTGTCCGCGCCGCCTGCGGCGAGCGCGTCGAAGAGCTCGTCGATGAAAACCACACGGTCGCTCGGACTCATGTTCGAGATCCACTCGTCCACCGCCCGGTTGATCAGCAGGCTCTCGGCGGAGTGCGCTTCACACAGCGCCGGCTCGCCGTGGTCGATGCCCCAGGAGATCAGCGCGTGCTGCAGAAAGCCGCTCGCGGAGGAGCGGATGATGCGGGTGTCGCTGATGATCGGGGCGAAGAGCTTGCCCACGACGCAGAACTGCGGGACGATCTGCGTCGTCTTGCAGTCGATGCGCCCGAGGAGGCTCTTGTCCAGGACCTCCGGGCAGAGGCCGGGGCCGTCGAGAAGATACAGACGCTCGACAGCCTCCCACTTCGCGTCGCTCATCAGACAGGCGGCGTAGAGCGCGAGATTGCTGCCCTTGGACTGTCCGCCCATGTACCAGCGGCGCCCGGGCGTGATCTGCTCCTCGGCGCAGCGGAGCGCAAGCTCCTGCGCTTCGGTGCTGTGGATGCTGATCATGAAATCCTCTTTCCAGCCGGCGAGTGTATTGTCCGTCCCGCGAAAGGCCAGAAAGGAGAAGTCCGTGTCGTCATGGAAGCAGAGCGCGGAGAACTGCAGCGGCGGGTCCGGACGGAAGACGTCGGTGTAGCCGCCCATGCGCAGATCGCCGAAGCGGTGCGAGACCGCGGCATGTGCCAGCAGCTCGGGATAGCCCTCGTCGCCGCCGGTGATCATCACGCGCAGCTGCCCGCTCTCGATCATCTCCCGGCAGTCCCGGACGCGGCATTCCTCCGTGCCGCGTGAAAAGACGGGCGACATGTCGATGTAGGAGAGCGCGCAGAGCACGAGCGCGTCCGCGTCGCGGAAGCCCGTCATGGAGATCGGGTATTCGCCCATCCACTGGATGTAATCGGATAAAGTGTCCATCTGTCCCTCCGTGTCGTGCGGCTCCCGTATCGCGATACGGGAGCCGCCGTTTTTTTGTTACCTGTATTCCAGGCGCATGCGGAAGACGGGCCGGTCCGTCTGCCCGCAGACGAAGATGCCCTTGTCGTCCCCGCCCCAGCAAAGCCGCAGGTCCTCGCCCAGACGCGCCTCGTTCTGGTATTCGACGGAGACGCTCCTGAGCAGACGGCCGCGCTCGGCCTCGCCGACGCAGTCCTCGGCCAGATCGAAGTAGCGGGTGTTGTTCATGTGTCCGTTGAGATCGACGAAGCTGTAGGGCACGGTGAAGTCCCGCGCCAGGCTGCACTCCGCCTTCGCCACGGCGGCGGGCATGGCGATCTCCTCGCCGGTCTCGGCGCCTTCGATCGCAACGCCGTATTTCTCCGGGAAGACGACCCTGCGCGTTTTCGCGTCGATCAGGCTCCACACTGCGCTGGCCTTCAGCAGCGGCTCGCCCGCCGCGGTCTCGATGCTGTAATAACGCGGGAAGAGCAGATGCATCGTCCTGCCCGGCCAGCTTTTGAGCACGATGCGCTCGTCATACTCCGGCATGCGGGCGATCTCGGCGCGCTGCATCAGGAGCACCCAGAGGATGCCCTTGTCCAGCGTCTTGTCCCGTCCCATGCCGAGCTGCTCGGTATGGCGGATCGAAGCCTCCTGCAGCAGACGGAACAGCTCAGAGCTCCGCAGGCGGCGGAACATGTCCACATCCTTGCTGCGCAGCAGCAGCTCTTCGCGGTAAACGCTCATTGGATCCGCTTGTAGATCGCATCCACCACGTCGCCGAGCGTCTGCAGCTTTTTCCACTGCCGCTCGGGGATGCGCACGTCGAAGAGCGCCTCAAGCTTGCAGATGACGAGCACGAAGCCCATCGAGTCGATGGCCGTCTCGGTGTTGATGACGGTGTCTTCCTGAAGATCGATCTCCTTCATGTCGGGGAAGCATTCGTAGATGATCCGTTTGGTCTCGTTGAGGACTTCCTGTCTGGTCATATATTCGTACCTACTTTCTGCTGGAGCTCCCAGCGTTTGATTTTTCCGGTCGCCGTGCGCGGCAGCGGCTCGTCCGTCACGATCACGCGCGCGATCTGCTGTCCGCGCGGCAGCGAGCCGATCACGTCCCGCAGCTTGTCGAGGATCGCCGCTTCGTCTCCCTCGCCGGAGAAGATCAGCACGGGCCGCTCGTTGAACAGCGCCACGGCCAGCTCCGTGTGGCCGAGCGCCTGCATCAGAGCCCCCTCGTACTCCGGCAGAAAGATCTTCGTGCCGTCCGGCAGCACGAGCATATCCTTCTTCCGCCCTGTGATGTGCAGCAGCCCCTCCTCGTCGAAGCGGCCGAGGTCGCCGGTATGGAACACGCCGTCGCGCAGCACGGCGCGCGTCGCGTCGGGGCGCTTGTAGTAGCCGAGCATCATGCAGGTCGGCGCCTCGATGAGGATCTCGCCGTCCTCGGCGATCGTGATCGTGTCGTCCGGGCAGACTTCCATGGCAAAGGGGTCGCCCCGCACGGAGATCGCGACGCCGGAGCTGGTCTCGGTCAGACCGTATCCGAAGCTCACGCGCAGCCCCATCGCGCCCGCGGCCGCCAGCAGCCGCTGCGGGCAGTCGCCCGCGCCGACGAGCACGAGCCTCAGCTCGGGATTCACGCAGCGCCGCTGGATCAGAAATCCCAGCAGCATCGGCACGACGGAGACCGCCGTGGGACGGTAGAAATCGCAGTCGTCGATATAATGCCGCGGCCCGCGGCCGAGCGCGACGCAGGCGCCGCAGCTCAGTCCCCAGAGCAGGCCGCACACGAAGCCGAACACGTGGCCCAGCGGCAGCAGACACAGCAGCGTGTCCTCCGGCGCGAGCGGCAGCTTTGCCGAGCCGTTCCACGCGCTCTGGCACAGGCTGTGGTCGGTCAGCACCACGGCCTTCGAGCGCTCGGTCGTCCCGGAGGTGAAGAAGAGGATCCTGCCGGCTCCGTCCTTCACGCCGCCCATCAGCGCCAGATCGAGTTCTTCCCTGAGGTCCTCGTCGCCCCAGAGCAAATCCACGTCCGTATAGCGGATCAGCGTTTTGAGCAGCTCGCCGTCCAGCGACGCGTCGAGCAGCACGAGCTGCAGCCCGGCGAGGTTCGCGGCGAAGAGCTCGACGACGTTCTCCATGCTGCCGTCGCACAGCAGACCGAGGCAGCTTTTCCCGCTCTCCCGCAGCGCGGCGGCGCGTTCGGCGACGCGCGCGTGAAGCGCGGCGAAGGAGAGCGTTTCCTTTTCATAACGCAGGGCGGGGGCGTCCGGGGTCTCGGCGGCGAAATGCGAGAGCAGATGCTCGAAGCTGTCAAAGCGCATAGGCGGTCCCTCCAGATCCTCTTTTTCCCAATATACCACAGTTCCTTTCGCAAGGAAAGCCTTTTGTCCGCGCTCGCAGGCGTTTTTTCGGCGCTTTTTTCGGCATTTTTTGAAATTATATAGTGATTTTTCCGATGCGCTGTTGTATAATCATCCTATCGAAGCTTTTTTCAGCAAAAAATAATTAACGGAGGAAAACAATGGACAAGAACATTCGCATCGCCATCATCGGCGGCGGCCCCGCCGGCCTTTCCGCCGGTATGTATCTCGAGCAGAAGGGCTATACCAACTACTCCATCCTCGAGAAGTCCGCCCGCGTCGGCGGCAAGTGCTGGTCTCCCCGCTACAACGGCAGACGCTACGAGATGGGCGCCATCATGGGCGTGCCGTCCTACTACGCCGTTGAGGACGTCGAGAAGTTCTGCGGCATCACGCACGACGGCCCGAAGCTCAACCGCAACTACAAGAACAGCCGCGGCAAGGTCATCGAACCGTTCGAGCCGAAGAAGAACCTTCTCAAGATCCCCCGCCTGCTGAAGATGAAGAAGCAGGTCAAGCTGTTCGGCGAGCTGCTCGAGACCAAGTACAAGGGCTACGACGTCAACGGCCACCGCGGCGTCGCCGAGGGCCGCTACGACGGCTACGCCGTCACCCCGGGCCGCGAAAAGGTCGAGGGCGTCAACGAGAACCTCAAGGATCTGGCCCTCCCGTTCAAGACCTTCTGCGAGAAGAACGGCGTCGAACTGGTGCAGGATATCTGGATCGGACCGTACACCTCCTTCGGCTACGGCTACTTCGACGAGATCCCCGCCGCTTACGTGCTGAAGTACCTCGACTTCCAGACCACGATGAACTTCGTCAAGGTCAACCTCTGGACCTGGGAGCAGGGCACCCAGTGGATCTGGGAGCAGCTCAACGACCACATCATGCACCCGGCGAGAGTCAATTCCGAGATCTCCAAGGTCGAGCGCCGCGACGGCAAGGTCTTCATCACCGTCAACGGCAAGGTCGAGGAGTATGACAAGGTCATCGTCACCGCGCCGCTCTACGTCGCCGACGGCAACATGGGCAACAACAACGGCATGGTCGACTACTTCGACGCCCGCGAGGACGAGCTGGAGCTCTTCTCCAAGATCGACTACGAGCGCTACACCGTCCAGGCCGTCACCACCGAGCCCAAGGATCACCCCGAGATCTCCTACTATGTCTTTGACAACATGGTCAAGGAGCGTCTGGGCCACCTGATGGTCTATTACCGCCGCTGGAAGGACAGCATCGATCAGGTCATCACCACCTACGCGCTGCGTACGCACAAGGACATGGAAGAGGTCCCCTACGACAAGTGCAACGAGATGGTCCTGGAGGACCTCAAGATCATGCACAATCCCGCCAAGGAAGTCGTCAACGCATGGAGCGTGTACTACTTCCCGCACATCTCCTGCGAGGACTACGCCGCCGGCTGGTACGACAAGGTCGAGGCGATGCAGGGCAAGTACGACACCTTCTACGCCGGCGAGATCATGGCCTTCGGAGACATGGACGAGACGGCCGAGTACTCCCGCGAGCTGGTTGAGAGATTCTTCTGAATCACAACGATTTGGGGCCGGCCCGCGCCGGCCCCGTTTTTTGAAAGGAAAGAGGCATGAAATTCTACAAAGACCATTACGACGTCGTGATCATCGGCGGCGCTCTGGCCGGCATGTCCGCGTGCCTGCAGCTGCAGGCCTGGGGCATCAAGGACATTCTGATCCTTGAGAAGCACAACATGCCCGGCGGCCTCGCCACCGACTTTGTGCGCAACGGCTTCGAGATCGAGGCCACCCTGCACGAGATGATGTCCATCGGCCAGCCCGGCAAGCGCCTGAAGGTCGGCCAGTTCTTCGACGACATGGGCGTGGACATCGACTGGCTGCCCGTGCCCGAGTGCTACCGCGTCGCGCTGCCGAACTCCGGCATCGACAAGGTGCTGCACCCCGACTATGACGACAGCTATACCACCGTCGCCAGGGAGATCGACGAGGTCTGCCCCGGCACTTATGACAAGGTGCACGAGCTGATGCTGCTCTGCCGCCGCGTGTACGACAGCATGAACTACCTCTCCGTCAACCCGATGAGCAAGGTGCAGATGCTCCTCAAGCACCCCGACTTTGTCAAGACCGTCGGCTACAGCGCGACCGAGGTCATCAACACCTTCAACCTGCCCAAGAAGGCCGTCGAGATGCTGACGCCGTACTGGATCTACGTCGGCAACCGCATGGACGACCTGCCCTTCACGATCTATGCCTTCCTGATGGCCGACTACTTCACCGGCTCCTACGTCTGCCGCGGCTTCAGCCATGAGATGAGCATGAAGCTCCAGGCGAAATGCGAGGAAAACGGCGCGCAGTACGAGTTCAACCAGGAGGTCGAAAAGATCCTGGTCCGCGACGGCAAGGTCTACGGCGTGCGCACCGCGCGCGGCGACGAGATCCACTGCGACTATGTCATCTCCGGTCCCTACCCCAACCGGGTCTACAGCCAGATGATCGAGCCGGCGAGCGAGGTCCCCGAGGGCGCGATCCGCATGATCAACAACCGCAAGCTCTCCGTCGTTCCCGTCTCCGTCATCATGCTCATCGAGGGCACGCCCGAGGAGAACGGCATCACCGATTACTCCACCTTCTCCGGCACGACGATGGACACCAACAAGATCTGGGAGAACTACGCGAATATTACTGAGCCCTATAACTACATCACCACGATCTGCCTCAACTACGCCAACCCCACGCTGCCGGAAGGCTACACGCAGCTCTCGATCACGGCGCTCGTCCCCTCCAAGCCATTCGAGAGCGTCAAGGAGGAGGAGTATCACGATCTCAAGAGGCGTCTCGCCAACGAGATGATCGAAGAGTGCATCCGCATCACGAAGGTCGACTTCCGCCCCCGCATCACCGAGTTTGAGGTCACCACGCCCATTACGGTTTCCCACTATGTCGGCGCGTGGAAGGGCAACATCTACGGCTATCTCCACTCGATGGAGGACCACGCGGTCGCCCGCCTGCAGATGAAGGAAAAGGATCACTTCATCGAAGGGCTCGAGTTCGCCGGCGCGCACGGCATGAGCGGCGACGGCATGGGCCCGCAGATCACCAACGGCCGCGCCGCGGCCAAGGGCGTCAAGGAAGACATGGAAAAGAAAGGGAGGCTGTGAGAGTATTAAAGTCAAGGGCTTTTTGAAAGACGTCGGCGGAGCCTCCCGCGTCACCAAGCTCAGAGAAGAGAACTTCGCCAAGGGCTCTCCGATCCCCGATCCCAAGGACCCGATCCGCGAGCTGGCGGACAAGCTACACCCAGAGCACATGACCTTTAAGGTCGTCGATATCCGCGAGGCGTCCCCGACCTCCCGCATCTTCCGTTTCGAAAGCGGCGACGGTCACATCCCCGTGTTCCAGAGCGGCCAGTACGTCAACTTCCGCCTGAAGATCGGCGATAGCGTCCTCTCCCGTCCCTACACGATCTCCTCCGCCCCCTTCGAGGCGCGGGGCGAGCATCCCTTCTTCGAGATCACCGTGCGCCGCAACGTCCCCTATCTCGTGCCCGACTATCTTTTTGAGAATGTCAAGGTCGGCGACGAGCTCGAGGGCGCGCTGCCCTTCGGCTTCTTCTATTACGAGCCGATGCGCGATTCGAAGGAGCTCGTGGCCCTGGCCGGCGGCTCGGGCATCACGCCCTTCCACTCGATGGCCAAGGAGATCGCCTACGGCAAGCTCAAGGGCGTCAAGCTCACGATCCTCTACGGCTCGGTGAAGGCCAACGACATCGTCCTCAAGGACGAGCTGGCGAAGATCGAGGCCGACTGCCCGGACGTCAAGGTCGTGCACGTCCTCTCCGACGAGCCCGACTGGCCCGGCGAAAAGGGCTTTATCACCCGCGAGATCATCGAGAAATACTCGACGCCGGACTGCACCTATATGTTCTGCGGTCCGCTGCCGATGTTCCGCTTCGTCAGCAAGGCGCTGGGCGAGATGGGCGTTCCCGTCCGCCGCTTCCGCCACGACGTCGTGAACAATCCCGCGGACGTCTCCACGCTGCCCGGCTATCCGAAGGGCACCGAGGAAAAGACCTTCCGGATCACGGTCGTCCGCGGCATCCATGAGGACGTTATCGACGCGAAGGCCAGCGAGCCGGTCGCCGTCGCGCTCGAGCGCGCGGGCATCGCGATCGACACGCACTGCCGCAACGGCGAGTGCGGCTTCTGCCGCAGCCACCTCCTCTCGGGCGAGATCTTCGTCTCCCCGATCGGCGACGGACGCCGCCGCATGGACAAGGAGATGGGCTGGTTCCACGCCTGCTCGAGCTGGCCGCTGACGGATCTGAAGATCAAGATCCCCATCATGTGAGGTCAAACGAAAAAAGCCGACCCGGAAGGGTCGGCTTTTTTGTTCGTTACTGTCCCAGTTCCTTCAGGACCGCCTCGGCGCAGCGCAGGCCGTCCACCGCGGCGGAGGTGATGCCGCCGGCGTAGCCCGCGCCCTCGCCGCAGGGGTAGAGCCCGCGCAGCGGAGAAGAGAGATCCTCGCCGCGCAGGATGCGCACGGGGGAGGACGAGCGCGTCTCCGGCGCGGTCAGCACCGCGTCGGGCGCGTCGAAGCCGCGCAGCTTTTTGCCCAGGAGCGGCAGCGCCTGCTCGAGCACGCCGCAGATCCGCGCGGGCAAGATCTCCCGCACGTCGCCCCAGACGACGCCGGGGCGGTAGCTCGGCCGCACCGCGCCGGGACCCTCGCTTTTCCGGCGCGCGAGGAAGTCGCCGACGAGCTGGGCAGGGGCGAGGTAGTTCCCGCCGCCGTACGCGTAGGCTGCGCGCTCGATCTGCCGCTGCCACTCGCAGCCCGCAAGCACGTCGGAGGAGGGGAAGTCCTCGGTGTGCAGCGTGACGAGCAGGGCCGCGTTGGCGTTCTCCCCGCCGCGTCGCGACTCGCTCATGCCGTTGGTGACGACGCCGCCCGCCTCCGAGGCCGCGGCGATGACCTCGCCGCCGGGGCACATGCAGAAGCTGTAGGCGCTGCCGCCGTCCGGCAGACGCACGTTCAGCGCGTAGTCCGCCGGAGGCAGCGCACCGCGTTCGCGCCCGTACTGCGCGCGGTCGATCGCGTCCTGCCGGTGCTCGATGCGGACGCCCATCGAAAAGGGCTTCTGCGCCATCGCCACGCCGCGCTCGCGCAGCATCGCGAAGGTGTCGCGCGCGGAATGCCCGACGGCGAGGATCAGCTGCCGGCAGGGGAGCGTGTAGACACCCTCGGGGCCCTCGACGCGCGCGCCGCGCAGCGCGCCGTTTTCGATCTCCAGCCCCGTGAGGCGGTGGCGGAAGCGGATCTCGCCGCCGTGCTCGAGGACGTCGCGCCGGATGGATTTGACCACGCCGATCAGCACGTCCGTTCCGACGTGTGGCTTGGCGTCATAGAGCACGCTCCCGGGCGCGCCGTGTTCGTAAAACTGCCGCAGCACCCAGGAAATGCGGCTGTCGTGCGTGCCGGTGTTGAGCTTGCCGTCCGAGAAGGTGCCCGCGCCGCCCTCGCCGAACTGCACGTTGCAGTTCTCATCCAGCGGGCCGCCCGCACGGAAGCGCGCGACGGCTGCGGCGCGCGTGTCGGCGTCGACGCCGCGCTCGAGCACGATGGGCCGCGCGCCCGCGCGGGCGAGCAGCAGCGCGGCGAACATGCCGGCCGGGCCGAAGCCGACGACGAGGGGACGCTGCGCGGGCGCTTCCACCTGCGGGATCGGGTAGTCCTTCTCATAATAAGGCGAGACGTCCGCGCTTTTGCAGCGCGCGAGCGCCTTCTCCTCGCCGCCGCGGAGCGCGACGGCGAGCGAGCAGACGTAGTGGATATCATCTTTCCTGCGCGCGTCGAGCGAGCGCTTGACAAGCCGCGCCTCCGCGATATCCTCGCGGCGTACGCCGAGCTTTTTCGCCGCGCGCGTCTCCAGCGCCTCCGCCGGCTCGCCCGGCGCGAGGCGCAGATTCCGGATCAGGATCATGTGCCGAGCCTCCCGGCGAGCGCGCCGCTGGCCCAGGCCCACTGCAGATTGTAGCCGCCGCAGTCGCCGTCCACATCCAGCACCTCGCCGCAGGCGAAGAGCCCGGGGACGAGCCGGCTTTCGAGCGTGCGGGGATCGAACTGTGCGGTCGAGACGCCGCCGGCCGTGACCTGCGCGCCGTCAAAGCCCGCCGCGCCGCGCAGCGGCAGGCGGAAGTCCCTGCAGGCGGCCAGCACGCGCGCGAGATCGGCGTCGGAGAGCGAGGAGAGCGGCGCCGCGCCGCCGAGCCCCGCGTATTTCACGCACATCCGGCCGAGACGGTTGTGCAGCATGCCGCAGAGCAGCTCGCCCGCCTCCAGCTCCGGCAGCGCGTCGCGGCGCGCGCGGAGCATCTGCGCAAGCTCGTCTCCGCCGCGGCCGCGGAAAAAGTCCAGCGCGATCTCCGCGCCCTCGCCGCAGCGCGCTGCCGTGCGCGAAACGTCGAAGACCGCCGGACCGGAGAGGCCGTTTTCGATGAACTGCACCTCGCCCTCGCTGCGGGCCAGGAGCTCGCTCCCGCGGCGCAGCGCGACCGCCGCGTCCGCCCGCACCCCCTTGAGCGCGCGCGGATATTCCGGCGCGGTCAGCAGCTGTACGAGCGAAGGCGTGAGCTTCGTCCGGGCGTGGCCGAGGCTTTTGAGCAGCTCGTAGCCGTCCGTCACGCCGCCGAGCTTGCCGCCGGCCGCGCCGCCGCAGGCGACGATCAGACGGTCGCAGGAAAAGCGCCCGGTCTCGCATTCGAGCGAGAAGCCGCCGCCCGCGCGCGTCACGCGGACCACGCGGCAGGCGGTGTGCGGCTCGACCCCGGCGCTCGCCGCGGCGAAGCGCAGCACGTCGAGCACGCTGTTGGCCGAATCGGACAGCGGATAGATGCGGCCGCCGCGCTCCTCAACGGTGAGCAGGCCGAGCGAACGGAAGAAGGCCAGCGTGTCGGCGGGAGTGAAGCGCTCGAGCGCAAAGCGCGCAAAGCCCGGGTCCTCGCCGTGGTAGTGCGCGATCGAGGCCTGTGTGTTCGTGAGATTGCAGCGGCCGTTGCCCGTGGCGAGCAGCTTGCGCCCGAGACGCTGCTGCCGCTCGAGGAGCAGCACGCGGTTTTCTTCGTTTTGTGCGGCGGTCAGCGCGGCCATCAGGCCGGAGGCGCCTCCGCCGATGACGGCGACGGTTTTCATAGCTTCATCCTCCTGTACGCCGCGCGGCGCGCGGCGGCCGGGTCCTTTCCTTTGAATTATAGCAATCCGCGCGGGATTATGCAACGAGCTTTCTGCCCTCGAACAAGGGCAAAGAGCCGGTTGAAATTTGTCGGCTTTGATGGTACAATAAATCAGTTATCAAAGCAGGAAGCGGAGAGGACGGCACGGCGTGGGCGAGACGAAACTGACCTTTGAGCGCTACGAAAAAAAATATCTCCTCTCCCGCGGACAGTATGAGGCGCTGCGCCGCGCGCTGGAGGGGCGCATCGTGCCGGACCGCTATTTCAAGAGCACGGTCTGCTCGCTGTACTACGACACCGACGATTTCGCGCTGATCCGCCGCTCGATCGAGGCCCCCGTGTACAAGGAGAAGCTGCGCGTGCGCAGCTACAACGTCCCGGACGGAGACGGGGAGGTCTTCGTCGAGCTGAAGAAAAAGTACAGGGGCATGGTCTACAAGCGGCGCATCGCGATGCGCGCGCGGGAGGCCGCGGCCTATCTCGCCGGCGAGGCTCCGCCGCCGGAGCGCTCGCAGATGACGCGCGAGCTCGACTGGTTCCTGCGCAGCAACCGCGTGGCGCCGAAGGTGCTCATCGCCTGCGACCGCACGGCCTGGGTCGCGAAGGACAACGGCGAGCTGCGCATCACCTTCGACGAGAACCTGCGCTGGCGCACCGACGCGCTGGACCTCACACGGGGCAGCGCGGGCGAGCCGCTGCTCCCGCCCGGAGAGGTGCTCATGGAGATCAAGATGCCGGGCGCGTCGCCGATGTGGCTCGCACGGCTGCTGTCGGATCAGGCGATCTTCCCCCGCGGCTTTTCCAAATACGGCACCTGCTACCAGAACGAGATCCTCAACGATTATTTTAACGGAGTGATAAAGAGTGTTTAATTCAGTTATTACGGCGCCGATGACGGTTTCGATGTTCCTCATCTGCCTGTTCGGGGCGCTCGTACTGGGCGTTCTCAACGCGCTGGTCTTCTCCTTCCGCAGCCAGCACAGCGGCAGCCTGCCCTTCGCGCTGGTGCTGCTCCCGCCGATCGTCACGCTGGTGATCATGATGGTCAACGGCAACATCGGCGCGGGCCTCGGCGTCGCGGGCACCTTCTCGCTGATCCGCTTCCGCAGCGCGCCCGGCACGGCCCGGGAACTCAGCGGCCTGTTCACCGGGACGGCGATCGGCCTCGCCTGCGGGATGGGCTACGTCGGCATCGCGGCGCTGTTCTTCCTCATCGTCGCGGCGACCGTGATCGTGCTGACGCTGCTGCGCTTCGGCGAGAACAGCCGCAGCTTCCGCCAGCTGAAGATCACGATCCCGGAGAATCTCGATTACGACGGACTGTTCGACGATATCTTCGAAAAGTATACGACCAGCCATGAGCTGGCAAAAGTCAAGACCACCAACATGGGCACGCTCTACGAGCTGAACTATCACATTCACATCAAGGGCAGCGAGGTCAGCAAGGAGTTTATCGACGAGCTGCGCTGCCGCAACGGCAACCTCAACATCATCTGCGGACGCGAGTCCGACAAGGACATGCTATGAAACGACTGAAAAAAGCGACTGTTCTGGTGCTGATCGCCGCGCTTTGCCTGCCGGCGCTCGCCGGCTGCGGCGATACGGTGATCGGTCCGGCCCCCGCGGCGCAGACGACGGCCGCGCCCGGCAGCGAGATCGCCCCGGGCGGCGTCACCGTGATCACGCTCAACGGCGCGAGCGCGATGATCACGGGCGGCGGCGCCTCGGTGGACGGCGGCACGGTAAAGATCGCCTCCCCGGGCGAGTATACGATCAGCGGCGCGCTCGACGGCCGGATCGTCGTCAATACCGGCGAGGTCAAAGGCGACGTCACGCTCCGCCTCGCCGGCGCGGAGATCCGCTGCGCGGACGGCCCGGCGCTGCTCGTCGAGCAGGTGAAGAACTGCCGCCTCGTGCTTGAGGAGGGCAGCTTCAACCGTCTCGTCTCCGGAGCGGAGGACGCCGCTCCGACCCAGGCGCAGGACGGCGCGGTCATCTTCTCGGAGGACGACCTGGACATCCAGGGCGGCGGCGAGCTGGAGGTGCAGGGCTGGATCAACAACGGCATCACCTGCAAGGACGACCTCGATATCCTCGGCGGCGTGATCACGGTCGTCGCCGTGCACAACGGCGTCAAGGGCTCGGAATCCGTGGAGATCACGGACGGCGAGCTGCGCGTCACGGCCGGCAACGACGGCATGAAGTCCAGCTCCGCGAAGAAAGAGGGCAAGGGCTTCGTCACGGTCTCCGGCGGCTTCGTGGAGATCACGGCGGGCGGCGACGGCATCGCGGCGGAGACCGCGCTGACGGTCAGCGGCGGCGAGCTGCACATCACGACGCGCGGCGCGCGCGGAGACGCGAGCAGCAAGGGCATGAAGGCCAAAACGGAGCTCACGCTCTCCGACTGCCGCATCGCGCTGAATACCGCCGACCACGCCCTGCACTGCACAGGCGATCTGCGCGTCCTCGGCGGCGCGGAGATCCGTGTGGAGAGCTGCGCGGGCAAGGGTCTTGCCGCGCACGGCACGCTGGAGATCGCCGACGGCACGATCGACGTGACGAGCGAAAATGACGGCCTGGATTCCGAACGCGCGGTCAACATCTCCGGCGGCGAGATCAGCATCTTCACAAAGGGCAACGGCATCAAGGCGGGCAGCCGCGGCTCCGCCGAGGGCACGTTCACGCTCTCGGGCGGCGCCGTCACGGTCAGCGCCTTCGGCGAAGTCTTTGACGCCAAGGGAAGCGCCGCGGTCACGGGCGGAAAGCTTATCGGCGTCGGCACGGCGAAGAGCCCGAAGGGCTTTTCCGGCGCAAACTCGCAGCGGTATCTGCTCTTCCGCTCCTTCGCGGGCGCGGCGGGCAGCGCCGCGCAGCTGAGCAGCGACGCGAGCGGCGAGCTGATCGGCACGATCGAGGGACGCTGCGGCTATACCTACGCGGTCTACACCGCGCCGGGGCTGGAGGAAGGATCCTATCATCTGAGCTGCGGCACGATCCAGGCCGCGGCCAAGGCAAAATGAGAGCATGACGAAAACGGCCTTCCCGGGAAACCGGGAAGGCCGTTTTTCTTTGCATCGTCAGCCGTTCTGCTTCCGCCGACGGCGGTTGACCGTGCGCTCGAACTCGCCGCTTCGGATCCACTCGGCCAGAACGTACTGCTCGTAGACCGGGACGGTACAGGAGTAGAAGCCCAGCCGCTCGCGGTAGAGCGCGGCGAGCGGGTCCGGCAGGAGCATGTAGCCCGCACGGAAGGAGGGCGCGATGGTCTTGGAGAAGGTGTTGAGGTAGATCACGCGCTCCGGCAGCAGCGCAAGCAGCGTCTCGCCGCGGCGGAGCGGCGGGTCGAGCTCGGAGGCATAGTCGTCTTCGATGAGCAGGGCGCCGCGGCTGCGCGCCCAGTCGACGTATTCTCTGCGCTTGGCCGCGTCGGCCGTGACGCCGCTGGGGTAGCTGCGGCTGGGCGTGACGTGCAGCACGTCCGCCGTGCAGCGCGCGAGCGCTTCGCTCTCAATGCCGTCCGCGCCCATCGGGAGCGGCTCGCAGCGCGCGCCGCCCAGCTCGTAGACGCGGCGGATCTTCCCGTAGCAGGGCTCCTCGAGCGCAAAGACGCGCTCGCGCCCGAGCAGCTGGACGAGCAGAGCGTAGAAATGCTCCGCGCCCGAGCCGATGAAGATGCGCTCCTCCGGGACGTCGACGCCGCGGCTGCGCGAGAGATAGTCCCGGATCGCGCCGCGCAGCTCGGCCGTGCCCTGGGGCGGAGACTTCGCGAGGATCTGCTCGCCCTTCTCCGCGAGCGTGCGGCGCATGATCTTCGCGAGCGCGGAGAAGGGGAAATCCTCCGGCACCGAGAGGGGGAGGCTCATCTCCTCAAGCGAGGCGCGCCTTGGCGCAGCCTCGCCGCGCGCGAGAGCGTAGGTCCCGCTGCGCTCGCGCAGCTCGGCATAGCCCTCGTCGGCGAGCATGGCGAGCGCATGCTCGGCCGTGATGACGCTCACGCCTCTCTCCGCGGCGAGCTGCCGCTTCGAGGGCAGACGGCTGCCGGGAGGATAGACCCCGGCGAGCACGGCCTCCCGGAGCTCGCGGCAGAGCCGCAGATAGGCAGGTTCTTTTCGGTTTTCAGGCAAACTGGTCATATAAAAAAATCCTTATCTGGTGATAACAATAATACCAATTTTTCATTATACTGAAGACGCAAGGAAAGTCAAGCGCCCCCGCAGCAGAGGGGGAAGAGGGAGGAAAACCATGTCATATCAGAAGATCCTGACCATCCAGGACATCTCCTGCGTCGGACAGTGCTCGCTGACCGTCGCGCTGCCGATCCTCTCGGCGGCGGGGATGGAGACCTGCATTTTGCCCTCGGCGGTGCTCTCGACGCACACGGCGGGCTTCTCCGGCTTCACGGTGCGCGACCTGACCGAGGACATCCCGGCCATCGCCGCCCACTGGAAAAAGGAGAACATCCGCTTCCGCGCGGTCTACACCGGCTATCTCGGCTCGACGCGGCAGATCGACGACGTGAAGGCAATCATCGGCACGCTGCTCGAAGAGGGCGGCCTGGCGATCGTCGACCCCGCGATGGCGGACAACGGAAAGCTCTACCCGGCCTTTGACGCGGCCTACGTCGAGGCGATGAAATCGCTGGCCTTTTCGGCGGACATCATCCTGCCGAACATCACCGAGGCCTGCTTCCTCACGGACACGGAATACCGCGAGAGCTATGACGAGGGCTATATCGCCCTGCTGCTGGACAGGCTCGCGGCTCTCGGCGCAAAGACAAGCGTGCTCACCGGCGTGGGCTACGCCCC
>CACWIS010000029.1 GCA_902761055.1 Oscillospiraceae bacterium
CGGCGCCGGTCGTCGCAGCGCCGGTCGTGGCGGGGGCGGCAGCGGCGGCGATCGTCGCGGCGGCGGCGTTGGACTTGGGCATCTTGATGATGTTGCCGGCCTTGAGCGTCAGGAAGCTGTAGTCGCTGTAATAGTTGTTCAGCTTCATAATCGCGGCCTTGCACTTGCCGAAGTCAAGGCCGAGCGCCTTGCAGATGCTGATGGCGGTGTCTCCGGACTTGATCTTGTACTCGATGTAGTCGCCTGCGGCGGACGAGCCCGAGGAGCTCGAAGAGCTCGAGCTGCTGGGAAGGTCGGCGGGCAGTGCGACGCCGCGGATCTTCGCCGCGTCCGCGTTGCTCTTCGGCAGCTTGATGGTCATGCCGAAGGAAAGCTTCGAGGAGAAGTCGTCCTCGGATTCGAACACGCTGTTGAGCTTGATGATGGCTTCCTTGCAGAAATCATAGTTCAGGCCGTTCTTTTCGCAGATGATCTTCATCGTCTCCGCGCCGACGGTGTACTCGAAATAATCGCCGTCTGCGAAGGCGCGCGCGCTCATGGCCGGCAGGGTTGCGAACATCACGAGCGCAAGAAGCAGGCAGATAATTCTTTTCTTCATTTCTCAGTTCCTCCCAGGAAATCTGTTTTGCTTGCGCCTATTGTATTACAAACTTTCTAAAATTTCAAGAGAGAAATTTCATTTTGGTAACAAAAAAGTGAAAAAATTAAGAAATTTTTTTGTCCGCTTTGCTTAAAACCCGGTCGGAGACCCCCAGATGCCGTCGAAACAGGGGTAAAAAAGGATATTATTTCCAATTTCAAAGCTTGCGGAATCGGGTACGGATGCGGCGAGCGCCTCCGTGCGCGCCGGGGTTTTGAGCAGCAGCCGCAGGTCCGGCGCGTAGCGTGCGCCGAGCGCGGCGAGCGCGGGCGGGATCTCCTCCGTCGGCGAGACGCACAGCACGCGCCGCGAGGTATGCGCGGCGGAGAGCAGCGCGCACAGCCCGCTGACGCTCTCGGGGCCGTGGCGATCGGCGTGGAGGCACAGCTCCCGCAGCGTCTCGCCGCGGCGTGTGCGCCAGCGCCCGTCTCCGGTCAGGGACAGCAGCGCGTCAAAGCACAGCGCGGCGAGCGCGAGGGCGCGGTCGTTCTTCGGGGCCGTCGGCAGCGCCGCGGCCTCCTGCGCGGCGGCGGCAAGCTGCGCCGGGTCAAAGTCGGCCGCGTAGAGCTCGAGCCGGGCAAAGGTCCGGGCCGCCCGCTCCTCCGGTCCGGCAAGGCGCTCCGCCGCGGCGAGCGCCGCGCACAGCTCCTCCGCCGCGGCGAGATAGCGTCTTTCTTCAAAGACCCGCCCCGCCCTGGCGAGCGCCGCGAGCAGCAGCGCGTTGGCGGCAAGGGGCGTGCGCGTGTCCGTGACGATCCCGCCGCGCTCCTCCCGCGCAAGGCGCAGGATCTCGCGGAAGTCGTCGTAGCCCTCCGGGACGAAGCTCCAGCGCTGGTTGAGGATCAGATTGGGGATGCTGCCCGCGCCGCAGTTGCCCTCGGCGGTGACGTCGTAGCACTCGGCGAAATGACGGCCCGCCTCTTCGCCGAGCAGCCCGCAGACCTGCGCGGGGGTGAAGAGATAGGGATTGTCCTCCGCCTCCGGATGCGCGGCATACTGTCCCGCGCAGCAGAGCCCCGAGGGCGCGGCCAGCTCGCGCAGGCAGAAGTCGAGCGCCTCCTCGGCCGCGGCGCGGTAAAAGGCCATGCGCCCGCTCTGCCAGGCCTCGGTGTAAAAATACGCCAGCACGGCGTTGTCGTCGAGCCGCTTTTCAAAGACGGGACGCAGCCACTCGCGATCGCGGCTGCCGGAAAAGAAGCCTCCTCCGATGTGGTCGTGCGCGCCGCTGCGCCACAGCGCGCGCAGATCCTCCTCGGCCAGGGCGCGCCATTTGTTTTCGCCGGTGAAATACGCGCCGCGCAGCAGCAGGAGCAGCGTCCCGGCGCGGCCGCGCAGCTCATGGTTTTTTTCACGCACCCGCGCGGCGCCCTCGAGCGCCCGCTCGCCCCAGGAAAGGATTTCGTCCATCGTCGATTCTCCGTATTGAAATTCTCGGTGCAGTCATTATAATAATAGTGTACGAAATAATATACGTCATAATTGTGAACGATTCTGCCGCCGCAGAAAAAACCGCAGGGAGAAACGCATCATGCGCTGCTGCTTCGACACAAGCGAATACACCGGCACGCCCGACACCGCGCCCTGCCCGCAGACGCTCGACGTGCCCGCCGTCGTCCGCGGTCTCGACGCGCTTTACGCCGCAGGCCGCGAGAGCGAGGCGCAGGACTATCTCGAGCGCTGGCAGGCAAAGGCCCGCGAGGCCGGCGACTGGCGCGCGGAGCTGAGCTTCACGAGCGAGCTGCTGGGGCAGTACCGCCGCAGCATGGACGCGCAGAAGGGCCTCGCCGCCGTGGACGGCGCGCTGGGGCTGGTAAAGGCTCACGGCCTGGGCCGCACGGTCTCCGGCGCGACGGTGCTGCTCAACGCCGCGACGACGCTGGGCTGTTTCGGCCGCCACGCGGAGGCGCTGGACGTCTTCCGGCACGTCAGCCGCGTCTACGCCGACACGCTCGACCCCGCCGACTACCGCTTCGCGGGGCTGTTCAACAACATGGCCCAGTCCTTTGCCGCGCAAGGCGAGGCGGCCGAGGCCGAGCGGATGCTGCGCGCCGCGGCGAAGATCGCGGAGAAGCTGCCCCGGGGCGGCTGCGAGCTGGCCGTGACGCTCTGCAGTCTCGCGGAGCTCTACGACGCCGCCGACCCCGAGGACGCGCGTATCGCCGAGGTCCTCGAGCGCGCCTGGGAGGCGCTGGACGAGCCCGCGCTGCCGCGCGACGGCTATTACGCCTTTATGGCCGCGAAGTGCCTGCCCGTCTTCGACCGGCTCGGCTTTTTCCTCTACGCGGCGGAGCTGAAGGAAAGGATCGGTGATATCCGTGCGCGGACTTGACGAGGCGCGGCGTTTCTATGAGGAGCGCGGCCGCGCGATGATCCGCGGGCAGTTCCCGGACTTCGAGGGGCGTATCGCCGTCGGGCTCGCGGGCCACGGCTCGCAGTGCTTCGGCTATGACGACGAGCTCTCGCGCGACCACGATTTTGAGACGGGCTTTTGCCTCTGGCTGACGGACGAGGACGACGCGAGGATCGGCGTCCCCCTCGCGCGGGCCTACCGCGCGCTCGGCGCCGAAAAGGCCGAGGCGCGCAGCCTGCTCGGCGAGAGCGCCGTGGGCGTGCGCCGCATCAGCGATTTCTACCGCCGCTACACCGGCTCGTCCGGCGCGCCGGAGAGCTGGCAGCAGTGGATGAGCCTCCCCGCCTGGGCGCTGGCCGAGGCCACGAACGGCGAGGTCTGGCGCGACGAGCTCGGCGCATTCACCGCGATCCGCGAGACGCTGCTGCGCGGCATGCCCGAGGACGTGCGGCGCAAGAAGCTCGCCGCGCGCCTCGTCACGATGGCCCAGAGCGGACAGTACAATTACAGCCGCTGCCTGCGGCACGGCGAGGCGGGCGCGGCGATGCTCGCGCTCGGGGAGTTCGTCAACGCGGCGGCCTCCTGCGTGTTTCTGCTCAACCGTCGCCATATGCCCTATTATAAATGGTGCTTCCGCGCGCTGCGCGGGCTCGGCACGCTCGGCGATCTCTGCGAGCCGCTGGAATTCCTGCTCACGGGAGAGAACGGCGGCGAGGCCGACGCGCTCAAGGCGCAGCTCGTCGAGGACGTCTGCGCGAGCGTCGCGCGCGAGCTGCGCGCGCAGGAGCTCTCGCACGCGGCGGGCGACTATCTCGAAGCGCACGCCTTCGACGTGCAGGAGCACATCGATAACCCGGCGATCCGCGCGCTGCATATCATGGAAGGATAAACCCCGCCGCTTTTTTCGGGAACCGCAAGGCGGAAAACCCGTCTGCAAGAAAAAACGCCCCTCATCAGTCGCCTTGCGGCGACAGCTTCCCCCGGAGGGGGAAGCCTGTAAGGAAGGTGATTTTACGGAGATCAAATGGCTCGGCCATGCCTGCTTTGCGATCACGCACCGGGGCTACACCGTCGTGATCGACCCCTATGACAGCGACTACACCGCCGGCTACCCCAGGCTCCGCGTCCGGGCGGACAAGCTGCTCGTCAGTCACGAGCACTACGGCCACAACTACCGCCGGGGCGTCGTTCTCTCCGGCCGGCCGGAGAGCGAGTGTCCCTTCACGATCCGCTCCTTTGAGGTCTGGCACGACAACATGCGCGGCATCACGCGCGGCAAGAGCCTGGTCCACATCCTGGAGGCCGACGGGATGAAGCTCGTCCACATGGGCGATATCGGCACGCAGCTGCTCTCCGGCGAGGCGCGCGAGCTCTCGGGCGCCGACGTGCTGATGGTCACGGCCGGGAGCTGCACGGGGCTGCCCTCGCAGGAGGTCTGGCGCATGTGCGAGGAGGTCCTCCCCCGCGTCATCGTCCCGATGCACTACCGCTTCGGCGACCACGGCGCGCGGCGGCTCGAGCACGCGGAGGATCTGCTGCATTATTTCAACGCGCCGGGTCTGGCTCATTTTTACGACACCGACACGCTCACGGTCACGCCCGACATGGAGCCGCAGGTGGCCGTGCTGAAGTATTGCGGGCCCGAAAGCTGGGGCGCGCTCGCGGCGCCGGAGGAAAAGCCCGTGCGAAAGGGACTTCTTGCCAAACTGCTGAAAAAATAGGACGCTTATTATACGGCTTTTCTATGTTTACAAGCGCTGTCGAATGTGATATATTTGTAATGGCGAAATAGCGACAATTCAGACAAGATTTACAAATAATTGAAATCAAGGAGGATCCACCATGGTAAACTTTGCCGACAGAATGGCAAACATCAAGGCTTCCGACATCCGCGAGCTGCTCAAGATCGCCGCCCGGCCCGACATCATCTCCTTCGCCGGCGGTCTGCCCGCGCCCGAGCTCTTCCCGGTCGAGGACATGAAGACCGCTCTGGACGCCGTGATGACGGAGCAGGGCCGCGTCGCCATGCAGTACGGCCCCACCGACGGCAACCTGCGCCTGCGCGAGCAGATCTGCGAGCGCGTCGCCGCCAAGAACAACATCCACACCGATCCCGGCCACGTCTTCATCACCGCCGGCAGCCAGCAGGGTCTGGACTTCCTCGGCAAGCTCTTCCTCAACCCGGGCGACTACGTCGTGCTCGAGAGCCCGAGCTATCTCGGCGCGATCAACGCCTTCAAGCAGTATCAGCCCAACTTCGTCTCCGTCCCCACCGATGAGAACGGCATGATCATGGAGGAGCTGGACAAGGTCCTCGCGACCACGCCCAACGTCAAGCTCATCTATATCATCCCCGACTTTCAGAACCCCTCCGGCCGCACCTGGCCGCTGGAGCGCCGCAAGCAGTTCATGGAGATCATCAACAAGTACGGCGTGCCCGCCATCGAGGACAACCCCTACGGCGACCTGCGCTTCAAGGGCGAGTATCTGCCCAGCCTCAAGAGCATGGACACCGAGGGCCTGATCGTCTACTTCGGCTCCTTCTCCAAGATCCTCTCCCCGGGCTTCCGCGTGGGCTGGATCATCGCCGACGAGAAGATCGTGGAAAAGGTCAACCACATCGCGCAGGCCGCGGTGCTGCAGACCGCCACGATCAACATGATGGCCATCGCCAAGTACATGGACATGTTCGACATCGACGCGCACGTGGCCAAGATCCTGCCGGTGTACAAGCACCGCTGCGGCCTGATGATCGAGACGATGCGCCAGACCTTCCCGAAGGAGGCTAAGTTCACCGACCCGGACGGCGGCCTGTTCACCTGGGTCGAGCTGCCGGAGTACGTCAACACCCGCGAGCTCGCTCCCCAGGCGATGGCGCAGAAGGTGGCCTACGTGCCCGGCTCCGGCTTCTATCCGAAGGGCGACGTCAACAACGGCATGCGTCTGAACTACTCCTGCTCGACCGACGAAAAGATCGTCAAGGGCATCAACATCCTGGCCGACGTCATCAAGGGCGCGCTGAAATAAGCGCTCCCAACGCAGAACAAAACGCAGGGACTCGAAAGAGTCCCTGCGTTTTTCCGCTTCGGGCGTTTATTTGTATTCGATCGTCAGGCTGCCGCTGCCGGTGTCGACCTTGACGGGCAGATCGCCGTAGATCACCTCGCCGCGGAGCTTGCCGGAGCCGCTGTCGTAGTCGAGATCGAGGCCAGTGCCCTTCGGGAAGGAGAGCGTCACGGAGCCGGAGCTGCTGTCGACCTCCACGCGCTCGGGCGCGGCGGCGAAGCCCAGCCGTACCGAGCCGCTGGTGCCGTCGGTCCGGATGCTGCGGCAGATCAGCCCGGAGGCGCGGATCGAGCCGCTCGACACGCCGAGCTCGACGCTGTCGCTGCGCAGCGCGCCGATCTCCTGGCTGCCGGAGGAGGAGCTGACGCGCAGCGCGCCGCAGGCGAGCGTGTCGGCCGTGAAGCTGCCGCTGGCCAGATCCGCGTCCGTCTTCCCGCTCACCTCCGTGCGCAGGACGCTCTGGCTGCCCGAGGCGCTGTCAAGCTCCAGCTCGCCGCAGCGGCAGTCCTCAACGGCCAGCGAGCCGGAGGCGGAGCCGAGCGAGAGCTTCCCGTCCGCTTCGATCCCGCGCAGAGAGCAGGAGGCCGACGCGACGTCGACGTTCGCGCTCTCGAGCGTCAGATCCCGCGGGACGAGGACGCTCAGCCGCTTTTCGGGCAGCTCGCGCACGCGGTTGGCGCAGGGCAGGATCGAGAGCGCGCCGTCCTCGAGCTTCCAGCGCATGCACTGATCCTCCGTGAGCCTGGCGCCGGCCGTCTCGCGGATGACCACCTCCCTGCCGTCGTAGCGTTCCACGTCCGCGGCGCCGGAGAGCCAGTCGACGTCGAGCGACTTCACGTCCTTTGCGGCGAAGCGCTCCTCGCCGGAGCTGCAGACGGTGTAGCCTTTCTGGTCGTAGGAGAGCCCGCTCACGTTGCTCAAGCCGAGCTTCGTCGGCGCGATGAGGAAGCCCTCGCCCCGGTGATGGGCGATCTGCAGGACGGTCAGGCCGAAGGCCAGCAGCAGGACGCCGACGAGAAGTAAAATCTTTTTCCAGGTTTTCATCGTTCAGTTCTCCTTTTTGATGAAGATGGTCTTGATCCCGCGCCACAGGCCGCGGCACGCGGTGCAGCTCAGCTTCGCCAGCGCGCGGAACAGCGGCGGCAGACCGAGCGCGCCGAGGATGCACAGCCCCGCAGCGGCGAGCGCCGCGCCGATGATCACGATCGGCGAGCCGGTGATCGCTCCGCTCAAAAGCCCGATCGGGGCCGCGACGGCCGCGACGCCCAGCGAGACCACGACCGCCGCGAGGGACACGGCCAGCGACCAGAGCGTGACGAGCAGCGAGAACAGCAGCGAAAACACGACCGCAAAGGCCGCGATCAGCAGCGGGAACCAGAGCGGGAAGCCCAGCACGAGCAGCGCGATCGTCAGCGCCGAGAGGCCGCCGGCCGATTTGATGCGGCTCTTGACCAGGGTGCCCAGCGGCAGCGCCGCGAGCAGCTCCTCGGCGACCTTGCCGGGATCGCCCAGCTTCTCGGCGGCCTCGGCCTCGCTCATGCCGTCCTCGCACATATCTCGGATCAGCTCGTCGTAATAGGCGATCTGTCTTTCCTTCTCCTCTGCGGGCATCTGCGCGAGCGCGAGCCGCAGCTTTTCCAGATATTCCTCTCTATTCATGGCTCAATCCCTCCCGAATGAAATCATACATCGCCGCGAGCTCGTCCCAGTCGGCGGCAAAGCTCTCCAGCTGTCGCCGGCCGACCGGCGTGAGGCGGTAGAACTTGCGCAGGCGGCCGTTGTGCTCCACGCTGTATACCGTGAGCGCGCCGCCGCCCTCGAGACGGCGGAGGATCGGATAGAGCGTCGATTCCGTGACCGCGACGACGGAGGAGAGATCCTTGACGATCTGATAGCCGTAGGAGTCTCCCCGCGCCAGCGCGGCGAGCACACAGTTCTCGATCAGACCGCGTTTCATCTGTGCGTCCAGCATCGGCTATACCTCCTTTCGCGTCATACTATACATCGCATAGTATTATGTGTCAAGGGGTATTTTTTTATTTTTTTGAAAAAATTTTCCGCCGCGGTTTTCCGCGGCGGAAAGCACATACGGCCGCACGGCCGTTATTTCATACGAAAACCCATCCGGATCGCCCCGGTCGGGCAGGCGCGGACACAGTCGCCGCAGCGGACGCACTCGGGGTCGTTGGGGTCCTTCGACGGGTCGGCGCCCATGCGGCAGACCGCGGCGCATTTGCCGCAGCGCACGCATTTGTCCGCGTCCGTCTCGCCGCGGCAGAGTGCGAAGCGGTTGAAAAAGCCGTAGACCGCGCCCAGGGGGCAAAGGTATTTGCAGAAGGGCCGCCAGATCATGAGGCTCAGCACGACGGTCGCGAGCAGGACCGCGGCCTTCCAGGCGAAGATCCCGCCCAGCAGCGGCCGGACGGCCGCGTCGGCGAGCGTGAGCAGCACGCCCGCGAGCGTCCCGGCCGGGCAGAGGTATTTGCAGAAGAAGGGCGTGAGCGCGAAAAAGAGCGGCAGCACGACGAGCAGCGCGAGCACAAGGTATTTGAGCTTGCGCAGCGCGCGGTCGGCCTTGAAATCCCGGAGCTTCTTCGGGAAGGGGACGCGGTGCAGCAGCTCCTGCAGCCAGCCCATCGGGCAGAGGAAGCCGCAGACCGCGCGGCCGAGCAGCGCGCCGAAGAAGACGAGCAGACCGACGACGTAATACGGGATCCGGACCGGGCGCGCGCCGAGGAAGCTCTGCAGCGAACCGATCGGGCAGGCGCCGACCGCCCCCGGGCAGGAATAGCAGTTCAGCCCCGGGACGCAGACTCCCTTGGCCGCGCCGGTGTAGATCCGGCCCGTGAAGAAGCCCTTGAGATTCGCGTTCTGCACGAGCGCGGCGAGAGCCTGGATCGTAAAGCGCTTTTTGTTATCCAATGCCGACACACTCCAGACATATGCGCACAGCCTTGTGCAGTACGGCCGCATACTGGCCCGCGGCAAGTCCCGCGCCGGTCAGCGCGGCGGCCGCGAGCAGCCAAAGCCAGGCAAGCCGCGCTCTCATCCCATCAGCTCCTTGACGATCGTCTCCCATTCGGCGTAGGAGCGCGACCCGACGACCGTCTCGCCGACGAGCTCCCCGGCGGCGTTGAAAAAGACCGTCGTCGGGACATAGCCGGTCTGAAAGACGTCGAAGGCCTCGGTGTAGCGCAGGACCGGGTAGCTCACGCCGGCCTTTGCGAGCACCTCCTCGGTCCCCTCCTCGGTCGAATAGACGCCGAGGATCTGGAAGCCCTTGTCCCGGTAGTCCTCATAGAGCGCTTCCAGCTCCGGCAGCTCGCCGATGCAGGGCGGGCACCAGGGCTCGAAGAAGTTGACCATCGTCAGCGAACAACCCGCGAGGATGCTCTCGTCGGCGGCGCTGCCGTCGAAGAGCGTGGTCGAAAAGCGCAGGGCGGGCTCCTCCGTCGGGGCGGGCTCCTCGGTCGGGGCGGGCTCCTCCGTCGGGGCGGGCTCCTCCGTCGGGGCGGGCGCGGCGCTCCGGCCGCAGGCGGCGGCTGTGAGCAGCAGGGTGAGCGCGAGAAGTATGATCAGCGTTTTTTTCATGATCCGGATCCCTTTCTGTTTTTTGCAAGACTTGAAAGCGCCGCGTGCGCAGAGTGCAGCTCGACGCTTGCCGGGCGGCGGGAGAGCAGCCGCTCCGAGAGCGCGTCGAGCCGCCGCGCCCGGCGGTTGCCCTTTTCGCAGGCCGCGAAGAAGGCGTCCCAGTCGAAGCGCTCGCCGCTCCGCCGCTCGAGCTGCCGGACGGAAGCGAGCAGCGTCTCCTCGTCCCTGCCCGCCGCGGCGAGGCGGCAGAGTCCCGGGACGAGGTCCGGGAGCGCGCCGAAGAGCGGCGCGGGCGCGGCAAGCAGCGCGGGAAAGCCGCGCAGCAGCGTTTCTGCCGCCGCGTCCTCCGCCCACACGAGACGGGAGGCGGGACGCCGCCCCCGCAGCAGCAGTGCGAGCGCGCGCAGCCAGACCGCGAGCCAGCGCGGGTAGTCCTCCGGCGCTCTGTGTGCCGCGGCGCCGCCTTGATTATAACGAAATCCGCTGTGCATTTCAACGCCCCTTTCGCTTTTTTCCTTGACTTGCCGCGACGGACAAATTACAATATGGTATACGTTCCCTCCCGAACGGCAAAGGAGTCCCGCATGGAATTGAACGAACTGAAGCTTGTCACGGCAAGCAATCTCATCAAGCTGCGCACGGGCCGCGGCATGACCCAGGCCGAGCTCGGCGCACAGCTGAATTATTCGGATAAGACGATCTCCAAGTGGGAGCGCGGCGAGGCCATCCCCGACGCCTTCGTGCTCACCCAGCTCGCCGAGCTGTTCGGCGTGAGCGTCGACTTCATCCTCTCGTCCCACGACAAATGGGAAAAGCCGAAGGAGAACGAGGTCGAGGAGGTGCATTACAGCGTCGAGCACATCATCGCCATCGCCGTGCTCGGCGTGCTGACGGCCTTCCTCATCGCCTTCGTGACGCTGTGGCTGATGGGCGTCGTCGAGTGGAGGCTGTTCCTCTTCGCGCTGTCCGCGGCGATCCTGGTCTATATGATCCTGATCTGCGTGTTCAAGCGGACGCGGCATCTGCAGCATGTGATCGCGCTTTTTGTCGCCTCGGTGTTCGTCGTCGTGTACTTTCATCTGCCGCCGGCCAATCCCTGGCAGCTGTTTCTGATCCTCGTCCCGGCGGAGGTGCTGGTCTATCTGGCCTGCAACGTCAAAAAGCGCAGGCGTCCCCTCCCGAAAAAGTCCGACAATCCCTGAATTCTACGATTCGTAGAGCGGCCGCGAGGCCGCTCTACTTGCTTTAGAGGGAGCCGCGCGGACGGTAGCTTGAGAAAAAGCGGAAACGCGGATATGCTGACAGCAGGATCATACGACATTTTCTCCGCGAAAGGATGAGAATTATGAGCGAGTATATTTTGAGCTGCTGCTCCCCCGCCGACCTGTCCAAAGAACATTTTGAGCGCATCGGCGTGCGCTACGTCTGCTTCCACTACTTCCTCGACGGCGTGGAATACGCCGACGACCTCGGCCAGACGATCCCCTTCGACGAGTTCTACGCGCGCATGAGCGCCGGGGCCGACACCCGCACCGCGCAGGTGAACGTCTCGGAGTACGTCGATTTCTTCACGCCCTTCCTCGAGGATGGCAAGGACGTCGTCCACGTCTGCCTCTCCTCCGGCATCTCCGGCACGATCAACTCCGCCCAGAACGCCGCGCTGATCCTCAAGGAGCGCTATCCCGAGCGCACGGTCTACGTCGTGGACTCGCTCGGCGCGTCCTCGGGCTACGGCCTGCTGATGGACAGCGCCGCCGCGAAGCGCGACGAAGGCCTCTCCGCCGCCGAGCTGGCGCAATGGATCGAGGACAACCGTCTGAAGCTCCACCACTGGTTCTTCTCCTCGGATCTGACCTTCTTCGTCAAGGGCGGCCGCATCTCCAAGGCCGCGGGCGTGTTCGGCGGCATCCTCGAGATCTGCCCGCTGATGAACATGGACAACCTCGGCCGGCTGATCCCGCGCTTCAAGATCCGCACGAAGAAAAAGGTCATCCGCGAGATCGTCAAAAAGATGGAGGAGTGCGCCGAGGGCGGGCTCGAATACGCCGGCAAGTGCTTCATCAGCCAGTCCGCCTGCTATGACGACGCGCGCGCCGTGGCAGACCTGATCGAGGAGCGTTTTCCGAAGCTCGACGGCAAGGTGCTGATCAACAGCGTCGGCAACCTGATCGGCAGCCACACCGGCCCCGGCACCGTCGCCCTGTTCTTCTGGGGCAGCGAGCGGGTCGATTGAGCGGCAGAGCGCCGGTCTCCGGCAAAAAAGTCCTCCCGGGCGGCGAACCGCCCGGGAGGACTTTTCATTTTTTCGGATACCGGACCCTACTTTCCCTTGACGGCGGTGAAGGGGTCGGCACCGTTGCCGGAGAGCGAGGTGAAGCTCAGCGAGGCGCTGACGTGGTCGGCCATCGAGGCGCGGGCCATCTCCGGCATGCGCAGGCGGATCGCCGAGACGATCGAGGAGTGGTTGTATTTCACGCTCGGCATCCAGG
The DNA here is from genome assembly GCA_902761055.1 of Oscillospiraceae bacterium. Taxonomy (GTDB): domain Bacteria; phylum Bacillota; class Clostridia; order Oscillospirales; family Oscillospiraceae; genus Limivicinus. The sequence goes on from CACWIS010000029.1 coordinate 12,137, forward strand.
GGTTGTTCTCGCCGCCGGTCTTGCCGATGAACTCCACCATCGAGGACTGGTACATCGTCAGCTTCGGCAGCAGCAGCTCGTAGCTCTGCAGCAGATAGGGGTTCCCGCAGCTCTCGATCACGAGCCGGTGGAAGGGCATGTCTGTCTCCTTCATGCCGCGGATATCCCGCCGGGTCACGCTGTCGTGGAAGGCCTCGGCCAGAACGGTCAGCTCCCGCACGGCCGCGTCGTCAGCGCTGTAGGCCGCGAGGGCCGCCGCCTCGCTCTCGATCGCGCTGCGCACCTGGTAGAGGCTGATCATGTCCGTGAGGCTCAGATCCAGGACGTAGCTGCCGCTCTGCCCCGGGTGGCTGACGACGAAGCCGATGTCGGTGAGCTTGGCGATCGCCTCGGCCACCGGCGTGCGCGAGATGCCGAGCGAGGACGCGATCTGGTTGACGTTCAGCTTCGCCCCCGGCGCGATGCGCAGGGCGATGATCTCGTCGTAGATGAGCCTCGCCACAAGGTCGCGCAGCTTCGCCTCGGGCTGCCTGTTCATATATTCGCGCAGCCTGTATTGATCCATATTCCGCTCCTTCCTTTGAAAAAAGCACACCCGTCCGCACGGATGGGTGTGCTTGCTCTTTTGCGCTTACTTCGCGTAATCGACGGCCTTGGTCTCGCGCAGGACGTGGACCTTGATCTGGCCGGGGTAGGTCAGCTCGTCCTCGATCTTCTTGGCGATATCGCGGGCCAGCAGGACCATCTGATCCTCGCTGACGTCCTCGGGCTTGACCATGATGCGGATCTCGCGGCCTGCCTGGATGGCGTAGCTGCTGGCGATGCCGGGGAAGCTCTTGGAGATCTCCTCGAGCTTTTCGAGACGCTTGACGTAGTTCTCGATGTTCTCGCGGCGCGCGCCGGGACGGGACGCGGAGATCGCGTCCGCCGCCTGGACGAGGCAGGCCTCGACGGTGTGAGGCTCGACGTCGCCGTGGTGCGCCTCGATGCAGTGGATGACGGCTTCGCTCTCGCGGTACTTGCGCGCGATGTCCACGCCGATCGTGACGTGGCTGCCCTCGACCTCGTGGTCGATGGACTTGCCGATGTCGTGCAGCAGGCCGGCGCGCTTGGCCACGTTGACGTCCACGCCCAGCTCCGAGGCGAGGAGCCCCGCGATGTGCGAGACCTCGATGGAGTGGTTCAGGACGTTCTGGCCGTAGCTGGTGCGGTAGCGCATGCGGCCGAGCAGCTTGATGATCTCGGGGTTGAGACCGTGGATGTTCGTCTCGAACACGGCCCTCTCGCCCTCGGCCTTGATCGTGGCGTTGACCTCGCGCTGGGCCTTGGCGACCATCTCCTCGATGCGGGCGGGATGGATGCGGCCGTCCTGGATGAGCTTTTCCAGCGCGAGCCGGGCCACCTCGCGGCGGACGGGGTCGAAGCTGGAGACGGTGATCGCCTCGGGCGTGTCGTCGATGATCAGATCGCAGCCCGTGAGCGTTTCGATGCTGCGGATGTTGCGGCCCTCGCGGCCGATGATGCGTCCCTTCATCTCGTCGTTGGGGAGAGCGACGACAGAGACCGTGATCTCGCTGGCGTGGTCGGCGGCGCAGCGCTGGATGGCGGTGGCGATGATGTCGCGCGCGCGGGCGTCCGCCTCGTCCTTGTACTGCGCTTCGATCTCCTTGACCTTCATGGCCATCTCGTGCGTGACCTCGTCGCGCACATTGTCGATGAGGTAGGCCTTCGCTTCCTCGATCGACAGGCCGGAGATCTTCTCGAGCATCTCGAGCTGACCCTTCTTGATCTGGGCGATCTCCTGCTGCTGGGCGTCGACGGCGGCGATCTTGTTGTTCAGCGTCTCGCTTTTCTTCTCGATCGCGTCGGTCTTGCGGTCAAGGTTCTCTTCCTTCTGCTGCAGGCGGCGTTCCTGCTTCTGCAGCTCGGCGCGCCGCGCCTTTTCCTCGCGCTCGTATTCCGAGCGGCTTTTGTGTATTTCTTCCTTTGCCTCGACGAGAGCTTCTCTCTTCTTGCTCTCGGCGGTCTTGATCGCTTCGTTTATAATCCTCTTCGCCTCTTCCTCGGCGCTCTGGATCTCCCGCTCGGCGACCTTTTTGCGGTACAGCACGCCGAAGAGGAAACCCAGGACGGCCGCGACGGCGATCCCGATCCATACATACCAGGGCATCGTAAGTAAACACACCTCCATTCTTCAAAGAATTATGCGGGGTGGTTTTCAATTGTCGTAAAGGCGGGCCATCAAGCGTACCCGCCGAATCATAATTGAAAGCGGAGATCCGGGCTGCGGGCTCCCCTGCCCGCACCATGATTCCATCTTGGTATTTTATCCCCTCCGCGAAATTATGTCAAGCAAATTGCGGAAAAGATTTTTACGGCCGCTCCCCTTCCTCCCGGCGCAGCACGATCCCGTCCGCCCCTGCGTCGGCAAAAAGGCAGTCGCCGGCCGCCGCGCCGCCGGAGAGCAGCAGCTCGGCCGCCTTGTCCTCCAGCATGCTCTGAATCGCGCGGCGCAGCGGACGGGCGCCGCTGCGCCCGCCGCCCTGCGCAGCGAGGAGCGCGACGGCGCGCTCGCTGACGCGCAGCGAAAGGCCCAGCTTTTCCAGGCGCGCGCGCGTTTCGTCCAGCCGGAGGCGTGTGATCGCCCGCAGCGCTTCCTCCCCGAGGGGGCGGAAGACCACCGTCTCGTCGATGCGGCCGAGCAGCTCCGGGCGGAAAACGGCGCGCAGCGCCTCGTGCACGCGCGAGACGTCGTCGGCGCCGGCGGCGGAAAAGCCGATCGGTCCCGCGCTCTCGCCCGGCGCGCCGGCGGCGCCGACGTTGGAGGTCATGACGACGAGCGCGTTGCGGAAATCCACGCGCCGTCCCGAGGCGTCTGTGAGCTCGCCGGCGTCGAGGATCTGCAGCAGGATGTCCCAGACGTCCTCGTGCGCCTTCTCGATCTCGTCGAAGAGCACGACCGACCAGGGCCGCGCGCGGATCTGCGCGGCGAGCTGGCCGCCGTCCTCGTAGCCGACGTAGCCCGGCGGCGAGCCGAGGATGCGGCTGACGGAGTGCTTTTCCATGTATTCCGACATGTCCAGGCGGATCAGCGCCCCGGGGTCGCCGTAGACCTCCCCGGCGAGCGCGCGGCAGAGCTCGGTCTTGCCCACGCCCGTCGGGCCGACGAAAAGGAAGCTGCCCACCGGGCGGCGCGGATCGCCCAGCCCGGCGCGGCTGCGGCGGATCGCGCGCGCCACGGCCGCGGCCGCG
>CACWIS010000030.1 GCA_902761055.1 Oscillospiraceae bacterium
TCGGCCGGAGCGGGCGCGTCGGCGGATTTGTCCGAGGCGGGCGCGGGCGCGACGCTGGGGGCCGGGGCGGCGGTGCCGCAGGCGCACAGCGCGAAGGTCAGGCACAGAGCCAGGAGCAGAGCAAGGATCTTTTTCATGTTTTTTTCCTCCCAAACGGTTTTGTTCGTCCGGGGCTTGACATCTTCCTGTTCGGTCCCGGCGGGAAAGGCGGACGGTCTTGTTTGGCCGTTTACGCTTTTCATGCGTAGATAATACAACTAAATCTTGAATTTTGCAAGCCCAAAAATACATTACGGCAAAAAGGCGTACTGCAATTGGACGAAAAGGAAAAGAGTTTCATACGAAAAATGAATCATTCGGCAACGAAAGTCAAATAATCCGGGCGAATGCGGCGAAAAAGCGGAACAAAAAACTCGCCAAAGCAGTTTTGAAAAAGGAGATTGACGAAGCCTTAACATGGTGTTATACTCCAAACAGTTGAATTTGTAATGTAAGTTTTGGGAGTAATACCATGGACTTCACACTCATCAACAGCTTTATCGCCGTGGCGGAGGAGGGCAGCTTCTCCACGGCCGCGAAGCATCTGTTCCTCTCGCAGCAGTCTCTGTCCAAGCAGATCGCGAAGCTCGAGAGCGAGCTCGGGACCGAGCTGCTCGTGCGCAGCCGTCCCCTGCGCCTGACCCAGAACGGCAAGCTTTTCCTGCAGACGGCCAAGGAGATGGTCAAGCTCAAGCAGGAATTCGAGGAGGACTGCGGCGTGCAGGTCCGCGCCGAGGACACGATCCGCGTCGGCATCGAGCACACGCTCGCGCGCGCGATCCTGCCGCGCGTGCTGCCGGGCTACCTCGCCGAGCATCCGGAGGTCTACGTCCGCATCAGCGAGGAATCGCCCGAGGAGCTGGAGAAGGCCGTCTCGCACGAGGGCGTCGAGCTGGTCGTCGGCTCGATCTCCTCTCCGCCGCCGAGCTACCGCAGCGTGGCGCTCTGCCGCAAGGAGCAGCTGCTCGTCGTGCCGAAGAAGCTGATGCGCGCGCTCGCCGGCGAGAACTACGAGGCTCTGTGCGCGGAGTTCTCGAAGAGCGTCGATCTGCGCTTTTTCGAGCGCGCGCCCTTCATCAAGCAGCCGCGCAGCTCCTCCGGCGGCCGCAGCCTGCTGAACTATATGAAATACTACGACGTGCGTCCCAACTTCGTCTGCGAGCTGACGAACGTCGAAAACGCCTTCCAGCTCGCGCTCTCGGGTGTGGGCGTGCTCGTCTACGCGCGCATTTTCTGGGACATGCTCGATCCCAAGCTGCAGAACGAATACCGCGAGTCGATCGAGCTCTTCCCCCTGCCCTATCTGCCGGATACGGACAGCGTCTGCGCCTACTACCGGCGCGACGGCGGCGCCGAGGGCCGCACGGCCGAGCTGCTGGAGGTCTTCGCGGACTTCTTCCGCCGTTATGAGAACGGAGGGCTTGCCACGTGAGGTTCAAGCTGATCGCCTTCGATCTCGACGGCACGGTCCTGCACGACGACAAGACGCTCGGCGCGGAGACGCTCTGCGCGCTCGACGCGGCGGCGGAGGCGGGCGCGCTGATCGTCCCGGCGACCGGGCGCATCTACGGCGGCGTGCCGGAGGCGCTGCGCCTGCGCTCCTTCGCGCGGTACTTTATCACGATCAACGGCGCGCAGCTCTACGACGCGCAGCGCGGCGAGGTGATCGCGCGCGCGGAGATCCCGAACGATCTCGCGCTGCGGCTGACGGACTACATGGCCGGGCTGGACGTGCTCTACGACTGCTACAAGGACGACTGGGGCTACGTCTCCGGCTCACTGTATGAGCGCGCGGCGGAATATATCACCGATCCGGGCATCCTCGCGCTCTTCCGCCGCACGCGCACGCAGGTACCGGATCTGCGGAGCTATCTGCGCGAGGACGGCGGCAGCGTTCAGAAGCTGCAGATGCACTTCCGCAATCTGCGCGAGCGCAAGCGCCAGCTCGAGCTGCTGCCGCAGCTCTTCCCGGAGATCGCCGTGAGCACCTCGGTCGGGACGAACATCGAGCTGAACATCCGGCAGGCGAACAAGGGCGACGCGCTGCGCGCGCTCTGCGCGCATCTGGAGATCCCGCTGTCGGAGACCCTCGCCTTCGGCGACGGCACGAACGATCTGAGCATGATCCGCGCGGCGGGCCTGGGCGTGGCGATGGGCAACGCGGACTTCGCCGTGGCCGCCGCCGCGGACACGGTCTGCGACAGCAACGAGCGGGACGGCGTCGCAAAATTCATCGAAAGGCTGCTGGCGCAGTGAGGACGGAGGGAAGCGTCTCTCCCTCGTCCGGTAGGACGGAAAAGGACGCAGAGGAAGGGTGGAATCGATGAACGGGATCCTGTGCAGACAGCTTGCGCTCGACTACTGCTGCTCGCCGGAGGAGGTAGCCGACGGGCAAAACCACTTCTCGCCCTACCGCCCTCTCGAGGGCCGGCGCCGCTTCCTTGAGACGGAGGAGACCGGACTCAAGATCGCGGCGGTCAACGGCAAGCTGCTCTTCACCGGACGCGAGGAGATCCTCGCGCGCTGCCGCGAGCGCTATGAAAGCGTCGGCTCGGCCTGGTTTTTCGAGTTCGAAGCGCTGCGGGAGCTGGACGCGCTGCTGCGCGGGGACGGATGGCGGATCGGGACGGCGCACCCCTTTTTCCTCTCCGAGACGCCCTCGGAGATCGACGCGAGCGCTTACGGGATCCGCTGGTACCGCGGCGCGGAGATCGAGGCCTTCCGCGGCGACGGGCGCTTCCGCGAGGCCTTCTCCTTCTGCCCCGAGGCGCCGGACGTGCTCGGCGTCGCGGCGCTGCGCGGGGGAAGGATCCTCGGCATGGCGGGCGCGAGCGCCGACAGCCCGACGATGTGGCAGATCGGCATCAACGTTGAGCCGGAGGCACGCGGCGAGGGCGTCGCGTCCATGCTGGTCGGCCTGCTGAAAAACGAGATCCTGAAAAGCGGGATCCTGCCCTTCTACGGCACGGCGGCGTCGCACATCGCCTCGCAGCGCACGGCGCTCGCCGCCGGCTTCCTGCCGGCCTGGGCGGAGCTGGTCACGACAAAGATCGGATGAAAGAAAAAAACGGCGCCCCGTCCAAACGGACGGGGCGCCGGATGCTTTTTTGCGGCGATCCTATCTGTCCAGCCAGGCGCAGGCGGCCAGCGCCGCGACCGCGCCGTCGGCGACGGCGGTCGTGAGCTGATGCACCTTCTTCGCGCGGCAGTCGCCCGCGACGAAGACGCCGGGCGTTTTCGTCAGGCAGTCCTCGCCCGCGGCGGCGTAGCCGCGGCCGTCGAGCTCGACGAGCGGGGCGAAGGCGGCGTTGTCCGGCTCGTGGCCGATCGCGACGAACAGGCCGTCGACCGCCAGCTCGCGCTCGGCGCCGTTCTGCACGATGCGCAGGCCGCGGAGCTCGTCGTCCCCGAGCAGCGCGGTGATCGAGGCGTTGAGCACGAACTCGACGTTGTCCTTCGCCCGCAGCGCCTCGACAAGCTTTTCCTCGCCGCGGAAGCTGTCGCGCCGGTGGATGAGGTAGACGCGGCTGGAGGTCTCGGAGAGCAGCATCGCATCCTGCAGCGCGCTGTTGCCGCCGCCGTTGACCGCGACGGGCAGGCCCTTGAAGAAGGCGCCGTCGCAGACCGCGCAGTAGCCCACGCCCGCGCCGACGAGCTCCTCCTCGCGCTCGACGCCGAGCATGCGGGGCTTCGCCCCGGTGGCGAGGATGATCGCGCGGCCCTCGTAGCGCGCGCCGAAGTCGCAGAGCACGCGCTTGTATTCCCCGCAGTCCTCGACGCCGATCACTTCCTCGAGCTCGACCTCCGCGCCCTGCGCCATGGCCTGCTCGGCCATGCGGTCGCCGAGCTCGGTGCCGCTGATCGACGCGACCGAGGGGAAGTTCTCGACCTTCGGGCTCCAGGTGATCTGGCCGCCGAGCGCGGCCTTTTCGAGCACCAGCACGCGCTTGCCCGCGCGCCGGGCGTAGACGGCGGCCGTCAGCCCCGCGGGCCCTCCGCCGATGATGATGATATCGTACATGACCAACACTCCCTGTAAAAGAAAAGGGCCGGCGACGCCGGCCCTTTTTGAGTTGTGCTTCTCAGCTCACGAGGTACTGCTTGATCGCGCCGGCGCCGGCGTACTTCTCAAAGCCGCCCTTGCCGTCGGTGACGACGAGGGTCGGGGTCTGCTTGACGCCGAACTCGCGCGCCATGTCCATGTGCTCGTCCGCAATCAGCTTCTCATAGGCCACGCCCGCCTTGGCGAGGTAGTTCGCCGCCATCGTGCAGTTGGGGCAGGAGACGCGGGAGAAGAGGATCGTGCGCTTTTCCTTCGCGTCCTCGGCGGGGGCCGCCGGAGCGGCGGGAGCCGCCTCGGCCGCGCGGTCGGGATAGAGCGGACCGCTGTGCGTCAGGTGCGAATGCTCGATGACGTACTCCTTGCGCTCCTTGTACTCCTCGGTCTTGCCGGCGTTCCAGTTCTGGACCGGGCGGTAATAGCCGGTGATGCGGCTGTACACCTCGGCGCTCTCGCCGCAGACGGGGCAGGTGAACTGCTCGCCGGTGAGGTAGCCGTGATTCTTGCACACCGAGTAGGTCGGGGACATCGTGTAGTAGGGCAGCTTGTAATTCTCGGCGATCTTGCGCACGAGATTGGCCGCGGCCTCCCAGCTCGGCAGCTTCTCGCCGAGGAAGGCGTGGAACACGGTGCCGGAGGTGTAGAGGGTCTGCAGCTCGTCCTGGATGTCCAGCGCCTCGAAGATGTCCTCGGTGAAGCCGACGGGCAGGTGGGAGGAGTTGGTGTAGTAGGGCGTGCCGCCCGGCTCGGCGGCCGTGATGATGTCGGGGAAGGTCTCGACGTCGTGCTTGGCCAGACGGTAGGAGGTGGACTCCGCCGGCGTGGCCTCGAGGTTGTAGAGGTCGCCGTACATCTCCTGGTAGTCGCTCAGGCGCTCGCGCATGTGGTTGAGGACGCGCTTGGTGAACTCCTGGCACTCCTTGTGGGTCATGTCCTTGCGGATCCACTTGGCGTTGAGGCCCGCCTCGTTCATGCCGACGAGGCCGATCGTGGAGAAGTGGTTGGCAAAGGTGCCGAGGTAGTACTTGGTGTAGGGATAGAGGCCCTCGTTGAGGAGCTTCGTGATGACGTCGCGCTTGATCTTCAGGCTGCGCGCGGAGAGATCCATCATCTTGTCGAGACGCTTGAAGAAGTCGGCCTCGTTCGCGGCGAGATAGGCGATGCGCGGCATGTTGATCGTCACGACGCCGATCGAACCCGTCGACTCGCCCGAACCGAAGTAGCCGCCGGACTTCTTGCGCAGCTCGCGCAGGTCGAGGCGCAGACGGCAGCACATGCTGCGCACGTCGCTCGGCTCCATGTCGGAGTTGATGTAGTTCGAGAAGTAGGGCGTGCCGTACTTTGCGGTCATCTCGAAGAGGAGCTTGTTGTTCTCGGTGGGCGACCAGTCGAAATCGCGGGTGATCGAGTAGGTCGGGATCGGGTACTGGAAGCCGCGGCCGTTGGCGTCGCCCTCGATCATGATGTCGATGAAGGCCTTGTTGACCATGTCCATCTCGGCCTTGCAGTCGCCGTAGGTGAAGTCCATCTCCCGGCCGCCGACGATCGCGGGCAGATCCTTGAGGTCGGCCGGCACGGTCCAGTCGAGCGTGATGTTGGAGAAGGGCGCCTGCGTGCCCCAGCGCGACGGCGTGTTCACGCCGAAGACGAAGCTCTGGATGCACTGCTTGACTTCCTTGTAGCTGAGGTTGTCGATCTTCACGAAGGGAGCCAGGTAGGTGTCGAAGGAGGAGAAGGCCTGCGCGCCGGCCCACTCGTTCTGCATGATGCCCAGGAAGTTGACCATCTGGTTGCAGAGCGTGGAGAGGTGGCTCGCCGGGGAGGAGTTGATCTTGCCCGGGATGCCGAGACCCTGCTTGATGAGCTGCTTGAGGCTCCAGCCCGCGCAGTAGCCGGTCAGCATGCTCAGGTCGTGCAGGTGGATGTCGCAGTTGCGGTGCGCGTCCGCGATCTCCTGGTCATAGACCTCGCTGAGCCAGTAGTTGGCCGTGATCGCGCCGGAGTTCGAGAGGATCAGACCGCCGACGGAATAGGTGACGGTGGAGTTCTCCTTCACGCGCCAGTCCTCGACGTGCAGATACTTGTTGACGGTGTCCTTGTAGTCGAGGTAGGTGGACTTCATGTTGCGCAGCTTCTCGCGCTGCTTGCGGTAGAGGATGTAGGCCTTGGCCACGTTCTCGTATCCGCCGCGGGAGAGCACCGCCTCCACGCTGTCCTGGATGTCCTCGACGGCGACCGTCCCGTCCTTGATCTTCGGCAGGAAGTCCGCCGAGACCTTCAGCGCGAGAAAGTCGATGACGCTGTCGTTGTATTCGGTACCGGTGGCGTCAAACGCCTTTTTGATCGCGTCGGCGATCTTGCTGATGTTGAAGTCGACGACCTGGCCGTCTCTCTTTACTACTACGTACATATCCTTTATCTCCTCCTGTGTTTCTTCCCGAAAAAGTCTCTCTATACGCCCCGCACCCGGACCGAGGGGACGATGGGCCGCACGGCCTCCGCCAGCGCGTGCATCTCGCTCTCGTCGAAGGCGCCCAGGCCCTCGAGCGCGATGACGTCGCCGCTGTCCTTGAACTGCTGCAGGTAATACTCCTTCGCGCCCGCGATCCATTTCGCGGCCTCGACGAGACTCTCGGCCGTGTGCAGGCCGCGGACCACCGTCGTGCGGAATTCGTAGTCCACCGCGCCGCCGAGCAGAAAGTCCTTCGAGCGCTCGACGTCGGCGAGCGCGAAGCGCTCCAGCCCCACGGTCCTGCCGTAGAGCGCCGGCGCGTTCTTCACGTCCATCGCCACGCGGTCCACCAGTCCGTCCTTCACCAGCGCGATCAGCAGATCGGGGAAGGAGCCGTTGGTGTCCAGCTTGACGAGGAAGCCGAGCGCGCGGACCTTTTCAAGGAAGGCTCCGATGTCCTTGTGCAGCAGCGGCTCGCCGCCGGTGATCGCCACGCCGTCGAGGACGCCGACCCGCTTTTTCAGAAAAGCGAGCACCTCTTCCTCCGTCGTGTCGCAGCCCAGCCGCTCGGGCAAAACCAGCGGCGCGTTGTGACAAAAGGGGCAGCGAAAATTGCATCCGGGCGTGAAGACCGTACAGGCCACATGTCCCGGATAATCCAGCAGCGTTAACTTTTGCAGACCGGCGATTTGCATCGTTCTTACCTCGGTGCGGGATCTTTCTATCGTGGCTTATGATACGACTTTATCCTGTCCCTGTCAAGCCCTTACACACAAGATATTGAAAGTTTAACCGCCCTGTAACCGATTTGACCACAAAATATAGTGTCAGGCGGTTTCTCGTTACCGCCTGACACCGAGCGTTATTGTACCGCAGGAAACATCGAAAAGCAAGAGGGAATATTTCATAAATATAGGGGTCGCGCTTTGTCGAAAACTACAAGATATTGATAAAAGCGCCGAACGGACGCGAAAAACCGGGCGCGGCCGAAGCCGCGCCCGGGAGGAGAGAGCGGAGGGACGGAGATCAGGCCTCCTGCGTCTTCGAGGCGCCGATGCGGCGGATGACGAAGAGCGTCCCGACCGTCAGCACGACGCCGATGACGAGGCAGACCGCGGCGTTCTGGACGAAGCCGGCGATGATGTAGTTGACGAAGCTGATCGCGGCGATGGTCATCGCGTAAGGCAGCTGCGTCGAGACGTGCTGCAGGTGGTCGACCTGCGCGCCGGCCGAGGCCATGATCGTCGTATCGGAGATCGGCGAGCAGTGGTCGCCGCAGACCGCGCCGGCGAGGCAGGCGGAGATGCCGATGATCAGCAGCTTGCTGTCGGCCGGGAAGATCGCCACGACGATCGGGATCAGGATGCCGAAGGTGCCCCAGGAGGTGCCGGAGGCGAAGGCCAGCGCGACGGCCACGACGAAGATCACGGCGGGCAGCAGGCTGTAGAGGCCCTGCGCGGCGCCCATCATCATGTCGTGCACGAAGTCGGCCGCGCCGAGCGAGGAGGTCATGGTCTTGAGCGAGACGGCCAGCGTCAGGATGATCATGGGCGGGACCATGGCGATGAAGCCCTGCGGGATGCAGGCGGCGGCCTCCTTGAAGGAGAGCACGCGGCGGCAGAGGAAGTAGAGGAAGGTAAAGACCAGCGCGATGATGCCGCCCCAGGGCAGGGCGATGAAGGCGTCGGTGTTGCCGAAGGCGCCGATGAAGTCGCCCGCGCAGTCCGTGCCGCCCCAGGCGTCCACGCCGAAGAAGCCGCCGACGTAGAGCATGCCGACCGTGCAGGTCACGATCAGCACGACGACCGGCAGGATCAGGTCGAGCACGCGGCCGCGGGGATTGCCCGCGTCGGCCTCTTCGCCCTCCAGCGCGCCGAGCTCGCCGTTGAGCTGCGCGCTCATCTCGGCGAGGCGCATCGGGCCGTAGTCGAACTGCATGCAGGCGAGCGCGATGATGAACACCAGCGTCAGCAGCGAGTAGAAGTTGTAGGGGATCGCGCGGATGAACAGCTGGATGCCGGAGATGCCGGTGCCGAGGTCGTCGGCCACGCCGGAGACGGCGGCGGCCCAGGACGAGATCGGCGCGATCATGCAGATCGGCGCGGCGGTGGCGTCGATCAGGAAGGCCAGCTTCGCGCGGGAGATGCGGTGGTTGTCGGTGACCGGGCGCATGACGCCGCCGACGGTCAGGCAGTTGAAGTAGTCGTCGATGAAGATCAGCACGCCCAGCAGGAAGGTCGCGAGCATCGCGCCGACGCGGGTCTTGATGTTCTTCTCGGCCCAGCGGCCGAAGGCCGCGCTGCCGCCGGAGCGGTTGACGAGCGCGACGATGATGCCGAGCAGCACGAGGAAGAGGAAGATGCCGGCGTTGTCGGCGATGGCGGCGATCAGTCCGTCGTTGACGGCGGTGTCGAGCGTCGAGACAAGGTTGAAGTTCGACACGAACAGCGCGCCGAGCAGCACGCCCGCGAACAGGGAGACGTAGGCCTCCTTGATCAGCAGCGCGAGGACGATCGCGACGATGGGGGGCAGCAGGGCCCATACGGTTCCGTACATGTGGGGATACCTCCTGAAATAAAAAAATCATGAACAGAGCAGATACTGTTCATGACAATGATCCCGCGCGCGGGATTGCCTGACAGCTCTCCGCCCTTTTTCAAGGGGCGACAGTCCGGCGGATGTTCTCCGACGGCCCAGGCATATCCGTTCGGGAAGGCGGATACCCTTCGGCGAAAAGACCCTTCGCACCGGCGGTTCCCGCCGCCTGAAGCGATGCTACTCATTCTTTTCGCGCCTCTATCATGCTGTGTTCAGTTGCTTTCATTATAGTAAAAATCCGGCGCTTGTCAACGCCGCGGGAACTTTTTTGCATATTTTTGGTGCTTTTGCGCGGAATCCGCAGCCTCGGCCCGCACATTTCTGTACAGGCTGTTGAAGAAGCAAACGGATAAAATGCGGCCGAACGGGCAAAAACACGCATGAATATCCATCGCCGCGGCGGCGGGGACGGAGGAGCCGCACGCGGCAAAAAAAGAACGGATCGAAAAAATCGATCCGCCAAAACAGGGTTGTGGGATAAAGATATGAGCCGATCCTTCCTTTCAAAGGATCCTTGGATGCCTATACGATAATCCATTCGGCGCTTTTTGTAAAGAGCGAAGGGGCACTACTTTTGTCGAAGCGAAAAAAAGTATATTATCCGTGCGCCGCGGGCACAATAGAAGGGAAACCATTTCGAGAGGAGAACGATCGCCATGCTCATGGATCGCATCGCCCTTACGCTGCTGATCGTCGGCGGCGTCAACTGGGGCAGCGTCGGCCTGTTCCGTTTTGATATCGTCGCCTGGCTCTTCGGCGGGCAGACCGCCACGGTCAGCCGCGTGGTCTACACGCTGGTCGGCCTCGCGGCGCTCTGGTGCGTTTCGCTGCTGTTCCGCAGCGACGCCATCACCGACGAGGTGTGAGGGACGCAGATCATAAAAGAGAGTGCGGAGCGCACTCTCTTTTATTTTATGATTTCATCCACAGCCGCGCCAGCAGAGCCAGCTGGGCCGCGGCGAGGAGGGGGAAGCCGAGACGGAAGCTCAGGTGCTTCGTCTTGTGGCGGAACAGAAACATCCCGGCCGTGCCGCCGACCGCGCCGCCGAGCAGGGCGAAGACGAACAGCGCCTTTTCGCTGATGCGCCGGGCCGCGCGGCGGGCCCTGCGCTTGTCGAGCCCCATCATCACGAAGAGGAAGGCGCTCATCACGGCGAACAGCACGGCGAGCATGGCCGCAGGAGAGGCGGGCAGCGTCGGCATCTCAATCCTCCTCCAGTTCCCCGAAATACCAGCCGGAGATCCCGTCGTGCTTGACGAAATACCCGCGGGACGTGCGCTCGACGACACGGACCGTATCGCCCGCGCGCAGCGGCAGGACATAGTCCGTACAGTCGTTGCAGCCGGTGATCTCCCCGTCCGTGAAGAGATACTTCGTCAGGATCTCCATCTCATAGCCCGTGCGCAGGTGGCGGCAGAGCGAGAACTCGTCTCCCCGGCGCAGCACGCGCACGTCGCTGTCGCCCCAGCGGATGTAGTACGAGCGTTTCCCGCCGGCCTGATCGCGCAGCACGCGCGCCGTCGGGAAGGGATCGTAGCTGACGACGGAGAAGTCGCCGTCCCTCCCGCGCGGGAGCACGAGGGCGTTGAGCTGGCCGTCGTCCTTGAGCACGCAGCCGCCGTCGATCGAGACGATGCGCCGCTCTCGCTCGAAGATCGGGTTGGCGTCCACGACGTTCTCGTGATAGAGCATGACCGGCCAGTGCCCGACGATCACCCATTTGTCGAAGCGCTCGCCGTGCGTGAGGAAGGAATCGTACTTAAACAGCTCTGCGGCCGTGTGCGCCGCGAGCGGCTTGTCCGCGTGCACGCCCGCGTGGGCGAAAATATAATCCGGGGTCTCGACGGCGTGCGGGAGCTGCGCGAGAAAGGCCCACTCCGCGCCGAAGGCCTCGCGCAGCGCGGCCTTGCAGGCGGCAAAGTCCTCCGCGAGCGGGTCGAGCCCGGCCGCGCGGCACATCTCCCAGATGAGGCCCTTCGGCCGGTGCGCGAGAAAGCCCTGCACATGCCGGTCGGCAGCGGGACTCATCCGGAAGATCCCGGCCCAGTCGTCGCAGTTGCCGCACACGGCCTTCGCACGCCCCTCGGCGCACAGCGCCATGACGAAGCGCAGCGTTTCAAGGCTCTGCTCGCCCTTCTCGAGGAAGTCCCCGTCGAAGATCACGAGATCGTCCCCGCCGAAGGCGGCCTTCTCGAGCACGCCGCGCAGATAGGGCAGGTTGCCGTGCACGTCGGCGATCACGAGGACGCGGCGCGCGGGGTCGATATGCAGCTGTTCGATCCTGGCGGGATAATCAAACATGGCTCTCTCCGAAGCGGAATTCCATCAGATACAGCTTCCCGAAGCGTCCGTTCTCATACGAGAGGCGGCGGAAGCCGTGCTTTTCGTAAAAGCGCAGCGCGGCGGCGTTGTCCTCGGCTGCGTGCAGGCGCACGGCGCGGCGGCCGCGCAGGCGGTAGTACATCAGCGCCCGGCCCAGCAGCTGCACGCCCAGTCCTCTGCCGCGGTACGGCTCGGCGAGATACAGCAGGCTGATCCAGCCGAAGAGCGCGTGCGCGCCGCGCTGCGGGTCGAGGTCGAGCAGCCCGGCCTCGGTCTCGCCGTCGAAGATGCGCAGCACGCAGCCGGGGTCGGTCAGCGCGTGCGCCTTCGCCGCGGCGAGATAGCTCTCGCCCTCGAAGCCCTCGAGCGTGCCGTGCGCGGCGCGCCAGGAGTCGGCGTAGCAGGCGCGGTAGAAATCCGGGTCGGCCGCGGGGGAGAAGGGCTCGCCCCGCAGGTTGACCGAGGCCTTCCAGCGCGGCAGGCCCAGCGCGTCGAGATGCGCGCAGTCGTTGACCGAGAGGACCTCAAAGCGGCCGTTTTCATACAGCACGCGGCAGATGCCGGTGTTGCCGCAGATCGGCAGCTCCGGGTCGTCGAGCGAGCGGTGCAGCATATAGGACAGCAGACAGCGGATCGTCACGCCGTGGCTGACGACGGCGACGGTCCCGCCCTCGTTCTCCTCCGCGATCCGCACGAGCGCGGCGGCGGCGCGGCGGCGCACGTCGTCATAGCTCTCGGCGCCGGGGAGGGAGAACTGCTCGGCATGGTGGATGAACAGCTCCATCCGCTCCGGATCCTCCCGGGCCACGTCGGCGAAGAAACGCGCCTCCCAGGGGCCGACGTTGATCTCCCGCAGCTCGCGCAGCGTATGCAGCTCCAGCGGATGCGTGCGCCGGATCGCTCCGGCGGTGAGCATCGCGCGGCGCAGATCGCTCGAATAAAGCGCGTCGATCTTCACGCCGCGCATCCGCTCGGCGAGCGCGTCGATCTCGCGCAGTCCCGTGGCGGTGACGTCGCCGTCCCAGTGGCCCTGCATCGCGCGGTATAGATTGCCCTCCGCCTCCGTGTGGCGGATCAGGTAAATTTCTGTCATGGTGCGTCGCTCCCGTACTTGACCGTTGGCTTGAGAATGAGTATAATATAAAAGTTGAAAGCAAGCATTATTATACTTGATAAGGCCGCAGAAAAGCAAGAGCGCGCTGAACGGCGATCCGATCCGCGGAGAGCCTCCCGCCACGGTAACGGCGAGAGAGCCCGCAGAGCGCCGGAGAGGCGTCGGCCCGGCGTTTCCCGGGAGACAGAGAGAGGGGGGAGATCACATGAAAGCCGCAGTCCTGGCATCCGGCGACGGAGCGAAGCTCCAGGGCATCCTGGACGCCGTCTATTTCGGCGAGCTGCCCGGCTTCGAGCTTGTCGCCGTGATCTCGCCGGAAAAGGACGCCTACGTGATGCAGCGCGCCCTCAACGCAAACATCCCCGCCTACGTGGTGGACCCCGACCTCTTCCCCACGATGACGACGCACAGCATGGCCGTGGCGAACAAGCTCAAGGACATGGACGTCGAGCTGGTCATCCTCGCGGACTACGACGTGCCCCTCGGCGTGATCCCCTACCAGTTCAAAAACCGCATCATCGGCACCTGCCCGCGGCTCTGCCCCGCCTTTGAGGACTGCGAGGGCGACGTGTGCGCGGCGGTGCTCGCGCGCGGCTGCCGCGTCACCGGCGCGACCTCCTTTTTCGCCGACGGCGACGGCGGCGTCGGCTGCATCATCGACCAGAAGGCCGTGGCCGTCCGGGACGGCGACACGGCGGAGAGCCTGCGGCGCCGCGTCACCGAGGAGGCGGAGTGGACGCTGCTGACCGAGGCCGTCAAGCTCTTTTCCGCCGGCAGGCTCGCCGTGCGCGGAAACAGGCTGGTCCGGCAGTAAACGCATACCGAACGACAAAAAAACGCTTCCCACGATTGTGGGAAGCGTTTTTTTGCCCGTATCGGCCGATCAGGCCTCGCCGCGCTCCTTGAGCGCCTCCTTGCGGGAGATGTTCCAGCGGCCCTTCTCGTCGATGCCGGTGAACTTGACCCAGGTCTTGTCGCCGACGTTGAGCACGTCCTCGACCTTCTCGGTGCGCTTGAACTCCAGGTCCTTGATGTGGCACATCGCGTCCTTGCCCGGCGCGAGCTCGACGAAGGCGCCGAGGTTGGAGATCACGCGCTTGACCTCGCCGTAGTACAGCGCGCCGACGACCGGCTCGAAGACGATGTCCTCGATGATCTTGCGCGCGGCGCGGCAGGCCTCGATATCGCTGGAGGCGATGAAGATGAAGCCGTCGTCGTTGATGTCGATCTTGCAGCCGGTGTCGGCCGTGATCTTCTGGATGACCTTGCCGCCGGTGCCGATGACCTCGCGG
>CACWIS010000031.1 GCA_902761055.1 Oscillospiraceae bacterium
GCGTCCCGGCCGGCGCGGCGGGTGCGAAGGAGCTGTCCGCCGCCGCGGGCAGGGGGCGAGGGATCGCGCCGAGGAGCGCGCTGCCCGCCGCCGCGACGAGCACGGCGAGCAGCAGAAAAACGAGCGTGTTTCTTCCCGGAGGGGATGCTTTGAGCATAAGGAGCTTCCTTTCTTGTTTCGGATACCTCCTATTGTCCCCTTTTTATCCGTTCTTTAACCGAAAAGCGGCCCGATCTGTGTGATCGGACCGCTTTTTGCAGGGCTCGCCTCAGCCTTCCTCGAAGGCCGCGAGCATGGCCTTGTAGGTCATGTAGCAGTCGAGCTTCGCGACGACCTCGAAGGGCGCGTGCATGCTCAGCACCGGGACGCCCGCGTCGAGCGTGTCGATGTTGCGTTTGGCCATGAACTTGGCGATCGTTCCGCCGCCGCCCTGGTCGACCTTGCCGAGCTCGGCCATCTGCCAGACGACCCTTCTCCGCGCGAAGAGACGGCGGAAATGCCCGACCAGCTCGGCCGAGGCGTCGCTGCTGCCGTATTTGCCGCGCACGCCGCTGAATTTGCACACGCCGACGCCGTAGTTGAACTTCGAGCCGTTGCGCTTTTCGGAGACCTCCGGATAGAGCGGATCGACCGCGGCCGTCACGTCCGCGGAGAGGCACACGCTCTTTTCAAAGCAGCGGCGCAGCGCGACGCCCTGGCTTTCGCAGAGATCCGCCATGAAGGTGTCGAAGGCCTCGCTCTGCATGCCGGAGACGCCCTCCGAGCCGATCTCCTCCTTGTCCGTGAGGATGCACACGCAGCTGCGCTCCGGCTCGCGCGCGTCGAAGATCGCCTTGAGCGCGGCGTAGGCGCAGACGCGGTCGTCGTGGCCGTAGCCGCCGATCATCGAGCGGTCGAGGCCGATCTCGCATACGTCGAAGGCCGGAACGGCGACGAGCTCGGCGGAGAGGAAATCCTCCTCGTCGATGCCGTAAAGGTCGTTGAGCAGGCTCAGCACCGCGAGCTTCACGCGGTCCTTGCCCTCGTCGGCGTAGGGCGCGCTGCCGATGAGGATGTTCAGCCCCTCGCCGGTGATGCCCTCGGCCATCGTCTTCTTCATCTGGTCGGCGGCGAGGTGCGGCAGCAGGTCGGTGATGACGAACTTCGGCTCGTCCTTCTCGCGCCCCAGCGCGATCTCCACACTGCTGCCGTCGCGCAGCGAGACCAGGCCGTGCAGCTCCAGCGGGATCGTGACCCACTGGTATTTCTTCAGTCCGCCGTAGTAGTGCGTGCGGAGGTAGCACATCTCGTCGCTTTCGTAAAGCGGCAGCTGCTTGAGATCGAGACGCGGGGAGTCGATATGCGCCCCGCAGATCACGCAGCCTTCGGCGAGGCTTTTGCGGCCGATCACCGCAAGAAAGAGCGTCTTGCCGCGGTTGTTCCGATAGACCCTCATGCCGGGACGGAGCGCCATGCCGGGGACATAGGGGACGAAGCCCGCCTCTCCGGCCTCGGCGATCGCGTTCTTTACGGCCTCGCGCTCGGTGCGGGAGGCATCGAGATACCGCATATAGGCCGCGCAGTAGTCCTCGCAGGCGATGCGCTCGTCGGTGCCGATCAGATCGTAGCCGTTCTTCTGCTCGTAAAAGAGCTTTTCTCTGAGTTCATCCATGAGACTGTAAAACCTCCGAAAAATATGTTCTGCACAGCAGGGAAAACGATGCGGCGTCCCCGTCGTTGCGCAGGACGTCGTCGCAGTTTTCAAGGAAATACTCGTCGCCGCGCTGGGCGTCGATGCGCGCTCTCGCCCGCTCGGCGCCGATGGCGTCGCGCCGCATGATGCGCTCGATGCGCCGCTCCCGGTCGGCGAGCACGCCCACGACCTTCTCGCAGCGCGCGCCGAGGCCGCTGGAGATCAATTCGATCGCGTCGAGCGCGGCGAGCGTCCCGCCCGCCATGGCCCAGCCGCGCAGGCGGCGCTCGACCTCCTCTTTGACAAAGCGGTGGCTGATCGCATTGAGGTCTTCAAGCGCCCCGGGATCGGAAAAGACGATCGCGGCGAGGGCGGAACGGTCGATCCCGCCGTCCTTCTGCGCCGCGGGGAAGCGTTCGGCGAGCGCGTCCACGAGCGCGGCGTCGTTTTCGAGCAGCTCGTGATAGACCGCGTCGCAGTCGATCACCAGCGCGCCGAAGTCCCGCAGCGTTTCGAGCGCGGTGGTCTTGCCGCTGCCGCTGCCGCCGGTGATGCCGATGATCCGCAGACCGTCGGCGAGCGCGGCCGCGATCTCCTCCTCGCCCAGCGCGCCGCGCCGCAGGATGCGGAAGGGCTTTTCGGCCAGCGAGACGATCGTCGATTCGCGCCCGATGCCGCAGGGGCCCCCGTCCACGACGCCCTCGATGAGGCCGTCGAAGTAGCCGAGCACCTGCCGCGCGTCCTTCGGACTCGCCTCCCCGGAGGGATTGGCCGAGGGCGCGGCAAAGGGCAGACCGGTCAGCCGCAGCAGCTCGAGCGTCAGCGGATGGTCCGGGCAGCGCAGGCCCACCGTGTCGCCGCCGGCGAGCACGACGGGCGGGATGAAGTCCTCCGCCCTGAGCACGATCGTCAGCGGTCCGGGCCAGAAGCGCGCGGCGAGGGCCTTCGCCTGGGGCGGGATCTCGCGGCAGTAGCGTTCCATCTCCTCCGCGCCGGCGACCATCAGCGAAAGGGGCTTGACGGCCGGGCGGCCCTTGACCTCGTAGATCCGCTCGACCGCCCCGGCGTCGAGCCCGTTGCCGGCGAGACCGTAGACCGTCTCGGTCGGGACCGCGACAAGGCCGCCACGGCGCAGCAGCTCCGCCGCGCCGGCAAGATCGTCCGTAAAGACCTGCGTCCTCATCGTTCCGCCTCCCCGCTCTGCTGAGCCAGCCGCGCGGCCTGGTCGGCCGTCACGAGCGCGTCGATGAGCGCGTCGAGATCGCCCGCCATGATCGGCGCGATGGAAAAGCTGCGCCCCTCGCCCGTGAGTCGGTGGTCGGTCACGCGGTTCTGCGGGAAGTTGTAGGTGCGGATCCGGTCGCTGCGGTCGCCGCTGCCGATCTGGGCGCGGCGCTCCGAGGCGAGGGCCGCGTCGCGCTTCTCCCGCTCGGCCTCGTAGAGCCGGGCGCGCAGGATCTGCATCGCGCGGTCCTTGTTTTTATACTGGCTGCGCTCGTCCTGGCATTCCACGACCGTGCCGGTCGGCAGGTGGGTGATGCGGATGGCGCTCTCGGTCTTGTTGACGTGCTGGCCGCCCGCGCCGGAGGAGCGGTAGGTGTCGATCTTCAGATCGCCGGGGTCGAGATGGAATTCCACCTCGCCGATCTCCGGCAGGACGGCGACGGTCGCCGCCGAGGTATGGATGCGGCCGCCCGACTCCGTGACCGGGACGCGCTGGACGCGGTGGCCGCCGGCTTCGAACTTCAGGCGGGACCAGGCGCCCTCGCCCTCGACGACAAAGCTGATCTCCTTGTAGCCGCCGAGCTCGGTCTCGCTGGAATTGGCGACCTCGACCTTCCAGCCCCTGCGCTCGGCGTACATCGAGTACATGCGGAAGAGGTCGGAGGCAAACAGCATGCCCTCCTCCCCGCCGACGCCGCCGCGGATCTCCATGATGACGTTTTTGCCGTCGTTGGGGTCCTTCGGCAGGAGCATGCGCTTGATCTCCTCCTCGAGCCGCGCGCGCTCGGCCTTTGCGGCGCGGAACTCCTCCTCGTCGCCGAGCTCGGTCGCGGCCGCCATGTCCTCCTCCGCGCGCCGCCAGGCCTCGTATGCCGCGACGAGCGGGGCGAGCTCGCGCGCTTCGCGCTCGCAGGCCGTGAAGGCCGCCGCGTCGGAGTAGACCTCCGGCCGCTCCATGCGGGCGCGCAGCTCCTCGTATTGATTTTTCAGCTTTGCGAGCTTGTCGAACATAAGGCTGCTCCCGGTGCGTGATGATAAAAGATTTTACCACATTTTTCTGCGCCTGTAAACAGCGCCGGGAGGAGCGGGCGTTTCTTAAGCATACTGAATTTTGCGCCCGCCGCCTTGACGGCGCCGCGGCTTTGGATGATAATAGGAAAAAAACAGGAAAGAGAGGACTGTGTGATGAAAAAGCTCCTGATCCCGCTGTGTATCCTTGTCCTGCTGCTTGCCGCGCTGCTGATCGCCCGCGGAGGCCTCGTTCCGGCGCAGGACGAGCTCGGGCCCTCCGACGCCGCGGCTTCGCCCGCGCCCGCGCCCGCCGCGCTTCCCGCGACCGAAGCGCCGACGGAAAGACCCCTGCCGGCCGGCGCCGTCGTCGTGACGGATATCGACGGCCTGCTCGGCGCGCTCGCGTCCGACACCACCATCGTGATCGACGCCTCGCATCTGCGTCTCGACGACGCTTCGGACTACGGCTTCGGATACTCCGACGGACCTTATACCTGGGTGAGCATGGGCAACAGCGAGTATCAGCTGATGCTCCGCGAGCTTGAGGGACTGACGATCTGCGGCCGCGGCCTCGGCGAGACGACGATCTCCACCAACGCCCTGTGGGCCGACGTCCTCATGCTCCAGGACTGCGCCGATGTGACGCTCGAGGGACTGACCTTCGGCCATCGCGGCGTGATCGAGGGCGGCTGTCAGGGCGACGTGCTCAGACTCTCCGGCTGCGGGGAGATCCGCATCCGGAACTGCGAGCTCTTCGGCTGCGGCGTCATCGGCGTGAACGCCGTCGGCTGCAGCCGCCTGACCCTGGAGGACTGCCTGCTGCGCGACTGCTCGATGTCCGCGCTGAACATCACCGAGTGCCTCGACTTCCAGGCGCGGGACTGTGAGATCCTGCGCTGCGGCAAGGAAAGCCCGCTCGCCGTGCTGTGCGTCGCAAGCTGCGACGGCTTTGCGCTGATCAACTGCACGGTCCGCGAATGCGGCAACGCCGCGCTCGTTGACGCGATGAACTCCACGAGCGTGTGCCTGCTCGGCTGCGAGGCGGCCGGAAACCGCTTCTCCAACGCGCTGTTCCAGCTCTATGACTACAACCTCACAGTCAGCGGCAGCGCGCTGTCGGACAACGAATTCGGCGCCTGCTATTACGGCGGCGCGCAGGTCGCGGAGACCGGCGCGGGCACGGCTCTGCTCACTTTTTCCGATTTTGCGCGCATGGAGCACAAGCCCTTTGAGGGCGACTACACCGGACCGATCTGGGGACCGGCCGTCACCCCCGCCGCAGTCCTTCCGCCCGTCGCGGTGCCCCCGCCGGGCGAAACGCAGGAAGTGCACGTCACAACCGTCGACGAGCTGCTCGCCGCGATCGCGCCGCGCACAACGGTCTACCTCGACGGCGAGGAGTTCGACGTCTCCTCCGCCTCCAACTACGCCGGGGCAGTCGGGACCTACTACGGCTGGGCAAAGGAATACGACGGCTATACGCTGGTGCTCAAGGATCTCGAGGACTTCGCTCTCGTCGGCGGCGGGATCGGCGTCACGCTCGTCTCCGCCGAGCCTCGCTATGCCGACGTGCTGCGCTTTGAAAACTGCCAGCGCATCGCCGTCTCGGATCTGACGATGGGCCACACGATCGAGCCGGGCTTCTGCACCGGCGACGTGCTGGCGATCAGCTGGTGCGAGAACGTCACGGTCGAGCGCTGCGGCTTCTTCGGCTGCGGCGAGGTCGGCATCAACGCGGAATGCAGCGCCGCGATCCGCGTGAACGACTCGAACATCTACGACTGCAGCTATCTCGGCGTCCAGCTCGACCGCGTCAGCGACATGAGCTTCACCGGCTGCAGCATCACGGGCTGCGGCGGAGGCGGCGATTGGGGCTGCAACGGCGCCTCTCTCTCCGACTGCAGCGAGATCTTCTACAACGGCGAGCGGCTCTTCAACGGCCGCATCGAGCTCAACGACGCGGCCTGAGGCCGCTCAAAGCGAAAGACCGGACGGCATCGCCGTCCGGTCTTTTTTATTCGACGATGCGCGGGCCCGTTCGCCAGTCCGCGCCCCCGCGCCGTTCCTCCACCGCGCGGAAGCCGAGCGCGTAGAGGTCGTGCGCCAGAGCGACGAGCGTAAACAGCTCCACGCTCTCCCGTTCGAGCTCGCGCGCCGCGGCCGGCTTGGTCACGATCGGCACGGCAGCGCTCTTTTTGATCTCGCCGAGCAGCTCGCGCCCCCGCGCGTTGGCGGCGAGCAGCCGCGCATAGGGCGGCGTCGCGCACGCCAGGCCGTCCGTCACACCGAGGGCGGCGCAGAGGCAGGCGCGGCGCACGCGCGACATCGCCAGACGCTTGTTCTTCACCGCCGCGTAGACGGCGTCAAGCGTCGGTTCCTCCGCCGCGGCGCGCGCAAGCCGCTCGCCGAGACCGCCGGACGCGTCCGGCAGCGCGGCGCAGCGCTGCGCGTCCAGCGCGCGCAGGCGCGAGAGGATCGCCGTTTCGAGCACGCTCTGCGAGGGCATGCCGCGTCCCTGCCCGGCGTCGTGCGCATAGACTGCCGCGGCGGCCTTCGGGACGAAGGCCGAGACGTCCGCGCCGCGTTTGAGCAGCGCGCGCAGCTCCGAGGCCGAGCGGATCGTCCCCTCTCCCGCGCCGTCGTGGGCGCTGCCGACGCGCCGCACGGCGATCGGCGTCAGCTCGAGACGCAGCTCGTAGATCGCCTTGAGATACTCGACGGCGAGGATGTTGTTGGGCGTCTCCAGCTCCCGGGCCGAGCCGCCGCAAAGCTCGGCGAGCACGCGCTGGCGCGCCGCGGCGAAGGACAGCTCCGGCTCCCGCTCCATCCGTGCGCGGACGGAGGCGACGGTCTGCGGCTCGATCAGCTTGCGGGCGAGGAAGTCGAGGTCTTCAAGCTTTTCGGCCTCCATGCCGAAGCTCAGATACTTCGCTCCCAGCGCCGCGAGCAGGCCGACCGCGCCGCGGGCAAAGCCCTCGGCCGAGGAGAGCGCCCAGGGCAGCGGCAGCTCAACGACCACGTCCGCGCCGCAGCGGCAGGCCGCCTCCGCGCGCACATGCTTGGCGAAGATCGCCGCCTCCCCGCGCTGGACAAAGTCGCCCGACATCACGCAGACGATCGGCAGATCGCCCGCGAGACGCCGCGTCTCGCGCAGATGATGCGCATGGCCGTTATGAAAGGGATTGTATTCACATACCACGCCGATGAAGTCCATGATCTCCCGCTCCTTGCGTTATGTAAACTGCTCCGCCCGCGCCGTACAGGGTCCGACCCGCACGGCCGGCGCCGCTTTTGGCGAAAAAAGGCTTGCATTTTCCTCTGTATGGTTTACAATAGTAAAGTCAGTATATCGCATTTCATTCAATCTTTTCAATAGAAAGGAAACAATCTACATGAAAATTCTCGTCATCAACGCAGGCAGCTCTTCGCTGAAGTATCAGCTCATCGACATGGAGAGCGAGACCGTCATGGCCAAGGGCCTGTGCGAGCGCATCGGCATCGACGGCCACCTCAAGCACAGCCCCCTCGTCGGCGACAAGAGCGTCTTCAACGAAGACGTCCCCATGCCCACCCACTCCGAGGCGATCGCCGCCGTCATCGACAAACTGACGAGCAAGGAATACGGCGTGGTCGGCTCGATGAAGGAGATCGACGCCGTCGGTCACCGCGTCGTCCACGGCGGGGAGAAGTTCGCCTCCTCCGTGCTGATCAACGACGAGGTCATGGGTGCCATCGAGGAGTGCATCCCCTTCGCGCCGCTGCACAACCCCGCCAACATCACCGGCATCAACGCCTGCAAGGCCGTCATGGGCGACGTTCCGATGGTCGCCGTGTTCGACACCGCCTTCCACCAGACCATGCCCGGCAAGGCCTTCATGTACGCCGTTCCCTACGAGTACTACAAGAAGGACGGCATCCGCCGCTACGGCTTCCACGGCACCTCCCACCGCTACGTCTCCGCCCGCTGCGCCGAGCTGATGGGCAGGCCCATCGAGGAGCTGAAGATCATCTCCTGCCACATGGGCAACGGCTCGTCCATCTGCGCGATCGAAAACGGCAAGAGCGTCGACACCTCCATGGGCTTCACGCCGCTGGTCGGCCTGCCGATGGGCACGCGCTGCGGCGATCTGGACGCGGGCGTGATCCAGTTCATCATGAACAAGTACGGCTACACGATCGACGAGATGCTCAACATCCTCAACAAGAAGTCCGGCGTGCTGGGCGTCTCCGGCGTGTCGTCCGACTTTCGCGATCTCGACAAGGCCGCCGGCGAGGGCATCGACAAGGCCAAGCTCGCGCTCGACATGTTCAACTACTGGGTCGCCAAGGTCGCCGGCTCCTACGCCGCGGCGATGAACGGCGTGGACGCGATCGTGTTCACCGCCGGCGTCGGCGAGAACAGCAAGGAGACCCGCAAGGGCATCTGCGAGTACTTCGGCTATCTCGGCGTCAAGCTCGACGAGGCCGCCAACTCCAAGCGCGGCGAGGACGTGATGATCTCCACGCCCGACTCCAGGGTCAAGGTCTTCGTCATCCCCACGAACGAGGAGCTCGTCATCGCGCGCGATACCCGCGACATCGTCGCCGGCTGATCGGAAATCGAATAAAAAACCGGAGAGTCTCTCTCCGGTTTTTTATCTTTTCTTTAGTGGTATTCCGTCGGATTTGATAGTATAATGACCTTATCGAATCCTTCTGCGTTGAGGTCCGGCATGAAGAAAACGCTCAAAAAAGAGAAGAATCCCGCCGCCGCGCTGTGCACGGCTTATCTCTGCCTGCTCGCCGCGGCGCTGCCGCTGACCGTGCACGACGCTTATTTTGATATCACGCGCACGAAGGCGACGGTGTTCTGGCTGCTCGCCGGCGCGTTTGCGCTGGGCCGGCTGCTCTGCGCCGCGCTCCGGCGCGCGCCGCTCGGAGCCTGGCGCCGGTTTTCGCTGCCGGATGCGCTCTTCGCCGTCTTTGCGCTGACGCATATCCTCTCGACCCTGCTTTTCTCCAGCAGCGAGAATGCCCTGGTCGCGCCGGACAACCGTTTTCAGGGCGTGCTGAGTTTTGCGCTGTACCTCGCCTCTTTTCTGCTGCTGCGGCGCGGAGGCGAGCTCACGCCGCTCGTGCGCTTTGCGCTGCTGCTGGGCTTCTCGGTTGCCGCCGCGCTCGGGATCGCGGAGCTCTTCGGCGCCGATCCGCTGGGGCTGCGCGCCCTCTCGCCGGAGCGCGAGCTGATCCGCTTTCTCTCGACCGTCGGCAACATCTCGTTTTTCAGCGCGCTGTGCGTGCTCTTCCTGCCCGCCGCCGCCTGGTGGGCGCTCAGCGCCGGGAGCGGACGCGAGGCGCTGCCCTTCGCGCTGTGCGCGCTGCTCGCTCTGTGGGGCGGCATGGCCTCGCGGGCCGAGGGCTTCGTGCTCGGCGCGCTCGCCTTCTTCTCCCTGCTGCCGCTGCTGACGCGCGAGGCGCGCGCGCTGCGGCGCGTGCCGCTGCTCTGGGCCTCCGCAGCCGCGGCCGCGGGGCTGTTCTGCCTTGCGATGCGGCGCTTTGCCCTCTACCGGCCGAGCGAGCTGACGGCGGTGCTCTGCTCCCCTGCCGTGCTGCTGCCGCTGCTCGCGCTCGGCGCGGGACTGTACGCACTGCTGCGCCGTCGGGACGAACTCGCCGTGCTGAAGGCGAGGAAGGTTTACATAATCCTGTTCCTCCTGCTGTTTCTGGCGGGACTTGTTTTCCTGCTGTCGGCCAACACCGCGCTGCGCGAAAAGCTCCCGGAGCGCATCGCCGCCTTTGCGGTCTTTTCCCCCTCCTGGGGCAGCGATCGCGGCAAGGAGTGGATGAGCGCCTGGGCGATGTTCCGCGCCGCGCCGCCGCTGCAGAAGCTCATCGGCAGCGGGGCGGGCTCGCTCGCGGCCTGGGACCGGGCGCACCGTCTCTTCCCCGACGCGGTGACGGACAGCGCGCACAACGAATACCTGCACTATCTGCTGACCGGCGGCGTGATCGGACTGTGCGCCTATCTCGGCGTGCTCCTCTGCGCGCTGCGCCGTGCGCTGCGCGCGCCAACCCGGGGACGGACCGCGCTCGTCCTCGCCTGCGCCGCCTATGCCGTGCAGGCCGCGGTGAACATCGCCCAGCCCTTTACGACGCCGCTGTTCTTCGCGCCGCTCGCGCTGCTGCTCTCGGACGCCGCCTTCGGCGCGCCGGAGGAGCGGCGGGGCGAGAACGAGACTGCCCTGCGCGCCGCCCTCGCGTCGCTGGCGCTGGGACTGCTGCTCGCCGGCTCTCTCTCCAGCCGGGCGATCAGCGCGCGGCTCGCCGCCGCTCCCGCCGCGCAGAGCGCGTCCGCCGCGTCTTTTCCTGTTGAACAAAACGCCGTTTCCGAGTATACTGGAGCTGCGGAATAAAAGAAAAGGAGGCGCCTATGCAAGCTGTCATCGCATCTCTGCGGCAACTGACCCTCTGGTCGATGATGCTGCGCGTCGTGCTGGCCATGCTCATGGGCGGGCTGATCGGCTACGAGCGCGAACGCACGAGCCATCCGGCCGGTTTTCGCACCTACATGCTCGTCGCGATCGGCGCTTCGCTGACCGTGATGATGAGCCAGTACTATGATCTGATGCTGCGCCTGCAATGGGCAGACGTCGCCGCCCTCGTCGGCAGCCGGACCGATATGGCGCGCTTCGGCGCGCAGGTCGTCAACGGCATCGGCTTCCTCGGCGCGGGCACGATCCTCGTCACCTCCCGGCAGGAGGTGCAGGGCCTGACGACCGCTGCGGGCCTGTGGGCCTCGGCCTGTCTGGGCCTGGCGATCGGCGCCGGCTTTTACGAGTGCATGCTCGTCGCTTTTCTTCTGATCCTCTTCAGTCTTTCGCTGCTGCCGAAGCTCGAGGCTGCCGTCAACGAGCATTCGCGCTTCTGCAACGTCTACCTGGAGCTCGACAGCATCGAAAATCTCGGCGGCATCGTCAATCGGCTGAAGGCCGACCAGGTCCGGCTCTTTGACATGGAGATCGAGAAGGCCTCGCCCTCCGGTCATATCAAACACATCAACGCCGTGTTCAATCTGCTGCTGCCCAAGTCCAGCACGCACACCGAGCTGTTGGCGCAGCTGTCGACGCTCGACGGCGTGCTGATGGTCGACGAGATCTGAGGAGGTGCGAACGATGCTTTCGATCTTTGATTTTGCCAGAGACCTGAACTTTCTCGGCGTGAGCTTTCGTCTGATCCTCGCGATGATCTGCGGCGGCC
Organism: Oscillospiraceae bacterium; assembly: GCA_902761055.1. Classification (GTDB taxonomy): domain Bacteria; phylum Bacillota; class Clostridia; order Oscillospirales; family Oscillospiraceae; genus Limivicinus. The sequence goes on from CACWIS010000031.1 coordinate 11,144, forward strand.
TCATCGGGCTCGAGCGCGAGTACAAGCGGCGTCCCGCCGGCTTCCGCACGCATATCCTGATCTGTCTCGGCGCGGCGATCACGAACATGACCAACCTCTACCTCTTCCTGAAGCTGAACCTCTTTACCGATATCTCGCGCTTCGGCGCGCAGGTCATCGCCGGCATCGGCTTCATCGGCGCGGGCACGATCATCGTCACGCGCCGCCAGAAGATCAAGGGCCTGACCACCGCCGCGGGGCTGTGGGTCTCGGCGATCATCGGCCTGGTGGTCGGCGCGGGCTACTACGAGCTGGCGCTCTTCGCCACGGCCATGGTCCTGATCTCGGAGCTGCTGCTCGTCAGGCTCGAGCGCCGCTTCGCGCGCTCGGCGAAGGATATCAGTCTGTACGTGGAGTACGCGCATGCGGACGTCATCGAGGAGATCATCCGCCTGCTCAAGAGCGAGCAGGTGAAGCTCTCGAATCTGGAGATCTCGCGCGTGGGAGAGAAAGCGGGACAGCGTTACTGCGCGATGCTGACGCTCTCGGGCGGCCGAAAGGCCTCCGGAGAGCAGCTCGCGAACCGCATCTCCTCGCTCACGGACGTGGTGAGCGTCGAGGAGCTGTAAAACCGGAATCCGGAACAATAAACACCCGGCGGGATCTCCCGCCGGGTGTTTTGCCGTATTGTGTGTTCCGGTCGCCTCAGTGCTTGTCCGTGCCCTTGGCGCCGATGCCGAAGTGCAGCTCTTTCATGCCCTCGATCTCGTCGCAGACGCCCTTGAGCGCGCACACCGAACAGTCGGTGGGCAGTCCCTCGAGGATATGCGTCAGCGTGCCGGTCACATCGTTGGCCTTCTTCGCCACGTCCTTCATCGCCTTGTAGTCGAAGCCGGGCGCCGTCACGAAGATGACCGTTGCGTTGAGGACGTTCTCGTCCTGCTTGTAGGCCTTGATGTAGCTGTTGCCGACCTGCCGGAAGTTGATGCCCCGGCGCAGAGCCTGCCTGCTGACGCGGACCTGCTCGCGGTACGACTCCGGCGACATGCGGATCATGTAGCCCTCGAGGTTGACGCGGTACTTCGCAAACTCGATGTCCTTGAGCGTGCGGTAGACCTTTTCATCGTCGCCCTCGAGCACGCCGACGCGCAGCAGCACGATGCGCGCAAAGTCGCACTCGCCGCGGATCTCGCCCAGATCGGGGCCGTAGAGCAGGACCCGGTCCCTGTCGACCAGCTCGGCGCTGGAGCTGAAGAGCACGTAATTCGCCGAGCCCCTGCCGGAGGCGCCGAGCTCATAGGCGGCGTCCTTCTGCAGCACCAGCTCGCTGCTGCCGATCTCCTTCCAGACGGAGGCGGGCTCATAGTCCCAGACCCGGGGCGTCCCGCCGTCAAGCAGCTGCTGCGTCTCTTTGAAGAGAGAATTGTACAGTTCCATAGGATAAGCTAGAAGACGAGATCAACTTTCTTCCGGTCGAACATCAGATTGACCTGCTTGTAGGCCCAGCCGAGCACCTTCTGATCGAGGTTCCAGAAATAGACCACAAAAAGCACGCCGACAACGATGACGAGAACTTTGATGATCGTCAGCAGAAGCTTTACGATTTTAGCCATGTATGGCGCTCCTTTCAAATGATGGAATGAAGAATCCGCTTATTTCTTCGCGAGGCCCTTCTGGCGCGCATACTCCGCCGCGCCGAGAGCGCCCATCAGCTGCGGGTCCGTCTTCAGGTTCACGACCTTCAGCTTC
>CACWIS010000032.1 GCA_902761055.1 Oscillospiraceae bacterium
AGGGGTGTTCTGGCAAACTGGAAGTTGTGCGGCTAATAACCGGCATATTGTGCAATCACACTCCTTTTCCATAGCTGAAATGCTTATATGCCAGTATTCCGACGGGGATAAAATACACGCACCAAAACAGCAACGCTATATCCCCTCCATTCCCGTTGCCGCCATCTGCCATATGTGTGAACATCCCGGTCATCGGCAGGATAAAGCAACTTAGAAAGAAAACCCCGTGGACGATCATCAGCCATTTCAACCACAGATCTGAATTGTTCTCTGGCTGAATCGAAAGACCGATGAAAAAGGTAGAAAGCGCCATCATTCCATAGCCCAGCAGGTCATAATTAAACAGTAGTCCGCCATTCTGATAGTTCAAAACTCTTGCGGCTTGATCGTTCAGTTCTTCCAGCCGGACTGTAGTCGTTTGCGCATAATACACCAAAAGAATCAGAACGGCATAGACTGCTGCCAAGATCAGGCCAATGTTTGCTGATACCCTCGTACTCTCAGCGCTCTCATGCTGGAAACCTGTGGACATCATGATATAACCGATCGGCAGGAACATGCATACAAAGTATGAGCCAAAGGAAAAATCACAGATGATGAATACTGCGAAAAGAAATACGGAAATCGTCACAATGGCTGCACCGAGTTTTGACAACAGCTGATTCATGAAAACTGACCTCCTCTATGAAATGAGAAAAATAGACCGTGATCCATAGACAAATACCGATTTGTCTTTTTGTTTCCAATTATCATCCAGCAGAGCAGAAAGGTTTGGGGCCTCGGCTACTCTGTCATTTTAGCACAAAAAACAAAGCACGGCAATTCTATCACTGATTTCGAGTCAGGGCCGTTATGACCGCTTCGATACCTGTCCGAATGCCTTGCCATTATACCCAATGCGCGGGAAAAAATCAAGAGCGGGTTTGCCTGAATGTTCATATATAATTCGCAAATTAATTTATATAATAATATTGACAAAGTTTGCGGCCGTGCTATAATAAGGGCAGATCAGAAAAGGGAAGGTGTGTCCCCCATGAAAAAAACACTCTACAGCCTGATGCTCAACGACGAGGTCGTGCGCGAGGTGGACGCGCTGGCGCACTCGCTCGGTACGAACCGCTCCAACCTCATCAACCAGATCCTGGCCGAGTACGTCAACTACACGACGCCCGAGCGCCGCATCAACGACGTGCTCTCCGCGATCTCCGAGCTGATGGCCCCCTCGCGCGAGCTGGTGCCCTTCTTCGCGCCGAACAGCTTTTCGATGTCGCTGAAAAGCTCGCTGGAATACAAGTACCGCCCGACCGTGAAGTACGAAGTCGAGCTTTCCCGCGGCGGCGGCGAGTCGATCGGCGAGCTCTCGGTCGTCTTCCGCACGCAGTCGAGCGCGCTGATCGCCTCGATGACCGAGTTCTTCCGCCTCTGGAAGCGCATCGAGGACCTGCATCTCGCCGCGCCGCGCGGCCTCAAGATCAGCTACGCGCTCTACGACGGCAAGTTCGTCCGCTCGCTGGCGGCGCCGGACCGCGACTGCACGGCCGAGGAGCTGGCCGGGGCGATCTCGGAGTACATCAAGCTCTTCGACAAGCTGATGAAAAACTACCTCACCGGCAGGCTCGACGCACAGGAGATCGAGGCCGCCTATTTCTCCTACATGCGCACGGCGAGCGTGCACATCTGAAGCCTGCTCCTCCCTCCCTGGGGCGGAGCGGCCTTTCGATCCGTATACTATTTGATTAGGGGGTGTTCCCATGAACGCTCAGAACTTTACACAGAAAAGCCTGGAGGCTCTCAACACCGCCCGCGCGATGGCGGAGGAGAACCGCAACACCACGATCATGCCCGAGCATCTGCTCTACGCCCTCGTCGATCAGGACGGCGGGCTGATCCCCTCCCTGTTCGGCAGGATGGGCGTAGACTGCAACGACGTGCTCTCCGAGCTGGACACCGCGATCTCGGCGCTGCCGCAGGCGGGCGCGGTCTCGCAGGTCTATCTCTCCCCGGAGGCGGACCGCGCGCTCAACGCCGCGGAGAAAGCCGCCAAGAGCATGGGCGACGCGTACGTCTCCGTCGAGCATCTGATGATCGGCGTCTTCGCCGCGGCGACGCCGGCCGTCAAGCGCATCTTCGCCGACCACGGCGTCACGAAGGCCGCCTTCACGGCGGAGCTGGCGAAGGTCAAGACCGCGCCCGTGACCGGCGACAATCCCGAGAGCACCTACGACGCGCTCGCGAAATACGGCACGGACCTCGTCAAGCGCGCCCGCGAGAACGAGCTCGACCCGGTCATCGGCCGCGACGCCGAGATCCGCAGCGTCATCCGCATCCTCTCGCGCAAGACCAAGAACAACCCGGTCCTCATCGGTGAGCCGGGCGTCGGCAAGACGGCCATCGCCGAGGGCCTCGCCCAGCGCATCGTCAGCGGCGACGTGCCCGAGGGCCTGAAGGACAAGACGATCTTCTCGCTCGACATGGGCGCGCTGATCGCCGGGGCGAAGTACCGCGGCGAGTTCGAGGAGCGGCTCAAGGCCGTGCTCGAGGAGATCCGCAAATCCGAGGGCGGCATCATCCTCTTCATCGACGAGCTGCACAACATCGTCGGCGCGGGCCGCACCGAGGGCAGCCTCGAGCGCCGCTTCCAGCCCGTCCAGGTCGACGAGCCGACGGTCGAGGACACGATCTCGATCCTGCGCGGTCTCAAGGAGCGCTACGAGGTCTTCCACGGCGTGCGCATCCACGACAGCGCGCTCGTCGCGGCCGCGACGCTCTCCAACCGCTATATCACCGACCGCTTCCTGCCCGACAAGGCCATCGACCTCGTCGACGAGGCCTGCGCGATGATCCGCACCGAGATCGACTCGATGCCCGCGGAGCTGGACGATATCCGCCGCAGGATCATGCAGCTCGAGATCGAGGAGATGGCGCTCAAGCGCGAGGACGACCGTCTCTCGCAGGAGCGCCTTGCGAAGCTGCGCGAGGAGCTGGCCAATCTCAAGGAGGACTTCAACGGGAAGAAATCCCGCTGGGAGAGCGAGAAGAACAGCGTCGACGACGTCAAGCGCCTCAAGGGCGAGATCGAAAAGCTGCACGCCGAGATCGAAAACGCCCAGCGCCGCTACGAGTACGAGACGGCGGCTCGGCTGAAATACTCCGACCTGCCCGCCCTCGAGCGGCAGCTCGCCGAGGCCGAGCGGCTCTCGGAGGAGCGCAAGGCCGACTCGATGGTGCGCGACACCGTGACCGAGGAGGAGATCTCCGCGATCGTCGCGAAGTGGACCGGCATCCCGGTCGCGCGGCTCATGGAGGGCGAGCGCGAAAAGCTGCTGCACCTCGACGACACGCTGCACCGCCGCGTCGTGGGGCAGGACGAGGCCGTACGGAAGGTGACGGAAGCGATCCTGCGCTCCCGCGCCGGCATCTCCGACCCGAACCGTCCCATCGGCTCCTTCCTCTTCCTCGGCCCGACGGGCGTGGGCAAGACGGAGCTGGCCAAGGCGCTGGCCGCGAGCCTTTTCGACGACGAGCACAACATCGTGCGCATCGACATGAGCGAGTACATGGAGAAATTCTCCGTCTCGCGTCTGATCGGCGCGCCTCCGGGCTACGTCGGCTACGACGAAGGCGGCCAGCTGACCGAGGCCGTGCGCCGCAAGCCCTACAGCGTCGTGCTTTTCGACGAGATCGAAAAGGCGCACCCGGACGTGTTCAACATCCTGCTGCAGATCCTCGACGACGGGCGCATCACCGACTCGCAGGGCCGCACCGTGGACTTCAAGAACACGATCATCATCCTGACCTCCAACCTCGGCAGCCAGTACCTGCTCGACGGCATCGGCCCCGACGGCGAGATCTCCGAAGCGGCGAAGACCGCCGTGCGGGCGGAGCTCAAGCGCGCCTTCCGGCCGGAGTTCCTCAACCGCCTCGACGAGACGATCCTCTTCCGCCCGCTGACGCGCGAAAACCTCGACGGTATCATCGATATCCTGATCGCCTCGCTGCGCGGGCGTCTGGCGGACAAGGGGCTGTCGCTCGAGCTGACCGAGGCGGCCAGGAGCCTCGTCATCGAGCGCGGCTACGATCCGCTCTACGGCGCGCGGCCGCTGCGCCGCACCCTGCAGAGCGGCGTCGAGACGCTGCTGGCCCGCACGATCCTCTCCGGCGATCTTGCCGAGGGCGCGACGATTACCGTCGACGCCGAGGACGGCGAGCTCGTCTGCCGGTACTGAAAACAAATACGCACAGCGTCCCGGACCGCAAAGACGGCCCGGGGCGCTTTTTCGTCCCGCGCCCCGGAGAAGGAGCGGCGCGCGGGCGGGAGGGAGGAAAAATGCACTCTTGCGGGGCGGTGAATGTTCGTTTATAATAAATAAGGTTATGCTCACTACAGATCAAAGGAGTATCGAGATGTTGAGAAGTCTTTGCAGCGGATGGGAATTCACCGAGAACTGGTCGGAGTCCTTCGCGGCCTTTCAGGGCCCTGCCGAAGAGGTCCGCCTGCCGCACGGCGTACGTCCCCTGCCGCTGAATTACGCCTCGCCGGAGGACTATGAAATGGTCTGCGGCTACCGCCGCCGCCTGGACGTCCCCGCGGAGGCGGCGGGCAAGCGCCTCTTCCTGCAGTTCGACGGCGCGGCCCATATCGCCGAGGTCTGGGTCAACGGCCGCTTCGCCTGCAGCCACCGCTGCGGCTACACGGCCTTCCGCGCCGAGATCACCGATCTCGTGCGCCCGGGCGGAGACAACCGCGTCGCCGTCAAGCTCGACTGCACCGAAAACGGCGCCGTGCCGCCCTTCGGCTTCGTCATCGACTACCTGACCTACGGCGGGCTCTACCGCGAGGTCTGGCTGGACGTGTGCGAGGAGAGCTATGTGAAGGACGTTTTCGTCGTCGCCGGGATGGACCGCCGCGCGCGCGTGAAGTTCGAGATCGACGGACCCTGCGACGAGGCCTCGGTGCGCATCCTCGACGGGGAAAAGGTCCTGGCCGAGGGGCGGGGCCGCGGCGAGCTCACGCTCTTCGTCCCCGCCGCCCGTCTCTGGGACCCGGGCTGCCCGCAGCTCTACGGCTGCGAGGTCTCCCTCCCCAACGGCGAGAGCAGGACCGTCACCTTCGGCTTCCGCAGCATCGAGTTCCGCGCCGAGGCTTTCCTGCTCAACGGACGGCCCTATTTCCTGCGCGGCCTCAACCGCCATCAGTGCTGGCCCTATATCGGCTACGCCGCGCCCGAGAGCCTGCAGCGCGAGGACGCGCGCATCCTGCGCGAGGAGCTGCAGCTCACCGCCGTGCGCACCTCCCACTACCCGCAGAGCCAGTATTTCCTCGACGAGTGCGACCGCCGCGGCCTGCTCGTGTTCACCGAGATCCCCGGCTGGCAGCACATCGGCGGCGAGGACTGGAAGGACCAGGCCGTGGAGAACGTGCGCGAGATGGTCACGCAGTACCGCAACCACCCGAGCATCGTGCTCTGGGGCGTGCGCATCAACGAGAGCCAGGACGACGATCCCTTCTACCGCCGCACCAACGCCCTCGCGCACGAGCTCGACCCGAGCCGCCCGACCTCGGGCGTGCGCTATCTCGAAAAGAGCAGTCTGCTCGAGGACGTCTACGCCTACAACGATTTCTCCCACAAGGGCAGCAATCCCGGCTGCAAGAGCAAGGACAAGGTCACGCCCGACATGGGCAAGGCCCTGCTGATCTCCGAGCACAACGGCCACATGTTCCCCACCAAGAGCTTCGACACCTGGCAGCGCCGCCAGGAGCAGGCCCTGCGGCACGCGCGCGTGCTCAATGCCGCGCTCGCGGACGGCGCGCACGTCGGCTGCTTCGGCTGGTGCATGTTCGACTACGCCACGCACAAGGATTTCGGCTCGGGCAACCGCGTGTGCTATCACGGCGTGATGGACGCCTTCCGCAACCCCAAGCTCGCCGCCGCGACCTACGCCTCCCAGGGCGAGGGCCGCTGGGTGCTCGACGTCGGCTCGTCGATGGACATCGGCGACTATCCCGGCGGCGAGACCGGCGAGATCTACGCCTTCACGAACGCCGAGTGCGTCGAGCTGTATAAAAATGACAACTACGTCGCGACCTTCCGCCCGAAGGGCTGGAAGGGCCTCCGGCACGGCCCGGTGCTGATCGACGACAAGATCGGCGAGCTGCTGCGCTCGCAGGAGGGCTTCGAGCCGATGCAGGCGAAGCTGATGCACGACCTGCTGCTCGCGGCCGAAAAGAACGGCCTGGCGAACATGAGCCCGGCGGACAAGCTCAAGATGGGCGCGGTCATGCTGCGCTACGGCATGAGCATGGCCGACGGCGTCGCGCTCTACGGCAAGTACGTCGGCAACTGGGGCGGCGAGGCCACGCGCTGGCGCTTCGACGCGAAGGTCGGCGGGAAGACCGTCGCCTCCGTGACGCGCGCGCCCGGCGCGAAGCTGCACCTCGAGTGCGTCCCCTCCTCCCGCACGCTGCGCGAGGGCGACCGCTACGATATGGCGGCGGTGCGCGTGCGCGTCGTCGACGAGTACGGCAACGTCGCGCCCTACGCCCAGTTGCCGCTGCACTTCTCAATCGCCGGCGCGGCGGAGCTCTGCTCTCCCGCCGACGCGGCGGCCGAGGGCGGCATGAGCGGCTGCTACGTCCGCAGCGTCGGACGCGCGGGCAAGGCGGTGCTGCATATCTCCGCGCCGCAGGCCGGCGAGGTCGAGATCGAATTTGACGTGGTAAAGGAGTAAAACGATGGCTGATCTGCAATACCGCATCGAGCTCGAAGGCGGCGAGGTCTTCACCGGCGCGGCCGAGCCGCGGGGCGAAGTGCGTCTGGCGCTGCCCCTGCGCGGCACGCTGCGCGCCGTGACGGCTTCGATGAAGCTGGAGCTGGCCGGCGAGGAAAAGATCTTCATGAACGGCTTTCAGACCTGGACCTACTGCCCGGAGTACACGGCGAAGGACCGCATCCCCTCGCTGCGCCGCCTGCCGAGGCTCGGCGTGAAGCACTACGGGCTGGATCGCTACGGCGACGAATACTTCGTCGACTATCCCGACCGGAGCGGCGTCACCCACGGCGAGAGCTGGTGCTATTTCCGCCGCGGCTCGCGCTTCCGGCTCATCGCCTCGCTCGACGAGCGGCCCGGCTACACGCTCTTCCGCTACGACGCGAAGGCCGGGGAGCTCACGATCCGCCGCGACTGCGAGGGCCTGAAGGTCGACGGCGCGTTCCACGCCTTCGATCTGTTCTTCGCCGAGGGCGGCGAGGACGAGGTCTTCGACGCCTGGTTCGCCGCGATGGGCGTGCGCTGCCGCACGCAGGAGAAGATCGCCGGCTATTCGAGCTGGTACAACCGCTACGAGGACATCTCCGAGTCCTCGATCCTCGCCGATCTCGAGGGCTGCGCCGGGGTGCTGCGGCCGGGCGATCTGTTCCAGATCGACGACGGCTGGGAGACGGAGGTCGGCGACTGGATCGACACGGACAGGGTGAAATTCCCCCGCGGCCTCAAGCCGCTGGCCGACGAGATCCACGCGCGCGGCCTCAAGGCCGGGCTGTGGCTCGCGCCCTTCGTGGCCAACCGCCGCTCGACGCTCTTCCGCGAGCATCCCGACTGGTTCTATCTCCGCGAGGGCAAACCCTGGTACTGCGGCGTCAACTGGGGCGGCTTCTTCTCCCTCGACTTCGACGAGCCCGCGGTGCGGGACTACCTGCGCAAGGTCTTCTCCCGCGTCTTCGACGAGTGGGGCTTCGACCTTGTCAAGCTCGACTTCCTTTACGGCGCGGCGCCCTTCGGCAGCGAAAAAGAGACCCGCGCGGGCCGCATGATCCGCGCGATGGAGTTTCTGCGCGAGCTGTGCGGGGACAAGCTGATCCTCGGCTGCGGCGTGCCGGTGATGCCGGCCTTCGGGCTGGTGGACTACTGCCGCGTCAGCTGCGACGTCGGACTCGACTGGGACGGCAGCTGGCTGATGCGGCACACGCACCGCGAGCGCGTCTCGACCCGCCAGGCCATCGGCAACACGATCTTCCGCCGCCAGCTCAACGGCCGGGCCTACCTGTCCGACCCCGACGTGTTCTTCCTGCGCGACGACAATCTCAAGCTCACGGACGAACAGAAGCTGACGCTCGCGACGGTCAACGCCCTCTTCGGCGGCGTGCTGTTCTGCTCGGACAACATGGGACAGTACGGCGAGCGCGCCCTCGCGGTCTACCGCCGCGTGCTCGAGACCCGCGGCGCGAAAAACGTCTTCATCGACGCCGACGCCCCCGGCCGCCTCATCACCGTCAGCTACGAGGTCGACGGCTCGCACCGTCTGCTGAAATACGAGTACTGATCACAGGAGTTATATGCCCACAGAAACAGAGATCAAAAAAGAACGCGCCGTGCTCGCCGGGCTTGCGGCCGCGAGCATGGATGCGCGCGAGCGCTCCACGGAGATCTCCATGGAGGAGCTCGCCGCCCTCGTCGAGACCGCCGGGGGCGAGACCGCGGCCATGCTGCTCCAGCAGCGGCCGACGCCCGACCCGCGCTGCTTTCTCGGCGACGGCAAGGTGCGCGAGCTCCGCGAGCTGATCGAAAAGAACGACTGCGACCTCGCGGTCTTCGACAACGAGCTGAGCCCCTCGCAGATGCGCGTGCTCGGCGAGGAGCTCGGCGTCAAGGTGCTCGACCGCTCGGGCCTGATCCTCGACATCTTCGCCCAGCGCGCCCGCACGCGCGAGGGCCAGCTGCAGGTCGAGCTGGCGCAGTACCGCTATCTGCTGCCGCGGCTGACCGGCATGTGGTCGCACCTCGTGCGGCAGACCGCCTCCGGCGGCTCGAGCCCGATCGGCACGCGCGGCCCGGGCGAGACGCAGCTCGAGAGCGACCGGCGGCACATCCGCCGCAAGATCCAGAAGCTCGAGGAGGAGCTGGCCGAGGTGCGCCGCGTGCGCGGCACGCAGCGGCGGCGGCGCGAGAAGAACGCCATGCCGGTGGTCTGTCTCGTCGGCTACACGAACGCGGGCAAGTCCACGCTGCTCAACTGCCTCACGGGCGCGGACATCCCGGCCAACGACCGGCTGTTCGACACGCTCGACACCACGACGCGCCGGCTGAAGCTCGACGAGACGACGGAGGTGCTGCTCTCCGACACGGTCGGCTTTATCCGCAAGCTGCCCACGCAGCTCGTCGAGGCCTTCAAGGCCACGCTCGAGGAGCTGCGCTACGCCGACGTGCTGCTGCACGTCATCGACCTGTCGAATCCGGAGTGGGAGACCCAGGCGCAGATCGTCGACGAGCTGATCCGCGAGCTCGGCGCCGAGGGCACGCCGCAGCTGCGTGTGTTCAACAAGTGCGACCGCTATCTCGGCATCCTGCCGCACGGCGAGGACGTCGTGTGCATCTCGGCAAGGACCGGCGAGGGCACGGATGCGCTCGTGCACAGGCTCTGCGCGCTGCTCGACCGCGGGAGGAAGGAGCTCTCGCTCCTCATCCCCTACGCGCGGGCCGGGCTGCTCGACGTACTGCAGCGCGAGGCCGCCGTGAAGAAGGCCGAATACACCGAGGACGGCATCCTCGTCGAGGCGCTCGTGCCGAAGGCGCTTTTCGGAAAGCTCAGGGACTGCGTCCCCGGCTGGGAAGAGCCCGGAGAAGACCGGGAGTGATCATTTCTGCAGAGAAAGAGGCGGAGGACATGAGAAAACGGCTCTTCGAGATCATCGAGGCCTCCCGCGGCGAGGACCGCGCCAGCTCGGCTTACGACGCATTCATGATCCTTGTGATCGTGCTCTCGCTCGTCCCGCTCGCCTTCAAGGGCGAGCATCCGGCGCTCGCCGTGCTGGACAAGGTCTGCGCCTGCATCTTCGCACTGGACTATCTCGCGCGGCTGGCCACGGCGGACTTCAAGTACGGCGGCTCCTCCGCGCTGTCCTTCGTGCGCTATCCCTTCTCCTTCATGGCGCTGGTCGATCTGCTGTCGATCCTGCCGAGCTTCACGGCGATCAACAACAGCTTCAAGGTGCTGCGCCTCATGCGCATGTTCCGCGCGCTGCGCATCCTGCGCGTGTTCAAGTTCGCCCGCTATTCCCGCAGCGTGCAGATCATCGGCCGCGTGTTCCGCCGCTCGAAGGACGCGCTGCTTGCCGTCGGCTCCTTCGCGCTCGTGTACGTGCTGGTTTCGGCGCTGGTCATCCTCAACCTGGAGCCGGATTCCTTCGACTCCTTCTTTGAGGCCGTGTACTGGGCGACCGTCAGCCTCACGACGATGGGCTACGGCGACATCTACCCCGTCACGACGACGGGGCGCGTGTTCACGATGCTCTCGGCCGCGTTCGGCATCGCGATCGTCGCGCTGCCTTCCGGCATCATCACGGCCGGCTATATGGCCGAGCTTTCGAAGGAACAGAAGGCGGAGGAAGAAGAGCGCGTCCCCGCGCTGCAGCCGACCGCCGTGCGCGGGCTGTGGCAGGAAGGAGAGGACAGATGAGGATCGAGACCGAGCGGCTGGTGCTGCGCCCCTGGCGCGAGGACGACGCCGCGGCGCTGTACAAATACGCCTCCGACCCGGAGATCGGCCCGGCCGCGGGCTGGCTGCCGCACGCGGACGAGGCCTGGAGCCTCAACATCCTGCGCACCATGCTGATGGACGACCACACCTGGGCGATCACGATCGCCCCCTCGGACGAGCCGGTGGGCAGCATCGGCATCTTCCCCGGCCGCCTCGAAGCGCAGCAGGGAGAGTACGAGATCGGCTACTGGATCGGCCGCCCCTTCTGGGGCAGGGGCTACGTGCCCGAGGCCGTGCGCGCGCTGCTCGGCCTCTACTTCGCCTTCGGCGCGGAGCGCATCTGGTGCAAGCACTACCGCGGCAACGACAAATCCCGCCGCGTGATCGAAAAATGCGGCTTCGTCTACCGCTTCTCCGCCGTCGAGCCCTGCTCGCAGCTGCCCGAGGAGCGCGAGACGCTGTGCTACGCCGTCGAGGCGGAGGATTTCGATGACTGAGTATTTCATCCCCGCGGGCGCCGGCGAGAGCGAGTACGTCGAAAAACGCTCGCAGTTCCTCGGCCACGTCCGCCCCGTCGAGAGCGAGGAGGAGGCCAGAGCCTTCATCGCCGAGATGAAAAAAGTCCATTACGACGCGCGGCACAACTGCTCGTGCTATCTCCTGCGCGGCGGGGTCGAGCGCTATGCCGACGACGGCGAGCCGCAGGGCACGGCCGGGCTGCCGATGCTGGAGGTCTTCCGCCGCGAGGGCGTGACGAACCTCGTGTGCGTCGTCACGCGCTATTTCGGCGGCGTGCTGCTCGGCGCGGGCGGATTGTTCCGCGCCTACAGCAAGGCCGCGAAGGACGCGCTCGACGCCGCGGGCGTCGCCGTCGTGCGCCGCTGGGTGGAGACGGAGTTCTCCTGCTCCTACGCCGCGGCCGAGCGGCTCAAGCTGGAATGCGCCTCCTTCGACGGCGTTGTGACGGACACGCGCTACGCCGCGGACGTGACGCTGAAGGTCCTCGTGCCGGAGGAAAAGGCCGGGGCCTTCGCCGCGCGCATCCGCGATCTGAGCGCGGGCGCGGTGGAAGTGAAGAGCGTCGGCGAGAGCTTCCGCGCGGTGCGCGTGAAATAAAAATTTACAAAAAAGTCTCAAAAAAATAAAGGGAAATAGCTTTTCCCGTCGTATAAGACTATCGGAAGGGTCCCGCGGGATTTCCTTCCGACAGTCTTTTTTTGTAAAGGAGGCGGAGACATGTCCTGTCCGAGAGAAGAGCGCGAGGTGCTCGAGCGCATCCTGGTCGGGCCGTACGGCGTACGTGCCGAGGATTCGGCGGGCCGTCTGCACCCGGAGGAGGAGTGCTCGATCCGCACCTGCTTCCAGCGGGACGTGGACCGCATCACGCACGCCAAGTCCTTCCGCCGCCTCAAGCACAAGACGCAGGTCTTCCTCCAGCCGGAGGGCGACCACTACCGCACCCGCCTGACCCACACGCTGGAGGTCACGCGCCTTGCGCGCACGGTCGCGCGGGCGCTGCGGCTCAACGAGGATCTGGCCGAGGCCGCCGCGCTGGGCCACGACCTGGGGCACACGCCCTTCGGCCACGCCGGCGAGCGCGCCCTGGCGCGCATCTACCCCGGCGGCTTCAAGCACTATGAACAGAGCCTGCGCGTCGTGGATATCCTCGAGCGGGACGGGCAGGGGCTGAACCTCTGCTATGAGACGCGCATGGGCATCCTGCACCACACCGTCGGCGCGCCGGACGACACGCGCGAGGCCACGGTCGTGCGCCTGTGCGACCGCATCGCCTACATCAATCACGACCTGGACGACTCGATCCGGGCCGGACTGCTGACCGCAGGGGAGGTGCCGGAGCGGATCCGCCGCGGCTGCGGCGAGCGCAACAGCGAGCGCATCAACTCCTTCCTCACGGATCTGATCGCCAACAGCACGGACGGCGAGATCCGCATGTCCGACGAGATGCAGGCCACCTTTGATTTCTTCCACGGCTTCATGTATTCCGACATCTACACCAATCCCGTCGCCAAGGGCGAGGAGAGCAAGGTCGAGGGCATTCTGAGCGTGCTCTACGAGCACTATGCCGCGCATCCCGAGGCGCTGCCGGAGGACTTCCGCGGCGTCGTCGAGCGCGAGGGGCGCGAGCGCGCCGCCGTCGACTACATCTCCGGCATGACCGACAGCTACGCCATGGAGAAATTCGGCGAGCTGTATATCCCCTTCGCCTGGACGGTGAAATAAACGGCTCCCCCCGCTCGCGCGCGGGGAAGGCTTCAGGACCCAGTCGCCCGCAAGGAGGTGATCCCCCACGGCATTCCCGGACACTTTCATCAATGAGCTCGTCGCGCGCAACGACATCGTCGAGGTCGTCTCCGGCTATGTGCGGCTGAGCAGGAAGAGCGGCGCCAACCTCTTCGGGCTCTGTCCCTTCCACAGCGAAAAGACGCCCTCCTTCTCCGTTTCGCCGGACAAGCAGATCTACCACTGCTTCGGCTGCGGCAAGGGCGGCGGCGTCATCAGCTTCATCATGGAGATCGAAAACCTCTCCTTCCCGGAGGCGGTGGCCTTTCTCGCGCGGCGCGCGAACATGCCCCTGCCCGAGCAGGAGAACGACCGCGAGAGCAAAAAGCGCGCCCGCATCTACGCGCTCAACCGCGACGCCGCCCGCTTCTTCTACGAGCAGATGAACACGCCGGCCGGCGAGCGCGCCCGCGCCTACATGGCGCAGCGCGGCATCGGCAGGACCACGGCCACGAACTTCGGGCTGGGCTGCGCGCCGGACGAGTGGAGCGCGCTCGAGCGCGCCATGCGCGACAAGGGCTACACGGACTACGAGCTCTTCGACGCGGGCCTCGTGAAGAAGGGCAAGCGCGGCGGATACTACGACACCTTCCGCAACCGTCTGATGTTCCCGGTCATCGACGTGCAGGGCCGCGTGATCGGCTTCTCCGGCCGCATCCTCGGCGAGGACGGGCCGAAGTACCTCAACAGCCCGGAAACCACCGTTTTCAACAAGGGCAGCAACCTTTTCGCGCTGAATCTGGCAAAAAAATCAAAAAGCGGATATATCCTGCTCACCGAGGGCAATATAGACGTGGTAAGCCTGCACCAGGCGGGCTTCGACTCCGCGGTCGCCTCGCTCGGCACCTCGCTGACGCCGGAGCAGGCGCGGCTGATCTCCCGCTACACGAGCGAGGTCATCCTCGCCTACGACAACGACGGCGCGGGGCAGAAGGCCTCGCAGCGGGCCATCTCCATCCTCGAGAAGCTGGACCTCAAGGTCCGCGTGCTGCAGATGAGCGGCGCGAAGGACCCCGACGAGTACATCCGGCTCAAAGGGCCCGAGGCCTTCGCCAGGCTGATCGAGGGCTCGGAGAACCAGGTCGAGTACCGCCTGGCGCAGATCGCAAAGAAGTACGACCTCTCCGTCGACGCGCAGAAGGTGGACTATCTGCGGGAGGCGGAGGAGCTGCTCGCCCGCCTGCCCGGCGCGGCCGAGCGGGAGGTCTACTGCCGCCGCGTCGCGGCCGAGACCGGCGTCAGCCCGGAGGTCCTCATCGGCGAGGTCAAGCGGCGGCGGACGCGCCTGCTGCGCAGGACCGAGGCGGCCGAGCGCGCCAGCCCCGTGCGGGACAGTCAGCCGAGCGGGAAAACGATCCGCTACGACGATCCGGCCTCCGCCGTGGCAGAGGAGGGGCTGATCCGCCTGCTCTGTCTCGAACCCTCGCTCGCGGAGGATCCGCGTCTGCCGGACGCGGCAGGCTTCAGCTCCGCCGCGCTGGGACACATCTACGGCGCCGTGCGGGGGCGGCTCGCGGCGGGGAAGAGCGTTTCGGCCGACGTGCTCAGCGGCGAGCTCAGCGGCGACGAGCTCTCGCTGCTCGTGAACATCCTCGGCAGGCCCGAGGCGCTCTCCAACAGCGCCAGGGCGCTGGACGACTACATAAACCGGATCGAGGAACGCCGCCGCGCCGCGGCGGGCGGACAGGATCTGATGCAGATCCTGGAGGAAAAAAGAAAACAGCTGAAAGAGGGATAAGATATGACAGACGAACGCAGCTACACCGAAAAGGAACTGGAAGAAATGGCCGACGCGCTGCTCGACGGCGGCGAAGCCCCGGCCGGGGCGGAGAGCGTGCAGGACAAGCCCCGCAAGAAGAGCTCCCGCAAAAAGGAGAGCCCGCCCGCCGCGGAGAAGACCCCCGAGGAACGGCTCAGCGAGCTGATCGAAAAGGGCAAGAAGGCAGGCAAGCTCTCGTCGAAGGAGCTGGAGTGCCTCGAGGACATGAACCTCGACGGCGAGGCCATCGACAAGTTCTACGAAACGCTCGAGCAGAACGGCATCGACATCGACATGCCCGCGTCCGACGTGCTGCCGCCGCTGGACGATCTTGTCCCGGAGGTGGACGACCTCACCGAGATCGAGGAGGTCACGGAGGAGGAGATCAACGCCACCGACGAGCTGGCCGACACCTACGCCACCGACGACCCGGTGCGCATGTACCTCAAGGAGATCGGCAAGGTGCCGCTGCTCACGCCCGAGGAGGAGGTCGAGCTGGCCAAGCGCATGGCCGACGGCGACGAGGAGGCCAAGCACCGCATGACCGAGGCCAACCTCCGTCTCGTCGTGTCGATCGCCAAGCGCTACGTCGGGCGCGGCATGCTCTTCCTCGACCTGATCCAGGAGGGTAACCTCGGCCTGATCAAGGCGGTCGAAAAGTTCGACCACACCAAGGGCTACAAGTTCTCCACCTACGCCACCTGGTGGATCCGCCAGGCCATCACCCGCGCCATCGCCGACCAGGCGCGCACGATCCGCATCCCCGTGCAC
>CACWIS010000033.1 GCA_902761055.1 Oscillospiraceae bacterium
CCCGCGCCGGTCCCGACCCCGGAGCCCGCCCCGGAGCCGAGCCCCGCGCCCGCGGCCGGTACGCCGCGGCCCGCCCTGGCCGCCGGAGGCGGTGCGGCCCTTCTCGCCGCGGCGGTCTTTCTGTTCGCAAGAGCGCGGAAGAAACGCGCTTCCGGCTGAAAAAGTCCCGGACCCGAAAGGTCCGGGACTTTTTTGCGCGCTTCCCCTTTCCATACGCGGCGGGAAAGAGTATAATGAGAAAAAAGCATCTTCCCCGAAGGAGGCAGTGGCGTGGACGAAGAAAAGAAGCTCACACCGAACGAGACCCCGCCCGAAGCGGAGCCGGGCGCGCAGAACGGCGCCGCGGAGGCCGCGGACGGAAAAGAAAAAAAGAGCGGCGCGCGCCTGACGGCCTGTCTGCTGCTCGCGCTCGCGCTGGTGCTGCTGCTCGTCGCGGCGCTGCTGTTCACCGTGCGCATCGGCGGCCGCTTCTATCTCGCCGCGGACACGATCGACCTCCGCGACCGGGAGCTGAGCGTCGAGGAGTGCGAGGCCGCGGCCGCGCGCCGCGGGGCGGAGTCGATCCGCTGGATGATCCCCCTCGGCGGGACCCGCTACGACAGCTTTTCCGAGGCGATCACGCTCGACGCGCTCTCGCCCGACGAGCTCGACCGCTTCGACGATTTCCCCTACCTCACGCGCGTGGACGCGCGCGCCTGCAGGGATTACGACGCGCTCGCCGCCGCGGCGAAGCGCCGGGAGGACCTGCAGTTCCTCTGGCAGATCGACAGCAGCGACGGTCCGATCGACGGCAACAGCCGCTCGCTCGCGGTCCGCGCGCTCTCGCGCGGCGAGCTCGAGAGCCTGCTGCCGCTCCTGCCCTTCCTTGAGGAGCTGGACCTGCGCGGCAGCGAGATGCCGCCCGACGACGCGGACGCCTTCATGGCCGCGCATCCGGAGCTGCCCTGCGCCTTCACGGTGAAGGTCTGGGGCCAGTCCCTGCCGGGCGACAGCGAAGCGCTGCGCTTCTCCGGCGGCGCCGCGGGCAGCTATGAGGAGCTCTCCGCCGCGCTGCGGCGCTTCCCCAATCTCAAGCGGCTCGACCTGCGCGATTCCGACGCCCTGCCCAGCCAGCTCGCCCTGCTGCTGCCGGCCTGCGAGGACGTGGAACTCGCGTACGTCATCCGTCTCTACGGCCGGATCTTCACCTCCGACATGGAGGAGATCGACCTCAGCGGGATCCCGATCGACGACACGAGCGAGCTGGAGGCCGCCGTGGGTCTGATGAAGGAGCTCAAAAAGGTCGTCATGTGCGACTGCGGCGTGCCCAACGAGGAGATGGCCGCGCTCAACGAGCGCTTTGCCCCCGTGCGCTTCGTCTGGACCGTGTACTTCAGCGTCTACGCGCTGCGCACGGACACGACCTATTTCTGCGCCTCCGACCTGCCGCAGTACGCCTATCTCGCGCCGGAGCTGAACGACGCGCAGATCGAGCCGATCAAATACTGCACGGATCTCGTCGCGCTCGATCTCGGACATATGCACTTCACGGACCTGTCCTTCCTCTACAACATGCCGCATCTGAAGTATCTGATCCTCGTGGAGGGCTGGTTCCACGACATCACGCCGATCGGCTCGCTGGAGGAGCTCGAATACCTTGAGATCTTCAAGAACAGGATCAACGATATCTCGCCGCTCCTCAACTGCAAAAAGCTCAAGCACCTGAACATGTGCTACACCTACGGCTTCGACCCCTCGCCGCTGCGGGAGATGAAGTCCCTCGAGAGGCTGTGGTACGTCGGGATGATGCTCAAGGAGCCGCTGCGCTCGCAGCTGCCCGAGGAACTGCCGAACTGCTACTGCTACTTCCCCTACGACGACCCGCAGGGCTCGACGGGCGGCGGCTGGCGCGAAAACGAGGCCTACTACGAGATGCGCGACTTCTTCGGCATGTACTACCAGCCCGGCGGCACCGGAATCCACCACGAAAACGGATAAAAGAAAAGGACCGGCCGATCTTTCGATCGGCCGGTCCTTTTTGCGCCGCGCGGGCGGAAAGGGCAAGCAAAAAGGACGCCGGGGAGGCGTCCCTGTATTTGCTGTATTACTCCATCCCGTTGAGCTTCGCGGACATGGAAGACTTCTTGTGCGCCGCGTTGTTCTTGTGGATCAAGCCCTTGCCGGCCGCGTGATCGACTGTTTTAACAGCAACTTTATAGGCACTGACGGCTGCGTCCTTGTCGCCTTCGGCAACGGCTGCGTCAAACTTTTTCATCATGGTCTTGAGCTCGGTCTTGTCGGCGCGGTTCTTCGCGCGGAGCTCCTTGGACTTCTCGTCTCTCTTGGCAGAAGATTTGATGTTGGCCATGTATTGCCACCTCCTTCTGTAAATTTTGATTCGCATTGATGGATTATAGCAAACAGAAGGGCGAAAATCAAGCCTTTTTTTCAAAAAAGCCCAGACATTTTTCCCTCCTGTATCAGTTGTGGCGCAAAGGGATAAGCTATACCATATATAGTTTTCCGAGGAGGGACTTTCTTTGCATCCTGTCCGTACCGATCTCGCCGACGAGGCCGCCGGCCGTCTGGGCGGAGACGCGCTGCGGCTCAAGGGGCTGACGCTGCGCCGCGAGACCCTGGGCGGCGCGCCGCTGCTCGCGCTCGAGATCCGCGATCCGGAGACCGCCGAAAAGCTCGGCAAGCCGCCGGGACGCTATTTCACGCTGGAGCTCCCCGCGCCGCTCTCCCGCGCCTCGGAGCGCTTCGGCGCGGCCTGCTCGGCCGTGGCGGAGATGATCCGCCGCTGCGGCGTGCCCGAGGAGGGCGGGATCCTCGTCGCCGCGCTCGGCAACCCCGATATCACGCCGGACGCGCTCGGCCCTCTGTGCGCCTCGAGCATCCTTGTGACGCGGCATCTCAAATCCGGCGCCGGGGCGGCGCTGTGGCGGGATTTCGCCTCCGTCAGCCTGCTGCGCACCGGCGTGCTGGGGACGGCGGGCGTGGAGTCGGCGCTGCAGATCCGCGCGCTGTGCCGGAGCGTGCGCCCCGCGCTGGTGATCGCCGTGGACGCGCTCGCGGGCGCGGAGGCCTCCCGGCTCTGCCGCAGCATCCAGGTCTGCGACAGCGGCATCGCCCCCGGCTCCGGCGTGTGCAACGACCGCCGGCGCATCGACCGCGCGCTGCTCGGCGTGCCGGTGATCGCCGTCGGCGTGCCGACCGTGACGGACGCCGAGGCGCTCGGCGGCGGCGAGGACTGCCGCGGGCTCTTCGTCACGCCCCGCGACATCGACTCGTCGGTGCGCAGCTGCGCGCGAGTCGTCGCCTACGGCATCAATCTCGCGCTGCACCGCGGTCTTTCCGTCGAGCAGATCGACGCGCTCGTCGGATAAGGTCCGGGCGCGAGGATGTTTCACGTGAAACGCGGGGTCTCACGGGCCGGAGGCCGGCGGCGGCATGCCGGGCTCCGCGCGTTTTGTTTCACGTGAAACATCACAAAAAACGCCCGCGGCATTGAATTTCGTTTTCAATGCTGATATAATGACGGTCATAAAACACACGGACGGTCATTTTTATGGCAAAAACCATTGCGATAGCCAATCAGAAGGGCGGCGTCGGCAAGACGACGAGCTGCGTCAACCTCTGCTGCGCGCTCAAGCTGCTGGGCAAAAGCGTCCTGCTCGTCGACGGAGACCCCCAGGGCAACGCCAGCTCCGGCATGGGCGTTTCCAAGAGCACGCGCCCCAACACCTACGATCTGCTCCTCGGCGGCGCCTCCGCCGCGGACTGCGTCGTACATACCGACTACGGCGACGTCATCCCCACGGGCAAGGAGCTCGCGGCCGCCTCGATCGAGCTGATCGGCAGCGAGCGGCGCGAATTCGTGATGAGGGACGCGCTGATGACGCTCTACAGCGACTACGATTACATTTTCATCGACTGCCCGCCCTCGCTGGAGCTGCTGACGGTCAACGCGCTCGTCGCGGCCGACAGCGTGCTGATCCCGATGCAGTGCGAGTACTACGCGCTCGAGGGCATCGCCGATCTGATGACCAGCATCCGCCTGTGCAAGAAGCGCCTCAACCGACGCCTCGAGGTCGAGGGCATCGTGCTGACGATGTACGACGCGCGCATGAATCTGACCAACCAGGTCGCGGACGAGCTGCGCCGCTATCTCGGCGGCAAGGTCTACGAGACCGTGATCCCCCGCAGCGTGCGCCTCTCCGAGGCGCCGAGCCACGGCATGCCGGGCGTGGTCTACGACCGCGCCAACAAGGGCAGCCGCGCCTATCTGGAGCTGGGGCGCGAATTTTTGAGAAGAAACGAGGCCTGATGCGATGGCTGGAAAAGAAAAAAAGGGGCTCGGGACCGGGCTGGGCGTCCTCTTCGGAGAGGACCGCTACCACGACGAGAACGAGCTGAAGCTGCTGCCCGTCGGCAAGCTCGAGCCGCGGCAGGATCAGCCGCGCAGCGTCTTTGACGAGGACGCGCTCGAGGAGCTGGCGCAGTCGATCGCGCGCTACGGCGTGATCCAGCCGGTCGCGGCGCGGGCGCTGCCCTCCGGCTATTATCAGATCATCGCGGGCGAACGCCGCTGGCGCGCCGCGCGCCGCGCGGGGCTCGACGAGATCCCCGTGCGCGTGCTCGAGGCGGACGACCGCCGCGCCGCGGAGCTCGCGCTGGTGGAGAATCTCCAGCGCGAGGATCTCAACCCGCTCGAGGAGGCGCGCGGCTACCGCGCGCTGATCGACGACTACGGTCTGACGCAGGAGGAGGCCGCGCAGAGCGTGGGCCGCTCCCGTCCCGCCGTGACGAACGCGCTTCGCCTGCTCTCGCTCAGCCCCGCGGTCGCGGCCCTGGTCGAGGATGGCGCGCTCTCCGCCGGCCACGCGCGGGCGCTGCTTCCGATCGCGGACGGGGCGCGGCAGCTCGCCGCCGCAAAGGAGGTCCTCAAGAAGGGCCTGTCCGTGCGCAAGACCGAGCTGCTCGCCGCGCGCATGCTGCGCGAGGCGCAGGAGGCGCCCGCCCCCGCGCCGGCGATCGACTACGCCGCGGAGGTCTCCCGGCAGCTGACCGGGGCGCTCGGGCGGAAGGTCAGCCTGCACGACGGCCGCAGGCGCGGCAGGATCGTGCTGGAATACGAGGGCGCCGACGACCGCGAGGCGCTGATCGCGGAACTGGAAAAACTCGGCCGCATCCGGGCCGGTAAGGAATAAGGACGGTAACACCATGCTGGATATCAAGTTTGTCCGGGAGAATCCCGAGATCGTCAAGGAAAACATCAAAAAGAAGTTTCAGGACGCCAAGCTGCCGATGGTCGACGAGGTGCTGGAGCTCGACGCGAAGAACCGCGCCGCCATCACCGAGGCCAGCGAGCTGCGTGCGAGCCGCAACGCCCTCTCCAAGCAGATCGGTATGCTGATGGGCCAGGCGAAGAAGGACCCGTCCAAGCTCGCCGAGGCCGAGGCCGTCAAGGCGCAGGTCAAGGCCAACGCCGACCGGCTCGCGGAGCTGGAGGCGCTCGAGGAGCAGTACGCCGCACGCATCCGCGCGCTGATGCTCAACATCCCCAACATCATCGACCCCTCCGTGCCCATCGGCCCGGACGACAGCGCGAACGTCGAGGTCCAGCGCTTCGGCGAGCCCGCCGTGCCCGACTTCGACATCCCCTACCACACCGAGATCATGGAGAGCTTCAACGGCGTGGACATGGACGCCGCGGGCCGCGTGTCCGGCAACGGCTTCTACTATCTCATGGGCGACGTCGCGCGTCTGCACTCGGCCGTGCTGGCCTACGCGCGCGACTTCATGATCGGCAAGGGCTTCATCTACTGCATCCCGCCCTTCATGATCCACGGCAACGTCGTCGAGGGCGTCATGAGCCAGACCGACATGGACGCGATGATGTACAAGATCGAGGGCGAGGACCTGTACCTGATCGGCACCTCCGAGCACTCGATGATCGGCAAGTTCATCGACCAGATCCTCCCCGAGGAGAGCCTGCCCCAGACGCTGACGAGCTATTCCCCCTGCTTCCGCAAGGAGAAGGGCGCGCACGGCATCGAGGAGCGCGGCGTGTACCGCATCCACCAGTTCGAGAAGCAGGAGATGATCGTCGTCTGCAGGCCCGAGGATTCGATGGCCTGGTACGAGAAGATGTGGCGCTTCTCGGTGGAGCTGTTCCGCAGCATGGACATCCCGGTGCGCCAGCTCGAGTGCTGCTCGGGCGACCTGGCGGATCTGAAGGTCAAGTCCTGCGACATCGAGGCCTGGTCCCCGCGGCAGAAGAAGTACTTTGAGGTCTGCTCCTGCTCGAATCTCGGCGACGCGCAGGCGCGCCGGCTGAAGATGCGCGTCAAGGGCGCGGACGGCAGGATGTACCTGCCCCACACGCTCAACAACACCGTCGTGGCCCCGCCGCGCATGCTCATCGCCTATCTCGAGAACCACCTGCAGGCCGACGGCAGCGTGACGATCGCCGAGGTGCTGCAGCCCTACATGGGCGGCACGAAGCTGCTCGTCCCGAAGAAGTGATCCTTTTTCATATTTCATTCTATAAAAGGAGAGACCGTCATGAAAAAGTTTTTCGATGAATTCAAGACCTTCATTTCCCGCGGCAACGTCATGGACATGGCCGTCGGCGTCATCATCGGCGGCGCCTTCGGCGCAATCACCAGCTCGCTTGTCTCGAACGTCGTCACGCCGCTGCTGGCCTATCTCTTCGGCGCGCCCAACACCGACGCGCTGAACATCACGCTGCGCGCGGCGGACGAGGCCGCCGGCACCGAGGCGCTGGTCCTGGGTCTGGGCACCTTCGTCGGCGCGATCCTCAATTTCCTCATCATCGCGCTCGTGCTCTTCTCCGTGATCAAGGCCATCAACAAGGCCCGCGATCTGGCCGAGAAGGCAAAGAAGAAGGAAGAGGAGGCCGCCGCCGCGGCCGAGCCCGAGGAAAAGAAGCCCACGGCCGAGGAGCTGCTCGCCGCGATCCTCGAGGAACTCAAGGCGAAGGAATAAGCGATCTTCCGGATGAAAACAGGGGAGCCGGGCTCCCCTGTTTTTTTTCTGTGCGATGGAAAAAAAGCCCTTCCTTTCTTTATTATTATATTAGTTCTTCTTGCTTTTTTGTTGAAAAACTGTTATAATTAATGAGTTAGATTATGCCCTTTTTCAACAGATCAAATCAAGGGGTGGTTTCTGCATGAACTCTCTCAACGATATTTGGAGCGAGGTGCTCAGGGTCCTGTCCAGGACCCTGACGCCGACGGCGATCACGACCTGGTTTTCCGACTGCGAGCCTGTCGAGATCGACGGCAGCTGTCTGATCCTGAAGACCACGTCCGTCTTCAAGCGCGACATCATCACCTCCCGCTTCGGCGAGACGATCCGCGCCGTGCTCTCGGATATTTTTTCCTCCGACTTCAATTTTCAGGTCCTCACGGAGGAGGAGCTGAGCCGCCGCCGGTCGCAGGAGGAGAAAAACTCCATCCTGCCGGAGATGGCCGGCTACACCTTCGACCGCTTCATCGTCGGAAGCTCGAACAAATTTGCCCACGCGGCGGCCGTCGCCGTGGCCGAGCATCCGGGCGAGACCTACAATCCCCTTTTCATCTACGGCAATTCCGGCCTGGGCAAGACTCATCTGCTGCTTTCGATCGGCCAGTACATCCACGAGCACAGCCCGGAGAAAAAGATCGAGTACATCAAGGGCGACGAGTTCACCAACCAGATGGTCAAATCGATCAAGGAGGGCACGGCGGAGGAATTCCGCACGCGCTACCGCAACGTCGACCTCTTCCTTGTGGACGACATCCAGTTCATCGCCGGCAAGGAGCGCACACAGAACGAGTTTTTCCATACCTTCAACAATATCTACGAGGCCGGCCATCAAATCGTCATCACCTCCGACCGGCCGCCGATGGAGATGGCCCTGCTGGACGACCGGCTGCGCACCCGCTTCGAGGGCGGTCTGATGGCCGATATCCAGCCGCCCGATCTCGAGACACGCATGGCCATCATCCGCAACAAGGCCGCCCAGCTCGGACTGATGCTCTCGGACGAGGCAATCGAGATGATCGCGGAAAAGATCACCAGCAACATCCGCCAGCTCGAGGGCGCGATCAAAGCGCTGACAGCCTTCAAGGAGATCCTCGACCGCGTCATCACGCTGGACGACGTCAACACGGTGATCAATAAGATCGTCGTCGACTACAACGTTCAGCCTGACCGGATCATCCGCGAAACGGCGCGCTTCTTCGGTCTGAAGGAAGAGGACCTGCGCGGGCAGAACCGCTCGAAAAACACGGCTCTTGCCCGTCAGATCGCCATGTATCTGATGCGGACGCTCACAAACCTCACGCTCAACGAGATCGGCTCCGAGTTTGAGGACCGCAATCACGCCACGGTGCTCTCCTCCATCCGCAAGATCGAGGATCTGATCAAGACCGATCCGAAGATGGCCTCCGTCATCCGCGACATCACCTCCAACATCAACTCCAACTGATTTCCACATTTTTCTGTGGAAAAGCATCCGATCCGCTGTTGAAAAAAAATTTAAGCTTTTGTCTGTTAAAAGCCGCGCGTCTTTCCCTCATTTTTCTCAACAGCCGCGGCCGCGGCGCCGCAAGCTCTTTTCCGCCTTTTCCACACTCTTTTATCCTACTAATTCTTTTTCTAAAAATTACTTCTTTCATTCTTTCAAAAACAGAGATCGGAGGAATCCACCATGAAATTCAGCTGTGAAAAATATCTTCTGCAGGCCGCCTGCGCCGTTGCCTCCCGCGCGACCGCGTCCAAGAGCACGATCCCCGCGCTCGAGGGGCTGCTGCTGCAGGCCGAGCTGGGACTGACCGTCACGGGCTACGACCTGCGAAAGGGCATCTACACCCGCATCGAGGCCGACGTCGAGGAGCGCGGCTCCGTCGTCGTGGGCGCCCGCTTTCTCGGCGAAATGCTGCGCCGCCTGCCGGACGGCGTCGTGAACGTCTCCACGGACGCCAATCTCAACGTAACGGTCAAATGCGGCCGCAGCGAGTTCAATTTCATCGGCATCAGCGCCTCGGATTTTCCGGAGATCCCGATGGTCGACGGCGTGAACAACATCACCGTGCCGCAGGGCATCCTGCGCAGCATGATCAACCAGACCATCTTCGCCGTCGCGACCAGCGACGCGCGCCCGATCTACACCGGAACGCTCTTTGAAATCAAAGACGACGTGCTCACGCTCGTCTCGGTGGACGGCTACCGTCTGGCCAAGCGCAGCGAAAAGATCGAGAAGGGCCGCATGGAGGACTGCAGCTTCGTCGTGCCCGGCAGCGCGCTGAGCGATATCGAGCGCATCTGCTCCGACGACGAGGGAGAGGTCTCCGTCGCCGTCGGCACCAAGCACATCCTCTTCAAGATCGGCGAGACCGTCGTGGTCTCCCGCAGGCTCGAGGGCGAGTTCCTCAACTACCGCAAGTCGATCCCGGAGCTGTTCCGTTTCACGGTCAAGGTCGACAAGGCCGAGTTCATGAGCTCGATCGACCGTGTCGCGCTCATCATCAGCGAGAAAAACTCCAGCCCCGTGCGCCTGACCTTCGGCGAGACGGGCATCGAGTGCCGCTGCATGACGCCCATCGGCAAGGCCGAGGACCTCTGCTCCTGCGAGGGCAGCGGCGACGGTCTGGAGATCGGCTTCAACGACCGCTATCTGATGGACGCGCTCAAGGCCGCGGCCGCCGAGAAGCTAGACCTGTGCCTCAACTCCGCCTCCTCGCCCTGCATCCTCCGCGCGGCGGACGGCGGCGAGAAGTTCACCTATATGATCCTGCCTGTGCGTCTGCGCGCGGGCGACTGAAATAAAAGCGGGTTTTGACATGGAGAAGATCGCCATCAAAACCGAATACATCAAGCTCGATGCGCTTTTGAAGTACGCCGCGCTGCTCGCCTCGGGCGGCGAGGCCAAGACCGCCGTCGCCGAGGGCCTTGTCAAAGTCAACGGCGAGGTCTGCACGATGCGAGGCAAAAAGCTGCGCCCCGGCGACCGCGTGACGTTCGGCGGACAGACCGTCGAGATCACCGCCGATGAGAGTTGAGCGCATCGCCCTGCGCGGCTGGCGGAACTACGAGTGGGAGAGCGTGAGCTTCTCCCCCGACACGAACGTCATCACCGGCAGCAACGCCCAGGGCAAGACGAACCTGCTCGAGGCCGTGTACATGCTCGCCGCGGGCCGCAGCTTCCGCACGCGCTTCGACCGCGAGCTGGTCGGCTTCGACTACCCGGAGGCCGAGCTGCTCGCCGACGTCTGCGCGCACGGGCGCAGCCAGACGATCCGGATCACGCTGCGGCCCGGACAGCCGAAAAAGATCCTCGTCAACGGCGTGAAGAAGACGGCCGCGGAGCTGGCGGGCACGTTCAACGTCGTGCTCTTCTGCCCGGACGATCTCGAGCTGATCAAGGAGGGCGCGGCCGTGCGCCGCCGCCTGCTCGACAACGCCGTGAGCCAGATCCGTCCGAAATACGCCGAGCTGCTTGCCGAGTTCAACCGGCTCTACGAGCACAAGACGCGTATTTTGAAGGACTGGCGCGACAAGCCCTCGCTGCTCGACACGCTCGACGAGTTTTCCGACGCGCTCGGCCGCGTCTCGGCGCAGCTGATCCGCTACCGCGCGGCCTTCACACAAAGGCTCGGCGAGGCGGCGGCTCCCATCCACCGGGAGTTCTCCGGCGAAGGAGAGGAGCTCTCGCTGCGCTACTGCACGGTCAGCACGGTGAAGGATCCCTTTGCCCCGGCGCGGGAGATCTATTATCAGATCTGCGAGCACCAGGAGCGGCACCGCCAGGCCGAGATCGACTCCGGCCAGTGCCTCACCGGCGCGCACAAGGACGACGTCGAGATCTTCATCAACGGCCGCAGCGCGCGCTCCTTCGCCTCCCAGGGCCAGACCCGGACGGCGGCGCTGTCGCTCAAGCTCGCGGAGCGGGAGATCTTCCT
Organism: Oscillospiraceae bacterium; assembly: GCA_902761055.1. Classification (GTDB taxonomy): domain Bacteria; phylum Bacillota; class Clostridia; order Oscillospirales; family Oscillospiraceae; genus Limivicinus. The sequence continues at coordinate 10,953 of CACWIS010000033.1, forward strand.
CGACGAGACGGGTGAATACCCCGTCCTGCTGCTCGACGACGTGCTCTCGGAGCTGGACGAGGGGCGGCAGGCCTTCGTGCTCAACCGCATCGGCGGCGGGCAGACACTCATCAGCTGCTGTGAGGACGAGGGCATCTCGAAGCGCACCGGCGGCAAGGTCTTCTTCGTCGAGAAGGGGCGGGTGCGCTGATGTACCTGCATCTCGGCAAGGGCGTGCTCGTACGCGAGGAGAGCATCGTCGCCATCTTCGACCTCGACGTCACCTCCCAGTCTCACCTGACGCGCAAATATCTCGCCGCCGCGGACAAGGCCGGCGAGGTCGTCAACGCGGCCGAGGACATCCCCAAGAGCTTTCTTGTCTGCCGCGAGGACGGAGGGCAGCGCGTTTATTTAAGCCAGATGTCCGTCTCCACGCTGCTCAGGCGCGCGGAGAGCGGGATGATATAAAGCCTTCGCAAAACCGCGGCGCCCCTGTCGGCGGCTGCGCCGCCGCCTCCCCCGGAGGGGGGCGGCAGGATATAAATTGATGATTCAATCCTTCTTCGGAGGAAGCTATGGCAGAGAATACGGAAAGATTCGAACAGAATTACGACGCTTCGCAGATCCAAGTCCTCGAGGGCCTGGAGGCGGTCAGAAAGCGCCCGGGCATGTATATCGGCTCGACCTCCTCGTCGGGCCTGCACCATCTCGTCTATGAGATCGTGGACAACGCCATCGACGAGGCCCTGGCCGGCTTCTGCACGCACATCTACGTCGCGATCAACGCCGACGGGACGATCACCGTCACCGACAACGGCCGCGGCATCCCCGTGGACATCCAGGCGCAGACCGGACGGCCCGCGCTGGAGGTCGTCTACACGGTGCTGCACGCCGGCGGCAAGTTCGGCGGCGGCGGCTACAAGGTCTCCGGCGGCCTGCACGGCGTCGGCGCCTCGGTCGTCAACGCGCTCAGCGAGTGGCTGGAGGTGCAGGTGCACCGCGACGGGCAGATCTACGAGATGAAGTTCTCCCGCGGCGCGATCACCGAGGAGATGCGCGTCGTCGGCACGACGGAGCACCACGGCACCCACGTCACCTTCAAGCCCGACGCGGAGATCTTCGACGACACGGTCTACGACTATGAGATCCTGCACACGCGCATGCGCGAGCAGGCCTTCCTCAACGGCGGCCTGACGATCACGATCGAGGACAAGCGCGAGGGGAAAGAGCAGAAGGACGTGCTGTACTACGAGGGCGGCATCCGCGAGTTCGTGCGCTTCCTCAACAAGCACAAGTCCCCCCTGCACGAGGACGTGATCTATCTCTCCGGCGCGAAGGGCGACGCGATCGCCGAGATCGCGCTGCAGTACAACGACGGCTACAACGAGAACATCGTCTCCTTCGCCAACGACATCCACACGCCCGAGGGCGGCATGCACGAAACCGGCTTCAAGACGGCTCTGACGCGCGTCATCAACGCCTACGGGCAGAAGAACAACGTCATCAAGGGCGACGACAAGGTCAGCGGCGAGGACGTGCGCGAGGGCATCTCCGCGATCATCTCCGTCAAGCTGCCCGAGGCGCAGTTCGAGGGCCAGACCAAGCAGAAGCTCGGCAACGCCTATATCCGCACGCTCGTCGACGGCATCGTCAACGACCAGCTCGCGACCTATTTCGAGGAGCATCCGCAGACCGCGAAGGCCATCCTCGAGAAGGCCATGATGGCCAACCGCGCGCGCGAGGCGGCCCGCAAGGCCCGCGAGAGCGTGCGCCGCAAGACCGGGCTCGAGTCCGGACAGATGCCCGACAAGCTGCAGGACTGCAACGAGCGCGACCCCTCGCTGTGCGAGATCTACATCGTCGAGGGCGACAGCGCCGCCGGCTCGGCCATCCAG
>CACWIS010000034.1 GCA_902761055.1 Oscillospiraceae bacterium
GCCGCCGGTCTTCTTGGAGTCGTACTGGAAGTAGGCCTGGACGAACTTGTCGGTGTGGTCGCCGATGATCTTGATGGAGTTCTTGTTCGCGCCGACGGTGCCGTCGCCGCCGAGACCCCAGAACTTGCACTCGATCGTGCCGGCCGCCGCGGTGTTGGGGGCGGGGACCTCCTCGAGGGAGAGGTTCGTGACGTCGTCGACGATGCCGATCGTGAAGATGCGCTTGGGCTGATCCTTCTTCAGCTCGTTGTACACGGCGAAGACGGAGGAAGGAGGCGTGTCCTTCGAGCCGAGGCCGTAGCGGCCGCCGATGACGGACACGTCGGTCCTGCCGGCGTTGGCCAGCGCGGTGATCACGTCGAGGTAGAGCGGCTCGCCCTGGGCGCCGGGCTCCTTGGTGCGGTCGAGCACCGCGAGCTTCTTCGCGGTGGCCGGGATCGCGGCAAGCAGCTTGTCCGGGCAGAAGGGACGGTAGAGGCGGACCTTCACGAGGCCGACCTTCTCGCCCTGCGCGGTCAGGTAGTCGATGACCTCCTCGGCCACGTCGCAGATGGAGCCCATCGCGATGATGACGCGCTCGGCGTCGGGCGCGCCGTAGTAGTTGAACAGCTGGTAGTCGGTGCCGAGCTTGGCGTTGATCTTGCCCATGTACTCCTCGACGATCGCGGGGACCGCCTCGTAGTACTTGTTGGAGGCCTCGCGGTTCTGGAAGAAGATGTCGCCGTTCTCGTGGGAGCCGCGCATCGTCGGATGCTCGGAGTTCAGGGCGCGGGCGCGGAAGGCCTTGACGGCGTCCATGTCGACCATGTCCTTGAGATCGTCGTAGTCCCAGACCTGGATCTTCTGCAGTTCGTGGGAGGTGCGGAAGCCGTCAAAGAAGTTCAGGAACGGCACGCGGCCCTTGATCGCCGCAAGGTGGGCGACGGGGCTGAGGTCCATGACCTCCTGGACGTTGGACTCGGCCAGCATGGCGAAGCCGGTCTGACGGCAGGCCATGACGTCGCTGTGGTCGCCGAAGATGTTGAGGGTATGGCTCGCGAGGGTACGGGCGCTGACGTGGAACACGCCGGGCAGCAGCTCGCCCGCGATCTTGTACATGTTCGGGATCATCAGCAGCAGGCCCTGGGAGGCCGTGTAGGTCGTCGTCAGCGCGCCGGCGTTCAGCGAGCCGTGCACCGCGCCGGCCGCGCCGGACTCGGCCTGCATCTCCTGCACCTTGACGGTGGAGCCGAAGATGTTCTTGCGGCCCTGTGCCGACCACTGGTCGACGTAGTCGGCCATCGGGCTGGACGGGGTGATGGGGTAGATCGCCGCGACTTCGGTAAACGCGTAGGATACATGGGCGGCTGCGTTGTTGCCGTCCATCGTTTTGAAGTGTCTCATAACGATTATCTCTCCTCATTCATAATTGCTTTTGTCTTGCGTTCACGGGGGATTGCTCAACAGTATCAGTTTATCATTCTTTTGACAAAAAGGCAACACAGACGCGCAGAATTTTTCGGGCTTTTTCTTCCGCCGCAGGGAAAGATCGGAAAACGGCCGCCCGGAAAAACGGGTCTTGTGCTTTGCGCGCGAATGTATTATAATACAAAAACGGCTTGGCCGAAGGCGCAAGCCGTGAGAAGCTTTGAAAGGAGCCTGACCGCTATGGTGAAAATCACAAACGACAGCGGCGTGATCAGCATTCCCAACGACGTGCTGACCTACCTCGCCGGCGACGCGGCCACCAGCTGCTTCGGCGTGAAGGGCATGGTCGCCTGCTCCAAGGAGGGCGGCCCCTGGCAGCTGCTGCGGCGCGAATCCATGTCCAAGGGCGTGGTCGTGCACAACGACGACGAGGGCGGCGTTTCGCTCGAGCTGCATATCGGCGTCGACCGCGGCGTGAACCTCAGCGCGGTCGGACGCAGCATCATGAAGGAAGCGAGCTACAAGCTCGAGCAGTCCACCGGCGTCCCCGTCAAGAGCGTGGACGTGTATATCGACGCGATCATCGGATAAAGGTTGGGTGTCCCCTTGAGAAATTATATAGACGCGGCCGCGTTCCGCGACATGATCCTCTGCGCCGACGCGGCTCTGCACAAAAACATGCAGATCATCAACGATCTGAACGTCTTTCCCGTCCCGGACGGCGACACCGGCACGAACATGGGCCTGACGCTCAACGCCGCGGCGGCCGAGCTGCGCAAAAAGAGCCCCGCCACGATCGACGAGGCCTCCTCGCTCGTCGCCTCCGCGCTGCTGCGCGGGGCGCGCGGCAACTCCGGCGTGATCCTCTCGCTGCTCTTCCGCGGCATCTCCCGCCGCCTCAAGGGGCTGGACAGCGCCGGGGCCGAGGAGTTCTCCGCCGCGATGAACGAGGGTGTGGACGCCGCCTACAAGGCCGTCATGAAGCCCGCCGAGGGCACGATCCTGACGGTCTCGCGCAAGGCCTCCGCCGCCGCGGCCCAGGCCGCCGGCTCCGGCTCCGATCTCGAGACCTGCCTCGTGTGCGCGATCAAGGTCGGCGATCAGGCGCTGGAGGATACCGTCAACCAGAACCCCGTGCTGAAGAAGGCCGGCGTCGTGGACGCGGGCGGCATGGGCTACCTCGTGATCCTCAAGGCGATGCTCGCCTCCCTGCGCGGCGAGATCAGCGCCGGGGAAGCGCCGGCGGAATCCGGCGGCGGGAGCGTCTTTGAGTCCGGCAAGGTCGACGTCCCCGAGCAGAACATCTTTGACACCGTGTACATCGTGCGCAAGGCGCGCTTCGATATCGATCTGCGGCCGCTGCGGGAGTATCTCGATTCGATCGGCGACAGCATCGTGATCAGCGACGACGACGAGATCTTCAAGGTCCACGTCCACACCGACATTCCCGGCGCGGCTCTGACCGAGAGCCAGAAGTACGGTGAGCTCGAGGTCGCCAAGATCGAAAACATGCGTCTGCAGGCTCTCGCGCAGCAGCAGGGCGAAAAGCCCCTGACCGGCGACGACGCCGAGGATTATCAGGTCGGCGAAAAGCAGGCGGACGGCGAGCTGAAATACGCTGCGCCGACGCAGGATTTCGGCGTGGTCGCGGTCTGCGCGGGCGCGGGCATGGAGTCCCTGTTCCAAAACGATCTCGGCTGCGACGCGATCGTCACCGGCGGGCAGACCATGAACCCCTCGACCGACGACATCCTGCGCGCGGTCGCCCGCACCCCCGCCTCGACGGTCTTCGTGCTGCCGAACAACAAGAACATCATCATGGCCGCGCAGCAGGCCGTCCCGCTTGCGGCGGAGAACGGCAGGAAGCTCGTGGTCATCCCGACGACGACCGTGCCGCAGGGCGTGTCCGCGATGCTGGCCTTCAACGTCGACGCCGAGGCCGGACAGCTCGCCGCGGATATGACGGCCGCGGCTGCGAACGTCCATACCGCGATGGTGACCTACGCCGTGCGCGACACGGAATTCGACGGCCACAGCATCCACGCGGGCGAGTACCTCGCGCTGCTCGACGGCGCGCTGCTGGGCAGCTATTCCTCGATCCCGACGCTGCTCAAGGAGCTCAACTGGGCGATCAACGACTTCTCGCCCGAGTTCATCACCGTCTACTACGGCGCGGACGTGAGCGAGGAGGATGCCGCCGAGGCGGAGGAGACCTTCACGGGCTGCTTCCCCGACGCGGAGGTGAACCTCGTCGACGGCGGCCAGCCGGTCTACTATTACATGATCTCCGTGGAATAAACCGCGATGAAAAATCCCCCGACAGACGGTTTCTGTCGGGGGATTTTTGCTGCCCGCGGAGGGCTCACTTCAGCTTGAGCGTGACCTGCACCGGGTTGTGGTCGGCGTTCTCGAAGCCGAGATCCAGCGTCGCGGCCGCCTTGACCTTGACGTTCGGCGAGACGATCAGGCCGTCGATCACGTAATACTGCGTATTGGCCGTATCGCTCGGGTCGTAGGGCTGGTTGAGCAGGCGGCAGCTCGGCACCGCGAGGTCGTAGACGTAGGAGAAGCCCTCGGGCAGGCTGCTCTCCTCGAGGATGCCGGGGATCCAGTTCTCGGGGTGCTCGTTCGGATAGGCCTCGAGCCCGCCGGGGAAGATCTGGTTGAAGTCGCCCGCGGCGACGACGTAGTTGCCCTTGAGGTATTCCTCCTCGAGGAAGCCCATGAGCTGCTTCGTCTGCGCGATCTTGCCCTCGCCGTCGTCATAGGCCTCGAGATGCAGGTTCACGGCAACGAGCTGCTTGTCGCTGCCCTCGATGGGCAGACGCTCGACAAGCAGGCAGCGCTTGAGGTTCACGATGCGCAGCGGCCAGGTGAAGGGGCAGGGCAGGGCATGCCGCTCGGCGCTCTCGACCTCGTAGCGCGAGCAGCTCAGCAGCCCGCTGTTGACCTTGCCCATCGGGTCGATCAGGTAGGTGTTGGGGTTGGGCACGTAGCCGCAGGCGTAGTTCAGCGCGCTGTAGGCGTCGCCGAAGGCGAGCGCCTCGGCCTCGTTGATCGAATAGGTGCGCCTGGAGTTCACGTCGACCTCCTGGAGCAGCACGAGGTCATAGCCGCCCTCCCGGACGACCGCGTCGATGCCCGCGAGGTAGCGCTGCACCGTCGCCTTGTCCGCGGCGCGCATGTGCTCGCCGCCGTCGAGCACGAAATCGGAGCCCTTGCCGAGCCCGGCGTAGCCGATGTTCCAGCTGAGGACGTTCAGCTCCGCTCCCGCGGGCAGCTTGTCCGAGGCCTCGCTGCGCAAAGCCTTGAGCGATTCGATCGAGGCCGGCTTGTACTCCGTCGCCGACAGCCAGCCGACGAGGGCGCCGAGCGCGAGGATCGCCGCGAGGATCAGGAGCAGCAGGATCTTGAAAAACTTTTTCATCGGGACATCCTTCCTTTTCGGATCAGTTTTTCGGTCTTTCGCCTCGTTTTTGCAGCTTGTGCTTTTTCCCGTCGGGGGTTTGGACATACGTGTTTTCCAGCACCGCGACCGTGCTGCGCCGCCACTCGTCGAGATATTCCCGACGCAGCGCTTCCCGCTCGGCCCGTTCCGCCTCCGTCAGCGCGCGCTCGCGCGAGAGGGCGGTCAGCGCGCTGATGCGCTCGAGCTTTTCCCGTTCCACGCGCTTACTCGATCGTGCCGAGCTCGTCGAGCGTCAGCTCAAAGGCGGGCATGAAGTGCTCGAGGAAGTACCGCACCTCCGGCAGCTCGCTGCGCTCGAGGATGGCGCGGGTCTGCTTCTCGGCCGAGAGGAACTCGTTGTTGCCGGCCTTGCGCTCCTCGACGCACTTGATGTAGGCCGAGAGCTTGTCCGCCGCCTTGACCAGATCGTGGCAGCGCGCGGCCTTCTCGCCCGAGAGCACCTCGCCGAAGGCGCCGCGCAGCTCTTCCGGAAGCGTTGCGAGCAGCTTCTCGCAGGCGAGCTGCTCGACCTGGGAATAGGCCTCGCGGATCGAGCGGCTGTGGTACTTGATCGGCGTCGGCAGGTCGCCGGTGAGGATCTCCGAGCTGTCGTGGTAGAGCGCGACGGCGGCGTACTCCTCCGGGTCGCAGTCCACGCCGAAGACGTCGCGCCGGATCACGCCCAGCGCATGGGCGATCACGGCCACCATGTGGCTGTGCTCCTGGATGTTCTCGTCGAGCGCGTTGCGCATCAGGCTCCAGCGCCCGATGTAGCGCATGCGGGAGATGTAGGCGAAAAAGTTGTAGCTCATGGGGTCCTCCTGTGACGCTTTCTTCCGTTATCATAGCATAAGCGGCCGCGCTTTTCAATCGCCCGCCGCCGACAAAGAGGCCGAAAAAACCGACCCTTTTTTCAAAGGGTCGGTTTTGCGGATGCGCCGGACTATTCGACTTCCTGGATGGCGACGACCGCCTCCGCACTGCTCTTCGTGATGCCGCCGTTGTCGGTGATCACGCAGCGGTAGGTGCCCGCGGCCTCCTGGGTGATGCCCTGGGCCCAGAGGATCGTCGTGTACTCGGACTCGGCCGCGTTGAACTGGTTTTCCAGGCGCAGGCCGAACTGCTCGTTGGTCGTGGCGTCGCCGGTGAAGATGATCGACACCCAGCCGCCGGTGGCCTCGTTGTAGCGCTGCCAGTCGAACGAGGTGTCCACGTTCAGGTTGCCCTTGGCCTTGACGATGAACATCTGGTTGTACTTGCCCTCGTCCACGGGGCCGGTCAGCGGCGTGATGTCCTTCGTGATGGCGATCGACTGGCTGGCGACCTGTTCATAGGCCTGATTCTGGACGTTGGCAAGCGTCGAGTCGAGCACGTCGAGCCTCTCGCCGACGGAGGCGATGGAGGACTGGAGGGCGGCGGTGTTCTGCTCCTGCAGCTTCGCGAGGTCGCTGAGGGCGCCGCGCAGGGAAAGGATCGACGCCAGGCAGACCACGACGAGGATCAGACTGAGCAGAGAGAGGATGAGAGCGGGCGTGATGATGCTGCTTTTTTCGGCTTTCTCGAAGGCGGGGGTCCGGTCCGCTTCATCCCGGGCAAAGGGATCTTCCTCCTCCTGGACCGGCTTTCTGGTCTTGAGGATGATCGGAAGCGGATCTTCTTCCGGCGCGGGCTCCTCGACCGCCGGGGCGGCGGCTTCCAGCTCGCTGCCGCAGAAGGGGCAGACACGGACGTCGTCGTCAACGTGTTTGCCGCAATTCATACAGATCATGTTTTGCTCCTTTCTGACAGAGTTTTTATGTAAGAATCATGCAAACGGGGTTATGCTATCTTATAGTATATACCACACCTTCCCCATTTCGTCAAATACTACGTGCTTTTTTGCGGCTTTTCGCCCCACTTTCCTTCTTTTCGACGCTTTTTTTCGCGAGGTGAAAACGAAAAATCTTGCATTTCCGGGGTCGGAGTGTTAAAATCCGTTTTCGTGCTAATCTGTGATAAAGAGTGGATCGCTATGGAGAAACTGAGAAACATCGCCATCATCGCCCACGTCGACCACGGCAAGACCACGCTCGTCGACGAGATGCTCAAGCAGTCGGGCGTCTACCGTGAAAACCAGGAGGTCGTCGACCGCGTGCTGGACTCGAACGATCTCGAGCGCGAGCGCGGCATCACGATCATGGCCAAGAACACCGCCGTGTGGTACGGCGACACCAAGATCAATATCGTCGACACCCCGGGCCACGCCGATTTCGGCGGCGAGGTCGAGCGCATCCTCAAGATGGTCAACGGCGTGCTCCTGCTCGTCGACGCGGCCGAGGGCCCCATGCCCCAGACCCGCTTCGTGCTCAGCCGCGCGCTGGAGCTCGGCCACCGGGTCATCGTCGTCGTCAATAAGATCGACCGGCCCGACCAGCGCATCCACGAGGTCGTCGACGAGGTGCTCGAGCTGCTGATGGACCTCGACGCGACGGACGAGCAGCTCGATTCCCCGATGCTGTTCTGCTCGGGGCGCAACGGCACGGCCAGCTATTCGCCGGACGTCGTCGGCACCGATCTCAAGCCCCTGTTCGAGACGATCCTCGAGTACATCCCCGCCCCCGACATGGACGAGGACGCTCCGTTCCAGATGCTCGTGAGCAGCATCGACTACAACGAGTACGTCGGCCGCATCGCCATCGGGCGCATCGAGCGCGGCCGCGTCACGCAGAACCAGGAGATCGAGGTCTGCAACTACCACCGCCCGGACGAGGCGCCGGTCAAGGCCAAGGCCGTCTCGCTCTACGAGTTCGACGGGCTCAGCCGCGTCCCGGTCGCCGAGGCCGGCGCGGGCAACATCATCGCCATGAGCGGCATCGGCGAGATCACGATCGGCGACACGATCTGCGCCAAGGGCTTCGCCGAGCCGATCGAGTTCGTCAAGATCGGCGCGCCGACGCTGGAGATGACCTTCTCGGTCAACGACAGCCCCTTCGCCGGGCAGGAGGGTAAGTTCGTCACCTCCCGCCAGATCGGCGAGCGGCTGCACCGCGAGACGCTCAAGGACGTGTCGCTGCGCGTGAGCGCGATCGAGGGCAGCACCGACAGCTTCAACGTCGCCGGCCGCGGCGAGATGAGCCTTTCGATCCTCATCGAGACGATGCGCCGCGAGGGCTACGAGTTCCAGGTCTCACCCCCGCGCGTGCTCTACCGCGAGATCGACGGGAAGAGGTGCGAGCCGATCGAGCGCGTCGTCGTCGACGTGCCGCAGGACGCGATGGGCGCCGTGATGGAAAAGCTCGGCGCGCGCAAGGGCGAATTCGTGCAGATGACGCCCGTCGGCAGCCGCGTCAAGCTGGAATTCCTCGTCCCCTCGCGCGGCCTGTTCGGCTACCGCAACGAATTCCTGACCGACACGAAGGGCGAGGGCATCCTCGCGAGCGTGTTCGACAGCTACGCACCCTACAAGGGCGACATCGCCCGCCGCTCCACCGGCTCGCTGATCGCCTTTGAGACCGGCGAGGCCGTGGCCTACGGCATCTGGAACGCGCAGGAGCGCGGGGCGATGTTCATCACGCCCGGCACGAAGGTCTACGGCGGCATGGTCATCGGCGTCGGGAACAAGAGCGACGACGTCCCCGTGAACGTCTGCCGCACCAAGCACCTGACCAACACGCGCGCCTCCGGCTCGGACGAGGCGCTGCGCCTCGTGCCGCCCAGGCAGCTCTCGCTCGAGCAGTGTCTCGAGTTCCTCGCGGACGACGAGCTGCTGGAGGTCACGCCGAAAAACCTGCGTCTGCGCAAGCGCATCCTCGACCACAGCCTGCGCATGAAGATGCTGATGCGGGGAAAGTGAGCGTCCGGGCTCTGGTTTCCGGCGGAAAAGAGGCGGGCGGAGGATCCTCCGCCCGCCTCTTTTCAAAAAACGGTCCTTGACCTTTTCTTTTCTTCTGATAGAATAGGAAAAGCTGAAATAAACACACAGGAGATGACCGCCATGTTTGAACACATCAAGGCGCAGGACGGCGCCGTTTACGCGTCCATGATGCGCGAGCTCAAGCGCCAGCGCGAGTTTATCGAGCTGATCGCTTCGGAGAACTTCGTCAGCCCCGCCGTGCTCGAGGCGATGGGCAGCCACCTGACCAACAAATACGCCGAGGGCTATCCCGGCGCGCGCTATTACGGCGGCTGCTGCTACATCGACGAGGTCGAGCGTCTTGCCATCGAGCGTGCCTGCAAGCTCTTCGGGGCCGAACACGCCAACGTCCAGCCGCACTCCGGCTCCCAGGCCAACGCGGCCGTCTACCTCGCGCTCATCCGACCGGGCGACACGATCCTCGGCATGGACCTCAGCCACGGCGGCCACCTGACCCACGGCTCGAAGGCCTCCTTCTCCGGCAAGCTGTACCGCGCCGAGTTCTACGGCGTGGACCGGGAGACCGAGACCATCGACTACGAGGCCATGGCCCGCAAGGCCGACGAGGTCAGGCCGAAGCTGATCATCGCCGGCGCGAGCGCCTACCCCCGCTTCATCGACTATAAGCGCATGCGCGAGATCGCCGATTCCGTCGGCGCTTACCTCATGGTCGACATGGCCCACGTCGCGGGCCTCGTCGCCGCGGGCGAGCATCCCTCCCCCGTGCCCTGGGCCCACGTCGTGACCACGACCACGCACAAGACCCTGCGCGGCCCGCGCGGCGCGCTGATCCTCTGCACCGACGAGCTCGGCAGGAAGATCGACAGCGCCGTGTTCCCCGGCTCGCAGGGCGGCCCGCTCGAGCACATCATCGCGGCCAAGGCCGTCTGCTTCGGCGAGGCGCTGGGCGACGAGTTCCGCGCCTACCAGCACCAGACCGTCCTGAACGCGAAAGCCCTGGCGGCTTCCCTCTCCGCGCACGGCCTGCGTCTCGTCTCCGGCGGGACGGACAACCACATGATGCTCGCCGACGTCTCCGTCTGCGGCCGCACCGGCGCGCAGATGCAGGAGCTGCTCGACGAGGCCAACATCACCGCCAACAAGAACACGATCCCCTTCGACCCGCTGGGCGTCAAGGTGACCTCCGGCATGCGCTTCGGCACGCCGGCCGTCACGACCCGCGGCATGAAGGAGCCGGAGATGGAGGAGATCGGCGAGATGATCTCCCGCGTCGTGCTCGGCGGCGAGGAGGCCGTGGCCGAGGTCAAGGCGCGCACGCTCGCGCTCTGCGCGCGCTTCCCGCTGTATCCCGAGATCGTCTGACGCCGCCCGCGCGCGGGAGGCGCGCGGGGAAAGCGTGAAAAACCTGCGCTTTTCTCACTTTTTGCTTGACTTCCCGGCGCTTCGATGGTAAACTTGCAAAGTCCGCGCCCGTGATCTGTGCTTCGGGGCATGCCGCCGTCCGCGGTGTCCTTTCCTCCCGAGGCTCTGACACCGGGTATAGCACAATAAAGAAAGGGGTTATCACCATGATCACCAAAGAGAAGAAGACCAACGTCATCACCGCCAACGCCACGCACGAGAACGACACCGGCTCGCCCGAGGTCCAGGTCGCCATCTGGACCGAGCGTATCCGCGAGCTCACCGAGCACCTCAAGCAGCACCCCAACGACGACCACAGCCGTCTGGGCATGTACCAGCTCGTCGGCAAGCGCCGCCGCATGCTCGACTACCTCGCGAAGAAGGACATCGAGCGCTATCGTGCACTCATCGCGAAGCTGAACATCCGCAAGTAATTGCCGCGTTTCAGCTCCACCCCCGCATTGCTGAAGGTTATGAAGGTTTTAGCGTGGAGACAATTTAATATGTCTCCACGTTCTTTTTGACCCGAGGCAAGTCCGCGAGCCTCATCCTTTAGTATTTGGAGGAGAACAGCCCTTCCTCTGTTTTGCTCCAAGTGCTAAACGGCGAGGCTCCCGAAGAGATCATCGAAAAGGAGTAAACAACATGATCATCACCAACAAGCAGTTCCCGAATTACCGCAAGTACGAGATGACCTACGAGGGCCGTCCCTTCTCCATGGAGGTCGGCAAGATGGCCGAGCTGTGCAACGCGGCCGTGCTCGTCCGCTACGGCGAGACCACCGTGCTCGTCACCTGCACCGCGTCCGCCCGTCCGAAGGACGGCATCGACTACTTCCCGCTCTCCGTCGACTTCAACGAGAAGCTCTACGCCGTCGGCCGCATCCCCGGCAGCTTCATGCGCCGCGAGGGCAAGCCCAGCCTGCCCGCCGTGCTGGCCTCCCGCCTCATCGACCGCCCGATGCGCCCGCTCTTCCCGAGCGATCTGCGCAACGACGTCGTGATCGCCTGCGAGGTCCTGAGCGTCGACCGCGACTGCAGCCCCGAGATCACCGCCATGATCGGCGCCTCCGCCGCCGTCTCGATCTCCGACGTGCCCTTCAACGGCCCCATCGCCGGCATCGTGCTCGGCTGGGACGGCGAGAAGTTCCTCTTCAACCCGACCAGGGAGGAGCGCGAGCGCAACCGCATGATCACCACCATCGCCGCGACCCATAAAAAGATCGTCATGATCGAGTCCGAGGCGAAGGAAGTGCCCGAGGACGTGATGTACGAGGGCATCGTGCAGGCGCATGAGCACCTCCAGCCGGTGCTCGACCTCATCGACCGCATGGTCGCCGAGATCGGCAAGCCGAAGTTCGAGTACGAGCACGCCGCCTTCGACGACGCGCTCTTCGAGAAGCTCGTCGAAAACGAGTTCGCCTCCATGGAATACTGCATGGACACCGACGACAAGAACGTCCGCGAGGCGCGCGTCAACGAGTGGATCTCCATGGTCGAGGAAAAGTACGGCGAGGAGCATCCCGACATGATGCAGTACATGGACGAGATCCTCTACAAGCTGCAGAAGAAGGTCGTCAAGAAGTGGCTGCTCGCCGGCAAGCGCGTCGACGGCCGCGCGATGAACGAGATCCGCCCCCTCGCCACCGAGGTCGGCCTGATCCCGCAGGTCCACGGCTCCGCGCTCTTCACCCGCGGCCAGACCCAGGTGCTCTCGATCGCGACCCTCGCTCCGATGAGCGACGCCCAGAAGCTCGACACGATCTGGGAAGAGGAAGAAAAGCGCTTCATGCACCACTACAACATGCCCTCCTACTCCACCGGCGAGGCGCGTGCGAGCCGCTCCACCTCCCGCCGCGAGTACGGCCACGGCGCGCTCGTCGAGAAGGCGCTCGAGGCCGTCATCCCCGAGATCGAGGACTTCCCCTACGCGATCCGCGTCGTGTCCGAGGTGCTCTCCTCCAACGGCTCGACCTCCCAGGGCTCCATCTGCGGCACCACGATGGCGCTGATGGACGCCGGCGTGCCGCTCAAGGCGCCCGTCGCGGGCATCTCCTGCGGCCTGATCCAGGACGGCGACGCCTTCACCACCTTCATCGACATCCAGGGCGTGGAGGACTTCCACGGCGAGATGGACTTCAAGGTGGCCGGCACCAAGAAGGGCATCACCGCCATCCAGATGGACCTCAAGAACGACGGTCTCAAGCACGAGATCGTCAAGGAGGCCTTCACGATCACCCGCGAGGCCCGTTACCAGATCCTTGACGAGATCATGCTCAAGGCCCTGGCCGAGCCGCGCAAGGAGCTGGCCAAGACCGCGCCGAAGATGATCCAGATGAAGATCAACCCCGACAAGATCCGCGAGGTCATCGGCACCGGCGGCAAGGTCATCCAGAAGATCACGGCCGACACCGGCTGCAAGATCGACATCAACGACGACGGCTTCATCTTCATCGC
>CACWIS010000035.1 GCA_902761055.1 Oscillospiraceae bacterium
CTTCTCCATCGAGGGAACGACACGCGGGTCGATGCCGCCGTCCATCTCGTAGTTCCACTTGCGGAACAGCTCGTAGCTCGGTCCGATGAACTGCGGGTAGGCGGACTTGTTGATCTCCCACTTCTGGAGCTCGAGGTCCGTCTCGTGGTTGAAGCGCCTCATGCACTCGAAGTAGTGATCCCAGTTCCACTTCGCGCCGGTCGCGTCCTCGATGGCCTTGATGCAGGCCTTGATGTCCTCGGCGCCCATCTGCACGGTCTCCTCGTCGAGGTAGCGGACGGGGAAGCAGAGGTGGAACACCGGGGTGTCCGGGAAGCGGCGGGAGAAGTAGGACGAGGCCATCGTGGAGCCGTCGCAGGGCATCGAGCTGGAGATGAACAGCGAGCCCATGTCGGGCAGGGCGTTGATGACCAGCGCGCCGCACTCGGAGGACGGCACCGGGCAGGTATCGGCGGGCAGGCCGTAGCTCTCGACCGCGTCGATGTAGGGGATGCAGACCAGCTGGTCGATCTCGGAGACGAGGAACATCGGCAGCAGCTGGTGCGGGATGGCAAGCAGATCCGGGAAGCCGGCGGCGATCTGGCCCATGGTCATCTCGTCAAAGGTGAAGAGCATCTTGTTGAGCTCCTCGCTGTTGCCGTTCTTGCGGTCGGCCTTCGAGAGGAAGACCAGGTTCTCCGCCACGTAGCGGAAGATCTGATAGGTGACCTCGTGGCTCATGCGCAGGTTGGAGCCGCGCAGGCCGAGGATGTTCTTATCCATGAAGCCGTGGCAGCAGAAGTAGGAGATCATCCAGCGGTACCACAGCGCGCTGTTCATGGCGGGGATCAGGTCCTTGGAGAAGGTCGCGAGCAGCATGCCCCACATGCGGGCCCATTCCCAGAAGTCGTACGCGGTGTCCTTCACGCCGCGCCACTCGCGGCGGACGGTGGCCATCGCGCCCTTGCGGTAGAGACGGCCGAGGCTGCGCTCGCCGTTGATCACGCGGTCCCACTTCTCGGCCTTGTCCAGCGCCATGAAGTCGGCATACTCTTCCTTGATGCGCTGTCCGTCGGCCTTGAAGACGTCGGCCATATCGCTGCCGAACTTCTTCCAGTCGGTCTCTTTGAGGAGATCGCCAAAGATGCCGACGACTTCCATCAGGTTCTGGCCCTGCTTTTTCCAGTCGATGTTGTCTTTGGCTTTCCAGAATTTAGGGTTGGGATACTGTACCTTTGCCATTACTTCTTTCCCTCCTCTTTATGGATGCGTTTGATCTCCAGCGACTCGACAAAGGCCTGGACGCGGGTGCGCAGCTGGCCGGAATTGCCGTTGTTGTACAGACGGTCGATGGAGAGCACGGGCCAGCCGTACTCGTCGTGCATGATGTGGCTGACCAGCGCACGCTCGAAGCCCCAGTAATCGCAGTACTTCATCTGCTCGTAGATGATGCCCTCGGCGTTGAACTCCTTGGCGAGGCGGTCGGCCGTCTCGCGGCGCTGCAGCACCTTCTCGTCGGAGATCCAGCGGGCGCACTCGGAGACCTGCATGTAGTGCAGGCAGATCTGGCGCAGGGCGGGCTCGTCGTCCTTCAGCTCGATGACCTCGCGGCCGGGCGTGGAGCCGAAGCAGTAACGGTCGGACACGACCAGTGCCCCGACGTCCTCGATCAGCTTGGTCAGGCTGGGATCGTCGATCTCGGAGCCGACGATCGCCACGCGGGCGCGGAACGGGCTCTTCTTGTCGGGCCTGCGCTTTTTCAGCTCCTCGAGCGTCTCGCGCAGATAGGGCAGGATCAGCGCCTTCGGGCAGACGTAGCTCACGAGGTTGATGACGTGGAACTCGTAGCCGGTGATGACGGGGTTCTCCTTCTTGCGCAGCTCGCTCATCTCGGAGATGATGCGGCAGACCTCATTGTGCTCCTCGACGGCCTTGCGGATGGCCGCGTCGGAGATATCGACGCCGAAGACCTCGTGCAGGCGGTCGAGCACGCGGACCTGCATCTGCCTCTCGTAACCGTCGAGCGTGTAGTCGGTGATCTTGAAGGGCATGTCCGTGTGCGTGACGAAGAAGTTGGGCTTCTCGTTCACGTTCAGGATCTCGAAGTGCTCCATCGCGCGGTTCATCATGGAGCAGGCGTCGACGCCGATCACCGCGTCGAGGAAGCGGTAGCCGCCCTCGATGGCGCGCTCGACGAGCGCTCTGGCAAACTCGCAGGTGTAGTTCGACATGTAGTAGGTCGCGATGTCGATCGAGCCGGTGTTCGGGGCGCGGAGTCTGGTCGAGAAGCAGTTGTCGACGTTGAGCAGCACCTCGGGGATGTGGAAACAGGTGTAGCCGAGGGCGATGCCGCCGTCGGCCTGAGCCTGTTTGATCAGCTCATTGTCGGCGTTCTCAAGCAGACTCTCAAAGTAGATCAGATGCTTAAGATCTTTCAAATGTTACACCTCTTCTTAAAGAATTTCTATTTTACGGAGTGCTTCCTTCACTCCCTTGAGCATAACGGAATCCGCGGGAAGCTCCATGACGCTGCGCCCCTTGATGTCGTTGGCGGCGAAGGCGTCGTCCGCAGGGATGGCGGAGAGGATCTCCACCGGGCTGTCGGTGAGACCGACCAGTTCGGGGTTGGTGACGCGGTTGATGATGCAGCCGATCTTTTCATAGGAGATCAGCTCGTCTGCGACCTGCTTGATCGTCGTGATGACCTGCGCGCCCTTCTTGCTCTGATCCGTGATCAGCAGCAGGTGCGAGACCTTTTCCATGACGCGGCGCTGGATCTGCTCGATCCCCGCCTCGCCGTCGATCACGACGTAGTCGAAGCTGTTGGCCAGGATGCCGATGACTTCCTTGAGATAGGAGTTCACCTTGCAGTAGCAGCCGGAGCTCTCCGGTCTGCCGATCGCGAGGAATGCAAAGCCCGGCATTTCGACCAGCGCGTCGAACATGCGGAAACGCGCCTCGCTGAGCAGCTCGAGCGCTTCCTTCGTCTCGCCGTTTTCCACGCTGTCGACAATGCTCTGCCGGATGTCGTCGAGCGTAAGCTTCACGTCCACGCCAAGAGCAACGGACAGGCCAACGGCAGGATCCGCGTCGATCGCGAGGATCTTCTTGTCTGGATACTCCTCGGCAAGAAGCCGCACGATGCACGCGCAGATCGAGGTCTTTCCGACGCCGCCTTTGCCTGCTACCGTAAGAATCTTGGCTTTATTCTCCATTCGCCGTCCCCCCTTGCGTATACTTCCGGGCATACTATTTCAGATTAGTGTCATTTTAACACAAGGCCCCCTTTTATGCAAGGAAAACGCGGCTCTCCGCCGCTCGCGCAGCGCCGGGACGCGCCGCTTTCCCGCGCTGTTTTCCAGATCGTGTTCGTTTTGATGTTTAGACATTTTTGCTCTGTTTGTCTAAATTTCGGGGGCGTTTTTCCGGCAGAAAAAGAATGTGCCGCTTCCTTTGTGAAAGCAGCACAATTTTGATCGGGAAATTTCATTCAATTCAACAAGTACACGCCGAGGTTGAGATACGCCGCGAAAAACAGCCACACGAGGTAGGGCGCGAACAGCCGTCCGGCGCGCGCGTCGATGTAGCCGAAGCGCAGCGCGCAGGCCAGCGCGAGAGCGAAGAGCACGATCAGCCAGATGAAGGCCGCAAGCGTCGCGCCCAGCGCGAAGAAGATCAGCGGCCAGATAAAGTTGGCCGCGAGCTGAAGCGCGTATGCCGACATCGCGCGGCGGATGCGCTCCGGCGAGGCCGCGGAGGTGTAGACGAGATAGCTCGCCACGCCCATGAGGACGTAGAGGATCGTCCACACGACCGGGAACACCCAGCTCGGCGGCGCGAGCAGCGGCTTGTAGAGTTTTTGATAGTCCTCCATCCCCCTGCGGCTGAGCAGTCCGGCCAGCGCGCCGACCGCAAGCGGGAGCGCCACGCAGATCAGCAGCTGTTTCCATTTGATTCGTCCGTTTTTCATTTTGATCACCCGCTATAGCTTATGCCGATCCGGACGGGCTTATGCTGCGCTGTTTTTCTTGACAGGAGACGCGATTTCTCTTATTCTATAGACAGAGGAATCCGATCAAGAACAAAGAGGAGGACAAAATATGAAAAAGCTGTATCAACCGCTTTGCCTGCTGCTGGTCCTGACGATGCTCCTCGCGCTCTCCGCCTGCGGCGGCAAGAGCGCCGACGAGAGCGCCGTGAAGGACAGCATCCAGAACGCCGTGAACGCGGCGCAGGAGGCCGCGCCGGCGGCCGAACCCACGTCCGAGCCGACCCCGGAGCCCACGCCCGAGCCGACCCCGGAGCCCACGCCCGAGCCCACGCTGATCGGCACGTGGCAGTGTGAGAAAGACATGCGTGAAAAGATGCTCGAGGAGCTGAGCTCCAGCGATCCGACGAGTCAGGCGTTGGTGAACGACTACATGCAGCATTTCATCTTTGTCCTGACCCTGGAATTCAGAGAGGACGGAAGCTGCACGTTTTCCGCCGATCTCAGCAAAGCGAAGGAGCATCTGCTCGACGCCGTGCGCAGCTATTTCAGGGACGCCTTCAAGGAGCAGGGTGTCGATCTGAGCGACGAGCAGATCGAAGCCTATGTGCAGCTCACCGCGCAGGCGATGGTCATCGATCTCGATCCGATCGAGGGACAGTTTGAGGAAAAGGACGGGACCCTGGTTTTTGGAGACGGCGATCCGATCGAATACACGCTGAGCGGAGATACGCTCTCCTTTACGTTTGACGAATTCGGCGAACTTGTCTTTGAGCGCATCGGCTGATCGCGCAAAAACAAAACCACCCTTCGGTACCTGACCGAAGGGTGGTTTTTTTCTGCCGTTCAGCAGCCGCAGCCGCAGCTCCCGCCGCAGCCGCAGGCGTCCTCGCCCTCGTCGCCGCCGTGGCAGCCGCTGCAGCCGCCGCAGCCGCCGGAGCATCCGCCGCCGTCGGCGGGAGGAAGCTGGCCGGTGACGAGCAGGTCCGCCGCCGTGTCCGCGTCGCCGCAGTAGCCGGGGACGGGGATGATGCCGTACTGCAGGAGCAGCGCGCGCGCCTCGTCGCCCATCTGGCCGCAGATGACCGCGTCGATCCGCTCGCGCTTCATCAGAGCGGCCATGTCCTCGTGGCCGTGCATGGCCGAGGTGTCGACCAGGCGCTTGACGGACTTGTCGAGATCGTGCTCGTCATACTCGTAGATCGCGAAATACTCGCTGTGGCCGAAATGCTCGAAGATCTCGCCGTCTTTGTAGGAAACTGCGATCCGGATCATATCAAAGCTCCTTTTCGATGTAGTCGGCGATCGGGGCAAGCGCCTCGCCGGGGATGGATTCGACCTCGCCGGCGTCCACCATCGCGGTGATGACCGGGTCGATGGGCAGCTTCGCAAAGGTCTTGATGCCGAAGGCCCGCGCCTCCGCCTCGACCTTGCTCGCGCCGAAGATCTCGTGCTCCTTGCCGCAGTCCGGGCATCTGAAATAGGACATGTTCTCCACCAGGCCGATCACGGGCTTGTTCATCAGACCCGCCATGTTGACCGCCTTGGCCACGATCATGCCGACGAGGTCCTGCGGGGTGGTGACGACGACGACGCCGTCCACGGGCAGCGACTGGAACACCGTCAGCGGTACGTCGCCCGTGCCGGGAGGCATGTCGACGAACATGAAGTCCACGTCCTGCCAGAGCACGTCGGTCCAGAACTGCTGCACCGCGCCCGCGATGACGGGCCCGCGCCATACGACGGGCTCGGTCTCGTCCTCGAGGATCAGGTTGATGGACATGATCTGCAGGCCGGTGTGCGTCGTGACCGGGAAGAGATACTCGCTGGTGCCGGTGGCGTGCTCGCTCACGCCGAAGGAGCGCGGGATCGAGGGGCCGGTGATGTCCGCGTCCAGCACGGCGGCGTTGTAGCCGCGGCGCTGCATCTCGCCGGCGAGCATGGCCGTGACGAGGGACTTGCCCACGCCGCCCTTGCCGCTGACGACCGCGATCACCTTGCCGACGCGCGCGCCCTCGTGCAGGGGCTTGCGGAAATCGACCTCCCGCTCGGAGCAGTTCTGCGTGCAGGTGGAGCAATCATGTGTGCATTCGCTCATGTTATCGTTGATTCCTTTCCTGAAAGGCTTTCTTCTTTGCCTTTGTTATTATATCCAAAGCGTATGATTTGTCAAATGGCTCCCCCGGACAGCGGGCTCGCGCCGCTCCCCTTCTGCCGCGCGGCCTTGTCGCGGCCGATGCTGCAGCCGGGGTTGGAGAGCAGACAGTTGTGCTGACAGCCGCCGCAGTGCTCGTCGCGCTTGCTCAAAAGCATCTGTTCAAAGGGGCGCACGCGCCCGAAGCCGGTGCGCTGCGCGCAGTAGCCGCGCAGGCGCAGCCGGTCCGTCAGCACGGAAATGAAGCGGGGATGGCTGATGAGGATGCAGTCCTCGCCGCGGCTCTCGAGCTTGTCGATCAGCTCCTCCGCCCGTGCAAGGCACGCCTTGCGCGCCTTGCGGGCCGCTTTGCCGGCGAGCAGGGGCGGGCGCATGGCCGCGCCGCGCCACACGCGCCCCGGCTTCTGCTTCCCCTTTCCGTCCAGAACGGGCAGGTCCTCGTCGAGCAGCGGCTCGCTCTCGCCTTCCGCGCCCTCGACCAGCAGCGCCGCCGTGCCGTGCGCGGCGCCGCGGGGGCTGACGTACAGCCGCCGGCCGTTGGCCGCGAGGCGGCGCATCCCCTCCGCGGGCGCGGTGGCCGAAAGCCGCCGGGCGCGCCAGGCCGCGTATTCCTGCGCGGTGCAGCGCAGCGGCTCGCTCTCGCTGCTCTCGCCGCTGCAGATGATCCAGATCCTCATGCTCTCTCCCCTCTCCGTCTGTTCGGGCGCGGATCAGAAGTCCAGCTTCTCCAGCTCGATCAGCGCCAGGATATAGACCTTCAGCGCCTCGAGGAACCAGGCCTTGCAGGCCGCCTCGTCCACGCCGTGGATCGGGCCGGCAAAGGCGGGCGCGGGACGCTCGGGATGCTCGGGGCCGAAGGAGACGGCGTTGGGAAAATCGCGCGCGTAGGTCCCGCCGCCGATCGTATAGGGCTTCGCGTCCTCGCCGGTGACCGCGTTGTAGGCCGAGATGCAGACCTGCACCTCGGGCTTGTCGAGCGGCATATAGAAGGGCGGCGTGTCGCGGTCGATCGTGATCTCGGCCGCGCCCTGCGCGCGCCCGCGCAGGATGGACGCGATCTTCCCGCCGCTCATCGTCGTGGGGTAGCGGCTGTCGATCGTCTGGTACATCCGTCCGTTCTCGATCCCGATCACGCCGCAGATCACCGTCAGCGGCTTGAAGACGCCGTCCTCTGCCGCGAGGCCGCAGGCGCTGCCGTCCGCTGCGGCGTGGATCGACGCGAGGAGGCGCAGGAACTTCTCCTCCTCGGCGCCGGGGACGCGGTTTTCGAGCAGGTAGCCGATCAACTCGCCGATCGCGTTGACCGTGCCCTCCGGCTGCGAGGCGTGGCCGCCGACCCCCGCGGCCGTGAGCCGCCAGAGGCCCTCGCCCGCCGCCTCGGCCGTGACGCGTCCGGCGCTCTCCAGCCGCCCGGCCTTCACGAGCGCCTCCGCCTTGTCGGGGATCGCGTTGGCGGCGAAGCCGCCGCGGATCTCCACGATGTTCTCCGTCGGCGCCGCCGCGGCAGCGCGGCCGTGGAAGATGCCCTTCTCGCCGTTGCACAGCGGGAAGTTCGCGTCCGGGCTGAAGCAGAACAGCGGCGCGGGATAGTTTTTGAGATACCACTCGACGTCCTTCATGCCGATCTCCTCGTTCACGCCCAGCAGGGCGCGCACGGGATAGCGCAGCGGGATCTCCTTTTCCTTCAGATATTTCAGCGCATAGAGGCACAGCACGCTCGGCCCCTTGTCGTCCATCACGCCGCGGCCGAGGATCCAGCCCTCGCGCTCGCGCATCGTGAAGGGATCGGCGCTCCAGCCCTCGCCCACCGGCACGACGTCCAGGTGCGTGACCGTGGCGAGATAGTCGCGGCAGGCGCGGCCGCCCTCGCCGAGCTGGGCGTAGCCGATCATGCCCTCGCAGTTCTCGGTCGCGAGCCCCATGCCCGCGGCGATCTCCAGCGCGGCGTCCAGCGCCTTCGCCGGACCGGCGCCGAAGGGCTTGCCCGGCTCGGCCGGGCCGTTGACGCTGTCGACGGCGACGAGCCTGGCGATGTCGGCGAAGATCGCGCGCTCGTTTTCCGCGACGAATCCTTCGATCTCTCTGCGCAGTGTTTCGTCCATGAAAAAACTCCTTTTCCTGTTGTCGCTACCGACATGATAGCATCATGCGCCGCGCTTTGCAAGCGGGCGCGGGACAGAAAAAGCGCCCCGGCCGGGGCGCTTTTCAAGGGCTGATCCTTATTTCGGCTTTGCGGCCTTGAAGTCCGGCTCGGTCCCCTCGCTCAGCCGCTTGAGGTTGGCGCGGTGCTGGAAGAGCGCGAGCGCGGCGGCGTAGATCGCCAGCAGCAGCCGCGGCAGCGGCACGGCAAAAACGAAGGAGAGCACGATGATCGCGACCGCGGCGCAGGCCGAGCCGAGCGAGACCTTTTTGCTCAAAAACGCGGCGATGAGGAAAACGGCGACGATCCCGACGAAGACGCGCCAGTCGATCGCAAGGCCGATCGCCGCGCCGACGGAGATGCCCTTGCCGCCGCGGAAATGATAGAACACCGGGAAGCAGTGTCCGGTGATGCAGGCGGCGCCGCCCGCCGCAAGCCCCCAGTCGCCCGCGAGCGCCCAGCCGACGGCCATGACGATCACCGCCTTGAGAAAGTCTCCCGCGAGCGTGAGAAAGCCCGCGCCGAGACCGAAGGCCCGCGCCATGTTGGTCGCGCCGGCGTTGCCGCTGCCCTGCTCGCGGACGTCGCGGCCCCGGGCCCGGGAGAAGATGATCGAAAAGCTGACCGAGCCGAGCAGATAGCCGCCGATCAGGATAAAAGCGTATTTCAGGATATCCATACCAAGTCCTCTGTGGAAATGCGGCCGAGATACTTCAAGTGTTTGTATTATATCCCTTCCGCAGGGTCTTTTCAAGCTGTGGTGACACATCGTGAAACATTTATCGTTCCCCTTGACTTTTGCCCGGAATTGCGGCACGATAGCGGCAGAAGCAAAAAGGAGGCGAGCGCATGGCGGACGACGGCCGGGAACATGTCGTGCACGGCTTCGCGCCGGTGTGGGACGAAAACGCGCGCGTGCTGGTGCTCGGCACGCTGCCGTCGGTCAAATCCCGTGAGCAGAACTTTTATTACGGCCATCCGCGCAACCGCTTCTGGCGCGTGCTCGCGCGCCTTTACGGCCGCGCCGTGCCGGAGAGCGTCGGGGAAAAGACGGCCCTGCTGCTCGAAAACCGCGTCGCGCTCTGGGACGTGGTGCACGCGTGCGATATCCGCCGCTCGGCCGACAGCTCGATCCGCAACGTGGAGCCGAACGACCTCCGTCCGCTGCTGGCGGGCGCACAGATCCGCGCGGTCTGCACCAACGGCTCGACGGCGCACGCGCTGTACCGGAAGCATCTGCTCCCGCTCACGGGGATCGAGGACCTCCCCCTGCCCTCGACGAGCCCGGCCAACGCCGCCTGCTCGCTCGACGAGCTCGTCGAACGCTGGGCGATCCTCAAGGAGATTACGGGCTGATCCGCCGATCAGCCCGTGATCTCTTTGAACAGCCGCGCGGACCAGAAGTCCATGCCCAGCTCCTCGATATAGAAATGCAGGATCCTGCGCCAGTCCTCCGTCGCCGTCGAGAGCAGGAGCATGCGCGTCTCGCCGCGCAGCGCCTCCTCGGCCGCGCGGAAGAGCGCGCGGCCCACGCCCTGCGAGCGGCGCGCGGGCACGACATAGAGCTCCTCAAGCTCGAAATAACGCTCCCCTTTCCGCAGGACCGTGCTCTCCCGTTCCGCGGTCTCGACGCGGCCGAAAAGATAGCCCGTCAGCACGCCGTCCTCGCGCGCGCAGAATATGCGCCGCTCCTCGAGATCCTCCGGGCCGTTCGTCCGGTAGCCGCGGCAGCTGTCCTCTCTCTCCCAGTCC
Source organism: Oscillospiraceae bacterium (assembly GCA_902761055.1). Taxonomy (GTDB): domain Bacteria; phylum Bacillota; class Clostridia; order Oscillospirales; family Oscillospiraceae; genus Limivicinus. The sequence goes on from CACWIS010000035.1 coordinate 10,015, forward strand.
CGCGAGAGCGCGATCAGCTCCCCGGACAGCTTTGCGGAAAGCCTTTCCTCCGCGATCTCCATCCTCTCTCCCTCCTTTGCTGTCATCAAGCGCATCATAGCATCCCCGCCGCGCGCGGCGCAAGGAAAAAATTTTCTGAAACGGACGCTTTGTGATGGTAATTCCCGCTCAGCTGTGTTATACTGCTTTTGTTGGAAGTTTATCAAACCATCTTTACAGAAACGAGGTAACGCAAATGGCACTGGATCTTACGAAATACGGCATCACCGGCAGCAGCGAGATCGTCTACAATCCCTCGTACGAGCTCCTCTTCGACGAAGAGATGAAGAGCGGTCTCACCGGCTACGACGTCGGCCGGCTCACCGAGCTTGACGCCGTCAACGTCATGACCGGCATCTACACCGGCCGTTCCCCCAAGGACAAGTACATCGTCATGGACGAGAACTCCCGCGGCACCGTGTGGTGGACCACGCCGGAGTACAAGAACGACAACCACCCCATGAGCGAAGAGGTCTGGGGCAAGGTCAAGGACATCGCCGTCCGTGAGCTGTGCGACAAGCGCCTGTTCGTCGTCGACGCCTTCTGCGGCGCCAACGCCGACACCCGCATGGCCATCCGCTTCATCATGGAGGTCGCCTGGCAGGCGCACTTCGTGCGCAACATGTTCATCAAGCCCACCGAGGAGGAGCTCAAGAGCTTCGAGCCCGACTTTGTGGTCTACACCGCCTCGAAGGCGAAGGTCGAGGACTACAAGGAGCTGGGCCTCAACTCCGAGACCTGCGTGGCCTTCAACATCACCAGCCGCGAGCAGGTCATCCTCAACACCTGGTACGGCGGTGAGATGAAAAAGGGCATGTTCTCAATGATGAACTACTACCTCCCGCTCAAGGGCATCGCCGCGATGCACTGCTCGGCCAACACCGACATGAACGGCGAGAACACCGCCATCTTCTTCGGCCTGTCCGGCACGGGCAAGACCACCCTGTCCACCGACCCGAAGCGTCTGCTCATCGGCGACGACGAGCACGGCTGGGACGACGAGGGCGTGTTCAACTTCGAGGGCGGCTGCTACGCCAAGGTCATCAACCTCGACAAGGACTCCGAGCCCGACATCTACAACGCCATCCGCCGCGACGCGCTGCTGGAGAACGTCAC
>CACWIS010000036.1 GCA_902761055.1 Oscillospiraceae bacterium
CCTGTTCCTCACGGCCTCCGCGATGACCTTCAAGGAGAACGACAAGCAGCTGCTCCGCTGGTACGAGAACGAGATCAAGAAGGCCGGCGTGGAAGTCCGCTTCAACACCGAGGTCAACGACATCGGCACGATCAAGCGCGGCTTTGACGAGATCATCGTCTGCACCGGCTCCGTTCCCAGAACGATGCCCAGCATCAAGGGCTTCGAGAAGACCCACACCTTCCGCGAGCTGCTCCGCGAGAAGTCGGTCGAGGGCGACAAGATCGTCTTCCTCGGCGGCGGCCAGTCCTCCTGCGAGGCGGCCTACGACCTCGTCCTGGCCGGCAAGCACCCGGTCATCGTCGAGTACGGCAACGACCTCGTCGCGGCCCAGGCCACCTGCCTTGCGAACACCTCCTTCCTGCGCGACGCGATGGAGTATCACAAGGTCCCGGTGTACCTGCACAGCACGATCACCGAGATCGGCGACGGCTACTGCATGATCAAGACGCCCGACGGCGTCTTCAAGCAGGAGTGCGATGCGGTCATCAACGGCATCGGCTTCGTTCCGGCCCCGATCGGCGAGAAGGCTCCTCATGTCCACCGCGTCGGCGACTGCGTTGCCATCGGCAACCTGCGCACCGTCATCTGGCGTGCATGGGACGTCTGCATGCGCATCTGATCGCAGACCTCAAACAATTGAAAACGGGTATGGCTTCGGCCATACCCGTTTTTTGATTTGATCGGACAGCGACCGCCGGCCCGCATGCATTCATATTTTTTCCCGGTCCCGGAAACACTATCTTCAAAAGAGAGGTGTTGACGATGTCAAAACGAATGGGCCGTCGGACGGTCCGGCTCGAGCATCCGCCCGTGCTTTCCGGCTGGGCGGCGGTGGTCGGGAAAAAAGAAGGGGAAGGCCCGCTGAAGAACGGCTTTGACCAGATCCTGGAGGATTCCTATTTCGGCGAGCAGAGCTGGGAAAAGGCGGAGAGCCGTCTGCTGCGGCAGAGCTTTACGCTCGCCTGCGACAAGGCGGGATGCCCGCCCTCGGAGCTGGATTATATCCTCTCCGGCGATCTGCTGAACCAGTGCATCAGCTCGGCCTTTGCCATGCGCGAGAGCGCCGTGCCCTATTTCGGGCTCTACGGCGCCTGCTCGACGATGGCCGAGGGGCTCTCGCTCGGCGCGATGCTAATCGACGGCGGCTTTGCCGGGCGCCTCTGCGCCGTGACGGGCTCGCATTTCTGCTCGGCCGAGCGGCAGTACCGCTTCCCGCTGGAATACGGCGGCGTCCGTCCGCCGAGCGCACAGTGGACCGTCACGGGCGCTGGCGCGGTGATCCTGGCAAAAAACGGGCGCGGTCCGCGCATCACGCACGTCACGACGGGCGTCATCACGGACGCGGGGATCGACGATCCGAACAACATGGGCGCGGCCATGGCGCCCGCCGCCCATGCGACGCTGACGGCGCATTTTGCCGAGACGGGCCGCAGCTTCGCAGACTACGACGCGGTGTTCACCGGCGACCTCGGCGCGCTCGGACACGACATCCTGCAGTCGCTGCTGGAAAAGGACGGATTCGATACCGGCGTGAAGCTGATGGACTGCGGCGTGCTGATCTACGACCGCAAAACGCAGGGCGTGAACAGCGGCGGCTCGGGCTGCGGCTGCAGCGCCTCGGTGCTCGCCGGACACATCCTCCCGGCGATGGAGAAGGGGATCTGGAAACGCGTGCTCTTTGCCGCGACCGGCGCGCTGATGTCGCCGACCTCCGCCCAGCAGGGCCAGTCGATCCCCGGCATTTGCCACGCCGCGGTCATTGAAAACGAGGTGTAAGACATGGAAGTACTGTGGCATTATCTCAAAGCCTTCGCGGTCGGCGGGCTGCTGTGCCTCATCGGGCAGCTCCTGATCGACCGCACGAAGCTGACGCCGGCGCGCATCCTGACGAGCTATGTCGTCGCGGGCGTCGTGCTCGGCGCGCTGGGGCTCTATCAGCCTCTGGTCGATTTTGCCGGGGCGGGAGCCAGCGTGCCGCTGACGGGCTTCGGCAATCTGCTGGCGAAGGGCGTGCGCCGGGCCGTGGCGGAAAAGGGCCTCGTCGGCGTTTTCACCGGCGGTCTGGGCGCGGCGGCGGGCGGCGTCTGCGCGGCGGTCTTCTTTGCGCTGCTCGCGGCGCTGCTGTTCCGGGCAAAGGAGAAAAAATAGCATATAATATTATGTAAACCAGCGCGGGACAGGAGAAAGACCTGTCCCGCGTTCGAATTGACAGACGGAGGAAAAACATCTATACTTTTGACAGAATCCAGCCTTGGGGGCGAAGCGAATGGAAAAACCCAATCTCGACAAGCTCAAGAACAAGGGCACGGCGACCGCGGCTGCGACGATCGCGGCGGCAGGCGTGCTGATCGGCGGCAGCTTCGACGCGCCGACGGACATCCTCGGTCACGAGGACGCCGCGCTGCCCCCGACTCCGATCGTGGAGACGCTCAACGCCGAGGTCGATCCGGACGACGGCGACGGCGTCGACGAGACCGCGGCGGAGGAAGAAGAGGAAAAGAAAAAGGGCGGCGTACGCGCCCGGACGCGCGAGATCGTGATGCGCATGCCGCTGGCCGTGCGCGCCTGCGTGGTCCTGCCGCTCTGGTGCGTGGGCTGGGCGCTGATCTCCCTCGGCTCGCTGCTGTGGAGCGGCGTGCTCTCGCCCGCGGGCGGCGCGATTCTCCGATGGGTCGTGATCGCGCTGATGATCCTCGCGGCGCTGACGCTGACGGTCAAGACCGTTTTCCCAAAAACGCCGCTGAAAAAGATCCTCAACAAACGCACGCTGCTGTGGGTGCTCGGCGGGTCGACGCTCTTTTGCGTCGCGGACGTCGTGCTGCAGCGCGTCTATCCCGACATGCCGCGCCTGTATGACGTCGCGCGCGCCGTCGCCTCGGCCGCGCTGCTCGTGAGCGCGCTGATCCCCGTGCTCAAACACGAGAAAAAGACGCGAGAGAGGAAAAAGCGGGAGGAAGAAGAGGCGCGCGAGCGGGAGGAAGCCGCCGCGCGGGAGGCCGCGCTTGAGGCGGCGAAGGAGACGCCCGAGCAGGCGCAGGCGCGCGTCGAGCGCGAGATCCTGGAGATGGCCGACAGCGTGAGCTTCCGGTAACAGAATATGAAAAACCGCACCCGGCCGGGTGCGGTTTTTTTATATCTCCAGTTCCTCTCCGTCCAGCACGGCCTCGACCAGCGCGTCGCCGCGGTAGCGGAGCTTCAGCGAAAAGAAGGGGCGGTCTTCAAAGAGCAGCCGCAGGAAGATGCGGTCGCCCTCCCAGATCGGCAGGGAAGTGAGCACCTCGCCGCGTTTTTTCCAGGCGAAGACGCCTTCCGCGCAGGGCTTCGGCTCGCCGTCCGGGGCCGGCGCGGTGAACAGGTGCATATATTCGGTGCCCCACTCGTCGGACACGAAACTGACGATGCCGCGGAAGCGCCAGGATTTCAGCCGCAGGCCGGTCTCCTCAAAAACCTCGCGCAGCATGCATTCCTCGGGGCTCTCGCCCTCTTCGAATTTGCCGCCGACGCCGATCCATTTCCCGGCGTTCTCGTCCGCGGCCTTTTTCACGCGGTGCAGCATCAAAAGCTCGTCGCCGCGCTCGATATAACACAGGCTGGTGTTGCGCATCGTTCCTCACCTCAAAGAGCAGTATAGCACGCCGCGGCGCGTCGGGCAACCGTCCTGTTGACGCACCGCGCGTCGGCGTGGTATAGTACAAGACGCTGACTGTTTTCCCCCGACTGCAAGGTAATCAAGATGAAAAACCCCGAAAAGAAACAAAAGAACAAGGCGCGCGGGGCGCTGCTCCGCCGCTTTTTGAAGGGCAGCAAGGCGCTGTTCGGCGTCAGCATGCTCTCGGCCGCGCTCGCCTCGCTTTGCGACATGCTCTCGCCGCAGATCATCCGCGCCGCGATCGACAACGCGATCGGCGGCAGGGAGGCCGCCTTCCCGGCCTGGGTCATGCGCGGCGTGGACGCGCTGGGCGGCTTCGGCTATCTCGGCGAGCATCTGTGGATCATGGCGCTGGCCGTCGTGATCGTCGCCGCGCTGAAGGTCGCCTGCCAGTATGTTTTCCGCGTGAGCAACACCGGGGCCTCCGAGACGCTGGTCAAGACCATGCGCGACACGCTCTTCTCCCACATCGAGCATCTGCCCTTTTCCTGGCACATGAAAAACCGCACGGGCGACATCATCCAGCGCTGCACCTCGGACATCGACACGATGAAGAACTTTGTCTCCGAGCAGCTGACCAACGTTTTCCGTATCCTGGTCATGCTGGTGCTGAGCCTGGTCTTCATGTTCTCGATGGACCTGCCGCTGACGCTGATCGCCTTTATCCCGATGCCCGTCATCATCGTCTATTCGCTGCATTTCTACAACAAGTTCGGCGCCGGCTTCCTCGACTGCGACGAGAACGAGGGCAAGCTCTCGACCATGGCGCAGGAGAACCTGACCGGCGTGCGCGTCGTACGCGCCTTCGGGCGCGAGCGCTACGAAAAGGACAGATTCGAGGCGCAGAACGCCTATTACACCGGTCTGTGGGAAAAGCTCGGCACGATCATGAGCCGCTACTGGAGCAGCGCGGACGTGCTCTCCGGCATACAGATCCTGCTGGTCGTGGTCTTCGGCGCCGTGTTCTGCATCCGTGGACGGATGCAGGCCGGCGAGTACGTGGCCTTCATTTCCTACAACGCCATGCTGATGTGGCCCATCCGCATGCTCGGCCGCATGATCTCCGAGATGAGCAAGGCCGGCGTCTCCATCGAGCGCATCCAGTACATCATGGACTCGCCCGCCGAGCAGGATCCGCCCGGGGCGCTCACGCCCGAGATCCGCGGCGACGTCGTTTTCGACCACGTCTCGTTCGCCTATGAGAACTGCCCGCCGATGCTGCGGGACGTCAGCTTTACGATGGAGGCCGGGACGACGCTCGGCATCCTCGGCGGCACGGGCAGCGGCAAATCCACGATGATGTATCTGCTCGACAAGCTCTATCCGCTCGAAGAGGGGAGCGGGACGATCACCGTCGGCGGCGTGGATATCCGGAAGATCAAAACCGACTGGCTGCGCCGCCATATCGGCATTGTGCTGCAGGAGCCCTTCCTGTTCTCCCGGACGATCAGCGAAAACATCGCCATCACCTGCGACGGGACGGACCTGACGAGCATCAAGGCGGCCGCGGCCGCGGCCTGTCTCGACGAGACGATCGAGAGCTTCGCCAAGGGCTACGACACCTTCGTCGGCGAGCGCGGCGTCACGCTCTCGGGCGGCCAGAAGCAGCGCGCGGCCATCGCCCGCACGCTGACCGGCAGCACGCCGATCATGATCTTCGACGACTCGCTCTCCGCCGTCGACACCGAGACGGACGCGAAGATCCGCGCGCGGCTGGAGGAGCGCTTCGGCACGGCCTCGATCATCCTGATCTCCCACCGCATCACGACGCTCTCCAAGGCCGACAAGATCCTCGTGCTCGACGGCGGACGCATCGTCGAGCAGGGGACGCACGACGAGCTCAAGCACGCGGGCGGGATCTATCAGAGCATCTACGAGATCCAGTCCGGCACGGCAAAGGAGGCGACGCTGTGAAAAAGACCTCCGAAGCCAAAAACGGCCTTAAATTCTTCGGCGTCGGCAAAATGCTGCCGTACCTGAAAAAGTACCGCGGCATGATGCTGACGATGGTGCTCTGCGGCATGGCCGGCAGCGTCATCGACATCGGCACGCCGCTGCTGCAGCGCTATGCGCTCAACCACTTCGTCGGGCTCGGCACGCTCGACACGCTCGTTCCTTTTATCCTGCTCTACGTTTTTGTCATCCTCTTCGCGGGCGCCACGAACTACGTCTCGGCCAAGAACGCCCTGTGGCTGGAGGTGCGGCTGGACAAGGACCTGCGCAACCGCGCCTTCGAGCACCTGCAGACCCTGTCTTTTTCGTATTACAGTCAGAACAGCGTCGGCTATATCCACGCGCGCGTCATGTCCGATACCTCGCGCATCGGCGCGCTGTTCTCCTGGACGGTCATCGACAGCGTCTGGCAGCTCGCCTACGTCGTCGGCGCGATCGCGGCGATGCTCGCCGTCAACGCACGTCTCGCGCTGATGGTGCTGTCCATCCTGCCGCTGCTGGTGCTGCTGTTCTCGATCTTCCAGAAAAAGCTCGTGCGCGTCAACCGCGAGATCCGCGAGATCAACTCGAAGATCACCAGCAATTTCAACGAGGGCATCACCGGCGCGAAGACCGTCAAGACCCTCGTCATCGAGGACAAGATCGAGCGGGACTTCAGGTCTGAGACCGGCAACATGCTGCGCCGCTCGGTGCACGCGGCGCGCCTGCGCGGCATGTTTGCCGTGACGATGAACTTCGCCTCCTCGCTCGCGCTGGCCATCGTGCTCTGGCGCGGCGGCTTCATCGCCCGCAGCGAGGTCGGCACCTTCTCGATGTTCATGTCCTACGCGCAGGGCATGATCGAACCGATCCGCTGGCTGGTCGACGCCTTCTCCGACCTCGTCACGACGCAGGTCAACATCGAGCGGCTCACGAAGCTGCTCGAGACGGAGCCGGACGTCTCCGACACGGAGGAAGTCGTCGCCCTCTACGGCGACAGCTTCGAGCCGAAAAAGGAGAACTGGGAGCCGATCAAGGGGGATATCGAATTCCGGGACGTCAGCTTCAAGTACCCGGACGGCGACGAATACATCCTCGAGCACTTCGACCTCAAGATCCCCTTCGGCACGAACGTCGCCATCGTCGGCGAGACCGGCGCGGGCAAATCGACGCTCGCCAACCTGATCTGCCGCTTCTACGAGCCGACGGAGGGCAGCGTGCTCATCGACGGACGCGACGCGCGCGAGCGCTCGCAGCTGTGGCTGCACAGCGCGATCGGCTACGTGCTGCAGACGCCGCATCTCTTCTCCGGCACGGTGCGGGAGAACCTGCTCTACGCCAATCCCGACGCCACGGACGAGCAGATCGCGCGGGCGCTGAAGCTCGTCTCGGCGGACGAGGTGATCGCCCGGCTCGAGAAAGGGCTGGAGAGCGACGTGGGCGAGGGCGGCGACATGCTCTCGACAGGCGAAAAGCAGCTCATCTCCTTTGCCCGCGCGATCCTGGCCGATCCGCGCATCCTCGTGCTCGACGAGGCCACGGCCTCCGTCGACACGATCACGGAGCAGAAGATCCAGAGCGCGATCGACACGATCATCCGCGGCCGGACCTCGATCGTCATCGCCCACCGCCTCTCGACGGTCCGGAACGCGGACATCATCCTGGTCGTGAAGGACGGCAGGATCATCGAGCGGGGCAGACACGAAGAGCTCCTCGCCGCACGCGGGCATTATTACAAACTGTATACCCGCCAGTACGAGGACGAGGCAACCAGCGCGTTTTTGAGCAAAAAATAAACGGAAAGTAAAAAACACGGCCATCCGAAAGGATGGCCGTGTTTCTTCGCGCGCTGTTATTTCCCGAGCGCCTCGAGGATCTTCCGGACGCTGTCGGGCTTTTCGAGATTGAGCGTGAAGCCGCCCGCGGCGGTCGTCAGCTCGACGGCGGGCTTGCGCTCCGTCACGGTGACGCAGTGACCGGCGGTGACGTTGCGGTGCGAATCTCCCGCGTCGGTGATCGCCGCGGTCGGGATGTATTCCCATTTGAAGCCCGCGGGAAGGTAGACCGCCTCCTTGCCGACGCGGTACTGCTCCACCTTGACCGCGCCGCGGAAATCCTCCGCAGCGTTTTCGATTCCGACGCCGGGGACGAGCGAGTTGAATTTTGCCATGTCAGCATTCCTCCTGTCGTGCGATGGATCCGTATCCTTACCATACCATTCTTTCGCGCGCGCCGCAAGCCCCCTCCTTGCCGGAGCGGCCGGGCGCGGCGAGCGCAGTCCTGCCGCCGCGCCGCAGAAAAACAACGCCGCGGGCAGTGCGCGCGGCGGCCTGCTTCGGACGATCGCAGCGGACCGGAGCAAAAAGGATGCAAAGCAAAAAAAGTCGTCGCAAGCTTCGTATCGCTTGCGACGACGATGGTGCGAGAGATGAGACTTGAACTCACACGTCGGTTGACACACGCCCCTCAAACGTGCCTGTCTACCTATTCCAGCACTCTCGCGAAGGGATGCCGCATTTAAGGCAAAACGTATTATAACAGATTCTCAAGGATTGTCAAGCTATTTTTTCCCGCGCTTCGGCTCCTTCGCGGGAGGAGCCGGAGGAACGGCGAGCGCCGAGGCAAAAAAGGACGCGCAGAGGATCAGCGTCGCGGCCAGCGCCGCGGCGCCGCGGCTCATGGGCAGGAGGAAGCGCATTTTCAGATACGCATGGTAGCCCAGCAGCGAGGCGAACTGCGTCAGCACGGCGGCGGGGGCATAGGGCCAGGACGCGAAGGCCAGCACGAGCGTCAGGATATCGGCGCAGAAGAAATAGCGGTCGTGCATATGCGGCAGCAGGAAGGGGATGCCGACGGCGAAGAGCAGCGCCGCGCCCAGGACGGCGCGGTCGTTGAGCCGCTCGCGCCGCACGAAGCAGACGAGCAGGATGAGCAGCATATAGGCGAAGGCCGCGAGGATCGCAAAGCGGGAGGCGCTCTGCGGGTCCTGGACATGGCGGAAGAAGGCAAAGATCGAAGAGGAATTGTAGTTCAGCGCGCTGCCGATGCTCCCGGTCTGGGAGAAATAGAGCGTGACCGTGTCCCAGAAGGGGCGGCCCAGCAGCACCGCCGGCAGCACGAGCGCGACGTAAAAGGCGGGGAAGAGCAGAAAGTGCTTCCAGCTGAACTTCCCGTACATCCACAGCACGGCGAACACGGGCATGACGAACACGGCCTGCAGCTTGAAGCCGAAGGCGAGCGCGATGCAGAGCATCGAGCGGACGGGCTTGTCCTCCAGCGCGAGTGCGACGGCGAGGACGGCCAGCGCGGTGTAGCTGCTGTCGCACTGCGCCCAGACGGCGCTGTTGAGAAAGACCGTGGGCAGAAGGAGCACCGTGAAGAAGCAGGCGATCAGCACGCCGCTTTTTTTCGTGAAGCGGGCGAGCAGGCGCATCGCGCTCCAGGCGAGCAGCACGTCAAAGAGCGTGCTCAGGAGCTTGATAAGGTAGAGATCCCGGATCGACGAGAGAGAGAAAAGCGCGAGAAAGTACAGATAGGGGATGTTGTAGTTGCCCACGCTGTGCCGCAGCGCGCGGAAATGGCCGTTGGTGCGGAAGAAATCGACCCACTTGGTCAGAAAGTCCTGATAGTCGAGCGTCTCGTAGCTGAAGACCGCGCCGCGCGCCGCAAAAGCGAGCGCAAGCAGCAGCAGCGCGGCGATCCAGTGGGGCGCGCGCTCCAGCACGCGGCCGCGCCAAAGCAGGCCGAGCGCAAGCAGCGCCTCGAGCGCGAGCAGCAGGCAGACCTCCCAAGTCATCGAATAAACCTCCGAAAACAAAAAAGCCGGGGAAAACCCCGACGACAAACAAAAAAACCCCTTGACAATCATCCTGCAGGAATGGTAAAATAACTTGCTATGTCTGTAAGGGGAGGGGTCATACTGACCCACTATCCACATTCAGAAGTATAGCACAGACCCCGCGCTATATCAACACCGGGCGGATAAAAAATGACAACACACCCGGGCGTTTGCAAATACGTTTAAGGAGAGTGCGCCAATGCCAACAGATGTTCTCTACGGCAAAACTTTGAGGAAGAGCTTTGCCCGCACCCCGGAGATCATGGACATGCCGAACCTCTTGGAGATCCAGAAGAGCTCTTACAAGTGGTTTTTGGAGACCGGACTGCGCGAGGTCTTTAAGGAGACCGACGCCGTCACCGACTATTCCGGGAATCTGGAGCTGAGCTTCATCGATTACTCGATGGACGAAAAGCCCAAGTATACCGAGGAGGAGTGCAAGGCCCGCGACGCCACGTACGCCGCGCCGCTCAAGGTCCGCGTCCGCCTCCGCAACAAGGAGACCGACGAGATCAAGGAGCAGGTCATCTTCATGGGCGATTTCCCGATCATGACCCCCGGCGGCACCTTTGTCATCAACGGCGCCGAGCGCGTCATCGTCTCGCAGATCGTCCGCTCTCCCGGCGTCTACTTCGACAAGACGACGGACAAGACGATGCTCTCGATCTACACCTCCACGGTCATTCCGTATCATGGCGCATGGCTCGAATACGAGACGGACACGAACGACGTCTTCAACGTCCGCATCGACAAGAACCGCAAGCTCCCCATCACCTGGTTCCTCAAGGCGATGGGCAAGTACGACGAGACGAATCCCGCCAAGTGGCTCAGCTGCGTGGACGATCTCCAGGTCGGCGCCGTCACGAACGAGCGCATCCGCGAGATCTTCGGCGAGGACGAGCGCATCGTCGCCACCCTCGACAAGGACACGACGCAGAGCCGCGACGAGTGCCTCATCGAGATCTACCGCCGCCTGCGTCCGGGCGATCCTCCCACCGTGGAGTCCGCCGAGACCCTGCTCGACGGCCTGTTCTTCGATCACCGCCGCTACGACATCTCCGACGTCGGCCGCTATAAGTTCAACAAGAAGCTCTCGCTCTACCCGCGCATCGCGGGCTTCGAGCTGGCCGCTCCCGTCGCCGATCCCTACACCGGCGAGCTGCTGGCCGAGGCGGGCGAGATCCTCAGCCGCGACGCGGCCAGGGCCATCGACGACGCGGGCGTGGTCTCCGTCACGCTCCGCATCGGCGGCAAGGACGTCAAGGTCTTTTCCAACGGCATGGTCAACATGGACCGCTTCGTGGACTTCGCCCCCGCCGAGGTCGGCGTGCGCGGCAAGGTCCGCGGCGTCGTGCTGCGCCGGCTGCTCGAGCAGTTCGAGGGCGAGGCGCTCAAGGACGCGATCCGCGAGAACATCGACCTGCTCGTGCCCAAGCACATCATCGTCGACGACATGTTCTCCTCCGTCAACTACCTCAACGCGCTGGCCCACGGCGTGGGCAACGCCGACGACATCGACCACCTGGGCAAC
>CACWIS010000037.1 GCA_902761055.1 Oscillospiraceae bacterium
GCGGACAGGATCAACCGGGAACTGGAGCAGAGGCGCAGCTGAACAATTCCTATAGCACCGGAAGGAAGGAGTCCGCGGACAGGCGGGCTCCTTTTTTGCTGCGTCCCGTCCGGGCGGAATACGGGATCTCCTCCGAGGAAGCGCGGAGGGAAAACAGCATCGGAAGGGGAGAGCATAATCTCATTTGCTAATGGAGTCAGGATATGATATAATTAATCAAATTGTATTCATTTTCAGCAGGTCACTTTCGGATTCACTCTGAAATGCAACCATGATTCATAAGAAGGCTGAGACATGACATATTCGATCATCGGAATCCTGGCGACCATTCTTCTGCTGATCACCAACCGGGATCTGCTTGAGCGTCAGGAAGGGAAAAACCTAACGAAAGTACAGCGCGACTACCGAAGGTTTCTTTTCGGAATCCTCGGCTATCTCATCACGGATATGCTCTGGGGCATTCTGGAGTCGCACGGACTGACGGGCATCCTCTATGCGGACACGGCGGTGCACTTCGTCGCCATGGCCGCCGCGGTCATGTTCTGGACGCGCTACGTGATCGCCTACCTGGGAGAGGAGAACGCGTTCGGGAAGGTACTCTTTTACGCAGGATGGCTCTTCCTGTGCTTTGAAGTGATCGCCGTCGCCGTCAACTTCTTCTTTCCCGTGCTGTTCTGGTTCGACGAAAGCGGAGCCTATTACGCAGGCGTCGCGCGGTATGTGACGCTCGCGATCCAGATCCTGCTCTTTGTCCTGACCTCGGTCTACACGCTGTGGGTAACCGTGAAGACGGAGGGATCGGTGAGGCGGCGCCACCTGACGGTCGGCCTGTTCGGCATCATCATGGCCGTCTGCATCGCCGTTCAGGTATTCTATCCCCTGCTCCCGTTCTACGCCATGGGCTATATGCTGGGGACCTGCCTTCTGCACAGCTTCGTGACGGAGAACGAGAAAGAGGAATACCGCCGGGAACTGGAAGATGCTCTCGCCAGAGAACAGATACAGAAAACGGAACTGGCGGAAAGCAGGGAGACGCTTCAGGAGGCCCTTGCTCTGGCGGAGAACGCGAATCAGGCGAAGACGGCGTTCCTGTCCAATATGAGCCACGAGATCCGCACGCCTATGAACGCGATCATCGGCCTGAACAACATCGCGATGAACGATCCCAGCGCAAGCGCGAAGGTTAAGGAATACCTGATGAAGATCGGCGCTTCGGCGCATCACCTGCTGGGCATCATCAACGAGATCCTGGACATGAGCCGGATCGAATCTGGCCGGATGACGGTCAGGCAGGAGGAGTTCTCTTTCTCCAAATGCCTCGAAGAGGTCAACACGATGATCAGCAACCAGTGCCGGGAAAAAGGCCTGTCTTTCGACTGCCAGCTGAAAGGGCAGATCGACGAGTATTACATCGGCGACGATGTGAAGCTCAAGCAGGTGCTGATCAATATCCTGGGAAACGCTGTCAAGTTCACCCCCGCGGGCGGGTCCGTGCAGTTTGACATCGAGGAAGGGCAGAGGCTCAACCGGAAGGCTACCCTGAGATTTGTGATCCGGGATACTGGCATCGGTATGAGCGAGGAGTTTCTGCCGCATATTTTCGACCCCTTCAGCCAGGAAGATCCCTCCACCACGAACCGGTACGGAAGCACCGGACTCGGCATGCCGATCACCAAAAGCATCGTCGAACTGATGAACGGCCGCATCGAGGTGGAGAGCGAGAAGAACAAAGGCTCTGTCTTTACCGTGACGGTGACGCTCGGGGAGTCCGACCGGAAAAGCACGCAGGAGAGCGCGGAGGACCTGGATCCTCATGAGCTGAGCGTACTCGTGATCGACGACGACCGGATCGCGATCGAGCACGCCGAGATCATTCTGGGGCAGATCGGAATCCGCTGCGAAACGGCGGAGTCCGGCTGGGAGGGCGTCGACAAGGTCAGAGTCCGCCACGGACGAAGGGAAGACTATGACCTGATTCTGGTCGACTGGCGCATGCCGGAGATGGACGGGATCGAGACGACGAGACAGATCAGGAACATTGTCGGAAACAAGACCCCGATCATCATTCTCACGTCCTTCAACTGGGACGATATCGCCGACGAGGCGAAAGCGGCCGGAGTCGATACCTTTGTCGCCAAGCCCCTGTTCGCCGGCAGCGTGATGGACGAATTCCGGAAAGCTTTCCGGCGGAAAAACGAACTGCTGGAAAAGAAAACGGCCGACCTGAAAGGGAAGCGCGTGCTCCTGGCGGAGGACGTGGGGGTCAACGCGGAGATCATCATGATGCTGCTCTCCATCCGCGAGATGGAGGCGGACCTCGCGAAAAACGGGAAGATGGCGTTGGAACTGTTTGCGGCGCATGAGCCCGGCTGGTACGACGCGATCCTGATGGATATGCGTATGCCGGAAATGGATGGGCTGGAAGCCACAAGGCTAATCCGGGCATCCGGGCATGCCGACGCGAAAAGCATCCCGATTATCGCACTCACTGCCAACGCTTTCGACGAGGATGTTCAGCGTTCTCTGCAGGCTGGGCTGAATGCGCATCTGAGCAAGCCCGTTGAGCCGGAGCTATTGTTTGAGACACTGGAAAAGCTGATAAAGTAGCCAACAAATTATGATACCGGCTGTTGAGGATTATTTACAAGACTATCCTGCTGGCTATGTGCATCCAAATTTAAAACGAGAAAGGGTCGCTGTAAAGCGTTATTATGATTATTGACAACACTAACAGATAAACGATTAGCAAATATTATGTTAACCTTCTGGCGTACCAAGGATCCATTGAGGAATGGTGTCCTTTTGTTTGATACAACCTTTTTTTGAGCTCTATTTCGCTCCGTTTGCTTGCTCATACACATAATAGAAAGCTCTTTTGTCTACCGGGGCAAAAGAGCTTTCTTGTTGTTATACCTGCCGGCGTATGGTATACTCATCTCGACATTTCGAAAAAACCAGCGATTAGGAATCGTCGTATTTCGGGAGGACATGTGAGGTCCAGCGGGAGGCGTATTGACATGAGCGTTGTGACAAAGCGGATCATCATGAGCATTTCCGGCGTTGTGCTGTGTGGTATGAGCGTTGGGATGTTCAAGCACGCCGCGTTAGGCGTTGATCCCTTCCAGGCACTCATGAGCGGACTTGCCGCCGTGATCCCTGTCCGTTTTGGGACACTGTATGTGATCGTCAACATTCTGCTGTTGAGCTTTCCGCTCTTGATGGACCGACATAAGATCGGCCTTGCGACCTTTATCAATCTCTTCCTGCTGGGGTATGTTGTGGAGTTTTCCCAATCCCTGTGCGTGCGGCTTTTTCCCACTCTCGGACTCGGCGGCCGGGCGATCCTCCTCGCCGCGGCGCTTGTGCCCCTGGCCCTCGCTTCCTCTCTATACTTCACGGCGGATCTGGGGGTCTCCACCTACGATGCAGTCGCTCTGGTATGGAGCGAGCGGCAGAGCAGGATCGCTTTTCCTCTCTGCCGTATTCTGACAGACAGCGCGTGTGTGCTTGCGGGCGGCGTACTCTGCCTGATTTCCGGCATGAGCTTACCGCAGCTCTTTGGCTCAATCGGCGTCGCCACTGTCATCACAGCCTTTTTCATGGGACCTCTGATCGAGTTTTTCAACAAAACCGTTTCCCGGCCCCTGCTGGGCGCGGGAACCGAAAAGAACAGAAAATGATCGACTTTTGTCCTTTGATAAGACCGGATGGTGTCCTTTCGTTTGATACGGTCTCTTTCCCGGGTCTTTTTCGCTCCGTTAACTCGTTCAAACACACGTCGCCGCAAGCTGTGCAACGCTTGCGGCGGCTTTTTTATGCTTCACGTCCCGGGCCGTTTCACGCACAGTTTGCAAATTTCGCGCTTTTCGGTTATGATAAGAAAAACGATTTTCGGCGGAAAGGCGGGAGAAAACGATGCGTCTGGACGGCTTCGGACTGTTTGTGGAGGATATGGGAAGGATGATCCGTTTTTATCGGGACGTCCTGGGCTTTGAGATCCGGGAGAGCGAGGATGCGAAAAACGTCTATCTCATCAAGGACGACACGCTGTTCATGCTATACGGCAGAAAAGACTTTGAGAAGATGACCGGCAGACGCTACGAATACCTCAGGGGGCTCAACGGCCATTTCGAGATCGCGCTGTACGTCGACCGCTTCGAGGAGGTCGACGCGCAGTATGCCCGCGCGCTGGCCGCCGGGGCGCGGGGCGTGCTCGCGCCGGAGAACGAGCCCTGGGGACAGCGCACCTGCTATATCGCCGACCCGGAGGGGAACCTCATCGAGATCGGCTCGTGGAACAGAGCGTTCCGGGATGGAGGAGCATGAGAGACGAGCTGCGTGAAAACCGCACGCCGGGCGCGGTCCTCGCCGATGCGCTCAAGGCGGCGGCCAGCCTGGTCCTGTTCGGCTTCGGCGTCTTTCTGACCATCCGCGCCGATATCGGCGCGGCGCCGTGGGACGTTCTCAATCTGGGCCTGTCCGGGACGCTCGGCATCCTCTACGGGAGCGCCTCCATCGCCGTCTCGCTGATCATCGTGCTCATCGACGTGCTGCTCAAAGAGCCGATCGGCGTCGCCATGATCCTCGACGCGCTCGTCGTCGGCAAGGCGGTGGACTTTTTCAACCGTTTTCTGCCCGTCCCGCCTCCGGCCTCTCTCGCGGCCGCGATCCCCATGATGCTCGCGGGGCTGACCGTCATGGCCTATTCGCAGTACTTCTATATGAACGCCGCCCTGGGCTGCGGTCCGCGGGACACGCTCCTTGTGGCGCTGGCGAAGCGCGTGAGGCGCGTCCCGATCGGTGCGATCAGCGTCGCCCTGCTCGGCACGGCCACGCTGGCCGGCTGGCTGCTGGGCGGCCCCGTGGGGATCGGCACGCTCATCTGCGCGTTCTGCACCGGGCCGATCATGCAGCTTGCCTTCCGCACCGTCGGCTTCGACGCGACCGCCGTCCGGCACCAGCGGCTGCGGGAAACGCTCCGGGTGCTTTTCCCGAAGCGATAAGAGCGCGCGATCCCGCTTTCTGAACAAACGCTCCGGAGCGAGGCTCCGAAAAGGATATGCTTATGGCCTTCAACAGCTACAGCTTCATATTTCTGTTTTTTCCGGCCTTTCTGATCCTCTACCGGCTCCTTCCCGCGAGGTATTGCGCCCCCGCGCTCTGCGCCGGCAGCCTGATCTTCTGCGCCGTCGGCGTATGGGCCGAGCCGTGGCAGCTCCTGCCGCTCGTCGCTCTGACGCTTTTTGCCGCCCTGGGCTGCGTGCTGTTCCGCCGCAGGGAAATGCGCAGGAAATGGCTGCTCGCGCTCTTCGTGGCCGTGACCGCGGCGCCGCTGTGCTGCGTCAAGCTCTCCGGGCTTTTCGGCGCGAGGACGCTGCCGCTGCCTCTGGGACTGAGCTTCTACACCTTCCAGCTGATCGCCTTCCTGGTCTACGCCTGGCAGGGCGGCGAGACCACGGCGCTCGGCGTCGCCGCCGGCACGCTGATGTTCCCCAGGCTGATCTCCGGACCGCTTGCCGAGCCCGATAAGCTGCTCGCGTCCCTCGCCGCGCCGAAGCGCAGCCGGACGCGGCTGGACGACGGGCTGGAGAGCTTCATCCTCGGTCTTGCCTGCAAGCTCGTCATCGCCGACCATCTCGCGGGCGTGCTGGGGCAGATCCGCGTGCGCGGCGTCGCGGCCGTCTCCGTACCGCTGGCCTGGCTCGGGCTCGTCGCCTACGCCCTGCGGCTGTACTTCGACTTCTGGGGCTACTCGCAGATGGCGGTCGGCCTCGGGAAGATGCTGGGCGTCCGCCTGCCGGCCAACTTCGACCACCCTTACTGCTCGACAAGCGTTTCCGAGTTCTGGCGGCGCTGGCATATCACGCTCGGCCGCTGGTTCAGGACCTATGTCTACATCCCCCTCGGCGGCAGCCGGAACGGGCTGGGGCGCATGCTGCTCTCCACGATCACGGTGTGGCTGCTCACCGGGATCTGGCACGGGGCGGGCTGGAACTATGTCCTCTGGGGGCTGATGATGTGCGCGCTGATCCTGGGCGAGCGGCTGCTCTACGGCGAGGCGCTGTCGCGGCGCCCCGCGCTGGGTCACGTCTATCTGCCGCTGATGATCGCGCTGTCCTGGGTGTTCTTTATCACGCCCGACCCCGCGGCGGCCGGCGCCTATTTCTTCCGGCTCTTCGGCGGCGGCGGCCGCGCCGGAAATCCGGGCGACTGGCTGACGGTCCTGGGACGCTGCTGGCCCTATCTGGCGCTCGGCCTCGTCGGGAGCACGCCGCTGCCCGCGCGGCTGTGGAAAAAGGTCTCCGGCAGCGGCGCGGCCTGGGTGCTGCTCTTCGGCCTGTTCTGGCTGTGCATGTATTTCCTGGCCACCGCGTCGAGCGATCCCTTCCTGTACTTCAGCTTTTAAGGGAAGGGGGAACGGGATATGAAAAGAAAGAAAAACAAACGGTACTATGCGCCCGCATGCATGCTCGCCATCCTTGTCCTCGCGGCGGCGCTGACGGCGGGAGGCTTCCTCCTGCGGCGGACGCTGCTCGCCGGACTGCCGCAGTATGACGACGCGCCGGACATCGCCGTCCCGATGATGCTCCTCCAGGACAGCGGCCCGCTGCGCCAGGCGCGCGAGCGCGCGGAGTGGGAGGCGCGTCAGGCCGAGCGCGCGGCGGCGGAAGAGGCCGCGGCGACCCCGGCCCCGATCCCGGAGCCGACGCCCGAACCGACGCCCGAACCGACGCCGGAGCCGACGCCCGAACCCGAGCCGACGCCCGAGCCGACGCCGGCGGCGACCCCGGAGCCGACCCCGGAACCGACGCCCGAGCCGACGCCCGAGCCAACGCCGGAGCCGACGCCCGCCCCGGAGAGCTATTTTGACCACACGCTTTTCATCGGCGACTCCAAAACGGACGAGATGCGCGCGTGGAAGCGCATCGGCAGCGCCCAGTATTTCTGCGGCGTCAACTTCAGCGTCTACAACATCTTCGACAAGCGCGACACGGATTCGGACTTCCGCAACGCCAAGCTGGACACGGTCCTGCAGCGGCACCGCTACGATCAGATCTACATCATGCTCGGCTACAATGAATGCGACTATCCCTACGGCGGCCTGATGGATCAGTTCGAGTATGTGATCGGACGCGTGCACGAGCGCCAGCCGGCGGCGCGCATCATCCTGCACGGCGTGATGCACGCCAACGAGAGCGTCAGCGGCATGTACCAGTGCTATTCCCCGCAGAATCTTGAAAAGGTCAACGACGGGCTGCGCGCCATCGCGGAGCGCTATGACTATGTCTGGTATGTGGACTGCAACGACGTGTTCTGCGACGAAAACGGCTATCTCTACCGTCACGTCTCGCTCGACGGCGAGCATCTGCTGCCCGACTATTCCGTACAGTGGGCCGAGGAGATCCGCAGGCGCGCGGTCACGGACGGGGACGAAGAGACCGGATAAAAGAAAACAGGAGACCGGGAGCCCGATCGGGCTCCCGGTCTCTTGTGATGCTCCGGCTTATCGGGAACAGAGCGCTTCCCAGCGCGCGTGGAAGGCGTCCTGCAGCGCGTGACAGCCGTCGAGGTAATCCGGGTCGTTTCCCGGACCGCCGCGCCGCCAGCTCCGGAACAGGGCGAGGGTATGGAAAAACCGGTCCGTGTCCGTCTCCCACGGGAGCGCCCCCGCGGCCTCCAGCGCGTCGAGCAGCGACTGCCAGAAGGAGCCGAGGCGTCCGGCCGTCAGCGCGCCCTCGTCCTCAAAGAGGCGCTCGCCCCGCTCGATGCGCGCCGCGGCGCCGTCCGGCGCGCCGAGCGCCTTCGCCGCATCGAGAAAGCTGCGCAGATCCCGGACGATCCGCGGATCGGTCTCGCCGTTCTCCGGCGGGGCAGAGAGCGAGAGCTGGTATACGGCCGCGTGAGCGAGCGCCGGGGCGAGCGCTTCCGCCCGTCCCGGGATGAGCTGATCGAGCTCCGCGCGCAGGTCCTTCCACGCCTCGTCGAGATCGACGCGGCAGACGAAGCGCAGCTCGATCCGGACGGGCGCCGGCTTCACGGAGAGCCAGCCGCTGTCCAGACACCAGCCGCACTCCCAGCGCGTGCCCGTCAGCATGACCGGGCTGCCGCAGCGGGGACAGTTCACGTCTCTCACCTCCGGAGATAGATTTGCCGGGACCTTGCGGTCCCGGCAGTCGCTGCGTTAAATATACTGCTTGCGCTCGAGGTGGTCGTACCACTTCTCCAGCCAGGGGGCGACGAGGGCGGTGGCCTTCATGTCAAGGTTGAACATATACATCGTGAAGGTCACGACGAAGAAGCCGAGCGCGACGGCCAGCAGCTTGAGCAGGAGCTTGAGCAGGGCCTTGCCGATCTTGCATTTGCACTTACACATATCACAAATCTCCTTTTAGTATGCTTCGCTGTCGGGGATGATCTCAAGCGACGGGTCGAGCGGCTCCTCGCGGAAGACGGTGCGCATGTACGAGTTGACCTGGTCGCGGATGGCCTGACGCGTGAACACGCGCGGGTCGCAGAGGTCGTGGCTGACCCACATGATGTGGATGCCGCGCTCGCGGCCCTGCTCCTCGAACATGCCGTGCATGCCGGTGAGCGCCTTGCAGCTCATGTGCTCCCACATCATGACCATGTCGGCGTTCATCTTCTCGCACAGCTCCCAGAGGTCGTCGAGCAGCACCTTGTAGCCGCCGTGGGTATGGTTGCGCATGATCATCTCCATGTTCAGCATGGCCATGTCGCGGTAGGCCTGCTCGCGGTTCTCGGGCGTGTCGTCCTCGGCGATCATGTCGGTGTTGATGATCGAGAGCATGTCGGCCAGCGGCACGATGCCCCAGCACTGCAGCAGCCAGTAGAGCTGGTCGATGATGTACTGCGGCTGCACGCCCCAGATGATCGCGCGGTGGCGGTACTCCTTGGCGTACATGCGCTTGGCGCGGTAGCCCTGCTCGGCCAGCTCAAGCAGCTTGTGGTCGACCTTGACGAACTGCGGATCGCGGCCGGAGTTGCCCATGTAGTTCGTATCGTTGTAAAGGCTGAAGGCCGCGCCGAAGAACTGCGGGTACGGGGTGGAGTTGATCTCCAGCTGGGCGATGCGGCAGCGGGTCGCGTCGTTGACGCGCTTGGCGGCGGCGAAGTACATATCCCAGTCCCACTTCTCGCCGGTATGGTCCTCGACGAAGGCGATGGCCTTCTTGATCTCGCGCGCGGCGTACTCGAGCACGTCGGGCTCCTTGTGACGCAGCGGCGTGGCGAGCTGGAAGGTGGGGATGCCGTACTCGCGCTCGAGGCGCTTGGCGATGATGCCGTTGCCCATCAGCGAGCCGTCGCAGGTGGTGTTGTTCTGCACCGCGCAGCAGCCGAGCACACAGAAGTCGTCGTCGATGGAGATGCCGGCCTCGGCCTCGGGCATCGGGCAGACGTCGCCGGGGATGCCGTACTCCTGCGCCACGTCGAGGTAGTGCATGACGTTGAACTGGTGGAAGATGTTCGAGGCGAACATCGTGGGCACCTCGCGCAGGATCGTGTGGACCTTCTCCTTGTCG
>CACWIS010000038.1 GCA_902761055.1 Oscillospiraceae bacterium
GTGGGAGACCTTGGCCTGGGTCAGGGCAAGGCGCAGGCAGCCGGGCATCTTGAGCGCGTCGTCGGCGCCGAAGTCCCAGGTGCCGGTGACCTTCTGGGCGGCGGAGGGACGGATGTACTTGGTGCCCTTGATGGAGTCGCCGGTGGGCTTGAAGATGAGGTCTTCCTTGCTCATCTCGCCGCGCAGAACGGCAGCGGCGGCCATGGTGGCGTCGATGAGGGGCTTGTAGCCGGTGCAGCGGCAGAGGTTGCGCTGCTTGTTGAACCAGTCGCGGACCTCTTCGCGGGTCGGGTTCGGGTTGTTCTCGAGCAGGACCTTCGCACTGATGATGAAGCCGGGCGTGCAGAAGCCGCACTGCGCGCAGCCGAAGGCCATCCACGCGACCTGCAGCGGGTGCATGTCGGACAGCGTGCCGACGCCCTCGATCGTGGTGATCACGGCGTTATCGGGAATGCGGCTCATCTTGAAGATGCAGGCCTTGGTGACCTTGCCGTTGACGATGACGTTGCAGGCGCCGCAGTGGCCCTCGCCGCAGCCGATCTTGCAGCCGGTCAGCAGCAGGTGCTCACGCAGGACGGTCGCCAGAGTCTCGTCCTTGTCAAGAACCAGATTCCGGGTAACGCCGTTGATGACAAGCGTTTTCTTGATCATGTGTTTTCCTCCTGATATATAATTTATTTGTGCCCTTTGTAAGGGATTACGCGCCGGATCATTTGCTGTGGCCGCCGCAGGGGTCGTGATCGGGGCCCTTGCCCGTCAGATCGTTGATGCGCTCGACGCCGCGCGCGCTCAAAAAGACCAGCTGCGAGACGCTGCCGTCCATATTCTCGCCGCGCAGGCGCAGGAAGTTGGCGTTTTCGTAATAGTCGATGGGAAGCTCGCGCCGGTAGACCTCGCCGGTATTCTCATCGCGGATCTCGACCGTCACCTCGTGTGCGACGATCTCGAAAAGCTCATCGTTCATCGAAATCAGCCCCTTTTGACAGACATACTTTTCTGCTTGTATTTTACTCTTCAAAAAGTGGAAGAATCAAGTTGCAACAAAAAGCAATTCGCAGAACTTGCGAATTGCTTTTTATCGAAATTATACAATTCCGCCGGGACAAAAATGGAAGAAGCTACAAATCAGCACGCGATGACCAGGGTGCCGTTCACGTCGCAGAGCGGAACGGCCGCAAGGCGTCCGCACTCTGCCTCAAAGCGTTCCAGCGCGCGCTTCACACCGCCGAGCTTCGGGTTGCTGTAATCATGCAGCAGCACATAAGCGCCCGCGCTCATGCGCGGCAGGAAGAAGCGCAGGCCCGCGAGCGTGCTCTCCTCCAGGTCCGCGTCGAGCGAGACGAGCGCGAAGCGCTCCTCCAGTCCCTCCGCCGTCTGCGGGAAGAGGCCGGGGCACAGCACCGCCCGCTCGGGATGCGGCAGGGCGGCGAGCACCCGCCCGGCGCTCGTGTTCCTGTGGGCCTCCGTGAAGCCGCTCCCCTCCCCGGCGCTCTCGGCCGGATCGAAGCCCTCGAAGGTATCGAAGAGATACAGTCTGCGCTCCGGCAGCAGCGCGTTGATCCAGCGGGCGAAGCCGCCGCGGTAGACGCCCAGCTCCGCCGCCGCGCCGGGCACGGCGGCGAGACGCAGGCATATCGCCTCCAGCGTTTTGAGACGCACATAGTCGTTGTCGGAGCCCTCGCCCGCGATACGCTCCTCCTGCGTCCACAGCGGGACGCGGATCAGCCGCTCGGAACCGATCAGCCGCTCGACATACGCATCCCCGAGCACGGCGCGCGCCGTGTCGTAGCTGCGGTTGCGGTCGACGGCCGAGACATGGTTTTTGAGGAACAGCAGCTTCCCGGGATCGATCCCCAGGCGCAGACAGTCCCGCTCGACGCCTTCGGCGTCCCGGCTGGCCACGATCAGCAGGTCGAAGCCGCGTCCGGCCAGCTCCTCGAGCGAGATCACCGGCCGGCCGAGAAAGGCGCCGCCGCTCTCGCGCCCGACGAAGGCCTCGATCCGCGCGGGGGACAGCGCTTCGTCCGCCAGATCGCCCGCGCCGCAGCCGGTGCCGTATACATAGATCTTCATA
Organism: Oscillospiraceae bacterium; assembly: GCA_902761055.1. Taxonomy (GTDB): domain Bacteria; phylum Bacillota; class Clostridia; order Oscillospirales; family Oscillospiraceae; genus Limivicinus. The sequence goes on from CACWIS010000038.1 coordinate 2,075, forward strand.
TCCATCCCGCCTCTCTTTGTCTATGATAACACGAAAGGCGGCGGGATGCACGAAAAAAACACGGCAAGGCGATTTACAAACAAAAAGCAATCGGTTATACTGTCAGATAAGGAAACGAGGTGACGGATATGGCGGGCTGCTGCGAGATCCCCGGGCGCGGCGGGCGGAAAAAAGACGTCTTTTCCGGCTGCATGCTCTGCGGGAAAGCTCTGCGTTATGAACTGATCGCCGTGCCGCGGCGCTGCGCGGTCTGCGGAGAGGAGGCCCTCTCCGACGCCGTGTGCGAGAACGGGCACTTTGTATGCAACGCCTGCCACGCGGCGGGCCTGGATCAGTTTTTCATTCCCTCCCTGCTGCGAAGCGAAGAGAAGGACCCCCTCGCCCTGCTCGAACAGGTGATGGCTCTGCCGCAGGTGCACATGCACGGCCCGGAGCACCACGCCATCGTCCCCTGCGTGCTGCTGACCGCCTGGCACAACAACGGCGGCGCGGGCGATCTGAAAACGATGCTCTCCGCGGCGCTCAGCCGCGGCCGGCAGGTGCCGGGCGGTACCTGCGGCTACTGGGGCGTATGCGGCGCGGCGGCGGGCGCGGGGATCTACATGAGCGTGCTGACCGGCTCGAATCCCGTCAACCGGGAGGCCTGGCCGATCCCCATGGAGTTGACGTCCCGCTGTCTCAAACGGCTGGCTGAGGTCGGCGGGCCGCGCTGCTGCAAACGAACGAGCCGCCTGTGCGTCGCCGAGGCCGCCGCCTTCACGGCGGAGCGCTTCGCCATCAGCATGCCGCTCGGGAAGACCGCATGCGGCTATATGTCGGAGAACCGGGAGTGTATCGGGGTGAAATGCCCCTTTTTCCCGCACGGAGGAAAGGAGCGAGAAGCATGACGAACGCAGCGCTGATCGTCGCCGCGGGCATGTCCTCCCGCATGGGGGACTTCAAGCCCATGCTGAATATCGGCTCGATCTCCATCGCCCAGCGCGTGGTGGCCACCTTCCAGCAGGCGGGCGTGGAGAAGATCGTGATGATCACAGGCTATAACGCCACGCTGCTGGAGCGGCACCTGAGCGGCAACGGCATCGTCTTCCTGCGCAACGAGGAGTACCGCACGACCCAGATGTTCGACTCGGTCCGCATCGGGCTGCGCTATCTGCAGGGCAAATGCGACCGCGTGCTCTTCACGCCGGTGGACATCCCGCTCTTCACCGCGGCCACGGTGCGCGCGCTGCTCGAAACGGACGCGGCCCTCGCCTGCCCCGCCGTGGACGGCGAGACCGGGCACCCCACGCTGATCGCCGCCTCGCTCTTTGAGAGCATCCTCGCGGACGAGGGCGACCGCGGCCTGCGCGGCGCGCTCGAGCGCTGCGGCGAGGCGCTGCGGCTGGTCCCGGTCGAGGACCGGGGCATCCTGCACGACGCGGACACGCCGGAGGATTACAAGGCGCTGCTGAAATACCACAACGAACAGCTCGTGCGTCCGGTGCTGAGCGTCGAGCTCGCGCGGGAAAAGGTCTTCTTCGACAGCCGCGCGGCGATGCTGCTGCAGCTCATCGACGAGACGCAGTCCGTGCGCAGCGCGTGCCAGCGCATGCAGATGTCCTATTCCGGCGGCTGGAACGTCATCCGCACGCTCGAGAGCCAGCTGAGCCGGACGCTGATCCGGCGCAGCCAGGGCGGAAGAGGCGGCGGCAAAAGCTGTCTGACCGAGGACGGCAGACAGCTGCTCGCCCGCTACGAGGCCTATTCCGACGCGCTGCGCGAGCAGGCCGGCGCGCTCTTCGACCGCTATTTCGAGGGTATCTTCTGATGCGGAGGATCTGTTTGATCCGGCACGGACACCCGGACTTCCCCTTCGGGGAACGCCGGTGCGTCGGCGGCAGGACCGATCTGCCGCTGGGCGCGCTCGGCAGGATGCAGGCGGCGCTGCTCCCTTTCCTGCCGGAGCTGGAGGGCTTGAGCGCCGTGTTCTGCAGCCCGCTCGCCCGCGCCCGGGAGACCGCGCTCCCGCTCTGCGCCGCGCCGCGCGTGATGGCCGGGCTGGAGGAGCAGGACATGGGCGTCTGGGACGGCCTCTCCTTCCGGGAGATCCGGGAGCGCTTCCCGGAACTGTACGAGGCGCGCGAGCGCGATCCCTCCCTGCTGCCGGAAGGCGCGGAGAGCATGGACGAGGTGCGCGCGAGGATGCGGGCGGCGCTGCTGCGCTGCCTTGACGAAAGCGAGGGCGATATCGCCGTCGCAGGCCACAGGACCGCGATCGCGAGCCTGACCGGACACCGCGAGCTGCTGCTCCACGGCTCCGTGACGGTCCTGCGCTGGGACGGAGAGCGCTATTCGATCGAGGCCCTCGGCGTCCGGCCCTGTCCGCCGCTGACGCGGCGGCTGGCGGAGACGCTGCTGGCGGCCGCCGCGCCGGGGGAACGGGTCGAGGCGCACTGCCGTGCCGTCGCGGCCGAGGCGCTGCGCATCGCACGCGCGCTGCCGTCGGAGCTGGACGAAGAGCTGCTCGTATCCGCCGCGCTGCTGCACGACGTCGCACGCGCGGAGCCCGATCACGCCCGCGTGGGCGCAGCCTGGCTGCGGGAGCTGGGCTACGCGGACGCCGCGGCCTGCGTGGAGCGGCATCACGACTGCTGCGGCGAGGCGATCGATGAGGCGGCGGTCCTGTTTCTTGCCGACAAGTGCGTGCGGGAGGACCGGCACGTGACGCTCGCCGAGCGCTTCGCCGGGAGCGAAGCGCGCTGTCTCTCCCCCGAGGCGCGCGCGGCGCACGCCGCGCGGCTGGAGGCTGCGCTGCGGCTGCGCGACGAGATCAACGCCCTGTGCGGCCGGACGCTCGTCGAATAAGCGAATAAGGAAAAGCAAAGGAGCGGAGTTTTCGCTGAAAACTCCGCTCCTTTTTATTTGATTCGCTTCGATCAGTGATCCACGCCCACCATGACGGAGGTGGCCTTGACGATCGCGTAGGCTTCCTTGCCGACCTCGAGGCCGAGCTCCCTGATCGCGTTCATGGAGATCGTGGCGCTCATGACGTTGCCGCCGCCGATGTCGATCTTGACGATGCCGTTGACGGCGCCCTCCTGGATGTCGATGACCTTGCCCTTGAACTGGTTTCTTGCGCTGATTTTCATATTCATAATCTCCTTTATTCGTAAAGTAACAGGATGTTGGCCGGGGCGATGCCCAGCTCTGCGGGGAAGACCGCGCTCTTTTTTTCCTTCGGCAGCCGCCACCAGACCGGCGGGCTGTCCTCGCGCTGCGCGGCGTAGCGGAACTGGAGGATGGTCTCGAAGGGCTCCTCCATCTCCTCGACATAGCGCACCGGAAAGCGGTTCTGCACCGCATTGGGGTTGAAATAGTGCGCGCGCAGACCGACGGCGCACAGGCCCTCGTTCACTTGTTGTTTCGTCTCCAGCCGGACGCCCCAGTCGGGGACCTCGACCGTGTGCTCGTCGACGCGTCTGGCCGCGGCGATGTTCTTGCAGCCGGTGAGGATCGCCGCCTGCACGCTGCCCGGGTCGGCAAAAAGCTCCTTCGTGGGCTTGAGCGTCAGAATGCGCCCCGCGTCCATCACGGCGATCTCGCGGCTCATGTTGTAGGCCTCTCCGCGGTCGTGCGTCACCATCAGCACCTCGCGGCCGAAGCGCTGCAGCAGATCGCGCATCTCCACCTTCAGCGAATCGCGCAGGTGGCCGTCGAGCGCCGAAAAGGGCTCGTCGAGCAGCAGGATCTGCGGATCGCTGACCAGGATGCGCGCGAGCGCCGCGCGCTGCTGCTGGCCGCCCGAGAGCTGGGCGGGCTTGCGCTCCTCCAGACCCTCGAGCTGCATCCTCCGCAGCATGTCGCGCAGCCGCCGCTCCCTCGCGGAGCGGTCCTTTTCGCGGTTGAGGCCGCAGAGGATGTTCTGCCGCACCGTCATGTTGGGGAACAGCGCGTAGTTCTGGAACAGATAGCCCACGCGGCGCTGCTGCGGCGGGAGATTGACCCCCTGCGCCGAGTCGAACAGCACCCGGCCGTCGAGCTCGATGCGTCCCTCGTCGGGCTTTTCGATGCCCGCGATGCACTTGAGAGTCATGCTCTTGCCGCAGCCGGAGGCGCCGAGCAGCGAGGTGATCCCCTGCCCGGCCGTGAAGTCCACGTCCAGCGTGAAGCTGCCGAGGGACTTGCGGATGTCGACACGCAGACTCATGCCTTCACCGCCTTCTTCTGCCGCGCCTCGAGCATATTCACGCTCAAAAGCACCACCGTGCTGATCGCGAGGTTGATCAGCACCCAGAACATGGCGCCCCTCTCGTCGTTCGTGCGCCAGAGCTGATAGACCGTCGTCGAGATCGTGGCGGTGCGCCCCGGCGTATAGCCGATGAGCATGCTCGTCGCGCCGTACTCGCCCAGCGCGCGGGCAAAGGCCAGCACCGTTCCGGCGAGGATGCCCTGCCGGCAGGCGGGCATGCGGATGCGCCAGAAGATATAGGCGTTGGAGAGGCCCAGCGTCTGTCCGGAATAGGCCAGCGTTTTGTCGAAGCTCTCAAAGGCGCCGCGCGCCGTGCGGTACATCAGCGGGAAGGCCACGACCGCGGCCGCGAGGACGCCGCCGTACCAGGTCATGACGAACTTGATCCCGTGCTGCAGCAGGAAGGCGCCGATCGGGCGCTTCACCCCGAAGACGAGCAGCAGGAAATAACCGCAGACCGTCGGCGGCAGGACCATCGGCAGCGTGAGGATCACGTCCAGCACGCCTTTTACCGCGCGCGGGAGCTTTGCGGCGTAATAGGCGAAGAAAATGCCTGTGAAGAACACCAGCACGCAGCTGATCGCGGCGATGCGCAGCGAGTTCCACAGAGGATACCAGTCGAAGCTCATAAAACAACTCCTGAAAAAGAGCATGCGGCGCGGCGGCCGCGCCGTATGTCATGCGTCGTTTGCGGTCCGATCAGGCGGCCGGGGAGAAGCCCACGCCTTCGAAGACGGCGGTGGCCTCCGGGCCGGTCAGATAATCGAGAAAGGCCTGCGCGGCCTCGGGATGCTCGCTGACGTTCAGCACGGCGGCGGGGTAGATGACCTGGCCGCACATGTCCTTCGTCGCGGTGTCCACGATCGTGAGGCCGGCGGAGAAGGCGTCGGTGGCGTATACGACGCCGCAGTCCACGCTCGCCTCGGAGACCTGCGTGGTGACCTCCTTGACGTTGGTGCCGTATGTGATCAGTCCCTTGCCGGCCAGCTCCTCCTCGTTGAGCTCATAGAAGGCGAGGATCTTTTGCGTGTACTGTCCCACGGGCACGTCGCTGTTGCCCATGGCGAAGAGGATCTCGCCGCCCTTGAGCGCCTCGACGAGCTTATCGAAGCTATCGATGCCCTTGGGATTGCCCTCGGGGACGACCAGGGCGACCTTGTTCTCGAGCAGGTTGATGCGGCTTCCCTGCAGCACGAAGTCGAGCTTGTCGGGGTTCTTCTCCTCGTCGCAGGAGACGTCGAGCGCGTTCATCTGCTTGGGAGCGGCCGAGATGAAGAGATCGCAGGACGCGCCCTCCTGGATCTGGGTCTTGAGCGTGCCGGAGGAGTCGAAGTTATACGTGATGGTCACGCCGGGGTTGGCGGCCTCGTACAGGCCCTTGATCTCCGTCAGCGTCTCGGTCATCGAGGCGGCGGCGAAGACGATGAGCTCGACCTCCTCCGCGGGAGCGGGCTCCTCGGCCGGCGCGGGCTCTTCGGCCGGCGCGGGCTCTTCGGCCGGCGGCTCCGCCGGTTTTTCCGCCGGAGCGGGTGCGGCGGGCGTGCTGCCGCAGGCTGCCAGCGCAAAGAGCATGCAGAGCGCCAGCAGCAGGGATAGTGCTTTTTTCATCTTGTTTCCTCCTTCCCGTCTTTCAGGGAAATGTATTTTTATATAAACACGGCTTTACGTGCTTATATCAGGATGAAAACAGCTTATGCGGTTGTCGCGGCGCAGATCAGACGCCTTTGCCGAAGCCGCAGTTCGGGAAATGGCAGACGGGGCAGTTGAGGCAGAGCCCGCCGTGGCCGAGCGCGGCGAGCTGCTCCTTCGTGATCGGCGTGTCCGTCACGAGATAGGGCAGCAGCAGATCGAAGATCGTGCGCCGGGCGTACATCACACAGCCGGGCAGGCCGCAGACGGGCCGCCCGTCGGGCATATAGGAGACGAGGAACATCGCGCCGGGCAATACCGGCGAGCCGTAGGAGACGATGTTCGCCCCGGTGTTTTTGATCGCGAGGGGGGTCTTGTCGTCGGGGTCGACGCTCATGCCGCCGCTGCAGACCACCATCTCGCAGCCCTTTGCGAGCATGTCGAGGATCGCGGCGGTGATCTTCTCGTGGTCGTCGTTCAAAACCACGTGCTCGGTCATCACGCTGCCGCCGAACTCCCGCAGCTTCTGCTCGATGACAGGCGTGAAGGTGTCCCGGATGCGGCCGTAGAAGACCTCGTTGCCGGTCGTGACGACGCCGACCTTCTTCGGCTTGAGCGGGACGAGCTTCAGCAGAGGCTCGGCGCCGACGACGGCCTTCGCGCGCTCCATGCGCTCCTTTTCGATGACGAGCGGGATGACGCGCGTGCCGCACAGCTTGTCGCCTTTCTTGACCACGAAGCCGGAGGCGCGGGTCGCGATCATCATGTCGCCCAGCGCGTTCACGGCGCGCAGACGCGCCACGTCGATGAGCAGGAGGCCGTCGATATCGGCGATCAGCTCGATCTTGCCCTCCTTCGGCTCGGTGGCATGTTCTCGTTGTTCTCCCAAATATAGATATGGTCCTTGCCCACGCTCAGCAGCACGGGCACGTCCTCCGGGCGGATGATGTGGCCCTTGCGGAACACGGGACCCTTTTTCTCGTCCTTGATGATCTGGGTGATGTCGTGGCACAGCACATGCCCGACGGCCTCCTCGGTCTTCATCAGCTTCATGGCGTCTGTATCCTTTCTTTCGTTTCCTTCGAGTTATAAATAAAAGCAATTCGTTTTTTCTTATTATACGAGCAAAGGGCGCGAAAGTCAATTCCCCGCGGCGGGCGCTGTCGGGAAAAAGGAGGGGAGCGGCCGCCGGAGTTCCGGCGGCCGCTTCCCTGTTTTGTCCCGTGTCTTATTCCATCGGCGTGAGGTATTTCGCGCAGAAGGGTTTGATCCTTCCCCTGTCGTACACGTGCAGGCTGCAGCGATGGAGGCGCTCGATGTTGAGATTCATCGCATCCTGAAAGGCCATGGCCGAAAGGGTCATGCTCTCGTGGCGCAGACGGTAGAGAAAGGCGTCGAAGTCCATCCCGTCCGAGGAAAGGCCCGCGGGCCGCGGCTCCTCCGGCGCGCGGCGCCAGTGCCGCGCCACATATTCGCGGTTGTCTTTTTCACAGCCCCGGCTGTGCGCCGAGTGCGCGATCGAGCTCAGCGGGCGCAGCTCGCCCTGCGGCTCGATGAGAAAGCTCGCGTGGAAGCCGCACAGGGGGTGGTCGCAGCGCGAGGGCATGAAGCTCTCGAGCGGGATGCCCGCCTGCTCGCCGAGGTCCGCCATCAGCCGGTCGAGCGTATAGCGCTCCGCCTCCTCCGGTTTTCCGGGATAGCGCCCGAAATACGACACCGGCTGGAAATGGACCCCGCGGACGGCCGGCGCGTGAGCGCATGCGAAGGAAACAATCCCGCCGAGATCGTCGTCGTTGACGCCGCGGACCACCGTCGGCACCAGCGTGACGCCGATGCGCGCTTCGCCGCAGACGCGGATCGCCTCTTTCTTGAGCTCCAGCAGCGGCGCGCCTCGCAGCGTCTCGTAGATCTCCTCGCGTGTGCCGTCGAACTGCAGGAAGACGATGTCCAGCCCCGCCTCCGCGAGGCGGCGGGCGTACGCCGGCTCCCGCGCCAGACGCAGGCCGTTGGTGTTGAGCTGCACATAGCTGCAGCCCGCCTCCTTGGCAAAGCGCACCAGCTCGGCGAGGTCGTCGCGCAGCGTCGGTTCGCCGCCCGAGAGCTGCAGCAGCGGGCTGCCGCATTGCCGCACGATTTCACGGATCGCGTCCTTCAGTTCGTCAAGGCCGGGCTCGCGCGCGCCCTCGCCGCCGCGGGCAAAGCAGAAGCGGCAGCGCAGGTTGCAGCGCTCCGTTACCTCCAGCAGCACGCAGCAGCTTCCGATCTCGTGCTCGGGGCAGAGGCCGCAGCTTCCCGGACAGCGCAGTCCGGCGTCCGCCGCAAGCGGCGGCGTGCCGAGCAGCCAGCTCTCCCAGTCGAGCCTTCCCTGCCAGACCGGCACGCGGTAGTCCCCGTGCTCCGGGCAGCTCTTTTCGAGCAGGATGCGGCCGTCCGCCTCCCGCACAAGGCGCGCAGGCAGATTGCGCAGGCAGACGGGGCAGACGGACCGCGTCTCGCGTATGATCGTCCCCATCCTATTCACCCAGTCCGAAGTGATCTTTTTTGAAGACCGTCAGCTCCAGCCGATAGCGTTCGGATACCGCCGCGACCGCCTCCCCGACGAGTCGGTTCAGCGTCTCGTCCGGACAGACGGCGCTGGCGTTGAGCAGCACGCCGAGGTCGGTGCAGGGCCGCGTGAAGCGGTGCGCAAGCTCGATCGGCCGATCCGTGCCGAGCAGATCCGCCTTGCCGTAATCGCCCTCCGATCCCCAGGCCAGGAGCTTGCAGTGCGGCACCTCGCCGCCCGCTTCGCGCACCGCCCGTCGGATCGCCTCCGCCAGCTCCGTGAGATAGGCGTCGCCGTCAAAATCATCGCAGCAGACCAGCGCGCGGTATTGGAGATAGTACTCGCTCAGGCTGCCCATCGCGTTCTGCAGATCGTCGGCGTCATAGTCGATCTCCGGGCGGCGCATCGAGGCCTGTCCCTCACGCAGCGCGCGGCAGAGCGCGTCGAGCCCCTCGCCGCTCTTTGCGCTGACGGGGAGCCGCTCCGCCCAGGGATAGCGCCCCGCGAGCCAGGAGAGGGCTTCTTCCCTCTCCCGCGCGTCCAGCAGTTCGCATTTGCTCAGCACGATGAGATCGGCCTCCCTGAGCTGGGCGTCCAGGATAAAGCCCATGTCGCCGGCCTGTCCCCCGCGCAGCAGCGCGAGATTCCGCGGCTCGACGAGCACGGTGAAGGGCGCGAGCTCGCACGCTCCGGGATACGCCTCCGCAAGGCCGTGGTAAACGTGCTCCTGCGCGCCCACGCCGAAGCCCGGGATATCCGAGACGACCAGCTCGCAGCCCTCGGCGAAGCGCGCGGCCAGCCGCTCGGTCAGCACGTCGCGGCAGAAGCAGATGCACTCGTCCGTGATCTGCGACGTATTGCAGCCGCCGAGCTGCGCGAGCTTGTGGTCGGCCAGCGTTACGCCCTCGCCGAGGTCGTTGGAGATCATGGCGGCCTTGCCGTAACGGGCGGTATGATATTGTGTCAGGGCCATCATCAGGGTCGTCTTTCCAGACCCGAGAAAGCCGCTGAAAACGGAAAACTTTTTCATGTCTTCCCTTCTCTCGCAGCGGGGGGCGCGGCAGACGCCCCGCTGCCGTTTTTCTTACGAAACGAACTGATAGACCGTGAAGGCCGTGTAGATCCCCAGCAGCAGGACGCCCTGCCAGCGCTTCAGCTCGCCCTTTTTCAGCGTGGGCAGGCACAGGATCGACATGACGGCCAGCATGACCGGCAGGTCGATGACAAGGCTCGAATTGATCCCGCCCAGGACGGTCTTTTCCGCCGGGATCGCGAAGGGGGAGATCGTGATCGCCATGCCGCTGACCAGGATGATGTTGAAGAGGTTGGCGCCGATCACATTGCCCAGCGACAGGGCGCCGTGGCCTTTCACGAGACTGGTGATGGCGGTGATCAGCTCGGGCAGGCTGGTGCCCAGCGCGACCATGGTCAGGCCGATGACCGAGTCGGGAACGCCGAGCGCCGCAGCGATCTTGGTGCCGTTATCGACCAGGAATCGTGCGCCGAGGGCAATCGCGGCCGCGCCGATGACCAGCAGGAGCAGGTCCTGCGCGAGCGTCCTTTGTTTTTCTCCGACCGCGGCCTCTGCCGCGGCTTCGGCCGCTTCCTCCCCGTTCTCCTCCGCGACCTCCGGATGCTTCTCCATCTGCGTGGTAGAGACGAGCAGATAGATCACGAACAGCGCCAGATAGAGGATCCCCATCCAGCGCTCGAAGCCGCCGTAGATCCACGCGACCGCGGAATAGGAAAGCGCGGCGGCGAAGAAAAAGGCCGTCGGGAGCGAGAAGGACCTCGGCTCGACCTTCGCGGGACTGACCGTGACGGTGATCGCCGCGATCAGGCTCGTGTTGCAGATGATCGAGCCGATGGCGTTGCCGTAGCTGATGCCGGCGTTTCCCTCCAGGGCCGCCTGGCTGGAGACCATCACCTCGGGCAGCGTGGTGCCGATGGAGACGATGGTCGCGCCGATGAGAAGCTCGGGAAGATGGAAGCGGCGCGCGATGCCGACCGAGCCGTCGACGAACCAGTCGCCGCCCTTGATGAGCAGAAGGAAGCCGGCAAGGAACAGAATGACAGGAAGCAGCATTTCTCTTGATTTCCTTTCTTCGGGCTGCGGCGCCGCCGGGGCGCCGCCGAAAACCGTCTGCGCCGCATGCGGCGGAAACGGACGATACTCCCTGCTGACTATACCACATCGGCGCGGTTTTGAAAACGGTTTTCGCGGCGCCGGCGCATATTTCCTCTCGTGCCCGCTCCCGTCCCCCTCTTTTCCGCCCGGGCGCAGAGAAAGATTACAGCCCTCCGAGGGACCGGCTCGGAGGGCTGTAACATAGTGAGAGAGAGAACAGGCCGGCCGCCTTGTGTCCCAGAGGTGAAAGAGACACGCGGATCGAGGGGAGATCCTGACAGCCGATTAAGCATCTGATCTGAACAGAGCATAGCAGACGGGCAAACGCCGCCGCAAGCCCCCCGGGGGGATATTTTTTCAAAAAAACTGCAAATATATCCGTCAGCCTTGCCCCGCCCCGGGTCTTCAGCGCAGCTCCTTCGTAAAGAGCGCGCGGATCGCGTTGAGCACCGCGAGCACCATTACGCCCACGTCCGCAAAGATCGCGAGCCACATGTTCGCCACGCCCGCCGCGCCGAGCACGAGGCAGACCAGCTTCACGCCGATGGCGAACCAGATGTTCTCGTAGACGATGCGCATACATTTTTTGGCAATGCGGACCGCGAGCGCGATCTTCTTCGGATCGTCGTCCATCAGCACCACGTCCGCCGCCTCGATCGCGGCGTCCGAGCCGAACGCGCCCATCGCGATGCCGAGGTCGGCCCGCGTGAGCACCGGCGCGTCGTTGATGCCGTCGCCCACGAAGGCCAGCACCGCGCGCTCCGGCTTCTTTGCCAGCAGCTCCTCCACCGCCGCGACCTTGTCGCCGGGCAGGAGCTCGGCGCGCACCTCGTCGATGCCGATCTCGGCGGCGACCGCTTCGCCCACCTTCTTTGCGTCGCCGGTGAGCATCACGGTCCTGGCGACGCCCGCGGCGCGCAGCGCGCGGATGGCTTCCCCGGCCGTGGGCTTGACGACGTCGGAGATCAGCAGATGCCCCGCGTAGGCGCCGTCCACCGCCACGTGCACGATCGTGCCGACGTGATGGCAGTCGATGTATTCCACGCCCAGGCTGTCCATCAGCTTGGTGTTGCCCGCGGCGACCTGCTTCCCGTCCACCTCGGCGACGATGCCGTTGCCGCCGATCTCCCTGACGTCGGCAACGCGCTCTTCTTCGAGGCGGCGGCCGCCGCTTTCCGCCTTTTCGGCAGGCTCGCCGCCGCCGCGGAAGACCATGCCCTCGAGGTATGCCTTCCGGATGCTGCGGGCGATCGGATGCGTGGAGAAGATCTCCGCGTGAGCGGCCAACTCCAGCAGCTTGGCGTTGTCCATGCTGCTGTGGTGGATGCCGTTGACCTCGAACACGCCCTTGGTCATCGTTCCCGTCTTGTCAAAGGCGACCGTCTGCACCTTGGAGAGCGCTTCGAGGTAGTTCGAGCCCTTGACCAGCACGCCCTCGCGGCTGGCCCCGCCGATGCCCGCGAAGAAGCTCAGCGGGATCGAGATCACCAGCGCGCAGGGGCAGGAGATCACGAGGAAGGTCAGCGCGCGGTAGATCCAGTCGCCCCAGCCGGGCGCCGCACCGCGCAGAAGGAGGTACAGCGGCGGCAGCACCGCCAGCGCCAGCGCGCACGCGCAGACCGCAGGGGTGTAGATCCGAGCGAAGCGCGAAATGAAGGCCTCGGAGCGCGACTTTCTGGAGGTCGCGTTCTCCACCATGTCGAGGATCTTCGAGACCGTGGATTCGCCGAACTCCCGGGTCGTGCGCAGACGCAGCAGGCCGCTCTGGTTGATGCAGCCGCTGATGACCTCGTCGCCCGGCCGCACCTCGCGCGGGACGCTCTCGCCCGTGAGGGCGGAGGTGTCGAGCGTGCTGACGCCCTCGGCCACCACGCCGTCGATGGGGATCTTCTCGCCGGGCTTGACGACGATGAGCGTGCCGATCCCGACCTCGTCGGGGTCGACCTGCGCAAGCTCGCCGTCGATCTCCACATTGGCGTAGTCCGGGCGGATGTCCATGAGGGCGCTGATGTTTTTGCGGCTCTTGCCGACGGCGTAGCTCTGGAAGAGCTCACCCACCTGATAGAAGAGCATGACGGCGATGGCCTCGGTATAGTCGCCGCTTCGGTTGATCAGGGCGATCGCGATCGCGCCGACCGTGGCGACGGCCATGAGGAAGTTCTCGTCGAAGACCTGTTTGTTTTTGATGCCCTTGGCCGCTTTGAGGAGGATATCCCAGCCCACCGTCAGATACGGGATCAGATACAGGAAAAACCAGAGCGGCTCCTGCGCCCGATCGCCGAAGGCCCTGCGGGCAAAGTGCAGTGCGATCATCATCGCCGCCGCGATCAGGATGCGCGCAAGCATCTTTTTTTGTTTCTTGTTCATGCGATCACCTTTGAAAAATGCGCCGCTGTTTGCGGCGCATCGTTTTTCTCTGCGCTTGCCGCGGCAAATGCAGCCCGGGGCGCGCCCCGCGCGCCGGCCGGGGCGTTCCCCGCCGGCCGGGAGCGACGGAGCGCGGCTCTCCGCAGCGAAGAGCCCGGCGCGGGCCACCGCCGGATTAAAGAAAGATCTCGCAGTCGTCCTCGACTTTTTTGCAGTTCTTCAGCACATCCTGCATGACGCTCCGGGGATCGGCGCCGTCCTCAAATTCCACGCTCATCTTCAGCGTCATGAAATTGACCGTAGCGTCCTTCACGCCGGGCGTCTTCTTCGCGGCCTGCTCCATCTTGTTTGCGCAGTTGGCGCAGTCCACTTCGATCTTGTAGCTCTTTTTCATCGGGACACTTCCTTTCGGTTTTCATTTGAACGTATGCTCATATATTCACATTCAGAGCATACTCCCGATCACCGCATTTGTCAAGAGCAAAAAACGCCGCCCGGCGCTTTTTTCGGCGGGCGGTACGAAGCCCCGAAGTCCGCGGGAACGGACTTCGGGGCGTTGCGCCGTTTACGGCGCGGCTCAGTCTTTTTCGAACAGGAACTTCTCGGGCAGGCTCACGCCGAACTCGCGCGCGAGACGGCGGAACTCGTCGGGCGTGATGGTCTGACGCTTCTGCGC
>CACWIS010000039.1 GCA_902761055.1 Oscillospiraceae bacterium
GCCCCCTGCCCGCGGCGGCGGACAGCTCCTTCGCACCCGCCGCGCCGGCCGGGACGCCTGCCGGCGCGGCGCTTGCCGCCTCGGCCGAAGAGACGCCGCGGCCTGCCGCCGGGGGCGGCGGCAGGCGGGAGAAGGTCTATACGCTGATCCTCGCCGGGCTCGACGAGGTCAGCGGCAACACGGACACCATCGTCGTCGCCCGCCTCGACGCGCAGACGCGCCGGATCGATCTCGTCAGCATCCCGAGAGATACTTATGTAAACCTCCCCTGGGATGTGCGGAAGATCAACTGCGTCTATACAGCCGCCAAAAACGCGGGCGGAAACGGACTTGACGGTTTGCGCGACGCGATCTGCTCGCTGTGCGGGTTCCGTCCCGACTGCTGTGCCGTCATGGATATCGAGACGGTGAAGCAGGCGATCGACATGATGGGCGGCGTCTGGTTCGAAGTCCCCTTCGACATGGATTACGAGGATGCGGCGCAGGGTCTGTCGATCCACATTCCGGCGGGCTATCAGCGCCTCGACGGCGAGCAATGCGTCCAGCTCTGCCGCTACCGAAAGAACTATATCAACGGAGACCTGGATCGGATCAGTCTCCAGCACGATTTTCTGCACGCGGCGGCAAAGCAGTTCATTTCCCTCGGCTCGATCCCCAATCTCGCCGGGGTGGTCCAGCTGGCCGCGCGCTCGCTCGACAGCGATCTGGGCGCGGCGAACATCGCGTTCTTTCTGCGCTGCGCCGTCCAGTGCCGCGCCGAGGATCTGAACTTCCACACGATGCCCAACCGTCCCGCCGAGGCAGGCGGCCTGAGCTACACCTTCGTGGAAAAGGACGAATGGCTCGCGCTGCTCAACGAGGCGCTCGACCCCTTCGACGAGCCGATCCGCGAGGAAAATCTCGATATCGTCTATCTCGAAAACGGCGTCTTCCGCTCGAGCACCGGCACGATCCGCGGCCGGGACTATCTGTACCGATAAAAAAACCGGGCTGTGAGTTTCCTCACAGCCCGGTTTGCGTTTCTTTGTTTACTCTTCGAACTCGCAGACATAGGCGAGCCTGCCGCGCCAGCCCCAGAACTCGCCGGCCGGATCGTTGCGGCTGTCCCAGTAGCTCCAGCCGCCGTCGTGCTTCCAGAGCATGAGATAGTTCTCCTCCGTGCCGTCGTCGCGGTCGATGAAGGAGGGCTCCTCCTTCGCCCAGAGCGCCATGCCGGTGTCGGTCGGATCGACGCTGCGGTCGACCTTCTCTCCGTTCTCCCAGACGTATTCGCCCACGGAGCGGTGGCAGCCGATCCAGAGGCATTCGACGCCCTTTTCGTCGGCAAGGGCGGTGATCTCGTTGAACTCGGACTGCGTGTTGATGACGGCGAGGTAGCCGCCGCTGGCCAGGCACTGATCCTGCGCTGCGGTCCAGCTCAAATCGCCGCGTTCGATGACGTAGCGGTGGACCTTGATCGGTTCGGGCGTGATCTCGGGCGTGGGCTCGGGCGTGGGGGCGATCTCAAAAATGTCGGGCGTGGGTTCGGGCGTGGGCTCGGGCTTTTCCAGCAGACCCCAGGACTTGTTGACCAGGCCGTTGTACAGAAAGGCCACCATCATCAGCGCCACGCAGAGCGCGACCACCACGACGCCGGAGCGGCGGCGGTGCCGGCGCACCTTGCGCGCGATCTTCTTTTCCCGCTCAATGCTGCTCATGAACTGGATCGTCGGACGCGAAACGACCACGGGCTCCAGCTCGGGATTGGCTTCCTCGGTCAGCAGAGGGATGGGCTGGCGTCCTGTCTCGATCTTCGCGGGGGCGATCTTTACGTCGCTGTCGTCCGGCTCGGCGGGGGCTTCCTCAACGGGGGCTTCCTCAACAGGCGCTTCCCCGGCGGGAGCTTCCTCAACGGGGGCTTCCTCGGCGGGAGCTTCCTCGACAGGCGCGTTCGTCTCCGCCGCAGCGGCTTTTTCGGCTTCTTCCTTCTCGGCCAGAATGGAGAGCATCATGCGCTCGTACTCGCTCAGTTCGCTCTCTTCCTTATGAAACAGGTTACGGGATCTCTCATCCATCGTTATCGCACACCCTCCCGTCGGTATTCTATCTCACGTTTTAGGTTAACATATTCGCCTTCAATAGTCAACGGATAAACGGCTTAGGAAATCTGAAAAATCCGCCGCGGCAGAAGATGAAAAAGGCCGATGCCGGGAGGCATCGGCCTTTTTTGATCGTTTGTTTCGACAGGCTTGGACGGGCGCGGCCCTGATCAATACATCCCCATATCGGGAGACGCGGCGGGCATCGGCGGATTCTTCTCCGGGATGTCGGCGACGAGGCTCTCGGTCGTGAGGACCATGGAGGACACGGACGCGGCGTTCTCGATCGCGCTGCGGCAGACCTTGGTCGGGTCGACGATGCCGAGCTCGAGCATATCGCCGTATACGCCGTTGGCGGCGTCGTAGCCGTAGTTGACGTTCTCGTTTCCGGTGACCTCGTTGAGGATGACGGCGCCCTCGACGCCCGCGTTCGCGGCGATCTGCATGATCGGGGCCTTGAGCGCGCGCGCCACGATGGCCGCGCCGGTCTTCTCGTCGCCCTCGAGCGTGTCGGCCAGCTTGGCCGCGGCGAGAGAGGCGATGACGTAGGCGCTGCCGCCGCCGGCGACGATGCCCTCCGCGACGGCGGCGCGGGTGGCGTTGAGCGCGTCCTCGATGCGGAGCTTCTTCTCCTTCATCTCGGTCTCGGTGGCCGCGCCGACCTTGATGACGGCGACGCCGCCGGAGAGCTTCGCAAGGCGCTCCTGCAGCTTCTCGCGGTCGTAATCGGAGGTGGTGTTGGCCAGCAGGTGCTCGATCTGCGCGGCGCGCGCGCGGATCTCCGCGACGCTGCCGGCGCCGTCGACGATGACGGTGTTCTCCTTGCCGACCTTGACCTGGTGGGCCTGGCCGAGCATGTTCAGCTGCGCGTCCTTGAGCTCCATGCCCAGATCGCTGCTGATGACCTGGCCGCCGGTGAGGATGGCGATATCCTGCAGCATCTCCTTGCGGCGGTCGCCGAAGCCGGGAGCCTTGACGCACACGCAGGTGAAGGTGCCGCGCAGCTTGTTGAGCACGATGGTCGCCAGAGCCTCGCCCTCGACGTCCTCGGCGATGATCAGCAGCTTGCGGCCGGCCTTGACGATCTGCTCGAGCAGGGGCAGCAGATCCTGAATATTGGAGATCTTCTTGTCGGTGATGAGGATCAGCGCGTCGTCGAGCACGGCCTCCATCTTGTCGGTATCGGTGACCATGTAGGGGCTGAGATAGCCGCGGTCGAACTGCATGCCCTCGACCACGTCGCTGTAGGTCTCGGCGGTCTTGGACTCCTCGAGCGTGATCACGCCGTTCTGGCTGACCTTCTCCATGGCCTCGGAGATGAGCTGACCGATCAGCTCGTCGCCGGAGGAGATGGTGCCGACGCGGGCGATGTCCTTCGAGCCGGACACGGGCTTGGAGATGCCCTTGATGGCCTCGACGGCGGCGTCGGTGGCCTTCTGGATGCCGCGCTTCATGACCATCGGGTTCGCACCCGCGGCGAGGTTCTTCAGACCCTCGTTGATCATGGTCTGCGCCAGCAGGGTAGCGGTGGTGGTGCCGTCGCCGGCGACGTCGTTGGTCTTCGTGGAGACCTCCTTGATCAGCTGCGCGCCCATATTCTCAAAGGCGTCCTCCAGCTCGATCTCCTTGGCGATGGTCACGCCGTCGTTGGTGATCAGCGGGGTGCCGAACTTCTTGTCGAGGACGACGTTGCGGCCCTTGGGGCCGAGCGTGATTTTCACGGTGTTCGCAAGCTGGTTGACGCCGCTTTCGATCGCCTTTCTCGCTTCTTCGCCGTAAATGATCTTCTTTGCCATGATGAACTCCTCCTTGAATTACTCTAATACCGCGAGAATATCGCTCTGGCGGACGATGGTGTACTCGACCTCGTCGAGCTTGACCTTCGTGCCGCTGTACTTGCCGACGAGCACCTGATCGCCCGCGGCGACGACCATCTTGACCTCGTTGCCGTCCACGACGCCGCCGGGGCCGACCTCGACGACCTCATAGACCTCGGGCTTCTCCTGGGCGGAGGCCGTGAGGAAGATGCCGGAGGAGGTGCGCTCCTCGGCCGCGTTCTGCTTGAGAACGACTCTGTCAGCTAAGGGTTTGAGTTTCATACTTATATACCTCCAAATGTTTAATTACAAAAAAACAGCTGTGTTAGCACTCAAAAACTACGAGTGCTAACACAGCATACTATACCACAACTTTTTATTTTTGCAAGCCCCCGGGGCGGAAAAATGCGGATTTTTTTATGAAATTATTGTGACAAAAAACGACCTTCCGATCAGAGCGTGTTCTCCGGCTTCCCGCCGCGCCGCGTGGTGTTCGTGGCCTTGGCGCGGATGAAGGGACCGAAGTCCCCGGCCGTGCCGCTGAGAAAATCCTCCATGTCGACGGGGGAGATGATGCGCGTGTCGAGCAGCAGGAACAGATAGCGTCCGTCCTCCGTCACCTTGCGGATGCGCGCGTAGGGGATGTTCGCGATCTTGCCGGAGGTCAGGTTCTCCACGACGAACTTGTCGTCGTAGAACTTCGTGATGCACTTCGCGTCGCGGCCGTAGGCGATCTGGTTCTTGCGGTACTCAAAGAAGGTCTGCAGATCGGGCAGGAACCAGGCGAAGGCGCCGAGCACCAGCGCGCAGGCGAGGGGCGCGATGAGACCGGCGGGGTAGCCCGCGATCGCGGCGCGCACGCCGTTGACGAGATAGGCCGCGCACAGCACGACCGCCGCGGCCGTGAACACGGGGTTGCGGTTGCTGCGGTTCATGGCCTTGAGGGCGTCCTTCGTCAGCGTACAGCAGTTTTCGAATTTCAGTTCCATGCTCTCAGTCCTCCCTGTCGAAAAAGCGCATACCCTTCGGGACGATCAGCTTCACCGCGCCGGGCAGCAGCCGCAGCTCCGCGCGCCGCGTGAAGAGCGCCTCGCCGTCGAGGTTGATGACGGTCTCCTCGTCGGACTCGATCGTGATCGAATCGCCCTGCAGGTGCGTGACGAGCTTCTTCATTTCCGCCGCGTGACCGGAGGCGTATTTGCCGATCAGCACGGCGAACTGCAGCAGGTTGACCTTTTTGGCGATAAAGATGTCCAGCACGCCGTCGTCCGGCCGCGCGTCGAGGCTGGGGTTGAAGCCGCCGCCGTAAAAACGGCCGTTGCACACGCACACGAGCGTGAGCTTTTCGGCGGAGGAATAGTCCCCGCAGCGGACGCGCATGGGCTGCGCGATCCCCCTGCACATCTCCACGATCGCGGACACGACGTAGGCCGCCGCGCCGCCGATGAGGGGCAGGGAGCTGTATCGATGGACGTTCGTGCCGATGCGCGCGTCGATGCCGGCCGAGCAGATGTTCACGCTGTAACGGCCGTTGCAGGAGATCACGTCGATGGGATGCTCGGTGCCGTCGAGCAGCGCGTCGAGATCGCGAAAAGCGTCCTTTTCCTCGCCGAACATGCGGCAGAAGTCGTTGCCCGTGCCGGTGGGGAAGGGGCAGACCGCGACGTTCTCCAGCCCGACCGCGCCGGAGACGCACTCGTTGAAGGTGCCGTCGCCGCCGCAGGCATAGACGCGCAGCCGCTTTCCATCCGCCGCCTCGGCGCGGATCTTCTCCGTGGCGTCGAGCGGCGCCTTCGTGACATAGAGCTCGAGCTCCTCGCCGGGCCGCTGCGCGAAGGCCGAGACGATCTTCGCGCGGACCAGGTCGGTCTTGCCGCCGCCGCCGGCGACGGGGTTGACGATGAATAAATGCTTCATTTTCCGTTCCCTGCCTGTCTATCTTTATAGTACATGAAAAGATCGCATTTGATCATGCCGTTGTATAGCTTGCGCTTTTTGTCGGCCGGCGTGCCGAAGCAGCGCTCGAACTCCGTGTGCGACGAGAGCAGATACAGCCGCCAGTTCGGACAGCTCCGCCATGCCTCGCCGAAGGCGCGGTAGAGCGCCTCGCACTCCGCCTTCTCGCCGATGCGCTCGCCGTAGGGCGGGTTCGTGACGATCACGCCGCGCTCCGTGGGGCGGCTGAACTTCGCCGCGTCGGCGACCTCGAAGGCGATGAGGTCCGCGACGCCCGCGCGCTGCGCGTTCTCCCGTGCCAGCCGGACGGCGTGCGGATCGATGTCCGAGCCGACGATGCGGTACGCGCCGTGATACTCCTTCGCCCTGGCCTCCTCGCGCGCCTCGTCCCAGACGCGCGGATCGATCCCGCGCCAGCGCATCGCGCTGAAGTCGCGCGCCAGTCCCGGGGCGCGGCCCTTGGCGATCAGCGCGGCCTCGATGGGGATCGTGCCGCTGCCGCAGAAGGGGTCGCAGAAGTCGTCCCGTCCGCGCCAGCGCGAGAGCAGTACCATCGCCGCGGCCATCGTCTCCTTAAGCGGAGCGGCGTTGTGCGCCGGACGGTAGCCGCGCTTGTGCAGCCCCTCGCCGGAGGTGTCGAGCGAGAGGCTCACGCGGTCCTTCATGATCGAGAACTGCACCTGATAGAGCGCGCCGGTCTCGGGGAACCACTCGATGCCGTAGACGCCGCGCAGCCGCTCGACGATCGCCTTTTTGATGATCTTCTGGCAGTCGCTGACGGAAAAGAGCTTCGAGTTGAGGCTGTAGCCCTTGACCGGAAAGGCTCCGTCGCGGGGGATCAGCTCCTCCCAGGGCAGGGCGCGGGTCCCCTCGAAGAGCTCGTCGAAGCTGCGCGCCTCGAAGCTGCCGAGCTCGAGCAGCACGCGCTCGCCGACGCGCAGGTTGATGTTGGCCCGCGCGATCTCGCGTCCGCCGCCGGAGAAGCAGACGCGGCCGTTTTCCGCGGCGACGTCCGCCATGCCGAGGCGGCGCAGCTCGTCCGCGATCGGCGCCTCGAGCCCCAGCAGGCAGGGGACGCAGAGCTTGTATTCCATGTTGATCCGGTCCTTTTTCGCGTTTTTTGTACTGTTTGACAAATATGATACAACAATTTTCGCGCCTTGTAAATCACGAATCCCGCCGGCTTTTCGGCGGATTGAAAACAAAACGGCGAAACAGTCAGGATTTGCCAGCCGACAGGGGGAAAGAGATGGTGGAATCTTTAACAAAAAAGACAAAAGACTATTGAATTTTTTGAAGAATTGTTGTATATTACGTTCATGGTCATAATTTGTTCATTTTTGGGAGGGCTCCGGGACGATGGACCGCGCAGAATTTCTTGAAGTCGTCAAGGACGCCTACAGCGCGTACTACACGATCCTCCCGGCGGAAGAGGAGGAGAGCGGCCTGCCGCTGGCCTTCCGCGCGGAATACAACGTGCGCGACGAGCAGTATTTCTTCGTCAAGAGCGCGAACATCTGGAAGAACGAAAAGCACGAATACTGCTACGTTTTTTCCGCTCCCGCCTTTGACGCCGCGCTGGCGCGGGAGTGTATCGACTTCTCGCTGCGCGAGATGCTCCCGAAGGTGAAGCCCCACAAGGAACACCAGTACACGAACTGCAAGGTCGTCCTGATCGCCGACTCGCTGAACGAGGAGACGGTCAAGACCGTGAAGAAGGCGAAGTTTTCCAAGTCCTACGGGCCGCTTTCGACCCACGGCTACACCGAGCTGCTCACCGCCGCCGTGGATCTCGGGGAACGAAAGGCCCACGCCAACCGGGTCGGCTACGACCTGGAGAAATTCTTTGGTAAGCTGTTTGCTCTGCGCAGTGAGGAAACGCAGGGCAATGGCAAATAAATTATTATTTTTCATCTAAGGAGTGAAAAGTATGAGTGCATTGTTGATCCTCTTGATCGCGCTTGTTGCTCTGGCTCTCGGCTACGTGTTCTACGGCAGCTGGCTGGCCAAGCAGTGGGGCGTCGACCCCAACCGCGAGACCCCTGCCCATACTGCGTACGACGGAAAGGACTTTGTTCCTGCCAACCCCGCCGTCCTGATGGGCCACCATTTCTCCTCCATCGCCGGCGCCGGCCCGATTAACGGACCGATCCAGGCTGCCGTCTTTGGCTGGGTCCCTGTTTTCCTGTGGTGCGTGCTCGGCGGCATCTTCTTCGGCGCCATGCACGACTTCGGCGCTCTGTTCGCCTCCATCCGTCACAACGGCGGCTCCATCGGCCAGGTCATGAAGGACTCCATGGGCATCAAGGCCCAGCGCCTCTTCATCGTCTTCGCCCTCGCCGTTCTGATCCTGGTCATTGCCTCCTTCACCGCTGTCGTGGCCGGCACCTTCGTCTCTGTCGATCCTGCCGCCCCCACCTATGCGGCCAACGGCTCCACGGCCATGACCTCCATCCTGTTCATCGTCATCGCTGCGATCTTCGGTTTCTTTGTGTACCGTAAGAACGCCAAGATCGGCCCGGCGACCGTCGTCGGCATCATCGGCATCGTCGCCATCGTTGTCCTCGGCCAGTTCGCCGGCCTGCACTTCAGCCGCACCTCCTCGGCCAGTTCGCCGGCCTGCACTTCAGCCGCACCTTCTGGGTCATCTTCATCGCCGTGTACGTCACCGTCGCTTCGCTGCTTCCTGTCTGGATCCTGCTCCAGCCGCGTGACTACCTGAGCTCCTTCCTGCTCTACGGCATGATGATCATCGCGGTCATCTCCATCGTCGGCGGCACCTTCACCGGCGCTGCCACCGTCGAGGCTCCCGCCTTCTACGGCTGGAAGAACCCGGCCGGCCAGCCGCTCTTCCCGTTCCTGTTCATCACGGTCGCCTGCGGCGCCTGCTCCGGCTTCCACTCCCTGATCTCCTCCGGCACCTCCTCCAAGCAGATCGACAACGAGAAGGACGCCCAGATCATCGGCTACGGCTCCATGATCGTCGAGTCCGCTCTCGGCGTCATCTCCCTCATCGCCATCGGCGTTGTGTGGAGCCAGACCTCTGCCGGCGGCGGCGACAAGTTCCAGCTCTCCGCTCCTCCGACGATCTTCGCCGGCGGCATTGCCACCATGTTCGCCTCCTTCGCGGGCGAGAAGAGCTATGCTGTGATCTACAACCTGTTCACGCTGGCTGTCTCCGTTTTCGCGCTGACCTCTCTTGACTCCGCCACTCGTCTCTGCCGTTACCTGTTCGGCGAGCTCCTCACTCCCGAAGGAAAGACCCACGACGATCTGACCGGCGCTGCCAAGTTCTTCTCCACCCCGATCGTCTCCACGCTGATCATGGTCTTCATCGGCTGCGGCATGGGCTTCATGGCTCTGTCCCAGATCTGGAGCGTGTTCGGCGCCGCCAACCAGCTGCTTGCCTCCATCGCGATGCTGGCTGTCTGCACCTGGCTCGGCAAGATCGGCCGCAACAACAAGATGTTCTACTTCCCGATGGTGTTCATGATGCTCGCCACGATCACCGCTCTCTGCTTCACGATCGTCAACGGCTTCAAGACCATCATTGCCGGCGCTCAGTGGGGCACCTACTTCCAGGTTATCTGGTCCATCATCCTGGTCGTCCTGGCGATCCGCCTCGCCATCATGGCGTTCCAGACCCTCGCCGCCCAGGCCAAGGAGAAGGCCTAAGCTCTACGCTTAAGTCCTTTCGGCAAAACATAGCAAAAAAACACGCTCCCCTTCGGGAGCGTGTTTTTTTGTTGTCTAATTTTGTTGTCTAATAAAAATGTCAGCATTGCCCCGGTCCCACTTCCAGCAGCTTCATAATGCTGCCTCCGCGGGAAATTCCCATCTGCAAGCTGACGAAATCATGGTATCACAGCTCTTTGACCTTGTCAAGCAATACGACAAGGACTTCAAGGCGCGGCCCTCGGTCGACCCGAATCTGCTCAACAATGAAAAACCGGAAACGGCAGCTATATTTCCACCGTGATGACCTTCAGAGCGCTGCGCTGCGCGTAGAGGATCGTCTGCATCGTGCCGCCGGGCGTGCCGTTGAACACGGCGAGCAGCACCGACGAGGCGTCGACCATATAGCGGTTGCGGCGCTGCATGCAGCCGGGCGTATAGCGATGGGCGACGAAGCGGACCTCGTCGCTCTCGGCGAGCAGGTGCTCATAGCGCCGCCGCTCGTCCGCGCGCCAGCCGTCTGCCTGCGTATCGCAGGGGATCGCCGCCTCAAGCGTGACGTCGCCGTATTTTTGCCGCAGCGCGAGCACGGCCTCGGCAAAATAGAGGTCGCAGCCCCGCGCCATGCCGCAGAGAAAATGGCGGCAGCCGGCGAGATAGATCCCCTCGAGGTGGCAGGCGAGCTCCTCCTTGAGTGCCGCGCAGCGCGGATCGCGCTCGTCCGTGCCCCAGGGCAGCTTTTCGGGCCGGTGGCCGGTAAAGCAGCAGCTGATGCTTTTTCTGTCCATGGAAAGCCTCCGCATGGTCTGATGCGTCTATTTTACCGCGTCGATTGCCTCTTGTCAAAGGGCGCGCGCGGTGCTATACTATTGCCATCTTCGAGGCCAGGTGCAATTCCTGACCGGCGGTCACAGTCCGCAAGCCCCGAAAGGGAGCACGAACCGGTGAGATTCCGGTACCGACGGTACAGTCCGGATGGTAGAAGAGGCCCTCGGTGCGCGCGCCGAAGGCGCATTTTGTCATGCTGCGCCCGAAGAAATCTTCGGGCGTTTTTCTTTGCCCGATGCATTTCAAGGAGAGTATCCCCATGGAAAACCTGAAATTCATCCTCACCTGTCTTGCGATCTTCGCGGGGCTCATGCTTGTCGCGACGCTCCTGCAGAAGACCCTGTGCAGGAACATCAAGCCGCTGTCGAGCACGCACTACGTCACCTACACGGCGATGTTCGCCGCGATGGCCGGCGTGCTGATGCTCCTGGAGATCCCGCTGCCCTTCGCCCCGCCCTTTTACAAGATCGACCTCAGCGAGCTGCCGGTCATGATCTGCACCTTCTATCTCGGCCCGGTCGCGGGCGTGACGGCGGAGCTGCTCAAGGTGCTGGTCAAGCTGCTCTTGAAAGGCACGACGACGGCCTTTGTCGGCGATTTCGCCAATTTCGCGGTGGGCTGCTCCTTCGTCCTGCCGGCGAGCATCGTCTACCATTCCAGGCCCGGCAAAAAGAGCGCCCTCGTCGGTCTGGCGGTCGGCACGCTGTGCATGACGGTTTTCGGCAGCGCCTTCAACGCGATCTACCTGCTGCCGAAGTTCGCCGCGCTCTTCGGCATGCCGATGGAGGCGATCATCGGCATGGGCACCAAGGTCAACGCCCGCATCACCAGCGTCTCGACGCTCGTGCTCTTCGCGGTCGTCCCCTTCAACCTGCTCAAGGGCGTGATCGTCTCGGGGCTGACCTTCCTGCTCTACAAGCGGATCTCGCCCCTGCTCCACAAGGGCGACGAACACCGTATGGCAAGAAAGAAAGCATAAGGTATTCGACGCAAAAGCTCCCCCGTCGGGGAGCTTTTGCTTTACTCATTTTCCGCTTCGTGATATAGTAAGGGAGCAAAAGAAAGACACACGGAGGATTCTGACATGGATCTGATGAACGAATACCGCGCCAAGCTGAAAACGGCGGCGGAGGCCGTCCGCATCGTCAAAAACGGGGACTGGGTGGATTACGGCTCGAACAACTCCTGCCCGATCGCTCTCGACGAGGCGCTTGCCGCGCGGCGCGACGAGCTGCACGGCGTGCAGATCCGCGGCAACTTCCTGCGCGGCCCGCTCGCCGTCGTCGAGTGCGACCCGGAAGGGGAGCACTTCGTCTACAACACCTGGCACTGCTCGGCCTATGAGCGGCGCGTGCTCGATCGCGGCCGCGGCTATTTCATCCCCATGGTCTTCCGCAACATGGACTGGTACTACCGCAGCTTCCTCACGACGGACGTGGCGATGATCACGGTCGCGCCGATGGACGGGCAGGGGAACTTCAACCTCGGCGGCGCCCTGGGCGCAAGCTGCTCCGTCGTCGAGAACGCGAAGCACGTGATCGTCGAGGTCAACCCGGCCATGCCGCGCATCCGCGGCGAAGCGGCGCAGCTGCCGCTCTCGAAGGTGGACGCGGTCGTCGAGTGCCCGTCCCGACCGCTCTGGGAGATGGTCGCGCCCCCGCCCAGCGAGCTGGAACGTCAGATCGCGGGCTACGTCTACCCGCACCTCCGCGACGGCGCGACGATCCAGCTCGGCATCGGCGGCGTGCCCAACGCGATCGGCGAGCTGATCGCCGAATCCGATCTCCGCGACCTCGGCATGCACACCGAGCTCGCGTCCGACGGCTATCTCGCGCTGCACCGCGCGGGCAAGCTGACCAACCGCCGCAAAACGCTGCAGCCCGGTCTCGGCGTGCTCGGCCTGGCGATCGGCTCGCGCGAGTTTTACGACTGGCTGGACGACAACCCCGGGATCCTCGGCTGCAGACTTGATTATGTAAACTCAATCCCCGTGATCGCACAGCAGGAAAACATGGTGTCGATCAACGGCTGCCTCGCGGCGGACCTCTACGGCCAGGTCTGCGCGGAGAGCGTCGGCACCCGGCAGATCAGCGGCACGGGCGGCCAGCTCGACTTTGTCAACGGCGCGACCGCGGCGAAGGGCGGCATGTCCTTCCTGTGCATGAGCTCGTCGTACACGGACAAGGCGGGCGTGCGCCATTCGCGCATCCTGCCGCATTTCGGCGGCGATATCGTGACCACGCCGCGCAGCGAGGTCTACTGGCTCGTCACCGAGTACGGCGCGGCGAATCTCGCCGGCAGAAGCAGCTGGGAGCGCGCCGAGGCGCTGATCTCCCTCGCGCACCCCGATTTCCGCGAGGAGCTGATCCGCGCGGCCGAGGCGCAGCGCATCTGGCTGCCGCACAACAAGAGGTGAGAGAGATGCAGATCGACAAAACGCTTTACCGCGGCCGCGCGGACGAGGGGCGGCTCGAGAAGGAACGCCGCTGCTACGACCTGCTCGACAGCCTCGGCGTCGAATACTTCCGCGTCGACCACGAGCACGCCGACACGATCGAGGCCTGCCGCGAGGTCGAGAGCCTGCTCGGCTGCACGATCTGTAAAAACCTCTTTCTGACCAACCGCCGGCAGACGGACTTTTACCTGCTCATCATGCCGGGCGGCAAGCCCTTCAAGACCAGGTACCTCTCGGCGCAGATCGGCTCGTCGCGCCTGAGCTTCGGCGGCGCGGAGGACATGGAGCGCCTGCTCGGCGTCACGCCCGGCTCGGTCAGCCTGCTCGGATTGATGAACGATCCCGGCGGGGCCGTGCGCCTGCTCGTCGACCGCGACCTGCTCGGCGAGGAGAGCTTCGGCTGCCACCCCTGCATCAACACCTCCAGCCTGCGTATGTCGATGGCGGACGTGCGCGGAAAGCTGCTTCCCGCCCTCCGGCACGATCCGACTTATGTAAACCTCCCCTGGGAGATCGAATGAACGGAAAAGCCCCTCCTGCGAGGGGCTTTATGCTGCTTTTCGCAAGGTTTCTGTTTGCAAAACCGCCGGCTTATGCTAAAATAAATCTTTAGTGAACATCAAAGGAGCGTGCGCGATGAAGGAATATGTGGAAGCCGGAAGGATCGTCAACACCCACGGGGTGAAGGGCGAGGTCAAGATCGAGGTCTGGCTCGATTCCCCGGCTTTTTTCAAAAAGTTCAAACGCCTGTATCTCGACGGCGAGGAAAAGAAGATCCTCTCCGCGCACGAGTACAAGCGCTTCGTGATCGCCCGGCTCGAGGGCGTGGACGATCTCAACGCCGCCATGGCGCTCAAGGGACGGACCGTCGAGGTCCTGCGCGCGGACGCGCCGCTGAAGAAGGGCGAGTTCTTTGTCCAGGACATCATCGGCTTCACCGTGATCGACGAGCAGGGGAACACCGTCGGCGTCATGACCGGCGCGGAGGAGACGCCCGCGTCCATGCTCTACGTCGTCAAGGGCGAGACGGAGCATCTGATCCCCGCCGTGCCGGCCTTCATCCTCGGCGTCGACGCGGACAGGGAGCAGATCCGGGTACACATGATCGAGGGACTATGAGACATGAGTGAAATGAAGATCGACATCCTGACGCTCTTCCCGGAGACGGTGAGCGCCGTGCTGCACGAGAGCATTATCGGCCGCGCCGCGAAAAAGGGCACGGTCGAGATCAACTGCGTCCAGATCCGGGACTATACCGAGAACAAACAGAACCAGGTCGACGACTATCCCTACGGCGGCGGCTGGGGCTGCGTGATGATGGCGCAGCCGCTCAAGAGCTGCCTGGACGCGGTGATGGCCGCGGCGGAGGGAAAGAGGAGCCGCGTGATCTATCTCTCGCCCCAGGGGCGGCCCTACACGCAGGAGACGGCCCGCCGCCTGCAGCGCGACTACGACCATCTCGTGCTGGTCTGCGGCCACTACGAGGGCGTGGACGAGCGCTTCATCGAGCAGTGCGTCGACGAGGAGCTCTCGCTGGGCGACTTCGTGCTGACCGGCGGCGAGATCGCGGCCATGGCCGTGGCCGATTCGGTCTGCCGCCTCGTGCCCGGCGTGCTCTCGGACGAGCAGTGCTACATCGGCGAGAGCCACTGGGACGGTCTGCTCGAATACCCCCAGTACACCCGCCCGGAAGTCTGGGAGGGCAGGGAAGTGCCCGAGATCCTGCTGTGCGGCGACCACGAGAAGGTCGAAAGCTGGCGGCGCCGCGAACAGTTCAGGCGCACGAAGGAAAAACGGCCCGACCTTTTCGAGCGCTTCGTCCCCGCGAATGAGGAGGATCGGAAGCTCTGCGACGAGGTGAAAAAGGAAAAGGAGCGCGCCGCGCTCACCGAGCCCGTCACCTGCCGCAGAGCGACGGCGGAAGACCTCGGCGAGATCGCGCGCATCGTGGACGAGGCGCGCGCCAGCCTCAAAAAGCTCCGTGTCGACCAGTGGCAGGGGCCGTACCCGGCCGCGGAGCATTTCCTGCTCGATATCGAGCGGGGAGAATGCTTCGTCGTCCTGCACGGCGGAGAGATCGGGGCTTTCTTCACGCTCTCCGTGCGCGAGGAGCCGAGCTACGACGCGATCACCGACGGCAAGTGGACCGAGGGGATCGCCTCCGCCGTGCTGCACCGCGGCGCCGTGGCGGCCAAATACCGCGGCAGCGGCATGGCGCAGAAAATGATGCGCTTCGTCGACGAGCGCGCGCTCGCGCTCGGGCTGCGCTGCATCCGCACCGATACGCACAAAAAGAACAAGCCCATGCAGCGCCTGCTGCGCGAGAGCGGCTACCGCTACCGCGGCAACCTCGACATCGGGGACGTCGAGCCCGGTCACGACAGCGCCCGCCAGGCCTACGAGAAGATCATCAAGGTGAAGCGATGAACCTGACCGATTACAACGAGATCCGCGGGCTGCTCGCCCGCCACGGCTTCCGCTTCTCCAAATCGATGGGCCAGAACTTTCTGACCGCCGGCTGGGTGCCGGAGCGGATCGCCGAAAGCGCCGGGCTCGACCGCGAGACCGCCGTGCTGGAGATCGGCCCGGGCGTCGGCTGCCTGACCGCACAGCTCGCGCAGCGCGCGGGGAAGGTCCTGGCCGTCGAGCTGGACCGCTCGCTCGAGCCGGTCCTGGCCGAGACGCTGGCCGGCTGTGACAACGTCGAGCTGCTCTTCGGCGACGTGCTCCGACAGGACATCCCCGACCTCGTGCGCGGACGCTTCGGGGAGATGCGCGCCGTCGTCTGCGCCAACCTGCCCTACAACGTCACCAGCCCGCTGCTGACCGCGCTGATCCGCAGCGGCTGCTTCGAGACGATCACCGTGATGATCCAGCGCGAGGTCGCGCGCCGCATCTGCGCCGCGCCGAACACCGCCGATTACGGCGCGTTCTCGCTCTTTGTCCGGTGGTACACGGAGCCGGAGCTGCTCTTCGACGTGCCGCCGCACTGCTTCCACCCGCAGCCGAAGGTCACCTCCTCGGTGATCCGCCTGACGCGGCGCGCCGAAAAGCCCTTCGAGGTATCAGACGAGGAGCTTTTGTTTACAATCATCAGGGCGGCCTTCAACCAGCGCCGCAAGACGCTGCCCAACGCCCTCTCCGCCGGCCTCGGCACGGAGCGGAGCGAGATCGAGCGCGTGCTTGAGGACTGCGGTCTCGACCCGAAGATCCGCGGCGAAGCGCTGGATCTGGACGCGTTCGTCCGGATCACAGACGGATTAGACAGTTTTCGCCGGAAAAAAGAGGGCTATTTGTCATAAAAATGTATTGCTAAACCTTGTTAATCTATGGTATTCTAAAACTTGCGGGACTTCAATTGAGCAAAACAGATTTCACATAGAAAGGATCAAAAGACACATGAGCAAAAAGTATGTCTATCTCTTCTCCGAAGGCAACGCCAAGATGCGCGAGCTGCTCGGCGGCAAGGGTGCGAACCTGGCCGAGATGAGCAACATCGGTCTGCCTGTTCCCCAGGGCTTCACCATCACCACCGAGGCCTGCACGCAGTACTACGAGGACGGCCGCCAGATCAACGACGAGATCATGGCCGAGATCATGAAGAACGTCGAGATCATGGAGCAGATCAACGGCAAGAAGTTCGGCGATCTGCAGAACCCCCTGCTCGTTTCCGTGCGCAGCGGCGCCCGCGCCTCCATGCCCGGCATGATGGACACGATCCTCAACCTCGGTCTGAACGACGAGGTCGTCGCCGCCATGATCGCCGGCAACCCCGATCCGAAGTTCGAGCGTTTCGTTTACGACTCCTACCGCCGCTTCATCCAGATGTTCTCCGACGTCGTCATGGAAGTCGGCAAGAAGTACTTTGAGCAGCTCATCGACGCGATGAATCGTCATGGAAGTCGGCAAGAAGTACTTTGAGCAGCTCATCGACGCGATGAAAGAGCGCAAGGGCGTCACCTTCGACGTCGAGCTCACCGCCGCCGATCTCAAGGAGCTGGCCGAGCAGTTCAAGGCCGAGTACAAGAAGCAGCTCGGCGAGGACTTCCCGTCCGACCCCGTTGTCCAGCTGAAGGAGGCCATCCGCGCCGTCTTCCGCTCCTGGGACAACCCCCGCGCCAACTACTATCGTCAGCAGAACGACATCCCCTACTCCTGGGGCACTGCCGTCAACGTCATGCCGATGGTCTTCGGCAACCTGAACGACAACTCCGGCACCGGCGTCGCCTTCACCCGCGACCCCGCCACCGGCGAGAAGAAGCTCATGGGCGAGTTCCTGACCAACGCCCAGGGCGAGGACGTCGTGGCCGGCGTCCGCACCCCGATGCCCATCGCCGAGATGGAGCAGAAGTTCCCCGAGGCG
>CACWIS010000040.1 GCA_902761055.1 Oscillospiraceae bacterium
GCCCCCAGCGCCGCGCCCGCGCCCGCCGCGGACAAACCCGCCGACGCGCCCGCTCCGGCCGACGCGCCCGCTCCGGCCGACGCCCCTGCTCCGGCCCCCGTCTCCGCCGATCTGACCATGGGCACCGGCGGCGAAGCCGGCACCTACTACGCCTTCGGCAGCGCGATAGGCGGATACATCGGCTCGAAGACCGATATCTCCATCAACGTCGTGTCCTCCGGCGGCAGCGCCGCGAACATCACCGGCATCGTCGTCGACAACATCTACGACCTGGCCACCGTTCAGTCCGACGTTATGACCTACGCCTACAACGGCACCAACTCCTTCGCCGACACCGGCGCGCTCGACGGCTTCCGCGTGCTCTGCGGCCTTTATCCCGAGACCGTACAGATCACCACCGTCGATCCTGACATCAAGACCGTTGCGGATCTCAAGGGCAAGCGCGTCTGCGTGGGCGACGTCGGCTCCGGCACCTACTTCAACGCCGTTGATATCCTCGCCGCCTACGACATGACGCTTGATGATATCACGCCCATCCTCCAGTCCTTCAGCGCCTCCACCGAGAGCTTGAAGAGCGGCAAGATCGACGCGGCCTTTACCACGGCCGGCGCGCCCACGACCTCGATCCTTGACCTGGCGGCCGCCAGAAAGGGCGATCTCTATCTCGTCTCCATCGACAACGATCATCTGACGAAGCTTTTGGCCGACTGCCCCTGGTACGCCGCCTACACGATCCCGGCCGGCACCTATCAGGGCTTTGACGTCGACACCCTGACCGTCACCGTGAAGGCCACGCTGGTCTGCCGCGCCGACCTCGACGACGACGTTGCCTACACGATCGTCTCCACGATCTTCAACAACACCGCGGACATCACCGCCGCGCACGCCAAGGGCGCCGAGCTCAGCCTCGACTTCGCCACCGACGGCATCGCCGTTCCCTTCGCCAAGGGCGCCGCGAAGTTCTTTGCCGAGAACGGCATCACCGTCGCCACGGTCGATTGACCGATTGACCGAAGCGCGATCCTCTGATATAGTAAAGGAGTGCCGCCCTTCCCGGGCGGCACTCCTGAAGCGTCTATAACAGCAGTTTTTCCCCGGCAAATACCGCAGAGAGGAAGTCCGTCATGGCAGACAACGACAAGAAAAACGAAGAGATGATCCCGGCTCCGGACGAGCACGCGGCCTTCGACCAGGCCGCGATGGACGAGGTCATGAAGAAATACGACCGCGAGTCCAATACCCGCGTCTGGGAGGGCTGGCAGAAATGGGTCGTCTACGGGATCATGGCAGCTTTCTCCCTGTTTGTGATCTACGTCACGCTCTTCGCCGCCTGGCTGGATCTGATCCGCTACCCCTCTTTTCTGGGCGGGGTGCTGCTGATCGGCTATCTGGTCTTCCCGGTGAAAAAGGGCATGCAGCGGGTCAATCATATCCCCTGGTACGACTGGATCCTGATGCTTGCGGGCGTGGCGGCCTATTTCTACGTCGTCGTCCATGCCAAGGATCTGACCGTTCGTCTGGGCATGTCCCAGATCCGCCCCTGGGAGATCACGATCGCGGTCGTCGGCATCCTCGCGACGCTCGAGCTCTGCCGCCGCAGCGTCGGCATCCCGATCCTCTGCGTGGCGGGCGTGTTCATCGTCTACGCGCTTTATTATTATCTCTTCACCAAGAACCTCGGCTTTGCCCGCGCAGTCCGCAATGTTTCCATCAGTCTGTTCTACAAGGTGCAGGGCGGCGGCGTCCTCGGCACGCCCGTGCAGGTCTGCTCCAACTTCATCATCGTCTTCATCATTTTCGGCGCCTTCCTCGAGCGCACCGGCATTTCCCAGTTCTTCATCGACATGGCCAACTCCCTCGTCGGCCGCTTCTCCGGCGGCCCGGCCAAGGTGGCCGTCATCTCCTCCGCCTTCTGCGGCATGGTGTCCGGCTCCTCGGTCGGCAACACGGTGACGACCGGCTCGGTCACGATCCCGATGATGAAAAAGACCGGCTACAAGGGCGAGTTCGCCGGCGCGGTCGAAGCGGCCGCCTCCACCGGCGGCCAGATCATGCCGCCGATCATGGGCGCCGCGGCCTTCCTGATGGCCGAATATCTGGGCGTTCCCTACTCCAACATCATCGTCCGGGCGATCCTGCCCGCGATCCTGTACTTCACCGGCATCTTCATCGCCGTCCACCTCGAGGCCAAGAAGCTCGGGCTCAAGGGTTTGGACCGCGAGCAGCTGCCCGTCCTCAGGCACCTGCTCAAAAAGCTGTATCTTCTGCTGCCGCTGGTGATCCTGGTCTATCTCGTCTCTTCGGGCAGCAAACCCATGGCGTATTCCGCCGCGATCGCGATCCTCTTCGCCGTCGCCGTCGCGAACGCGCACAAGGACCCGATCCTCGCCGTCGTCGGCATCGCCTCGCTGATGGCTTTCCTCTTCCTCGACGTGAGCAGGATCCTCAAGCTCCTGCTTCTCTTCGTCGGCATCGTCAGCGCCGCGCTGTGCATGTTCAAAAAAGACGCCGTCATGAACCCCGCCGTCCTCTTCGACGCGCTCTCGAGCGGCGCGAAGAGCTCCGTCACCGTGGCCGCCGCCTGCGGCGTGGCAGGTATGATCGGCGGCTGCATCACGATCACGGGCCTCGCCTCGCAGATCATCACGGCGATCATCACGCTCTCGCACGGCTCGGTGTTCGTCGCGCTGCTCTTCACGATGCTCTGCTGCATTGTGCTGGGCATGGGCGTGCCGACGACCGCGAACTACTGCATCATGGCCTCGACCTGCGCGCCGATCCTGATCCGCCTCGGCATTCCGGCTCTCGCCGCGCATTTCTTCGTGTTCTACTTCGGCATCGTCGCCGACATCACGCCGCCCGTGGCGCTGGCCGCCTACGCCGGCTCCGCGATCGCGAAGTCGCCCCCGATGAAGACTGCCTTCAATGCCTCCAAGCTCGCGATCGGCGCCTTCGTCGTGCCCTATATCTTCGCGCTCAACCCCGCGATGCTGCTCATCGACACCTCGGCCGGGCAGGTCGCGCTCGTGGTCGTGACCTCGCTGGTCGGCATCTTCGGCGTGGCCGCCGCGCTCAACGGCTTCCTGTTCCGCCGCATGAACCCCCTGCTGCGCGTCGTGATCGCCGCCGGCGGTCTGCTGATGCTCGACCCCGGCGTCATGACGGACGGCATCGGCGTCGTGCTGCTTGCCGCGGTCGTCGCGCTGCAGTACTTCGGAGCGAAGCGCGCGCCGGGCGCCGCGGCATAACGGCTCTCCCTCCTTTCCGGACAGGCGCCGGACGGCGCCGCCCGGCGGCAGAAAAAACGGCATCACCCCTCGGGTGATGCCGTTTTTCTTCGTCCTGTGCGGGCCGCCGCTCTTCTGTATCTGTCCGGCCGGCCGCTCTTCCGTACCCGTGCGGCTCAGTCGCCGTTGTGCACAACGACCTGCGGGAAGGGGATCTCGATGCCCTTGTCGGCGAAAAGCACGCGGATATCGCGGTTGAGCGCGCGCTGCGCCGGGAAGATGTTGTCCTCCTTTACGTCCGCCACGAACTTGAGCACGACGCCGCTGTCGCCCAGCTCGTGCACGCCGAGGTAGCGCGGCGCGCTGAGATAGAGATCCTTGCGGGTCTCGTAAAGCGCCGGCAGGCTCTCGCTCATGGTCCGTTCGAGCGCGCGCAGATCGGTATCGTAGGCGACGCTGACCAGACAGACCGCCAGCGAAGTGTTGCGCGAGCGGTTCTGGAAGTTGCGGATATCGGAGTTGTTGACGACCTTGAGGTTGTAGCCCGCGTCTTCGATCGTCGTGGTGCGCACGCCGATTTCGCGGACGATGCCGCGGAAATCGTCGAGAACAATGATGTCGCCGATGGAGTACTTGCCCTCAAAGATGATGAACAGACCGGTGATCACGTCCTCGATCAGGCTCTGCGCGCCGAAGCCGAGGATCAGGCCGATGATGCCGATGCCGGCGAGGATCGCCGTCGTGTCGATGCCGAGGATGCGCAGGCCCCATACCACCGCGGCAATGACGGCGAGGTATTTCAGCGCTCCGACGAACATCGTGGTGATCGTGCGGGCGCGCACGCCCTTTTTCCCGATCGCGACGAGGATCGTCTTGATGATCGTGAAAATCAGCTGAACGATGCAGACGGCCAGCAGCAGCGTCAGCCAGTGGGCTGCCGTGATCTCGCCGCTGCGCTCGATAAGAAAGTGCGTCTTTTCAAGCTCCGCGATCTTGCTCGTGGTTTTTTCGGAGAACGGGAGCCAATTCGGGTTGAGCAGGAAAATGATGAGCAGGGCCGCTATCCCCGCGCCGATCAGCGAGCCGTGTCCCACGCGCGCTTTGTTTTTGCCTGTCTTGTTCATGGGTGTTCCTCCTATTTTTCTTCTGTTGATTCCTCTTTATCCGACCGTCAGCTGACCGTTACCGATCCGCTCGTGACGGTGAAGCTGTTGCTGTAGGTGTCGCTTCCGTTGCTGCCGCTGATCTGAACGGTGAAGCTCAGCACAAGCGAGCACTCCGACCCCGAGGGGCTCGGGAACGTGAGGCTGAACTCGCCCGTGCTCATCGTGCCGTCTCCCGCGTCTGTCAGGGCGGGGATCGACTGGCTGACCGCTCCCGACGACGACGTGCCGTCGATCGTCCAGGTGACCGTCGCGGACGTCACGCTGCCCGAATAGGTGAAGCCCGTGCCGGTGTTGTGCTGGGCGTTGATCATCACGGCGACCGAGACGGTGTCGTCAATGTTCGACATAAACCAGACCTGGGGCGTTCCCACGCTGACCCCGTGATTGATCACCGGCGCCACGAAGGTGACCTGGATATTGCTGCTCGAGAAGAACGTTCCGCCGTAGGTGGCCGAGGCCGTGACCGTGGCCGGGGCGACCAGGCTCGGCTCCGCGCCCTCGGGATAGCTGAAGCCGATCCAGCCGCTGCCGGAGGTCACGTATCCGCTCGGGACCGTGACGCTGGCCCCGCTGTCATCCCGGACCGTAAAGCTCAGGCCGCTGAGGTCGCTTATGTCTGCGTCGCCGACCAGCGCGATCGAGCCCGAGAAGGATTTGCCGGACTCATAGCGGAAGCTGCCGCTTCCAAAGGGGTTCTCCACCGTCGAGGTCACGAAGGTGATCGGGATATCGCTGCTCGAGAAGAACGTTCCGCCGTAGGTGGCCGAGGCCGTGACCGTGGCCGGGGCGACCAGGCTCGGCTCCGCGCCCTCCGGATAGCTGAAGCCGATCCAGCCGCTGCCGGAGGTCACATATCCGCTCGGGACCGTGATGCTGGCCCCGCTGGCGTCCCGGATCGTAAAGCTCAATCCGCTGAGGTCGCTTATGTCTGCGCCGCCGACCAGCGCGATCGAGCCCGAGAAGGATACGCCGGACTCATAGCGGAAGCTGCCGCTTCCAAAGGGGTTCTCGACCGTCGAGGAGGAGACGGAGAAGCTCGCGCTGCCGCTGTCGATCAGGTCCGTGACCGTCGGGGAATTGTAGCACAGTGTGATCTCGACCCGGTAATCGCCGTCCGTGAGCTGCGAATCGGAAGGCGCATTGTACTGTACGGTGACGCACGGCGAAGCCTGCGGCGTAACGGTGCAGTTGCCGGAGATCTCCGTCCCCGTACCGTTTTTGACGAGATAGATGGACTCCACCGTCAGCGACTCGCCGCCGGAATAGCTGGTCGGATCGCCGACGACGCTCTCTTCGAGCGGGAAAACGGCGACAAAGCCCTCGGGGCCGATGTCCGGCGTGCCCACCGTCAGCGGATAGACCGTGCCGTCATTCACGAAGCTGCCGATGTTCGGGGTGCGGATATAGGCCGTTGCGCTGTCCTTCCAGGAGATGTCGCCGTCCTTGTAGCGCAGCGTGATCTCGAGCGGAAAACTGCTCCCGTCGAAGGGAAGGCTCACGCCCTGCTCGACAAGCGTGTCGAGCGAGCAGAGGACCGTCGCCATGCCGTCGCCGGAGACGGAGATCGCGGAGGCGGGGATCGTGGCGGTGTCCGAGCCGACTGTGAGCGTCGCCGAGACGCCCTTCACTTTGCTCGGCACGACCAGATCGGTGTCGAGCGGGAAGCTCGCAGTGAGCCTCGATCCGACGACGGAGCCTTCGCCGTCGCCGATGTATTCGCCAAACCAGGCCGGCACCTGCTTGCTGGTGATCGTGCCCGTCGTGCCGTCGGGCAGCTTGTAGCTGAACTTGATCCGCATCCAGTTGATAGCGCCGTCCGACATGCCGCGGTCGATCCAAGAGCTGAAGCCCGGCGAGGGGCTCCAGGTCCCGGTCTTGTTCCCGGCGTAGGAGATCGTGCCGCCCGAATCCGTGACCTTGGTGAAGGAGCCGCTTCTGCCTTCCTTTACGTACAGCACGGCCGTGCCCTTCTGCGCGGCGGCGTCCTTGAGGTCGATCGAGAACGACACCGTCGCCTCGCCGTCGCTGTTCACGCTGACGCTCACCTTCCGGAAGGAAGGCGCCGTGTAGGTCCGCGCGGGCGTGGTCGGACGGTTGGGTCTGGGCGAGGGAGAGGGCGAAGGCGAGGGAGAGGGAGATGTCGAGGGCTCGACGCTGGGCTCGACGCTCGGCTCCACGCTGGGTTCGACGCTGGGCTCGACGCTCGGCTCGCTCGACGGCTCGGGCTCTCCGGTCGGCGCGGGATCGGTGCTCACAGCCGGCGGGGCGGGCGGGCTCCCCCCCGGCAGCGCGCCGCCGCCCCCCGTCCCGGAGGACGACGGTGCGACGGAGCAGAGCAGGATCATCAGCGCGCCGGCCACTCCCAGCAGAGTGGTTGCCGCGGGCATGCTCCCGACGAGCTTCTTTTTATGCCGGACGCCCCGGACTTTCTCCATCATCGGGAAGTATTCGGAGCCTCGGTTGTTGATCTCTAGTATTTCCACGCTTTTCCGTGCCTCTCTATATCTTGATCGGAACAGCTGTTTTTCTGCGTTTACATACAATATATTATAAAATGCCGCCATCTTGAAGTCAACAGGAAGCTTCGCGTTTTCCCCGTTTTTTTCGTTCTTTTCGTCCGAAGGCGTCATGCGGTCCCGCGGCGTTGAAATCCGCAGCGTTTTTTGATATTCTGTCTGCGGCGGGAGCTGTTTCCCGCACCGACAAACCGGAAGGAGGGAGTCGCCCATGTCCGCCGTCAAAGGCCGCCTCGCGCCGACGCCGAGCGGCAATATGCACATCGGCAACGCTTTCTGCTATTTCCTCTCCTGGCTCTCGGCCCGCTCGCAGGGCGGGCGGATCGTGCTGCGTTTCGAGGACGCCGACCGGCTGCGCATGCGGCCCGAGTCCGTCGCGCAGACCTATTCCGATCTCGAATGGCTGGGGATCGACTGGGACGAGGGTCCCGAAAGCGGCGAGGACGGCGGGGAGTACTTCCAGTCCTGCCGGACGGAGATCTACGACCGCGCCTTTGAGGAGCTGCGTTCCCGCGGCCTCGTCTACCCCTGCTTCTGCTCGCGGCAGGACGTGCGCCTGGCCGCGGCGCCGCACGCGGAGGACCGCGCCGCCGTTTACCCCGGCACCTGCCGCGGCCTCTCGCAGGCAGAGATCGCGGAGCGCTCGAAAAAGCGCGCCCCCGCCTGGCGGCTGGAGGTGCCGGACGAGACGCTGTGCTTCACCGACCGGCTCTGCGGAGCTCAGCGCTTTTCCCTCGCGCGGGAGCTCGGCGATTTTCCGATCCGCCGCGCGGACGGCGTGTACTGCTATCAGTTCACGACCGCCCTCGACGACGCGCTCATGGGCGTGAGCGAGATCGTGCGCTCGCGCGACCTGCTCGCCTCCGCGCCGTGGCAAATCCTGGTGCAGCGGCTGTTCGGCCGTGAGCCGGGCGTCTACATCCACATCCCGATGCTGCTCGACGAGGAGGGAAAACGCATGGCGAAGCGGGATTTTTCCCTCTCGCTCCGGGAGATCCGGCGCCGTTACACGGCAGAGGAGACGCTCGGCGCGCTTGCGTTCCTCGCCGGGCTGATCGAGGAGCCGGCGCCCTGTCGGATCGGGGAGCTCGTGCCGCTCTTCACCTGGGAGCGGCTGCCGCGGGAGGATATCGTCCTGCCTCCGGCGCTTTTCGCGCGCTGCGAAAAGCCGTAAGAAGCGCTTGTCTTCCCCTCCTTTTTCCTTTGTTTATTCCTTGACGAAACAGGGCTTTCATGGTACGATAACAATTGCCCGCAGAAAACGAAAATTCCTTGTTGCGGGCTGTAAAAATCAGGGAAAATGAATAGGAGAATGAAAATGAAGAAAATTCTTGCAATGCTTCTGGCGTTCTGCATGATCTTCGCGCTGGCCGCGTGCGGCCAGGCCGCCGCGCCGGCCGCGTCCGCGGACAAT
>CACWIS010000041.1 GCA_902761055.1 Oscillospiraceae bacterium
CCAGAACTACGCCCTGTACCCGCACATGACCGTGTATGAAAACATGGCCTTCTCCCTGAAGCTGCGCCACACCCCGAAAGACGAGATCGACAAGAAGGTCCGCGAGGCGGCCGAGATCCTCGACATCACCCAGTACCTCGAGCGCAAGCCGAAGGCCCTGTCCGGCGGCCAGCGCCAGCGTGTCGCCATCGGCCGCGCCATCGTGCGCGACCCGAAGGTCATGCTGATGGACGAGCCGCTGTCCAACCTGGACGCGAAGCTCCGCAACGAGATGCGCGCCGAGATCATCAAGCTGCGCGAGCGCATCAACACCACCTTCATTTACGTTACCCACGACCAGACCGAGGCCATGACGCTGGGCGACCGCATCGTCATCATGCGCGACGGCTACATCCAGCAGATCGGCACCCCGCAGGAGGTCTTCGACCACCCGGCCAACCTCTTCGTCGCCGGCTTCATCGGCATGCCCGTCATGAACTTCTTTGACGCGAAGCTGATCCGCGAGGGCGACAAGTTCTTCGTCCAGCTGGCCGGCTACAAGGTGGAGCTCGCTCCCGAGAAGGAAGAGCGCCTGCTCAAGAACGACGTGCAGAGCCAGGACATCACGCTCGGCGTGCGTCCGGAGCACACCGACCTGGGCGAGAGCGGCGTCGATGCGAAGGTCGACGTGTCCGAAATGATGGGCTCCTCCGTCCACCTGCACGTGACGGCCGAGGGCCGCGACGTCATCATCATCGTCCCGACCATCGACATGAAGGGCAACTACCACATGGGCGACACCGTCCACTTCACCTTCGGCGGCAACGTCGCGCACGTCTTCTCCAAGGAGACCGACAAGAACCTCGAGTTCTGATCAAACGAACAGACGCACCGCAGGGCCGGGACCTCCCGGCCCTGTTCTTTTTTTCGGGCGGCCGCCCCCGTCCCGCCCGCCCGCGGGCAAAGGGGAGCGCCCCGCCCGTCCGCGCCCGAAAAACGACAAAGCGGAAACGAAAAGAAAGAAAGCGAATTGTGGAACTTGTCGCTTTTTACAGAAAGAAAGCGAGCTCTTTTGAGGGGAAATTGGAGAAGCCGACGAAGTCGAAAAAAGAGGAGAAAAAAGCTTGCTTTTTTCTCCCCGGGCAGGTATACTCCACACAGAAAACAGATTTTTAAGCGCGGTACGAGAGACCGGCAAGATCGCTCATATAGATCGGATGCAGACGCATCCCTCCCTTATGTTGTGCTTTGCCGGGTTCCGGCAAGGCTTTTTTGTTGCTTATTTTCGTCGTAAGCGCGGCAGGCCGCCGACGCTGCGGCGCATCGAGAGGAGGGCGGCCGTGTTGAAGCTCAAGGCGCAGATCATGGACGAGGCGGCGCTGGGCCGCGCGCTGATGCGCATCTCCCACGAGATCACCGAGCATAACCGCGGCGTGGAGAACGTCGTGCTCGTCGGCGTCCGCCGCCGGGGCGAGCCGATCGCCGAGCGCATCCGCGACAACATCCTCCGCATCGAGGACAAGACCCTGCCCTGCGGCAGCCTGGACATCAAGTTCTACCGCGACGACCTCTCCCGCGTCTCCGAGCTGCCCGAGACCCGCCGCGCGGAGCTGCCCTTCGACGTGACGGACCGCGACGTCGTGCTCTGCGACGACGTGATCTACACCGGGCGCACGGCCCGCGCCGCGATCGAGGCGATCTTCTCGCTCGGCCGCCCGCGCACGATCCAGCTTGCCGTGCTGATCGACCGCGGCCACCGCGAGCTGCCCATCCGCCCCGACTACGTCGGCAAGAACATCCCGACCTCGCGCAGCGAGCTCGTGGAGGTCCGCCTGCCGGAGTTCGACGGCGAGACGGGCGTATTCCTGATGGACCTGAGCGAATAGCTCATTCCATATATTTTCATTAATTTATTCAGAAAGGATAAAATGAAAATGGAGAAAGAAAAGAAAGCGGCCGTCGACGGCCCGATCTACGACGCGCGCACCCTCGGAACGCCGAAAATGCTGGTCCTCGGCGTGCAGCACCTCTTCGCCATGTTCGGCGCGACGGTGCTCGTCCCGATCCTGACCGGACTGAGCGTGTCCGCGACGCTGCTCTTCGCGGGTCTCGCGACGCTGTTCATGCATCTCGTCACCGGCAAGAAGGTCCCTGTCTTCCTCGGCTCGTCCTTCGCCTTCCTCGGCGGTTACTTCTCCGTCGTCGCCTCCGGCGCCGAGCTCGGCCTGTCCCAGGCGGAGTCCCTGCCCTACGCCTGCGTCGGCGTCGCCTGCGCGGGTCTGCTCTACCTCGTGCTCTCGGCCATCTGCAAGGCCTTCGGCTCGAAGAACGTCATGCGCTACTTCCCGCCCGTCGTGACCGGCCCGATCATCATCGCCATCGGCCTGATCCTCGCGCCGTCCGCCATCAACAACTGCTCGACCAACTGGCTCATCGCCCTCACCGCGATCGTCGTCGTCATCGTCTGCAACATCTGGGGCAAGGGCATGATCAAGATCGTCCCGATCCTGATGGGCGTCCTGGCGTCCTACCTGCTCGCGGCCGTGACCGGCAACGTCGACTTCTCCGGCGTGAAGGAAGCCGCCTGGATCGGCCTGCCCGTCCAGATGCAGAACACGGTGTTCGGCCTCCTCGGCTCCGGCAAGGTCGACACCGGCCTGCTCGTCTCCTCGATCATCATGATCGTCCCGATCGCCTTCGCGACGATGATGGAGCATGTCGGCGACATCTCCGCCATCGGCGGCACGATCGAAAAGAACCTGATCGAAGACCCGGGCCTGCACCGCACCCTGATCGGCGACGGCGTCGGCACCACGATCGCCGCGCTCTTCGGCGCGCCCGCCAACACGACCTACGGCGAGAACACCGGCGTGCTCGTGCTCACGAAGGTCTATGACCCCAAGGTCGTCCGCATCGCGGCCTATTTCGCGGTCGTCCTCTCCTTCTGCCCGAAGTTCGCGGCCCTGATCTCCGCGATGCCCGCCGCGACGGTCGGCGGCGTGTCGATCATCCTCTACGGCATGATCTCCGCGGTCGGCGTCCGCAACATGGTCGAGAACCACACCGACTTCCAGAAGTCCCGCAACGTCATCGTCGCGGCCGTCATCCTCGGCCTGGCGCTCGGCGTCAACTTCTCCGGCTTCCTCGGCGCGAACATCACGACCGCCGGCAACAACGCGGTCGGCGCGATCTCCTTCACGATCGGCAGCATGCGCATCGGCCTGTCCGGCCTCGCGATCGCCTCGATCGTCGGCATCCTCCTCAACGCGATCCTCCCCGGCAAGCGCGACGAGTACATGCCCAACCAGGAGAACTCCGGCTCGCTCGGCAAGTTCTGATCCGAACATACGAACGCAAAACATCCCCGCTCACGAGAGCGGGGATGTTTCTTTTTTTTTCTTCTTACAGATCCAGCGCGAGCATGTCCTCCACCGTCTCGCGCCGCACGGCGAGATAGCTCTCGCCGCCGCGCAGCATCACGACCGGCGGACGGCCGAAGCGGTTGTAGTTCGAGGCCATCGAGTAGTTGTACGCGCCCGTCGTGCAGACGGCCACGCGGTCGCCGCGCCCGGTCGCGGCCGGGAGAGAGATCGCCGGCTGGATGATGTCGCCGCTCTCGCAGCAGCGCCCCGCGAGGTCGAAGATCGCCCGCAGCCCGCCGTGCCGCGACGCGTGCAGCACCGTGTACTGCGCGCCGTAGAGGCAGAAGCGCGGGTTGTCGGTCATGCCGCCGTCGGTGATGACGTAGCTCTTGTAGCCGGGGATGCGCTTGACGCTGCAGACCGTGTAGACGGTCATGCCCGCGTCGGCCACGATGCTGCGCCCCGGCTCCATCAGAAAGCGCGGCAGGGGCAGACCGCACGCGGCCAGCGCCGCCTTGAGACGGGAGGCCACCTCGCCGATGCGCGCGGGGATGTCGGAGTGCGGGTCGCCGTCGACGTAGCGCACGCCGTAGCCGCCGCCGAGGTTCAGCTCGCGGAAGGTGAAGCCGAGCTCGCCGCGCACCTCGGCCATGAAATCCACCATCAGATCGACCGTGCGCAGGAACACGTCCTCGTCGAAGACCATCGAGCCGACGTGGCAGTGCAGGCCCGCGACCTCGAGGTGCGGCATGCCGAGCGCGGCGCGCACGAACTCCATGGCCTGCCCGGTCTCGAGCGGCACGCCGAACTTCACGTCCACCGCGCCGGTGTTGATGGCCTTGTAGGTGTGCGGGTCGATGCCCGGCGTGATGCGCAGCAGGATCTTCTGGCGCAGACCGCGCGCCCCGGCCGCCTCGTTGAGCGCGATGAGCTCGTTGCCGTTGTCGACGATGAAGCAGCCCACGCCGCGATCGAGCGCGAAGGCGATGTCCGCGTCCGTCTTGCCGTCGCCGTGGTAGTAGATGTTCTCCGCCGGGTAGCCGACCGAGAGCGCCGTGGCGATCTCGCCCGGGGAGACCGCGTCCACGCCCAGGCCCTCCTCGGCCATGATGCGGTACATCTGCCGGAAGGCCGCGGCCTTGCCCGCGTAGAGCGGCAGCGCGTCCGCGCCGAAGCTCTCCCGGAAGGCGCCGAGGTACATCCGGCAGTTCGCGCGGATGCGGTCCTCGTCCATCAGATACAGCGGCGTGCCCCAGCGGTCGGCCAGCTCGCAGACCGACTGCCCGGC
This sequence comes from Oscillospiraceae bacterium, assembly GCA_902761055.1. Classification (GTDB taxonomy): domain Bacteria; phylum Bacillota; class Clostridia; order Oscillospirales; family Oscillospiraceae; genus Limivicinus. Next base: position 4,630 of record CACWIS010000041.1, read on the forward strand.
AAAGCGCAGGACGCCGTCCGCGCCGCGGCTGATATTGTCACAGAGCGTCGTCATCATGATCTCCCTTCGACGAATGTTTTTCTTAATTTATCACGCTAACGAAAGAAAGTCAAGGCCGGAAAGCATCCCCGGAGCCGCATCCGCGGCCCCGGGGCTTGCGGGAAAACCGGAAAGCTACCGCTCCTCGCGGAAGTAGGGCAGGCCCAGGGAGGCGGGCGGCTGGTTCTCGCGGCGGTTGCGCATCGAGGTGAGCACCAGCACAATGATCGTGATGACGTAGGGCGCCATCTTGTAGAGCTCCTTGACGGCGAGGTTCATGCCCGAGGGGATGTACATGTGCACGATATACAGTCCGCCGAAGAGGAAGGAGGCCAGCACGCCGATGTTCGGACGCCAGACCGTGAAGATGACCAGCGCGATGGCGAGCCAGCCGCGGTCGCCGAAGGCGTTGTTCGACCACATGCCGGAGGCGTAGTCCATGACGTAGTACAGTCCGCCCAGACCCGCGACCATCGAGCCGAGACAGGTCGCCGCGTATTTGTAGCGCCCGACGTCGATGCCCGCCGCGTCGGCGGTGTTGGGGCTCTCGCCCACGGCGCGCAGGTGCAGGCCCGTGCGCGTGCGGTTGAGCACGTACGAGCAGACCAGCGCGATGATCACCGCAAGGTAGGCCAGGAAGCCGTAGGAGAAGAAGAGCTTGCCGATCACGCCGAGCTTCTCCGCGAAGGGAAAGCTCGTGCGGAAGGCGTTGCTCGTCGCCGTGAGGATGATCGAGGGCAGCTCGCTGCCGGAGAGCTTGATCAGAGAGCCGCCGATGAAGTTGCCGAAGCCGACGCCGAAGGTCGTCAGCGCGAGGCCGGTGACGTTCTGGTTGGCGCGCAGCGTGACGGTCAGGAAGCAGTAGAGCAGACCCATCAGCAGCGAGCCGACGAGGCAGCAGAGGACCGGGATCAGGATCGCGGGAAGGGGGCGGAAGCCGCCTGCGGCGGTGGACTGCTCGTAGAAGAACGAGCCGATGACGCCGCTGATCGCCCCGACGTACATGATGCCCGGGATGCCGAGGTTGAGGTTGCCGGATTTCTCCGTCAGCGTCTCGCCCGTGCTGCCGAGCAGCAGCGGGATGCCCTGCACGACGGCGCGGGGCAGGAACGTAAAGAGATCAAACATACATCAGCCCTCCCCTTCGCCGGATTTCCGGAAATGGATCTCGTAGTTGATGAAGAACTCGCTGCCGATGATGAAGAACAGGATCACGCCGGTCAGGATGTCGCCGAAGGAGGAGTTGAGACCGAAGTTCGTCGCGATCTCGCCCGCGCCGCGGCCGAGGAAGACCAGCAGGAAGCTCGTGAGGATCATCCAGATCGGGTTGAACTTCGCCAGCCACGAGACCATGACGGCCGTGAAGCCGCGCCCCTCGACGAGCGTGGGCGTGAGCGTGTGGTTCGTGCTGCCGACAAGCAGCAGGCCCGCCAGACCGCAGACCGCGCCGGAGAGCAGCATTGTGCGGACGATGACCCGGTCGACCTTGATGCCGACGTAGCGGGCCGTCCGCTCGCTCTCGCCGACGACGGCGATCTCATAGCCGTGCTTGGAGTAGTTGAGATACACGTACATCGCCACGCACACCGCCGCGACGATCAGGATATTGAGCAGATACTTGTACGAGCCGATCTGCGGGAACCAGCCGAGATGCGAGTTGGGGTTGATGATGCCGATCTGGCCCGAGCCCTTGGGGGATTCCCAGACCACGCAGTAGTAGGACACCAGCTGGGTCGCGACGTAGTTCATCATCAGTGTGAAGAGCGTCTCGTTGGTGTTGAAGCGCGCCTTGAAGAAGGCGGGGATCCCGGCCCAGACCGCGCCGGCGAGGATGCTCGTCACGGTCATGCACAGGATGATCGCCCAACTGGGCAGCTTGTCCGCCAGCAGGATCATGCAGGCCGCGGAGGCCAGCGCGCCGATCAGGGCCTGGCCCTCGGCGCCGAGGTTCCAGCAGCGCATACGGAAGGCCGGCGTGACGGCCAGCGACACGCACAGCAGCATCGCGATGTTCTGCAGCAGCACCCAGATCTTGCGCGAGCTGCCGAAGGAGCCCTCGAAGATGGCCTTGTAGACGGCCAGCGGGTCCTCGCCGGTGACGAGCGAGGTGATCACGCCGCAGCAGATCAGCGCCAGCAGCACCGCGCCGCCGCGGATCGCCCACGCGCCGTACCAGGACAGCGCGCCGCGCTTGGCGATATGGAACAGAGGGCTGCGCTGATTTTTATTCATCCGATTTCCCTCCGATCTTGGTCATCATCAGTCCGACCTCGCGCTTCTTCGCGCCGCGGCCGGGCACGATCCCGCTGACCTTGCCGCCGCAGAGCACGAGGATGCGGTCGGCCAGCTCCAGCAGCACGTCGAGGTCCTCGCCGACGTAGAGCACGGCGACGCCCGCCGCCTTCTGGCGGTTGATCAGATCGTAGATCGTATAGGAAGAGTTGATGTCCAGACCGCGCACGGCGTAGGCCGTGAGCAGCACGGTCGGCGCCGAGGCGATCTCGCGCCCGACGAGCACCTTCTGCACGTTGCCGCCCGAGAGGCGGCGCACCGGCGTGGACACGCCGGGCGTGGAGACCTCGAGCTCGCGCACGACGGTCTCGGCCAGCTGCTTGGGCGTGCGGCGGTCGGTGAAGACCGAGCGGCCGCGGCGGAAGGAGCGCAGCATCATGTTGTCCGAGAGGTCCATGTTGCCGACGAGGCCCATGCCGAGACGGTCCTCCGGCACGAAGGAGAGCGAAACGCCCAGCTCCGCGATCGCGAGGGGGTCCTTGCCGAGCAGCTGCTCGCGGCTGCCGTCGTCGTTGATATACTCGATGCTGCCCGCCTCGACGGGCTGGAGGCCCGCGATGGACTCCAGCAGCTCCTTCTGGCCGCAGCCCGAGATGCCCGCGATGCCCAGGATCTCGCCGGAATAGGCCGTGAAGGACACGTCGTCGAGCTTGAGGATGCCGTCGATGCTGCGCACGGTCAGGCCCTTGACCTCGACGCGGGGCTTCGGGTCGACCGGCTCGGGCCGATCGATGTTCAGCGTCACGGCGTGGCCGACCATCATGTTCGTCATTTCCTGGGCGTTGGTGTTCTTCGTCGGCATGTCGCCGATGAACTGGCCGTGGCGCAGGATGGCCACGCGGTCGGACAGGGCCTCGACCTCGTGCATCTTGTGGGTGATGATGACGATGGCCTTGCCGTCGTCGCGCATGTTGCGCAGCACGGCGAAGAGCTTGTCCGTCTCCTGCGGG
>CACWIS010000042.1 GCA_902761055.1 Oscillospiraceae bacterium
ACTACTACATCCACTGGATCGACGTCGCCGAGACCGACCGGGTCAAGGCCGGCGAGATCATCAAGGGCAGGATGGAGAAATGGATCGGGAGGATTTGGAAATGAGTGATATTCTGATTTTCTCCGTGGCCTTCGCCCTGCTGGCTCTGATCAACCTCTACAGGCTGATCAAGGGCCCCACGGCCGCCGACCGGATGGTCGCCGGCGACGCGGCGGATACGCTGATCTGCTGCGCGATGATCCTCTTCTCGCTCTTCAGCGGGAGAGGCATCTATCTGGATATTGCGATCGTCGGCGCGATGCTCGGCATCATCGACACGCTGCTGGTCGGTCGTTTCCTCGAAGGAAGGAGGTGGGACGATGGCGCTGCGGATCGTTATTGATGTCCTGATCGGCATCGGCCTCATCTTCGCGCTGGCGGGCACCAAAGGCATCCTCAAGATGCCCGACACCTTCAGCCGCATGCAGGCCAGCACCTGCGTCTCCACGATGGGCGTGATCGGCGTCGCGCTCGGCGCGCTGCTCTACGCGATCTTCATCATGGGCAGCGCCGGCACCGCGATCAAGATCGCCGTGATCGCGCTCCTCATCATCACCATCAATCCCATCGGCTCTCACGCCATCGCCAAGGGCGCATACCGCGCGGGCATCCGCCCGGAGAAGCGGATGGAGATCGACGATTTGAGGGAGGATCTGGAAAATGAGTAACGTCATGGTCATTCTGGACATCCTGATCGTCACCGGACTTTGCGTGTCCGCGATCCTCGCCTGCCACCTGGAGAAGCTGCTCTCCGCCGTCATCGCCCTGAGCGTGACCGGCATCTTCGCGGCAGCCGCCTTCCTGGTGATGCACGCGCCGGACGTCGCGATCTCCGAGGCGGCCGTCGGCGCGGCGCTCAGCCCGCTGATCTTCATCGTCGCTCTGAGAAAAATCAAGGGCAAAGGAGGAGACGAGTAATGAAGAAGTTTCTTACCTATGTCTGCCTCGGCGTGCTGCTCGTCGCGATGCTCTGCGGCGCGCTCGGCATGGCCCGTATGCCCCGCACCTACGACGGCCGCAACGCCGCCGTGAGCGTGTACGACCTCCAGCAGAACCCGGAGAGCTATGACGACTCCGCCGCCGACGGCGCGGCCGCGGCGATCGTGCAGCAGAACCTCTCCGAGACCCACTCCGTCAACGACGTGACCTCGATCGTCTTCGACTTCCGTGGCTATGATACCATGGGCGAGGCCTTCATCCTGATCACGGCCGTCGCCGGCTCTGCGGTCATCCTCTTCACCAAGGCCGGAAAGGAGGAGAAGAAAGATGGAGAATAAGGAACGCAAGGTCAAGAACGTGATCCTGCGCTGCGGCGCGGACAAGATCCTTCCCATGGCGATCGTCTATCTCTTCTACATCATCCTCCACGGCCACCTGTCCCCCGGCGGCGGCTTCCAGGGCGGCGTGCTGATGGTCGGCGTCGCGACGCTGCTCTACTTCGGCCACGGCTACGAGACGATGGTCAAGGCCGTGAAGCCCGGCTTCCTGCACGGCGCGGAGGGCTTCATGTCCATCCTCTACGTCGCGGCGGCCATGCTCGGCATCGCTTACCTCGGCAATTTCTGCCAGAACGTCTTTTCCAACATCGGCAACATCGGCGACCTCCTCTCGTCCGGAACGATCTTCATCATGGATACGATCGTCGGCCTGAAGGTGCTCACGGGCGTCGGCGTGCTCGCGGTGACGATGCTTGGCGTGCTCATGGCCAAGAGCGGCACCGAAGAAAAGTGAGGTGGAAGAAAATGATTACTTATAACTACATCGCCTCTTTCTTCCTCATCGTCCTCGGCTTCTACACGATCGTCGCCAAGTACAACCTGATGAAGACCGTCATCGGCCTTTCGATCGCCGACTACGGCGTGAACCTGCTGATCATCACGGTGGGCTTCAACCCCGGCGGCACGGCGCCGATCTTCACGATGGGCGAACTGACCAAAGCCAGCTACTTCGTCGATCCCATCCCCCAGGCGCTCACGCTGACGAGCATCGTCATCGGCGCCTGCGTCACGGCCATGTCCCTCTCGCTCGTCGTCAAGCTGCAGGAGGAATACGGCACGATTGACACCAGAGAGATAAGGAGGTTGAGAGGATGAACTTCCTGAGCTATCAACACTTCCCGATCTACTCGGTCATGGCGCTGTTTCTCGGCGCGTTCCTGATCGTGCTCTTCGGCAGGAGCAAGGCCCTGCGCGGCCTGATCGCCTTCCTTGCGACGGCGCTCTCCCTTGCCTGCATGATCGCGCTCATCCAGCCGGTGATGCTCAACCACGAGATCATCTGCTACTGGATGGGCAGCCGCGCGATGGCCGGCGGCTACGCCATCGGCATCGCGATGGAGGTCGACCAGGTCAGCCTGTTCTTCGGCCTGCTGATCTCCACGGCGGTCTTCGTGGCCTGCGTGTACTCGCTGCAGTACATGGACCATGACGACAACATCCCGCAGTACTACACCCTGTTCCTGATGCTCGCCGGCGGCGTCATGGGCCTCGTGCTCTCGGGCGACCTGTTCAACATGTTCATCATGGTCGAGATCCTGACCTTTGCCGCCGTTGCGCTCACCGCCTTCCGCAACAAGGCCTTCGGCGCGCTCGAGGCCGCGTTCAAGTACCTGGTCGTCGGCTGCATGGGCTCGACCTGCATCCTCGCCGGCACGATCATGCTCTACGCCCAGGCGCACACGCTGAACTTCGCGCAGCTGAGCGACATCATCTCCGGCAACATGAACCCGACGACGCTGATCGCCTTCGCGCTGCTGTACATCGGCTTCTCGACCAAGGCCTTCATCGTCCCGTTCCACCCCCTGGCGGCCGACGCGCACGGCGCGGCTCCGGCCTCCATCTCGGTGCTGATCTCCGGCGTGCTGACCAAGAGCGGCGTCTACGCGATCCTCCGTCTGACCTACTTCCTGTTCCAGACGATGCAGCTCGGCTCGATCCAGTTCATGCTGGTCTTCGTCGGCTCCGTGAGCATGTTCGTCTGCGTGACGATGGCCCTCGCCCAGCACGACTTCAAGCGTCTGCTGGCCTTCCACTCGATCTCTCAGATCGGCTATGTGCTCACCGCGATCGGCCTCGGCACCGGCCTCGGCCTCTCCGCCGGCCTGTTCCACGCGATGAACCACACGATGTTCAAGGGCCTGCTCTTCCTTGCGGCCGGCGCCGTACACTACCGCACCGGCACCACCGACCTGCGCAAGCTCGGCGGCCTGGCGAAGAAGATGCCCTGGACCTGCGCCCTGTTCCTGATCGGCGCGGCCTCCATCAGCGGTGTCCCGCCCTTCAACGGCTTCGCCTCCAAGTGGATGATCTACCAGGCGACCTACCAGAAGGCGGTCGAGAGCGGAAACATCGGCTTCCTGCTCGCGACGATCGTGGCGCTTATCACCTCGGTGCTCACGCTCGCCTCCTTCGTCAAGGTCACCCAGTCGGTCTTCTTCGGCCAGATCCGTCCCGAGCATGAGGACGTCAAGGAAGTGCCTGCCGGCATGATCATCGCGATGTGCCTGTTCGCGGCGATCTGTGTCGTCACCGGCCTGTTCCCGCGTCTGGTCACCGATTACCTCACCGGCCCGGCTGCGAACGCCGCGCTCAATCCCCAGAATTACATCAGCTCCATGCTCACCGGCACCCCGGTCTTCAAGACCTACGAGGTCTTTGCCGGCGCGGGCGTGTGGTCGCCTGTCAACTGGCTGCTGCTGCTCATGATCGCGCTGCTCGGCGTCACGATCGTGGCGGTGCTGGGCAAGTACGACCAGGTCAGCGAGTCGAAGGGCGGCGAGCTCGTCGACAGCAAGTTCGCCCTCTTCTTCGGCGGCGAAAAGACCGAGTACTCCCAGGTCGGCGGCGAGGACCTGTTCTGGGGCCTCAAACACAACTGGAGACACTATTTCTCGTTCATGCACGAGCTGCACAGCGGCGTGGTCAACGACTATGCGCTGTGGGCAGTCGTCGCGCTGGCGCTTGCGATCGTGTTCCTCCAGATCGCGCTTTGATAGGAGGTGGGAATCATGTTTCAATGGCTTACTGTTCTGGAAACTCTCGGCTATATCCTGATCTTCCCGGGCTTCCTGTTCTGCTTCCTGGTCGGTCTGTTCCTCTCCGGCGTCGACCGCAAGATCGTCGCCAGGATGCAGAAGCGCGTCGGACCTCCGCTGCTGCAGCCCTTCTATGATTTCTTCAAGCTCTGCGGCAAGGAGACGATCGTTCCCGCCGCGGCGAACAAGGGCATGTTCCTTGCCGCCCCGCTGGTGGGCCTCGCCTCGCTGATCGTGCTGCAGCTGTTCATCCCGATCTTCTCCTTCACGGCCTTCAGCACGATGGCGGACGTGATCGTCATCGTCTACCTGCTGCTGATCCCGGCGCTGTCCATGATCCTCGGCGGCGCGGCCTCCGGCTCGCCCTACGCGGGCGTCGGCCTGAGCCGTGAGATGGTCACGGTCATCGCCTGCGAGCTGCCGCTGGTGCTGGTCCTGCTGTCCGTCGCCAAGGTCGTCGGCAACGCCACGGGCACCGGCCTGGTCTTCTCGATGAGCGAGATCACCCGCTACCAGCTCACGAGCGGCAGCCTCATCGGCCACATCAGCATGATCCCGGCGGCGATCGCCTTCCTGCTGATCATCCCGGGCGAGACCGGCAGCCATCCCTTCGACACGGCCGAGGCCGAGACCGAGATCTGCGAGGGCCTCCTCGCGGAGTACAGCGGCCCCCCGCTCGCGGTCTACAAGCTCAGCCACTCGATCAAGGTGCTTACGCTCTCGAGCCTGTTCGTGGCCCTGTTCCTCGGCGGAATCGGCGGCGGCATCCTGAAGCTGGTCGACTCCTTCGGGCTCGGCGCCGCGGCGACCGGCATGATCGGCGGCCTGCTCGGCGCGATCGTCCTGGTGCTGCTGTGCCTGGTGATCACGATCCTGTTCATTTCCCTTGTCCACGCGATCACCGCGCGTCTGAAGATCGAGCAGGTCTTCAAATACTACTGGACCGTGGTCACGGGTCTGGCGCTCATCAGCCTCGTGCTCGCCTGGTTCGGATTCTAAAGGAGGGAGAGAGTTATGTTCAAAAAACTGATCGGGGAGAGCACGGAAAAATCTCCGTGGCTGTTCCACATCAACGCCGGCTCCTGCAACGGCTGCGACATCGAGCTCGTCTCCGTCCTGACCCCGCGCTTTGACGCCGAGCGTCTCGGCTTCAAGCTCGTCGGCAGCCCGCGTCACGCGGACATCGTCGTCGTCACCGGCCCGGTCACCAAGCAGTCGCTGCCGCGCGTGCTGCGCGCCATTTCCCAGGTCCCCGAACCGCGCTGCATCGTCACGATGGGCTCCTGCCCGCAGTCCGGCAACGTGTTCAAGGAGAGCTGGTCCGTCGCCGGCCCCCTGAGCAAGTACGTCCACGTCGACGTTGACGTCGCGGGCTGCGCGCCGCGGCCCCAGGCGGTCATCGACGGCCTGGCGCTGGCGACCCAGATACTCAAAGAAAAGAGGGGGCAGAAGTAATGGATCTTCCGTTTGTAAAAGAAGCCGTCAAAGGTCTGTTCTCCAAGAGCAGCTGTGAAATGTACCCCTTCGTTCCCAGCGAGGCCGCTCCGCGCTACCGCGGCAGGATCGTCTTCCATCCCGAGAAGTGCATCAACTGCGGCATGTGCGAGCGCGTCTGCGCCGGCGGCGCGATCAAGACCGTGGCCGTACCCGTCGAGGGCGGCCAGCAGATCACCCGCACCTTCAACCTCGGCTCCTGCACCTTCTGCAGCCACTGCGCCGATTTCTGCCACGAAAAGGCGATCGAGCTGACGGGCGACTACCACATGGTCGCCACCAAGGAGGAGGACCTGATCGTCTCGGGCACCTTCTTCAAGGCCGCGCCGAAGAAGCCCGCCCCGAAGCCCGCCGCGGCCGCGCCCAAGGCTGAGGCCGCCGCGCCCGGAGCGGTCAAGCCGCGCGACGACGGCAAGCCCGTGCAGGTCCCGTTCCGCTGCGTCTACTGCACGCTCTGCGCCAAGAAGTGCCCCGCCGGGGCGCTGACGGTGGACCGTGCGGCCAAGACCTGGACGCTCGACGAGGATGCCTGCGTCGGCTGCGGCACCTGTGCCGGCGCCTGCCCGAAGAAGGCCATCCTGATGCCCGGGGACGATCCCGTCGCGCCTCCCGCGCCCGCTGCCGAGGCCCCGAAGGCCGAGGCTCCCAAGGCCGAGGCGCCCGCCGCCGCGCCGGTCAAGCCGCGCGACGACGGCAAGCCCGTCCAGGATCCGTCCAAGTGCGTCTACTGCACGCTCTGCGCCAAGAAGTGCCCCGCCGGGGCGCTGACGGTGGACCGTGCGGCCAAGACCTGGACCGGCACCTGCGCCGGCGTCTGCCCGAAGGACGCCATCGTCATGTAACCGCATTTCAACAAACAGCAAAAAGAGCGCTTTCGGCCTGCCCGGAAGCGCTCTTGCTTTTTTGGAAGTTTCCGTCATGGAAAAACGAATAAAGCTGTGATATGATGGGAGAAAATAAGGAGAAGGGGTCTGCGTCATGGAATTCGTCAACGGGCTGGATCATCCGGAGGAGATCGGCGAGCTGTTCCGGGAATACACCGACATGCTCGTCGAGGGCGATCCGAAATTCGCCGATTACCTCGCGTTGCAGGACTACGACGAGGAGCTGCGTCATCTCGGGAACAAATACGGGCCGCCGCGCGGAAAGCTGATCCTCGCGAGGGAGGACGGCAAGCCCGCCGGCTGCATCGCGCTCAAGGAGATGGACGCGGAGCGCTGCGAGCTCAAGCGCCTCTACGTCCGCCCGGCGTACCGCCGGCGCGGTCTGGCGCGCCGGCTGACGGAGATGGACGTCGCCGCGGCGCGGGAGATGGGCTACCGGGAGATGCTGCTCGACACGCTGCCCTTCCTGCAGGCGGCGCAGGCGCTCTACCGCTCGGTCGGCTTCCGGGAGATCGAGCGCTACAACGACAGCCCCATGGACGGCGCGACCTATATGAAGCTGGAGCTCTGAGACACGGCATAAGGCCGGAATGTTGACGGAATCGACAATCTGTGTTAATATACAGGTTAATTTGTTCCCAAAGGAGATGGAGATCCGCATTATGGACGATGGCAGTCGATTGCCATGGATCATTGCAATCATTCTTTTATTCTGCGCCATGTACTTCGCCGTTACCGAGACGGCCATGGCCTCCGTATCGCGCACGAGGATCAAAACAGCCGCCGAGCGCGGAGACGCGCGCGCGAAGAACGCGCTGTTCCTGCTCGACAATTTTGACCGTGCGATCACCACGATCCTGATCGGTACGAACATCGTACATATCGCCGTCGCCTCGATCGTGACCGTCGCGGTCACAAGGCGCTGGGGATTGAGCGCTGTTTCCCTCAGTACGATCGTCACGACGATCCTGGTGTTTTTCCTCGGAGAAATGCTGCCGAAAAGCCTCGGCAAAAAATACAACGAGAAGCTGCTGCTCTCCTGTGCCGGCACGATGCGCGCGCTGATGAAGCTGCTAGCTCCGCTCTCCGCGCTGCTCACGGCGATCGGGCAGGGCGCGGCGAAGCTCTCCCGCGGCGATCCGGAGATCACGGTCACCGAGGACGAGCTGTACGACATCATCGAGGACATGACCGAGGAGGGCAGCCTTGACGAAGAGCAGGGCGAGCTGATCTCCTCGGCGCTGCAGTTCGGCGACGTCACGGTCGAGAGCATCCTCACCCCGCGCGTGGACGTCACCGCCATCGACGTGGACGACTCGCTCGAGGAGATCCTCGAGCTGGTGCGCAGCCAGAACCACAGCCGTCTGCCGGCCTACGAGGGCACGATCGACAACGTCGTCGGCGTGCTGCAGATCCGCAAGTTCATCAAGGCCTATCTGCACATGGGCGCGAACACCGAGATCCGCCCCCTGCTGGACGAGCCGTATTTCGTCCACCAGAGCACGAACATCGACGAGCTGCTGCCCATCATGGCGAAGAGCAAGAAGAACATCGCCATCGTCACGGACAACTACGGCGGCACGGTCGGCATCGTCACGATCGAGGACATCCTCGAGGAGCTCGTCGGCGAGATCTGGGACGAGGACGACGTGGTCGAGGAGCCGATCGCCGATCTGGGCGAGGGCGTCTGCCGCGTCGACGCGGAGGAGACCGTCAGCGACGTGCTCGAGCACCTCGGCTACGAAGACCCCGAGGAGGACGAGGAGCTGGTCAACACGCAGATGGGCGAGTGGGCCTACGAGCAGTTCACGGCCATCCCCAGGGTGGGCGAGAGCTTCCGCTATCACGCCCTTGCCGTCACCGTCGACGAGATGGAGCACAACCGCATCCTCAAGCTCAAGGTCGAACTGCTTGGCGAGGACGAGGAAGGGGGCGAGGCGCAGTGAGCGTGTATCTTGTGATGCTCGGCATCCTCCTCTGCCTCGGCCTGTCGGCCTTCTGCTCGGCGGCGGAGATGTCCTATTCCTCCTGCAATGTCGTGCGCCTGGAGAATATGCGCGACGACGGCTCGAAGCGCGCGCTCGCCGCGGTGAAGATCGCCGAAAAGTTTGACGACGCGCTCTCGGCCATCCTCATCGGCAACAACCTCGCGAACATCGCGGCGTCGTCTCTGGCCTCCGTGCTGGTCATTCTGCTCCTGGGCAGCGACCGCTACGCCTGGGCCGCCACCGCGATCCTGACGGTGCTGGTCATCATCTTCGGCGAGACGATCCCGAAGATCACCGCGAAGAAGGCGGCCAACACGCTCGCGCTGCGCGACGCCTATGCCGTGCGCGGCATGATGATCGTCCTCAAGCCCGTCGTCTGGCTGATCGTGGGGCTGACCCATCTGATCACCGGCGGCGAGAAGGCCGGGGAGGAGAACGACGGCGAGGAGGCCGTCGAAGAGCTGCAGTCCATCATCGAAACGGCCGAGGACGAGGAGGTCCTCGACGAGGACCAGTCCGAGCTGGTCCAGGCCGCGATCGACTTTTCCGAGATCTCCGCCATGGAGGTCATGACCGCCCGCGTGGACGTCTGCGCGATCGACATCGAGGACGACTGGAACGAGATCGTCGCGGCCGTCGAGGAGGCGCCCTTCTCGCGCCTGCCGGTCTACGAGGGCAGCATCGACAACATCATCGGCGTGCTGTATCTCAACCACTTCCTCAAGGCGCTGACCGAAGAGGGCGGCCGCACCGACGTCCGCAAGCTGCTGATGCAGCCCTGCTACGTCTACAAGACGATGAAGCTGCCCGCGGTTCTGAGCCTGCTGCGCAAGGCCAAGCAGCACCTCGCCGTCGTGACCGACGAATACGGCGGCACGCTGGGCGTCGTGTCGATGGAGGACGTGCTCGAGCAGATCGTCGGCGACATCTGGGACGACACCGACGTCATCGAGCAGGAGATCGTCGAGCGCGCCGAGGGCGAGTATGAGCTCGACGGCGACATGAACATCTACGACTTCCTCGAGCTGGTCGGCATTCCGGAGGAGGACTTCGAGGCCGAGAGCGCGACGCTCGGCGGCTGGACGGTGGAGCGCTTCGGCGCCTTCCCGCAGAAGGGCGACAGCTTCCGCTATGAGGACCTGCTCGTCACGGTGCTCGAGATGGACGGCCGCCGCGTGGAAAAGCTGCTCGTCAAGCGCGAGCGCCCCGCGGAGGAAGAGAACTAAAGGCCCGAAAAACAGGAACAGCCCGCTCCCGATGGGAGCGGGCTGTTTTTCCTGCGGCAAGGCGCGTCCCCGCGTCTGCACATTTCGCCGCGGCAAGGCGCGACCCCGCAGCTGCTTCATTCCCCGCGCCGAAAAGAGCGATCCTCGCCGCGGCCCGACTCACGCACCACGCCGTGACCCGCTTCCCGCTCCGCAGCCGCGCCGCCCCACTGCCATCTCTGCCGACCCGCGCCGCCGGCCCCTTGTCCGGCTGCCGCGCCGCCCGCTCCGCCCGCCTGCGGTCCC
>CACWIS010000043.1 GCA_902761055.1 Oscillospiraceae bacterium
CGGGGTGTGGCGCAGCTTCAGGGAGAAGGCCATGTTTTCATACACGGTCATGTGCGGGTACAGGGCGTAGTTCTGGAAGACCATCGCGATGTCGCGGTCTTTCGGCGCGACGTCGTTCATCAGCTTGCCGTCGATGTACAGCTCGCCGTCGGAGATCTCCTCGAGACCGGCGACCATGCGCAGCGTCGTGGACTTGCCGCAGCCGGAGGGGCCGACCAGCACGATGAATTCCTTGTCGGCGATATCCAGGTTGAACGCCTGGACGGCGACGACGCCTTCATCGGTGATCTGGAGGTTGACTTTCTTCTTTTCGGGTTCGTCAGCCTTTTTCTTCTTGCTCTTCTTCTGCTCGCCGCTGATGAAGGGGTACACTTTCTTGATGTTCTTCAGTTGGACAGTTGCCATGTTCTCTGACTCCAAACGCTCTGCCTCCGCAAAAGCGTCCTCACGGCCATCCGCGGGGGATGCGCCGCTTTGCGACAGGTCTCCAACGCTGCCGCAGCCCGAGCCGGGGCCTGCAATTTCCTCCTTATTAAAGCTATGCACGACTGAAAGTTTGGAGAGCCGTACATGCAGTCAGGCTGATGGCTATAAACCACCGCATCTCACAGTTTACCGCAAAACGCACGCTATGGCAAGGAGAAATTTACTTTTTTCCGCGGGTCCGCAGCCCTTTCGTCTTTTTCCCGCCCTCTTCGCATAGGATGGATCGAATCGTCTTGAAAAAGGAGGTCCTCCCTTGAGAGTCTTGCGTTTTTCCGACCGCGGGCCGGCCGTGCAGCTGCTGCAGCTCGCGCTCGAGCGCGCGGGCTTCGGGCCGCTCGCGCGCGACGGCGCCTTCGGGCTGCGGACGCGCGAGGCGCTGCAGCGCTTCCAGCGCTCGCGGGGCCTTGCGGCGGACGGCGTCGCCGGGCCGCGCACGCACGCCGCGCTGACGCCCTGGTACACGGGCTATCTCATGCACCGCGTGCGCGCAGGCGAGAGCTACTGGTCCGTCGCGCAGCTCTACGGCGCCGACCCGGGCGCGGTGGAGCTCGCCAACAGCGAGTGGAGCGCCGCGCAGCTCCCCGTCGGCGCGCAGATCGTCGTGCCGCTGCCCTTCCCGGTCGTGCCGACGGACGTCGCCTGCGGCTCCGCGCTGACCGCGCTGTGTCTCCGCGGGCTCTGCGCGCGCTACCCCTTCCTCTCCTGCGGCTCCTTCGGGCGCAGCGTCATGGGCCGTCCGCTCTGGTCTCTGACGATGGGCGCGGGAGAAAACCGCGTGCTCTACGCCGCGGCGCACCACGCCAACGAGTGGATCACGGCGACGCTGCTGCTGTACTTCGCCGAGACGCTCGCCGCGGCCTTCGCGAAAGGCGAAAAGCTCTTCGGGCAGAGCGCGGCCGAGATCCTCGACTACGCGCAGCTCTGTCTCGTCCCGCTCGTCGATCCCGACGGAGCCGATCTCGTGACCGGCGAGCTGCGCGGCGGGCCGCGCTTCGAGGCGGCGGCCGCGCTGGCCGCCCGCTGGCCCTCGATCCCCTTCCCCGAGGGCTGGAAGGCCAACGTCCTCGGCACGGACCTGAACCTGCAGTACCCCGCCGAGTGGGAGACGGCGCGGCAGATCAAGGCCGCGGCGGGCGTCACGGGACCGGCCCCGGCGAACTACGTCGGTCCCTATCCCCTCTCCGCGCCGGAGAGCCGCGCGCTCGCCGGGCTGACGCGCCGCTTCGACCCGGCGCTGGTGCAGGCCTGGCACACGCAGGGCGAGGTGATCTACTGGCGCTTCGCCGACTATGAGATCCCCGGGGCGCGCGATATCGCCGCGAGTTTTTCCGCCGTGTCCGGCTACGCCGCGGCCGAGACGCCCCGCGACGCCTCGTACGCCGGCTACCGGGACTGGTTCATCCAGGATTTCCGCCGCCCCGGCTTCACGATCGAGGCGGGCCGCGGCCTCAACCCGCTGCCGCTCGCGGACTTCGACGGAATCTGGGAGCGCTGCCGCGGCATCCTCACGCTCGGCGCGCTGGTGACGTAAACGCGGCGGGACGGGCTGCATCTTGCCTTTTTCTGTCCGGCGAGGTATAATATTCAAGTATTCTTTACGCCGACGGAAAGAGGCTCCCATGAACAAAAAGCTGATGATGATCGTCAACCCCGCCGCGGGCCGCGGCGCCTACAGGACCAATCTGGCCGACGCGCTGCAGCTGCTGGACAACGGCGGCTGCCGCACGACGCTGTTCTTCACCTCCCGCCGCGGCGACGCGACGGCCTTCGCCGCCGCCTACGGCGCGGAGTACGACACGGTCGTGTGCGTCGGCGGCGACGGCACGCTCAGCGAGGTGCTGGCCGGGCTGATGCAGCTTCCCGCGCCGCCCTGCGTGGGGTATTTCCCGATGGGCACGGCCAACGACGTGGCCACGACGCTGGACCTGCCGAAGAACGACGCGCTCGGCGCGGCGCGGCGCGTCCTGGAGGGCACGCCCCATCCCTTCGACGTCGGCGGCTTCGGGGACGAGGGCTATTTCGCCTATATCGCGGCCTTCGGCGCCTTCACCGAGGTCAGCTACGCCACGCCGCAGAACCAGAAAAAGGCGCTCGGCCATCTGGCCTACGTGCTGCAGGGCATGGCCCAGCTCCCGAAGATCGAAGCGTACCGCGCCCGCGTGGAGTACGACGGCGGCGCGGTCGAGGGCCGCTTCCTCTACGGCAGCATGTCCAACTCCACCTCCGTGGCCGGCATCGTGCGGCTCAGGGAGGAGATGGTCAGCCTCGGCGACGGGCAGAGCGAGCTGGTGCTCGTGCGCGAGCCGATCGCGATCGACGGCTTCGGCGCGATCGTGGCGAGCGTCCTCTCCCAGAGCTTCGACTGCGAGGATCTTCTGATCCTCCACACGAAGAAGGCGCGCTTTCTCTTCGACAAGCCCGTGGCCTGGACGCGCGACGGCGAGGACGGCGGGCTCCACCGGGAGCTGGAGCTGCGCAACTATCCCGCTCCGGTGCGGCTGATCTTTTGAGGAAAAGCCGATTTTTATTGCAATCTCGCCGAAAGCTGTATATAATACCATTTCACGGGGCACTTCTCGCCCCGTGAAAAAAATATGAGTGCCCCGCCGGGGCACAAAGAAAGGACAAGTGCCAATGAAACGTCAGAAAATCGCGGGCATTTACGCCGACGCGGCGGCCTTTGACGGCCGGGAGATCACGGTATGCGGCTGGGTCCGCACCGTACGCGACATGAAGAACTTCGGCTTTGCCGAGCTCAACGACGGCAGCTGCTTCAAATCGCTGCAGGTCGTCTTCGAGAGGGGAAAGCTCAACAATTACGATGAGATCGCCCGCCAGAACGTTGGCGCTGCCCTGATCGTGCGCGGTACGCTCGTGCTCACGCCCGAGGCCAAGCAGCCCTTCGAGCTCAAGGCCGCGGAGATCGCCGTGGAGGGCGCCTCCACGCCGGACTACCCGCTGCAGAAAAAGCGTCACAGCGTGGAATTCCTGCGCACGATCCAGCATCTGCGTCCCCGGACGAACCTCTTTTCCGCCGTTTTCCGCGTGCGCAGCGTCGCGGCCCAGGCCGTGCACGAGTTCTTCCAGAGCCGTGGCTTCGTCTACGTCCACACGCCGATCATCACCGGTTCGGACGCCGAGGGCGCGGGCGAGATGTTCCGCGTCACGACGCTGGATCTCAACAATCTGCCCCGCCGCGAGGACGGCACCGTGGACGACAGCAAGGACTTCTTCGGCAAGCCGACGAACCTCACGGTCTCCGGCCAGCTCAACGCCGAGAACTTCGCGCTCGCCTTCGGCGACGTCTACACCTTCGGCCCCACCTTCCGCGCCGAGGTCTCCTACACCCAGCGCCACGCGGCCGAGTTCTGGATGATCGAGCCGGAGATGGCCTTCGCCGAGCTGGAGGACTATATGGACACCGCCGAGGCGATGGTGAAGTATATCATCAACACCGTGCTCGAGCGCTGCCCGCAGGAGATGGAGTTCTTCAACGCCTTCGTGGACAAGGGTCTGCTCGAGCGGCTGCACAACGTCGTCTCGCACGACTTCGGCCGCGTCAGCTACACCGAGGCCGTGGAGCTGCTCGAAAAGAGCGGCAAAGCCTTCGAGTACCCGGTCAAATGGGGCATCGACCTGCAGACCGAGCACGAGCGTTACCTCACCGAGGAGATCTTCAAAAAGCCGATCTTCGTCACCGACTACCCCAAGGACATCAAGGCCTTCTACATGCGCCTCAACGACGACGGCAGGACCGTCGCCGCGGCCGACTGCCTGGTGCCCGGCGTGGGCGAGATCATCGGCGGCAGCCAGAGAGAGGAGCGTCTCGACGTGCTGACCGCGCGCATGCGCGAGCTGGGACTGAAGGAAGAGGACTACTGGTGGTATCTCGACCTGCGGCGCTACGGCAGCGTCCGCCACGCGGGCTACGGTCTGGGCTTCGAGCGCATGGTCATGTACCTCACGGGCGTGTCGAACATCCGCGACGTCGAGCTGCACCCCCGCACCACCGGCAACGCAGATTTTTAATACGGAGAAAGAACGGTCTTCCCTCGCCTTGTCCGAGGGAGGACCGCCTTTCCTGGAAACGACATGAGAAATACGAAGAAAAACCGCATACGCCGCGCCGCGGCCGCCCTGCTGGGGCTGCTGCTGTGTCTGGCGCTGCTGCCCTCCGGCCGCGCGGAGGCGACGCACGGCGTCCGGCCGCCGGAGGAGTTCAGCTATGAGGGCGATTTCTCGTGCGAGA
This sequence comes from Oscillospiraceae bacterium, assembly GCA_902761055.1. Classification (GTDB taxonomy): domain Bacteria; phylum Bacillota; class Clostridia; order Oscillospirales; family Oscillospiraceae; genus Limivicinus. The sequence continues at coordinate 4,736 of CACWIS010000043.1, forward strand.
GCCTGGGCGAGGTGATGGAACGCTATCTCGCCTCCAAGCATTTCGACGACGCGCACATCGCCATCGGCTGGGTCGATCTCGAGAGCGGGGAGGAGTGGTACCTCAACCCCGATCTGTTCCTCTACGCCGGCAGCACCTACAAATTCCCTCTCGCGATGTTCTATCTCGACAAGGTCGCGGCGGGGGAGCTCTCGCTCGACGAGCGGATCGGCAGCTACAGTCTCGAGCGGGACCTGCGCGACCTGATCGTCGATTCGAGCAACGTCGTCGCGGGCGTGCTGAAATATCACATCTCTCCGAACCCCGCAAACGCGTTCCGCGCCTTCTCCGTCTACGGCGGCATCCCCGAGGAGGAGCTGCCCAAGGAGTATTACCAGGGCGCGCTCTCGCCGCGCTATGTGATCGGCGCGCTGCGCACGCTCTACGACAACGCGGACAAATACGCGCTGCTCCTCGATTACATGAAGCAGGCGCGGCCCACGACCTTCTTCAACCTCTACAGCGGCGACTACGAGGTGGCGCACAAATACGGCGCGATCGAACAGTACACCTGCGACAGCGGCATCATCTACACGGAGCGGCCCTTCCTGCTGACCGTGCTGACGCACTGCTCGATCACGGTCATGCCCACGATCGGCGAGATCGCGCGCATCGCGATGGACTATGCCGAGTATCTTGCGGAGAACGAGCCGGTCCCGACCCCGACGCCGGCGCCGACGCCCGCTCCCACGCCCGTGCCGACGCCCGCTCCCACGCCCGTGCCGACGCCCGCTCCCACGCCGGTCCCGACCCCGGAGCCGAGCCCCGCGCCCGCGGCC
>CACWIS010000044.1 GCA_902761055.1 Oscillospiraceae bacterium
CGTGTTGCCGCCGGAGATGGCAAGGCAGAGGAACGGCGGCTCCAGCTCGGGATAGGCCAGATAGTTGGCCGCGATATGACCGCGGATATGGTGCACCGGGATGAGCGGCACATCGAGCGCAAGCGCGACGGCCTTGGCGAAGTTCACGCCGACGAGCACCGCGCCGATGAGGCCCGGGGCGTAGGACACGGCGACGGCGTCAATGTCCTGCCGCGTGATCCCCGCCGCGCTGATCGCCTTCTCGGCGAGGATGGAGATGGACTCGACATGGCAGCGGGAGGCGATCTCCGGCACGACGCCGCCGTAGACGGCGTGCAGATCCGCCTGGGAAAAAATCTGGTCGGTCAGGATGTGCCGACCGTCTTCCACGACGGCGACCGCGGTCTCGTCGCAGGTGGATTCAAAAGCAAGGATCTTCAATTCAAACGCCTCATTTCAAATAGCGTGTCATCAGCACCGCGTTCTCGCGCGGGCTGTCGTAGTAGTTTTTGCGAAGCCCGACCCGCTCGAAGCCGAAGCCCTCGTAGAGCCCGATGGCGGGGGCGTTTCCCTCGCGCACCTCAAGCGTGACGAAAGAGAGGTCGAGCGCCGTTGCCCGCTCCAAAAGCGCCGCGATCAGCGCGCGCCCGACGCCGCGCCTGCGCGCGGCCGGATCGACGGCGACGTTGCCGATATAGCCCTCGTCGAGCACATGCATCAGGTTTACATAACCCTTAATCTGCCCGTCCTCCTCGGCGACGAGGAAGACGTGCATTGCGTCGGGGAGCTGCGAGGACAGCGTCTCCGCCGTCCAGGGTGTTGTGAAGCACAGGGCTTCGAGCGCTTCCAAGCGCGGAAGGTCGGCCCTTGCCGCGTCGCGGATCACGAGCGCCATCTCAGTGCGCCTCCGCCCAGCTGCGGCCCGTGTGCACCTCCGCCGTCAGCGGGACGGAGAGCTGCGCGGCGTGCTCCATCTCCTCCTGGAGAAGAGCGCTCACGCGCTCGGCCTCGTCCTCCGGGCACTCGACGATCAGCTCGTCGTGCACCTGCAGCAGCAGCTTCGCCGCGAGCTTTTCGTCGCGCAGCCGCCGCCAGACGCGCACCATGGCGAGCTTGATGATGTCGGCCGCCGTACCCTGGATCGGCATGTTGAGTGCGACGCGCTCGCCGAAGGCGCGGATGTTGAAGTTCGAGCTCTTGAGCTCGGGCAGAGCGCGGCGGCGGCCGTAGAGCGTCGTCACATAGCCGTCGCGTCGGGCTTCCTCCTTGATGCGCTCCATATATGAGCGCACGCCGTGGTATTTCGCGAGGTAGGCGTCCATGTAGGCCTTCGCCTCGTTCTGGTACACGCCGATGTCCTGCGCGAGCGAGAAGGCCGAGATACCATAGACGATGCCGAAGTTCACGGCCTTGGCGCGGCTGCGCTGGGCGGGCGTGACCTCGCTGAGCGGCGTGTCGAAGACCTGCGAGGCTGTGACGGCGTGGATGTCCTCCCCGCTCACAAAGGCCGCGCGCATGGTCTCATCGTCGGAGATATGCGCGAGCAGGCGCAGCTCGATCTGGCTGTAGTCCGCGTCAACGAGCACTTTGCCGGGCGCGGCGACGAACATGCCGCGGATCTGTGCGCCGAGCTTTTTGCGGATCGGGATGTTCTGCAGATTGGGGTCGCGCGAGGAGAGGCGGCCTGTGTCGGTCACGGTCATCTGGAAGCTCGTGTGGATGCGCCCGTCCTCGCCGATGACTTTCAAGAGTCCCTCAGCGTATGTGGATTTAAGCTTCGTGAGCATGCGGTACTCGAGCACCTCGTCCACGATCGCGTGCTTGCCGCGAAGCTTTTCCAGCACGTCCGCGTTCGTGCTCCACCCGGTCTTGGTCTTTTTGCCGGATGGGAGCATGAGCTCCTCGAACAGCACCTCACCCAACTGCTTGGGCGACTGGATGTTGAATTCGTGCCCCGCGTGCCGCCAGATCTCGTCGCGCAGGCGCTCGATGTCCGCGTTCAGGCTCTCGCCAAAGTCATAGAGCGCCTTGCGGTCGACGAGGAAGCCCTCGCGCTCCATGTCGGCCAGCACCTCGCAGAGCGGCAGCTCCGCCGAATCATAGAGCCACAGCATGCCCTCCGTTTCGAGCTTTTCCTTCAGTACCGATGCAAGCGCCCACACGGCCTCCGCGCCGCTTTTCTCCTCGCCGAGGTATCGCACGCTGATGCGCGGCAGGGCGTAGTCCCCGCCGGTCGCGTCCAGTAGATAGGCCGCGAGCGCCGTGTCGAAGGTGAATCCTTCGACCGAAAGCCCCTCGGCGAGCAGGAGGTTCATGAGCTCCTTGAGCTGATGGGAAAACTTCGGCACTTCGGGCCGGAAAAGCTCTCGCAGCAGGGCGTTGTAGTCCTCGCCGCAGAGCGCCCAGCTCAGCTCGTACACCCTCTCGCCGTCGCAGACCTCGATGCGCTCCAGACCGTCGAGCGGCAGCACGGCGAGCGTTTTTGTCCCGTCGAGCAGAGTGCGGATAGCGTCACACTCCTCCGCGCTCTGTACGACGATACGCGGCAGGGCTTCGGCTTTCCGCGTCTCCGCCGTCTCTTCGGGCAGTGTAAGGCCCCATTTCTCGATAAAACGCTGGAAGCCGAGACGCTTCATCAGCGTGTAGAGCTCCGGCGTATAGTTGTGATCCCAGAGATTGTCCTCCGGCCTGAAGTCCAGCGGCACCTCGCGGAAGATCGTCGCGAGCCAGTAGGAGAGCTTCGCGCTCTCCTCCCCCGCGGCGAGTTTTTTTCGTACGCCGTCCTTGACGTCCAGCGCATCTAAGTTTTCATAGATCGCGTCGAGCGTGCCGTAGCTGCGCACGAGCTCGAGCGCGGTCTTTTCGCCCACGCCGGGCACGCCCGGAATGTTGTCGGAAGAATCGCCCATCAAGGCCTTGAGATCGACCATGCCCGACGGGGCGAAGCCGTACTCTGCTTCAAAGCTCTCGGGCGTATAGAGGATCGTCTCGTTCTGGCCCATGCGGGTCTTGACGTTGCAGACTGCCGTGCGCTCGCTCACAAGCTGCAGGCTGTCCTTGTCGCCGGTGACGATGACGCAGTCCCAGCCGTCCTTCTCGCAGATGGATGCGGCGGTGCCGAGAATGTCGTCCGCCTCGTAGCCCGCGAGCTCGTAGCGCCGCACGCCCATGTCGTCGAGCACTTCCTTGAGGATCGGCATCTGCACCGCAAGCTCCTCCGGCATGCCCTTGCGCGTGGCCTTGTAGCCGTCATAGGCCTTGTGGCGGAAGGTCGGCTCTCTGCGGTCGAAGGCGACGCAGAGCGCGTCGGGCTTCTGCTCGTCCAGCAGACGCTGCAGGATCGCGAGAAAGCCGTAGACGCCGTTTGTGGGCGTGCCGTCGGGGGCGTTCAGCTGCCGTACGCCGTAAAAGGCGCGGTTGACGATGCTGTTGCCGTCCAATATCATCAGTTTCATACTTTCCATGCCTCACTTTTCGCCGCGGAGGCGAATGATCTCGTCGCGAAGCTGCGCCGCGATCTCGTATTCCAGCATTTTGGCTGCCTTGCGCATTTTGCCCTCAAGCTGCTCAATCAGCTCCCTGCGTTCCCGCTCGGTCATGCGC
>CACWIS010000045.1 GCA_902761055.1 Oscillospiraceae bacterium
CCCCCTCCGGGGCGGCTGTTTCTTTTATTCTTCGTCGAAAAAACTCGAACCCCGGACACCAAAACGCGAAGCGTTTTTTGAGCGCAGCGGATCAATGTGATCGCGGCGCATGCCGCGGTCACGGGGTTCGAGTCCCCGCTGGAGCACCAAAAAAACGAGGTCACCATTCGGTGGCCTCGTTTTTTTGTCGCTCGGCGGAGGACTCGAATCAGTATCGCACACGCCGGGGGCGTGTGCATCGACCAGTCCGCAGACTGGTCGATCCCCTGATCTGCGCCGATCCCCCGCGAGGCGCAGATGCAGCGAGTCATCCGCCGGAGCCGATCCCATTTTCTCTCGAACCCCGGACGCCAAAACGCGGAGCGGATCCATGTGGCCGTGTCGCACGCTCATACTTCCGGCAGCATTCGCGGCGCTCGCCGCTTTTTGTTTAGCCATTTAAACCGTCACAAAAAAACTGTTGAAATTATGAACAAAGTATGTATATAATACCTTTATTCCGACGAGGCGTCGGATCAAGTTCGAAAGGAGCAATCTGCATGGATGGAAATCGAGAAAAATTAGGAAGCCGGATGGGCTTTATCCTGCTGAGCGCAGGCTGTGCGATCGGCTGCGGCAACGTTTGGAAATTCCCGTGGATGACGGGTCAGTTTGGCGGCGGCGGCTTCGTGCTCGTCTACATCCTGTGCCTGATCCTCCTCGGCCTTCCCGCGATGGTCATGGAGTTCGCCATGGGCAGAGCGTCTCAGGCCAGCCCCGTCCGCATGTACCAGAAGCTGGAGAAGCCGGGTCAGAAGTGGCATATCCACGGCTACCTCGCCCTCTTCGGCAACCTGGCCCTGATGGCCTTTTACACGGTCGTCACCGGCTGGATGATGTATTACTTTGTGATGTTCCTGCTCGGCAAGACCGCCGACCTCGGCTTTGTGAGCATGATCACGAACCCCGGCGTCAACGTCGGTTATCTGCTGGTCGCCGTCGTGCTCGGCTTCGTCGTGCTGAGCTTTGACCTGCAGGGCGGCCTCGAGCGCGTGACGAAGTACCTGATGGCCGCGCTGTTTGTGCTGATGCTCGTCCTCGCCGTTCACAGCGCCACGCTCTCCGGCGCCTCGAAGGGCCTCCGTTTCTACCTGGTCCCCGATTTCTCGAAGATCAACGGCTCCGTCATCGTCGGCGCCATGAACCAGGCCTTCTTCTCGCTGAGCATCGGCATCGGCTCGATGGCGATCTTCGGCAGCTACATCGGCCGCGAGCGCAGTCTCATGGGCGAGAGCGTGAACGTCATCGCGCTCGACACCTTCGTCGCCATCATGGCCGGCTTCATCATTTTCCCGGCCTGCTATACCTACGGCATCGAGGTCAATGCCGGCCCCTCCCTGCTCTTCGACACGATGGCCACCGTCTTCAACAACATGGCCGGCGGCCGCATCTGGGGCTCTCTGTTCTTCCTGTTTATGGTCTTCGCCGCCTTCTCGACGGAGCTGGCCGTGTTTGAGAACATCCTCGCCTGTGTGCGTGAGATGACCGGCTGGAGCCGTCCGAAGGGCTGCGTCGCCTGCGGCGTCGGCATCTTCCTCCTCGCCATCACGACGGCGCTCGGCTACAGCGTCTTCCACTTCCAGCCCTTCGCCGAAGGCTCGGCCTGGCTGGACTTCTGGGACTTCATCGTCAGCACCAACCTCCTGCCGCTGGGCGCCTTTGTCTTCTCGGTGTTCTGCTGCTGGAAGTTCGGCTGGGGCTGGGACAACTTCCTCGAGGAAGCCAACGCCGGCAAGGGCCTGAAGGTCAGGAACTGGATGAAGCCGATCTTCAAGTACTTCGTCCCGCTCTGCGTCCTCGGCCTGTACATCTACGGTCTGGCCACCTTCGGCTGGAAGTAAGCGCAGCCGCGTCATATTCGACACCCAAACACCGCCCGCAAGGGCGGTGTTTTTTTATCTTGCTTCCCTTTCCCGCGCGTGATACACTTTTGCCATCCCGACGAGGAGGCGCAAGACCATGCGGTACGAAAGCTGTTTCTTTGACCTGTACGGCACGCTCGTCGACGTCTGGACGGATGAGCGAAAAAGCTCTCTCTGGCGCGGCGCCGCGGAATTCTGTTCGCTGTGCGGCGCGTCCTATACCGCCCCTGAGCTGCAGGCGCGCTATCTCGCCCTCTGCGCGGAAGAGACGGCCGCTCTCGCCGCGGCGCATCCGGAGCTCGGCCCGGAAGGCGTCGAAATCGAGCTGCGAGGCGTCTTCCGCCGTCTGTTCGAGGCAAAGGGCGTCCGCGTATCCGACGAGCGCACGGCCGACACGGCGCTGCTGTTCCGCACGCTCTCCCTCCGCCGCGCGCCGCGGCTGATGAAGGGCGCGCGGCAGACGCTCGCGGAGCTGAGGCGGCGCGGGACGCGGATCTTCCTGCTGTCCAACGCGCAGAGCTGCTTCACGATGCCGGAGCTGCGGCGGCTCGGGATCGCGGAGGCCTTCGACGGGATCTTCCTCTCCTCCGATTTCGGCGCGAGGAAGCCGGCCCCCGCCTTTTTCCGCGCGGCGCTCGCGCGCGCGGGCGCGTCGCCGGAGAGCTCGCTGATGGTCGGCAACGACCCGGAAGCGGATATCCGCGGCGCGGAGGCCGTCGGGATGGTGAGCCGCTATATCCACAGCCCGCAGTCGCCGCCGCGCGGCGCGCCGCTTCCCGAAAGCTGCCGCGAGATCGCCTCTCTGACGGATCTGCTGAAATAAAAAAGCGCCGCAGGCGGATGCCTGCGGCGCTTTTATGATCGTTTATCTGCCAAGCA